>NZ_JXQM01000094.1 GCF_000832065.1 Nitrosospira sp. NpAV | reverse complement strand
CACGATGTTTATCGCATCATAAACCGCCAGCGCATCCTTGGTTGCTTTTACATCATGTACACGTAGAATTTTAGCGCCCTTGGCTCTCGCCAGTAAAGCCGCGGCAACGCTTGCATGGCCCCGATCACCTACCTCATTGCCGGCCGAGGACACGGGCACACCCAACTCCATGCTGTTCGTGCTATCCCCGGTGCCGGAACCCGAAACCTATGCCATGCTGTTGGCGGGTCTCGGCCTGGTGGGTTTTATGGGGCGGCGCCGCAAGACTGCTTAGGCAGCGCCTGAGCCTGAGCCACAGAGGGCAGATGGCCCTTTGTGGCTTTT
>NZ_JXQM01000093.1 GCF_000832065.1 Nitrosospira sp. NpAV | reverse complement strand
TCACCAATACACCGCTCGGATTTTATCAAGTTCATGCATTCATTACCGGACCCGGCGGGGTGGGTATGAAAGACCTCGGCACCCTGGGGGGTGAAAATGTTAACAGCATGGCCACCGCCGTCAACGCTTCCGGGCAAGTCGCAGGGGTTTCCTATTATGACTATGCAGCCCGACACGCCTTTATCACCGGTCCAAACGGCGACGGCATGAAAGACCTCG
>NZ_JXQM01000092.1 GCF_000832065.1 Nitrosospira sp. NpAV | reverse complement strand
GTGCTCTTCCGATCTTCGGGCTTACTTCTCCTGCCCCAAAATCGTAAGGTGTAGCCGCTACACCTTTCTCTGTCGTAATTGGGGCTTTCAGATTATTTATCTGATTTGCTGTTGTCATAATGGCTGACCTGATTGCAGAGGGACTCCATGTTGGGTTTTTTGATTTGACTGTGGCAGCAATACCGGAAACATGGGGACATGCCATAGAGGTTCCTGAGATCAAAT
>NZ_JXQM01000091.1 GCF_000832065.1 Nitrosospira sp. NpAV | reverse complement strand
CCATCTCAGGCATAACCTGGCCTACGATATCGAGAATGAGGATTGGATGCCCATTCGAGATTCATCATCAAACCGGAATGATGCTTAACCTTCGCACCACAATGATCCGCTACTTACGGATTCTGGTGAATATGATGATGAGGATGGCCTGGAATGGCATGGCGTGCATGATCACTTAGCTGAGCATCAAACCATTTATGGATAGCTTCAATCAGCTTTGTTTCATTAGCCGAATAGTCAATTTCAGCTCCATTGGACAGTTCTTTATACACAATTTTGATCTGGCCTGGTTCTGCCATCCGCAATTCTGCCAAACCAGGCATATCTGCACCATGAATTTTGGCCGGATCAGAAAAATCGCCTTGAATAAATTCTTGTGAAATTTTTGACAAATGTTCACGTATCAACTCAACTTGTTCAATATTGGAACTATCTTTCGCAAGAACCTGCTGCAAACCACCTGCTGCTGTTTTCGAGAAAATATGTATTGTCTGCTCTAAACTGAAAGGCATCACATGAGCCCCGCGCTCTGCAACTTCATCCAGTCGTTCCTCTGTTACTTTTTCTCCTGCCCGGACAGATAAAGTCATAAACAGCATGCTTAACAGAGCTAAGATTATTAGTCGTCTTTTCATTTTGTTACCTCTCTTGTTTATAACCAAAAAAGTAAAGTTAGAATTTATAAAATAATCCGAAAACCAGTAAACTCTACAGGCTGATTTGTTTTTATCAGGTATTCATGATCATTCTTACCAGATTGGGCATTCCCTTACCC
>NZ_JXQM01000090.1 GCF_000832065.1 Nitrosospira sp. NpAV | reverse complement strand
GATTTCTTGCGACGGCTGAAACCCAGACCCGCCAAACCAAGGCCAAGCAGTGCAAAAGTGGTGGGCTCAGGTACCTCGCCGACCTGTGCTGCTGGATTCGGCAACTCATTTACCGTCCCAGTCAGGTTCAGGATGAGGCTATAGGCAGCCCGGCTGGATGCCGCGCCGACGTCCGCATCTGACAAGCCCAATGTGTAGCTGGCGTTGAAAATCCCGGCTGAGGAGGTGTCCAGCGTAGCCAGCCAGTCGTAGCTTGAACCCTGGCCCAGGCCGCTGAATCCCCCTAAA
>NZ_JXQM01000089.1 GCF_000832065.1 Nitrosospira sp. NpAV | reverse complement strand
AGGCATCTATTCATGGACAATCTATATCATTTGAATATGTTTTATCAAAAGATCCTGACCTGTTATTTGTTGTAGATAGAACACGGGCAGTAGGTGGGGATGATTCAGATAGTGATCTGAGCAAAAACCCCGTTATTCAGAAAATAACAGCTTACCAAAAAGGTCATATTATATATTTGAATCCCGAATTATGGTATCTTTCTGGTGGTGGTTTACAGTCTATGAAATTGATGATTCAAGAAATCTATGATC
>NZ_JXQM01000088.1 GCF_000832065.1 Nitrosospira sp. NpAV | reverse complement strand
ACATTCAGAAGGGGTGATGAAAATCAGTTCGCGCAGCAACACCGCAGCGGTTACGGTGATGGTGCCCAACTCACTCGGTCCGGCCGTGTTATTGCTGCATTACGGAACGGAAGAGCAGAAAAATCATTATTTGCCGCGCTTGGCCAATGGTACCGAAATCCCCTGCTTTGCATTGACCGGGCCGGAAGCCGGTTCGGATGCCGGATCCATTCCGGATGCCGGCATCGTCTGCCGCGCTGAATTTAATGGTCAGCCGGATGTACTGGGAATACGCATCAACTGGGAAAAACGCTATATCACGCTGGGGCCGGTTGCCACCTTGCTGGGGCTTGCATTCAGACTATATGATCCGGATGGATTGCTTGGCGGTGAAAAAGATATCGGCATTACGCTGGCACTGATTCCGACCAATACACCGGGGATTGATATTGGTCGCAGACATTTTCCCCTGAATGGTGTTTTCCAGAATGGGCCCAATTCCGGCAAGGATGTTTTCATTCCCATGGACTGGATCATTGGTGGACAGGAAAAAGCAGGACAAGGCTGGCGCATGCTGATGAACAGTCTTTCCGTCGGCCGATCGATTTCGCTGCCGGCCACCAGTGTCGGTGCAGCCAAGTTATCTGCCTGGAGCAGCGGTGCCTATGGT
>NZ_JXQM01000087.1 GCF_000832065.1 Nitrosospira sp. NpAV | reverse complement strand
ATCCTATCCGCGCGGCTTCAACGTTACGTTGAAGCCGCGTTTTTATGGGCGAGAGGTTTATTCGAAATTTCATATACTCTCTCTGAACGATTTCACAAAAATGATGTCTCCTGCGCGCAATTTTCTTGACACAGTGTGGTTGCCGGGTTAGGCTTGGCGGTGTTCGTCAGGATAAGTCTGGTTATCTTCAGGGTTGTTCAGAATTAGATAGGGTAGGCTGTTGAGCATGAGGCAATAGCCTAGACGGATCAGGCATCAAAAAAACAATTATT
>NZ_JXQM01000009.1 GCF_000832065.1 Nitrosospira sp. NpAV | reverse complement strand
GATAGGGTAGGCTGTTGAGCATGAGGCAATAGCCTAGACGGATCAGGCATCAAAAAAACAATTATTACGGATAAGGAGAAGAGAGATGGTTGTGAAGCTTGGGCTGAGGCTCATCACGCTGACATGCGGGGCGCTGCTGGCGGCGTCTTCATGGGCGAACTTTCCCAGTGTACCCAAGGAGATGTACAAGGCGCTGAATCTGGAACAAACGGCCTCGCCCAAGGAATTGCATGAAGCGGTGACCAAGCGCTACAAGGACCCTGCGCAAGGCGCGGGTCGTGGGACACTGGCGCAATACTGGGAACCGGTGCCGTACAGCATGTACATGGACCCGGCCTCGTTCTACAAGCCACCGACCTCGATGAAGGAAGTGGCGGAGCGGCAGGAATGCGTGAAGTGTCACACGGACGAATCGCCGGTATGGGTGAATGCCTGGAAGAAGAGCACGCATGCCAACCTGGACAAGATTCGCAACCTGAAGCCTGACAGCCCGATTTTCTACAAGAAAGCCAAGCTGGAAGACGTGGAGAAGAACCTGCGCTCCATGGGGCGGCTGGGGGCGAGCGAGAAGCTGAAGGAAGTGGGCTGTATTGACTGTCACGTTGACATCAACACCAAGAAGAAGGCCGACCACATGACCGACCTTCGCATGCCCACGGCGGACGTATGCGGCACCTGCCACCTGCAGGAATTTGCCGAACGCGAATCCGAGCGCGACACCATGGTATGGCCGAACAAGCAATGGCCGCAAGGACGCCCCTCGCACGCACTGGACTGGAAGGCCAACGTAGAAGTTGCGGTATTTGCCGCCATGCCGCAGCGCGAGATCGCCGAAGGCTGCAGCATGTGCCACACCAACCAGAACAAATGCGACTCCTGCCACACCCGTCACGAATTCTCCGCGGCCGAATCGCGCAAGCCCGAAGCGTGCGCCACCTGCCACAGCGGGGTTGACCACAACAACTGGGAAGCCTACTCCATGAGTAAGCACGGCAAGATCGTGACCATGATGGGCGACAAATGGAACTGGGAAGTCTCGCTCAAGGACGCCTACGCCAAGGGCGGCCAGACGGCCCCGACCTGCGCGGGCTGCCACTTCGAATATGAAGGCAAATACAGCCACAACGTCACCCGCAAGATTCGCTGGGCCAACTACCCGGCCGTGCCCGGCATCGCCGAGAACATCAACAGCGAATGGTCGGAAGCGCGCCTGGACTCCTGGGTCAAGACCTGCACCTCCTGCCACTCCGAGCGTTTTGCCCGCTCCTACCTGGAATTCATGGACAAAGGCACCCTGCACGGCCTGGCCAAATTCAAGGAAGCGCATAACGTAGCCGAGCAACTCTACAAGGACGGCCTGCTCACCGGGCAGAAGACCAACCGGCCGGCGCCGATGGCACCGGACAAGGAAATGTTCGCCGGCTTCACCCAGCTCTACTGGTCCAAGGACAACAATCCTGCGGCGATCGAGCTGAAGGCGCTGGAAATGGGTGAAAACGACCTGCCCAAACTGCACGTAGGCTTAGCCCACGTCAACCCGGGCGGCTGGACCTACACCGAAGGCTGGGGCCCGATGAACCGCGCCTACGTCGAAATCATGGACGAAAACACCAAGATCCGCGAAATGGCGGCCCTGCAGGCACGCGTTGCCAAGATGGAATCGAAGCGCACCAGCCTGCTGGACCTCGACAGCAAGGATGACAAACTCTCGCTGGGCGGACTGGGTGGCGGCATGCTGCTGGCGGGCACCCTGGCGCTGGCGGGCTGGCGCCGCCGCGAAAAAAGCGGGCATTGACCTCCGCCTCCACCTCCTCCCGCGCCCCGGCGCGGGCAGGCCTGGGAACTAAACTCCTCCCGTCACTGGGCATCCTCCTGGTGACGGGAGGTTTACTTTTACTCATCTGGTTCGCCTACCTCTGGTTCAACCCGGCGCCGGCGCCCTACCGCTACACCCTGATCAAGGAAGGCGGCATCGCCCAATTCAGCCAACTGGGCCTGGACCCCTGGCCGGACCTCACCCTCGCCCAATACGAAGTGCACGCCGACGGCGTGGACGCCCCCGTGGCCGTGGGCACCACCGCGCGGCGCGGCGCGAGCCCGCCTATCCTCATCAGCTGGGAAAACCGCACCAGCGAACTGCTCCTCTCCCTGGACAGCAAGCTCAACGAACTGACCGCCCTGGCGGTGGCCATCGACAAATACGCGGCCAAGGACGCACGCATCCTCGCCTGGTGGGACACCTCGCGCCAGCTCAAACTCTTAAGCGGACGCGACACCCTCTTCACCGCCCACCTGGGCGAACCGCTCATCATCCCCACCGCCTGGCGCAAGCGCGAGGACAGCATCCGCCACCTGGAAGACACCTTCTGGGGCGCCCCGGCACCGGCGCAGGAACACCGCCACTTCCAGCGCTTCGCCGACGCCCTCGTCGCCGAACCCGCCCAGGGTGCCGCCATCCTGCGCGAACTGGCGGGCATACCAGACGGTGCGGGCAAGACCCCGGACAAGGCCCCCTCCGAAGCCTATGTCGTCATCCACGTCACCGACCTCTACAAACTGGGACTGCTGCGCCCCGAACAATTCGACATCACCTACAAGCACTTCCCCATGGAAGGCAACATGCACGGCATGATCGGCTACCTCAAGAACTGGATGCAGGAAAACAACTTCACCACCTACACCCTGCAATCCCTCTCCGACAGCATGGTGCGCGGCTACTTCCTGCGTGACGAGAAAAGCAGCCGCACTCTGCTGGCGCAGATGCTGCCCTTCACCAACTCCATGCCGCTGGACCTGACCGCCCTGCAACTCATCTACCAGCAGGGCGGCTACTGGGTCTACAAAATCCCGCCGGCCGGCCAACCCCCGGCGGCAGACGCTCCGGCCCCGGCCGCCGCCCCCGCCTCCTAGGCGGCCGACGGGGCGCGGCCCGCGCTGGTTGACGAAAGGTTCCCTCTGCTGCGGTACCAGTGGTACCACGAAGAGTCATGGTACTGGTGCTACCCGTTTGCGGCAACCAGCGATACAGTATAACCACAAGAAAAACTGGGTTTACATAACAACGGATATCAACGGATATACTTGCCCGAGGAGAAAAACCATGCGCCATTCCCTGACACTCGCCCTTGCCGCCGCAGCCATGTTTGCGCTGCTGTCCGGCAGCGCCTCCGCGCAATCATTTGAAGGCCGCAAGAAATGTAGTTCCTGCCACAAGAGCCAGGCCGAATCCTGGGGCCAGACGGCTCATGCCAAGGCGATGGACTCGCTCAAGCCCAACACCAAGGCCGAGGCCAAGAAAAAGGCCAAGCTGGACCCCAAGAAGGACTACACCAAGGACAAGGACTGCGTAGGCTGTCACGTTGACGGCTGGGGCAAGGAAGGCGGCTACACCGTCGAGGACCCCAACAAATTCACCACCGGCGTAGGCTGCGAATCCTGCCACGGACCGGGCGCCAAGTATCGCGGCATCCACCGCAAGGCGGGGGCGGCCTTTGAGAAATCGAAGAAGAGCGCGCCGCGCTCGACCCTGGCGGAAGCGGGACAAGACTTCGCCTTTGAAGAATCCTGCAACGCCTGCCACCTGAACTATGAAGGATCGGGCTGGAAAGGCACGAAGAAGCCCTACACCCCGTTCACCCCGCAAGTGGACAAGAAATACACCTTCAACTTCGACAAATACGTCAAGGACACCAAGGCCATGCACGAGCACTACAAGCTCGACGGCACCTTTGAAGGGGATCCGAAGTTCAAGTACCATGACGACTTCCAGTCCACGGCCAAGGTGGGCGAGAAAGGCTCGGAGGACTGATGGCTGGAATGCGCGCGGGCGGCACCCTGCTCACGGGGGCCTTGCTGGGGATCGTCATGGTGGCGGTGGTATTCGGCGGCGAGGCCGCCGTCTCCACCACCGAATTCTGCACCAGTTGCCACTCCATGTCCTACCCGGCGGAGGAGCTCAAAACCTCCTCGCATTATGGCGCCCTGGGTGCCAACCCGGGCTGCAAGGACTGCCACATCCCGCAGGGCTTCAAGAACTTCCACCTGGCGGTGGCGACCCATGTGGTGGATGGCGCGCGCGAATTGTATCTGGAATTTGCCAATGACTATTCCACGCTGGAGAAATTCAACGAACGGCGGCTGATCATGGCGCACGATGCGCGCATGAACCTGAAGAAGTGGGACAGCAACACCTGCCGCGAATGCCACAAGAACCCGCAGCCGCCCGGGGCCGATGCCAAGGCTGCGCACAAGAAGATGGAGACCGAAGGGGCCACCTGCATCGATTGCCACCAGAACCTGGTGCACAAGGAGGTTGCCGAGACCGACCTCAATGCCAGCCGCAAGGAAGGCAAAATGGTCCTCAAGCCCCAAAAGAAAGATGAGGACGACGAGGAGGATGAAGACGAGGGGTGA
>NZ_JXQM01000086.1 GCF_000832065.1 Nitrosospira sp. NpAV | reverse complement strand
TTATTCAGCCGCAATACAATCTCTACGACCGCGCCGACTTCGAGTCTGAGCTCGCGGGCGTGGCGCAGGCACACGAACTGGGCGTGGTTAGTTATTTTTCGCTGGCCAGCGGCTTTCTTACCGGCAAGTATCACAGTGTAGAAGACCTGAAGGGCAGGGCGCGTGAAGACTTTCTGCGAGGCTATTTCGACGGGCGCGGGCTGATGCTGCTGGACGTGCTGCGCCAGGTTGCCGTTGATGTATCGGCTACGCCTGCCCAAGTCGCGCTTGCCTGGCTGATGGGCCGCCCAAATCTCACGGCGCCAATTGCCAGCGCCTCCAGCCTGACACAGCTCGACGACATCCTGGGCGCCGCCGAACTATCGTTGCCCGCCGCAGCGGTTGAAAAGCTGGAAACCGCCAGCCAATAACCGTTGCGGGTGCTGTCTTTGCGCTTTCTCACAATCTTATTGGAGAACATAGGAATGATTGAGCTGGTAATCGATCAGCGCCGCCGGCGCCTGGCACCGGGCGGATTCGAAGTAGGAC
>NZ_JXQM01000085.1 GCF_000832065.1 Nitrosospira sp. NpAV | reverse complement strand
CGGGTAGTGTCCACTCGTTCATTTCAATGTAAGAGGTGGTGGGGAGATAGATAATGCCGCGTGTTTTTTCACTGGCATGATAGTCTCGATAGCGCTGCAACCGGATATATGGAGACGCCAGTACACCCTGAATAAATTGTTCCAGCCAGCCTCGCTCGTACACCCATTGGTAGGTTTCTGGCCAGATACCAAATTTCTCAATGTCATCGAAGTAGATTGCAGCGGGTTGATGTCCGTTTGTGGATTGGTCGATCAGCGATTCGATATAGGTAATCGCTTCCGGTGCGGGAGAAAACGGGAGCCGATAGCGCAGCGCTTCGGAAATGGGAAAAAGATCGAGGGTGCGGTAATCTTCTTCAGTCGTGAAGTAACCGTTAAGATCTGCCTTGTTTTTTCCGGCGCAGATGAAATGATAGTCATCCACGATCACATAGCGG
>NZ_JXQM01000084.1 GCF_000832065.1 Nitrosospira sp. NpAV | reverse complement strand
AGGTAGCCGCGCGCCAGTAAATCCCCCCCTATGCACAATTCGCCCGCAACCCCCGGTATGACCGGGGTCAGGTTGGCATCAAGCAAGTAGATATTGCGTCCCGCAAGCGGCTTGCCAATGCTCACCTGCATCGGCATGCCATCGTCGCTTGAATATCCGCCGCAATCCAGAGCGGTGGCCGTCACGGTGGCTTCGGTCGGACCGTAGGTGTTAAGCAGGGTAATGCCACCAAGTCCGGCCTCACGCCAGGCCTTGATGCCCTCGGGCGACATGGCTTCGCCACCCGCGTGCACTTGCCGCAGCCGGCCATAGTCCCGGGGGCCCTGCCTGGCAAAGTCCTGGGCCAGCAAAAACCAGTAGGCCGTGGTGAGATCCGCAACCGTGATGCGCTTATTGATCAGTTCGCGATAGAAGGTGTCGCTGTCCCATAGCTGGGGACCGCGCAAGACAATGGCCGCACCCGTGCATAGTGGCGGGAAAAACTGTTCGATGAAACCGTCGAAATTGATGGTGGAAAACAGCAGCATCCGGTCGGCCGCGCTCAGGCCAAAGAAGCCCACCGCTGCCTGGGCATGTTTGGCCAGGGCATGATGTGCCAGCCCCACGCCCTTGGGCTTGCCGGTAGAGCCGGAGGTATAGATGACATACACAAGATTGTCCCCGTGCACGCC
>NZ_JXQM01000083.1 GCF_000832065.1 Nitrosospira sp. NpAV | reverse complement strand
CCGCCCAATTCGAAGAAGTTATCGTGGATGCCGACCTGGTCAAGCCGCAGTACCTGGGCGAATATCTCCGCCAGCCGCTGCTCGTCTTCGGTGCGCGGCACCACAGTTTCAGCTTCCCTTGCCACCGTCGGCACCGGCAGGGCCGACCGGTCGATCTTGCCGTTGGCCGTCAGCGGCAAGGCCGGCAAGTCCATGAAAGCCGAGGGCACCATGTAGTCCGGCAGCCGTGCCTGCAGAAAACGCCGCCATTCGCTTGCCGCAGGCGATTTATCCGCTACCACGTAAGCGACCAGGCGCTTGTCACCGGGCGCATCCTCGCGCACGGTTGCCACTGCCTCGCGCACGCCAGGGTATCCGCGCAGGGCCGCTTCCACCTCGCCCAGCTCGACGCGGAATCCGCGCACCTTGACTTGCTGATCGCGCCGCCCGAGAAATTCCAGATTGGCGTCGGGAAGATAGCGTACCCAATCTCCCGTCCGGTATACGCGTGCACCGGCTCGGAAAGGATGGGGAACGAATCGCTCGGCAGTGAGTTCCGGCCGATTAAGGTAGCCGCGTGCCAAGCCCTCGCCGCCTATATAGAGTTCCCCTGGTACCCCGATTGGTACCGGCTGAAGCCGGTCGTCAAGCACATACATTTCCGTATTCGCAATCGGCCGGCCAA
>NZ_JXQM01000082.1 GCF_000832065.1 Nitrosospira sp. NpAV | reverse complement strand
GCCGGCATTGGCCGCCACCACGATGTTGACGCAACAGAGGTTGATGAAGCGCTTGTCGCCCTCGGCGACCTTGGTCACCACCGCACACATCAGCAGCGCGGTGGTCAGGTTGTCGGCGATCGGCGAGATCATGAAGGCCAGTACGCCGGTGATCCAGAACAGCGAGCGGTAGCTGAAGCCCTTGCGGACCATCCAGGAGCGCAGCGCGTCGAACACCCGGCGCTCGTCCATGGCGTTGATGTAGGTCATCGCCACCAGCAGGAACAGCATCAG
>NZ_JXQM01000081.1 GCF_000832065.1 Nitrosospira sp. NpAV | reverse complement strand
GCGCAATATGCGCTTGGCGTTCTGTATGCGAAGGGACGAGGAGTTGCGCAGGACGACCGGGAGGCCGTTTCCTGGTATAGAAAGGCCGCTGAGCAGGGTAACGCCGACGCTCAATATAATCTGGGGTTAGCCTACACGAAAGGACAAGGAACTACGCAAGACGAACGGCAAGCCGCATTCTGGTATCTCAAAGCCGCCGAGCAGGAGAGCACCCGGG
>NZ_JXQM01000080.1 GCF_000832065.1 Nitrosospira sp. NpAV | reverse complement strand
GATAGGTATGCAAATAACGCATCATCGGCGGCATGACCGTTACTACGCAATGCACGCACTGGCTGTCGTCACCAGAAATAGGTTTCGTCGCGAGTTTTGAATCTGCTTGCCAACAGTTAAATTAAAGTGCGAGTCGTTCTAATTGGTGGAGGCTTTGCAAGGGCCACGGCGGTTTGACATATGTCAAACCGCCCCGTGTCTGACCTTACCCTTTATTGTGATGCCCGTGCTTATGCCCCTCGCGCATCTGTTTCATCTGTTCCCGCTGGGTATCAGTCAGTACCAGCCGAATCTCGTTGCGTACCTTGCTACGCTGAATGCTTGATTCAGCCACCAGATTTCCCCGC
>NZ_JXQM01000079.1 GCF_000832065.1 Nitrosospira sp. NpAV | reverse complement strand
AAAGCGGCGGAGGAGGGGCACGCTCCCGCGCAATCGATCCTGGGCTTCATGTATCTTAAAGGCCAGGGGGTTGCACAGGATGACCAGCAAGCCGCTTCCTGGTATAGAAAGGCCGCTGAGCAGGGCTTTGCAGATGCGCAATATGCGCTTGGCGTTCTGTATGCGAAGGGACGAGGAGTTGCGCAGGACGACCGGGAGGCCGTTTCCTGGTATAGAAAGGCCGC
>NZ_JXQM01000078.1 GCF_000832065.1 Nitrosospira sp. NpAV | reverse complement strand
TTGGAGTGTCAAATACCGCTGCACCAAACAACTCCTTAATTTCTGCGCCGCCATCATCGGTCGTTCCGCTAGATTTGTAATCCCAGACGTCAACTGGAACCATACCACCAGTCTGGTCAGACAAATATATCTTGAGCCTCGGATATTCCGCATCTCCATCTTTAGCCCAGTAGAGCCTGTTTTCTGCTACATGCTGTTTGTGCTCTGTTTGAGAGTATTTCCAGGCATGGGTCGGATGATGAACAATCGCACCAGTGATAGGATTCTTAATTCCATATACGAGGTTCGGACGAGCCTCCTTGGTTGCGGGGTTGACATATGAAGATGTAATCCATGCGCCTCGTGGATCATTGTCTGGGTTACGGTATCCTGAATCGGCCTTTTCAGAACGTTTTTCCTTGATAATATCCAGAGACTCCGAACACCGAAAGACAAGAATGTTGTCCTTCAATGAATAAAACCTCTTGGCATTATTCGATCTGGTGTACCGTTTTTCCCATGCAATCTGCGCCACAAAATTTGTGGCCCCAAAAATTTCATCACAACAATGACGCAGGCTAGCCACCTCACCATCGTCAATGG
>NZ_JXQM01000008.1 GCF_000832065.1 Nitrosospira sp. NpAV | reverse complement strand
CCCAGGTCAACGGCTATCGCGGTGAAACCCGCACGCTCGACAAGATGCAGGCGCGCATCGATCATGATCTCGACTACCTGCGCAACTGGTCTCTGCGGCTCGATCTGCACATTATCCTCAAAACCATCATGGTGGTCTTCAGGGATCGGGACGTGTACTAAGCTTCAAGCCCTTATTTTGTATAGCTCCTTTGGGCTATTGCTAGTAAGCGATGTCTCCGTTACCTTCTTGCAGCTTAGATAATACCTTTGGTATTATCTGTACATGGAAAGATAAACACTCAATAAAAATATGTTGCTGCTGAATCTTTCCTTATGTTATCGCCGTTGGCTGGCAATTGCCGCCCTGATAATGCTACCGCTACCGCTTTCCGCCCAAGCTCTCAGAGCCGATGTCAAAGCGCTAAATCCTCCGCCAAGAGTACTCAGTCTGTCTGTTGGTACGAATTTCATGTACGACAGCAACGTTTTCCGTTTATCGCCTGTTATTGATCCGGTTCTTCTCACAGGTCAATCTACTAAAGCCGATCAGATTTTGGTGACCACGGCGGCGCTCACCCTGTACAAGAATTTTGGCCAGCAACGTATCGAGGCGACTGGCAGCATCGTCGATAATCGTTACCAGAATTTCGATTTTCTTAATTTCGTTGGAAAAAACTATACGGCCGCCTGGCACTGGCGTCTCACTCCCTATTTTCATGGCACCTTGAGCAGTAGCCACAGAGAGGCACTTAATAACTTTGCGAATCTTACGGGGTTTGTCAACTCCAGCAACCGCAACCTTCGTACTGACGATAATTATCGTTTTGAGGGTATTTTCGAGCTCACGCGCTCTTGGCACCTTCTGGGAGGGGTATCCCATACTACAGTAAGAAACAGCCGGCTTACGGTGCAGGATTTCGACAACAAGGTTCTGTCGGCCGATGGAGGTATCCGTTACAGCCTCCCTTCCGGCACTACGCTTACTTATAGGGTAAGAACCGGTGAAGGTGACTTTTTCAAAAGGGAGGTGCCCGACGCCGTCAATCTTTTTGATACACGGTTTGAAGAAATGGAACATGGGCTTCAATTGGTTTGGCCGGTGACGATCAAGACCTCGATCAATGCACGGATCGCCCATCTGGATCGTAAACACGATCATTTTCACCAGCGCGATTTCTCGGGGTTAATCGGTAATTTTGATATCAATTGGGATGTCACCAGCAAAACCCGCCTTACTGCCAGCTTCGCGCGCGAACTGGGAAACTTCCAAACCGCTGCTCGCTTCCAGCTAGCGCAGTTCCAGACCTTTTCCAGTAGTTTTGCCGCGACAAATCGATATTCTCTGACACCGATCTGGCAGATTACCGCCAAAACCGCATTACGTCTTCGCTACGATTACATGACTCGAGATTTCCATGGCGCCATCGTTCCCCTCCCCACCGATGATCGCGCCGATTCACAGCACTCCGGCTCGATCATACTGGACTGGCAACCCGTGAATACCGTCTCTCTTAGCGCCTCGCTGCAGCGTGATCATCGTACTTCGAATCTCAAGACCTATGAATACGATAATATCGCCGCCAGCATCACGGCTAAATTAAACTTTTAATGGGACATGGCATTTGCTTGAACAGTACCGAATAGTACTTTGTAGTCATTGCCTGATAATTTAATTCGTATATCGTAATTGTCGTTCTGTGTCGCTATATTTTGAATGACCGGCCTATGATAATGTGGATGGATTTACGGATGGGTTCCAAAGATGCTAAGCCTATCAATTGTTGTGTGCGGCACCGCATTGACGGCTGTTGATATCTCGTGTATATAATTTTTATGCTTTCTTTATGCGCGCCGGGCATCAAGCGCTTCTATTGGAGAGAGATGTCAACGCCAGTCATGAAAGCGTAATACCATGCGACTAGGATCGCCGGTTCGACCGGTTAAGCACAATAAGCACAAACGAACCGTTGTCAGGCATATTATTTAAATTTTAAACGCTATGGCATCTAAATTTCTTTTCAAGGTATACATGCAATCCATTTCCCTAAAATCCGCATTTTTACCACTGTTTTTGTCGACTGCGCTTGGACTCGCGGCTTGTGGTAATAAAGAAGTAGAAAAGCCGGCCACTCAGATTGCCGCTAAAGTTAATTCAGGAGAGATTTCGGTCCATCAGATTAATTATGTATTGACCCGCGCGGGTGCGGCTGCCAATACACCTGAAAAGGCGGCGAAAATGCGTCGCGAAATCCTCGACAGACTCGTTGATCAAGAGCTCGCTGTCGAGAAAGCCGTCGAGAAAAAACTCGACCGGTCGCCTGACGTTCTCATGGCTATTGAGAGCGCGCGTCGAGAGATTCTCGCCCGTGCATACATTGAGCAAATTACCGCAGCGTTGGCCAAGCCGACCGCCGAAGAAGCGAAACAATACTATTCCGAGCATCCACAGCTCTTTGCAGAGCGCCGTATTTATAACATTCAAGAAATTGTGCTGCCGACATCCGCCGGCGTCACCAGTGAGCTGCGCGAAATGCTCAGTACTGGCAAGTCGATGGAGGATATTGCCAACTGGTTAAAGGGTAAAGATATTAAATTTGCAGGTGGAAGCGCTACGCGTCCCGCTGAACAAATTCCGCTTGAACTGCTGCCTAAGATTCATCCGCTCAAAGTTGGACAAGGCCTTTTAATAGAAGGTCCTCAATCCATCACATTGATGCGGCTGGCCGCGGCGCAGTCAGTGCCTATATCAGAAGATGCAGCGCTGCCGCGCATTCAACAATTTCTTGGCAACCAACGTGCAGGTGAAGCCGCCAAACAAGAGTTTCAGGCGCTCAAGGCCAAGGCCCAGATTACCTATATGGGCGACTTTGCCGATACCGACAAGAACGCGGCAGCCCGGGTAGCAACTGTTCCGGCATCGCCGACGCCCGCAAGCGTTCCAGATACCGGCAAGTCGAAATCCGCTGCGGATATCGCCACCGAAAAAGGCGTTGCCGGCTTAAAGTGAGAATTTTTTAATTTCCCTAATATCTAAAGAAAAGATGAACTCTATAACTCGAATTATGAATCGGCTATTGGTGCTTTCCCTGACTCTGTTGGCGATGAATGTTTTTGCTGAGGATCTCGATTATCGACTGGGCCCTGGCGACGCTTTACGTATTCAGGTTTTCCAGAATCCTGATCTCACGACCGAAACTCGTGTATCCGAGACTGGCACCATTACCTATCCCCTCGTCGGTAATGTCGAAGTTGGTGGCCTCGCCATTGCTGCTGCGGAAAAGAAAATTGCCGCCGCACTCAAGGATGGCGGTTTTGTGCGACAACCCCAGGTTAATATCGTGCTCCTGCAAATGCGCGGTAACCAGGTAAGCGTATTCGGTCAGGTTAACCGACCAGGGCGTTTCCCGCTCGAAACCCTCAGCCGTGTTACTGACATGCTCGCTGCTGCCGGGGGCGCGACCCTAACCGGCGATGACTTTGCCATCGTCACGGGTTTACGTGATGGCAAGCCTTTTCGTAAGGTAATAGATATCCCTGCCCTTTATCTTGGCGAAAAATCGGAGGAAGATATTTTTCTTGCCGGTGGAGACACCATTTACGTGCATCGCGCACCGGTTTTCTATATCTATGGCGAAGCCCAGCGCCCGGGCGCCTATCGCATCGAACGTAATATGACAGTAATGCAAGCCCTGGCTCAAGGTGGGGGACCCACCATGCGCGGTAGCGAATGGCGTTTGCGCCTCCATCGGCAGAATGCCGCAGGTGGGGTCGAAAAACTCTCTCCCGAGATGACCGATGCCGTACAACCGAATGACATCATCTACGTGCGCGAAAGTATTTTCTGACCACGGTCAAATGTCATGACATTCCATCAACTTCTGCTCATCCTCCTGGCGCGCCGAAAGGTGGTGATTTCCATCCTGCTGTTTACGGTAATCACCACACTGGTGGTCAGTCTGCTGTTACCCAAGCAATATACCGCCAACACGGCGGTGGTGGTTGACGTCAGATCGCCTGAACCCGTTGGCGGAATGGTACTCCCTGGCTTGGCAAGTCCCGCCTACATGGCTACGCAGATGGATATCATCAATAGCGACCGGGTAGCTCAACGCGTCGTCAAGATATTAGGCTTGGATGAAAATCCGGCGATTCATGAGCAATGGATTGACGACACGGGCGGCGAGGGTGAACTCATTGTTTGGTTGGCCGAATTGTTAAAGAAGAAGCTTGACGTCAAACCCTCGCGCGAGAGCAATGTCATCAACATCGAATTTAGCGGTGTCGAACCCGGTTTTGCTGCCGCAGTTGCCAATGCTTTTGCCAAAGCTTATATCGACGTAAATCTTGAACTCAAGGTCGAGCCTGCCCGTCAACATGCCAGCTGGTTCGACGATCAGACCAAGATCCTGCGCGACAAACTTGAAAAAGCCCAGCAGGCACTCTCTGCCTATCAGCAGAAAACCGGCATTGTAGCCACTGATGAGCGTCTTGATTATGAAGTTGCCAAGCTTAATGAGCTTTCAACGCAGCTAACCTTTGTCCAAGCGCAAACCTCTGACAGTGGTAGTAAGCACAAATCTGCCGGCGGCCCGGAAACGCTGACCGAAGTGATACAAAACCCATTAATCAACAGCCTTAAAGGTGACATCGCCCGCCTCGAGGCCAAGCTGCAGGAAAGCAACGTTCATCTGGGAAGAAACCACCCGCAAACTCAGCGTTCCCAATCCGAGCTTGCATCGCTCAGAAACAGACTGGCCAAGGAGACCCAGCAAGTCCATAGCAGTATTGGAGCGTCCTTTCAGGTGGGTAAGCAAAAAGAAAAAGATTTGCTTGAAGCGATGGAAATACAAAAAAAACGGGTTCTTGATCTGAACAGACAGCGCGATCAAATCAGCGTACTCGTGCGTGATGTCGAGGCTGCTCAGCGTAATTTCGAGGGTGTAAGTCAGCGTTCAGCTCAAACCCGGCTTGAAAGTCTCTCGGTGCAGACAAACGTCATCGCGCTCAACCCCGCCTCAATACCTATAGAACACTCCCGGCCCCGGATTCTACTCAATGTGCTGATTTCAATCTTTCTCGGAACATTGCTCGGGATTGGCATAGCGCTGATGCTTGAGTTCGGCAATCGTCGTGTGCGCTCGGAAGAAGATTTCATAGAGTTCATCGAGCTACCGGTGCTCGCAACTATACCGTCAGCTTCTTTGCCATCCACGTCGCGCCGGTTTTTCGGCAGGGGCCATCGTCATAAAGCATCCAAACAATTAACCTTGGAAGCTCCCTGAACTCAAACAGAATCGGATTATGAAACCCGTGACTTTTCCAACCATCAAACGAAATCAAACTGCCAATCCCGCCGATTCCCCTGCTTATGGAAAAGGCCAGGCCATTGGCAGCGGTAGCTCAATTGGGGCCATCCTCATTGAAACCGGACGTATTACTGCGGAAAACGCCGAGCGGGTTTCACGGCTGCAACTAGACCAGGGCAAGCGCTTTGGTGATACTGCCATCGAATTAGGGTTACTGACCGAAGAAGATATACGTTTCGCGCTTTCGCGCCAATTTGACCATCTCTATCTCCCCGCCAGTGACACGAGTCTCAGTCATCAGCTAGTAGCCGCCTATAAACCATTCAGTCCGGTAGTCGAAAAACTGCGTGCTTTACGCAGTCAGCTAATGTTGCGCTGGTTTAATGCCGAGACGCGTCGCAATGCTCTGGCGGTCATGAGTCCCGGTGTCGGAGAGGGGCGCAGCTTCATTGCCGCTAATCTCGCTATAGTCCTTTCGCAGCTTGGTGAACGAACACTTCTTATTGACGCGGATTTGCGCACGCCTTGCCAGCATAAATTATTCAAGCTCAGTAGTAATGCCGGTTTTTCCGGGATGCTCGCCGGCCGCGTGGGTATTGAGGCCATCGCCAGGATATCTTCGTTGCCTGGCCTTTATGTCCTGCCGGCGGGTGCTGTGCCGCCGAACCCGCAGGAATTGATCGGCCGCTCTAGTTTTGCCGAGTTGTTTCAATCCCTAGTCCGCGATTTCGATATTGTCATCGTCGATACCCCGGCCGCCAATGAATATGCCGAAGCTCAGATGATCGCCGTCGGTGCGGCGGCTGCTCTCGTACTTGCCCGTAAAAATCGCAGTTCGATACCGGAAATGATCAAATTAACCCGTAGCCTCCAGCAAACCCGCACCATGCTAGTGGGCTCAGTGCTCAATGAGTTCTGAGGAGAAGGAATGGAAGAGAAGCGAATCTCGGGCAAGCGGCAAAGGGAGCTTGGCTTGAACCGCGCCGCAATGGTCCAACAAGCAGTATTTACAGGAATGCGCTCAGTGTTTGCATCTGGCATGCTCCTTAAGGCCAACGTGGGGCATGGAGAGCGATAACGTGTCGCAAATGATGAACATCGATTCCCCAATTGGAGTCAGCAGGCATCCAGAGCAGCCTGAAAGTCGGTATCAGCGGCTGCTGGTTTGGCTACCGATTGCTATCGGGTTGCTCGTACTTTACTTACCCAGTCTGGTCGATCTTTTCAACGGCATTTGGGCAACCGACGAACAAGGGCATGGTCCCATTGTCCTCGCTGTAGCCTGCTGGCTGGCTTATCGTAAATGGCCCGAGATGTGGCGTGCAAGTGAGGGTAAGCCTACCTCCCCCGCAGCCGGTTGGCCCATTTTTATCTTTGGTCTGACATTTTATATCATAGGCCGCTCGCAGGAAATCCATATCCTTGAGATTGGTTCGGCAATCTGGCTGCTCGCTGCTGTTCTCCTGCTCATGCGCGGTGGTGCCGCCCTCAAGGCACAGTGGTTTCCACTATTCTTCATGCTTTTCATGATACCGCTTCCCGGCCAAGTAGTGGATACTGTAACCATGCCGATGAAAATGGCCGTATCTTACGTAGCCGAGCACATACTCTTCTGGCTGGATTATCCCATCGGCCGTAATGGCGTTATTCTTCAAATCGGCCAGTATAAGCTGCTGGTGGCTGACGCTTGTGCCGGCCTGCAAACACTTTTTACGCTAGAAGCGCTTGGTTTGCTTTATCTCAATATCGTTCGGCATGATTCCCTTTTTCGCAATATCACCCTTGCCATCCTTATCATTCCGATCTCATTTACGGCCAATGTTATTCGCGTAATGGTACTGACACTGATTACTTATCATTTTGGCGATGAGGCAGGTCAGGGATTCCTTCACGGATTTGCCGGCATGGTTCTGTTTCTTAGTGCGCTGTTGCTCATTATGTTTGTTGATTCTTTACTTCGGTTCGGGGTTAGAGAGCGGGAATTTGCTCACTAGTTTTTTTCTTGTCTTAGCAATGGAGATCTCCCAGCTTGAATTCTTTCCAAATACGGTATGAGGTCGAGGAATGAAAAAGATCATGGTAAAAGCGGTCTTCATCGGCTCACTGATGCTCGCTTCGAGTGCCATGGCACTTCTGCTTCAACCAGGCAGGCACCAGGTTGAGAACAAAGAAGGCATTTCCCTTGAATCATTTGTTCCTAAAAATTTCTCTGGCTGGAGAATTGATGAGACGATAATTCCGATATTGCCGCCTCCGGAATTGGCGGAAAAAGTTAGCCGTATTTACGATGAGACTCTGGCGCGTACCTATATAGGTCCAAATGGCGAACGGATAATGCTCGCTATTGCTTATGGTGGAGATCAAACGGGGCGCTTGAGGGTTCATCGGCCCGAGTCCTGTTATGCGAGTCAGGGTTTTCTGGTAAAGAAGGTGAAAGAGGAAGAAATTGCAGTGGCAAACGCGAAACTCAACGTTAAGAGGCTTAATGCACAAGCGGGATCTCGTCAAGAACCCATAACATACTGGATCAGGGTAGGTAGTGAAACAGTAACCGGATTGCTCGGACAGCGGCTCGTTCAATTAAAGTCCGGACTGACCGGGGAAGTACCCGATGGATTGATATTTCGGGTGTCCTCAATTGGTGGCGATACTGGAAAAGCGTACGCACTGCATGATCGTTTTATTAAAAACTTGCTCGAAGTGCTAACCGTCGAGCAAAGAGCCCAATTGATCGGCATAACTAACGACCTGCCTCGTAGCTAAATAGCGGTTGATTTGGGCGCTAATTATTCAGCTGCAGCGTTCCGGCGAAGCATTGTTCAGTATACCGCCGGACGGCTATTGAATGCCCTTGCCGCATTTCTTATCTTCGTATGGATCGCACGACAACTTCCCGAGCCACAGTATGCAAACTATATAGCTGCATTTGCCCTTCTGGAGATTGGGCTGGTTTTGTCAGGCTTTGGAATGGAGTGGGTGACCGCTGTATTCGTTCCCCAGGCGAAGCTGAAAGCCACGGGGAAGATACTGGGTAAATTTGTCTGGCAGTGCCTTATGGTGCAGGCGTGCACATTGCTGATAGGTGCGTGTTTGCTTTTCATGCTGGCACCAACGTTGAATGATTGGTTTAGACTGGAAAATGCGACCGGCGCTCTCAGAATCTATGCAGTAGTGATGTTTGTCGAAGGTGTCGGGCGAGTTTTTCGGGACCAGCTTCTGTCGTGCCTATTGCTACAGGCTGCGGCACAGGTGAGTCAAATGACCCGCAATATTGCCATGCTCGTTTTTGCCTTTTGGGTATTTCAAAATGAGGGGTGGCGGACAGCCGAGGGTCTGGCAATCGCTGAACTGTCCGCTAGCGGCGGAAGTCTAATAGTTGCCGCCATCTTTCTATATCGGCATCTTGTCGCATGCCGGGATGATCCGGCCGGAGAGCCTGACTGGTGCCTCCCACGTTGGAGAGAGATGCTTCGAGCGGGGCGCAATGCATGGATAAGCAACCTGGCCAACTTGAGCTGGGGAGGACAAATGGTAATCCTGCTGGTCACTCGCATTATCGGTACGGAGGCAACGGCACCGCTCGGATTTTCACGCAACCTTGCTGAACAGGTTCGCAAGTTTATGCCGATGGATTTTCTCCTCGGGATTATACGTACGCTGCTCATCGCCCGCTTTTCCGAAGAAGGCGACCTTCAAAAAATGGGTACGCGGATTGGGCTGGCATTTAAGGCAAATCTTTTGTTTTTGCTGCCATTATTGGTTGTGGTTATTGTACGTGGAGAGGAGATATGTGGCCTGTTGAGCGGCGGCCGTTACGAGACGGCGCATTGGCCTCTTGTGGGATGGTTAACTGTCCTTCTGGTTTGGGCGCATCATCGACTGACTGATTTGCTCGCTCACGCGCTCGGTCGCTCCGGCCTTACCAGTCGCGCCAGCATCCTTCTCAGCGTAACGCCGTTATTGCTTTTTCTTGTCGCCGAAGCGCAGCACTGGGCGCTTCTGTTTGTGGTA
Source organism: Nitrosospira sp. NpAV (assembly GCF_000832065.1). Classification (GTDB taxonomy): domain Bacteria; phylum Pseudomonadota; class Gammaproteobacteria; order Burkholderiales; family Nitrosomonadaceae; genus Nitrosospira. The sequence continues at coordinate 301,116 of NZ_JXQM01000008.1, read as the reverse complement.
CTGGTAATTGCTGAGGTTGCTTATTCGTATATGGTGCTCGTGCGGCTGAAGACCGCGCAGTGGAGATATCGCTTGCATTGGATCAGCCTAGCCAAGTTCGGCCTTGCCGCTCTTCTTGCGGCCGGAGCGGTTGCCGCTACCAAGGTAGCAGCGGGTGGTGGTGTTATGGCTATGCTGATCGCGACAGGACTGGCATTCGCCGTAATGTGGACGGGTGTATGGGTGTTTCGGGCGTGGACACATGAGGAAGAGATGCTGCTCCCCGAGAGAATTCGCAGATCGCCGTTAAAAAGGAGAGAGAAATGAATTCTGGATTATTCAGCTTGGTATGGGTTATCGTACAGTTAGGTATTTTGGCCCCAGTCTTTGCGCAAGTGGAAAAAGCGCGTGGAGGTGTGGTTCCCGCTCAAGATTTTTATAAGCGCTACGCCCTGAACAGTGCCGATCCCGCAAATATTGAACTGGTGCCGGACCCCGCCGGCAGCGGAAGGACGGTATTGATGGCGCGCGTCCGCAATACTGATGAGAAAGTATTCGGCGGGTTCCGCACTGAAATCTCTCCGTTGAAGGAGTATCAGCGGGAAGGCGTTCGCTGGTATGCCATGAGCGTATATTTCCCTGATAACTGGGAATTCAATCCGGCTCCCACGGTAGTCAGTCAGATTCATACCAGTCAGAAGACTGCGGTTCTTTCACCCCCGGTTTCCTTTGTTGCAATCGGCGACACTCTCAATCTCGAGTTGAGTTCCAATGTTCGAAAAATCGAGGGTGCGGATGCCGCCACAAAGGAGAATTCTACCAAGAATGCGTTCCGGCTCGACAAGATCAAGACCAAGCAGTGGTATTGCTTCGTGATCCGTGCGGATTGGTCCCATGAGCCTGGAAAGGGGGCATTAAGTATTTGGGTGAATGGCGATAAGGTCTATGAGAGCCTCAAGTCTCCAAACGCTTATGAAACCTGGCTTGGCAACTGGCCCAAGACGGGTCTCTATATGCCGGGCAATAAGATGGCGGTTGCCGAGCGTACCATTTACGCCGATTTCATTCATCTTGGCGGTCCCAAGTCGAGCTATGCGGAAATGGCCGCACTTACCCCTTGCGGCGCGGGGCAGGGGCAATAAGGATCCGTGACAATGAACGTTGCTAGTTCAAAAAACCTGGGAAAGGCCTGGCCATGGGCCGTAATATTGATATTTTTTGCATTTTCTTTTTTGAGTGCGGTACTGGTCGGCACAGGACAGTTCCTACTTGCCGGTGCGCTCTTTGTCTTCATAGCGCTTGCAACGGTTTCCCTGCTATTCATGAGTACGCAGGGCATTGCGGATCGGCGTGGTTTTCTGCTGATTGTGGTCTGGTGTGTGATGTTGTTTACAAATGGCATGCAGCAGAGCGGGGGCGTGCCTGTTGGATACGTTCTTGAACTTCTGACGTTTGGTCTCGTACTTGCAAGTGCTCAATGCGTTTCGAAGCTTGCGGGTCAAGATGGAGTACTCCGCGTGCTTCTGATCTTATTGGCATGCCATTTCGCCGTGGCCCTGCTGAGCAGTATGCTGGGCCGCTCGCATACGTTCGCCGCGCTCTGGCAATTGCAGTACAACCTCAAGTGGCCCCTCATGTTTGCTGTGGGCACCATGTTAATCTGGAATGAACGGGTGGATGATCTGATGCGCAAAATCATCCTGTGGTCATGGGTTCTCATTGCTCCCATTCTGGCACTGGAAATCACCATGCCCGGCGTGCATTCGCAGGTGTTTGGAGTGAATCCCGACGGTCAGGTAAATCCTTTCTTTGGAGTGGGCGCACGGTATCGTGGTCCCTTCAATCATGCCGGGTACCTCGCCATCATCAGCGCCCTGCTTGTAACAGGCGCGATGGCCCAACTGATTTCAGGACGTGGGCGGTCGTGGGGGTGGATCGCTTTAATTTATACCGTGTTTGTATTGCTTTCAGGCCAGCGTCAGGAGTTGTTTGCAATGGCATTTGCCCTACTCCTGTTTGCCGTAATTGTGTGGCGGCAATACCTGCATCTGCTGCTGTTGATTACCAGCTTGCTGGGGGGGCTTCTGGTGACAAGTTTTGTCTACTTTGACTACATCCCGATGCAAAGTACCCTCGCGGAGTGGGGTCTGCTGGACGATTTTTTATCCCATCGATCCGAACGGGCAATTATTACAGATCACGGTATCGACATAGCCCGGCAATTTTTCCCGCTGGGCTCGGGACTTGGCACTTATGGCGGACCCGGTGCGCAGAAATTTGACTTGAGCTTGTTCTGGGAACTTGGGTTTGGACGCTATTGGTGGTTCCTGCAAGGCAAATTCATTCTCGACACTTACTGGCCAAATATCATGGCAGAGTCGGGTTTCATTGGTGCAGCCTTCCTGATGATCTTTTTCGCGGTGTTGTGGGTTACGCTGTTACGGCGCGCATGGCGTTCGGTGGGAACTTCGGATTACCGTGCCGCGCTACTCGCACTGGCAGCCTTGACATTGCTCCTGGCAAATACACCTTCTTCCCCGATGTTGACCGATCCTCGAGGAGCTTTCATTTTTTGGTTGATAATTGGTTCAGCTTGGCGTTCCACCATGCCCAAATATTCCAAACGGCGCTTGGACCGTGCATACGCAGCACCCGCACGAGATGCCAGTACGCGCATGGAAGCGGCCATATAGCATGTTAATTGGAACAGAACCATGACTCGAGTTTCCGAAGGGATGGTGCTTATGCTTTGGGTTTCGGCCGCCCATGCTTACGGGCAGTTTCACCCGCTTAATTCTGGAAAAGGGAGAAATCGCGATCGATCCCGATTCGCGTGTCTGGACCTAGCTGCTGCAAGGTATCGCCGTGAACGATAGGCCGCTGCGGAAAATCATTATGATCGGTATCTCCTTAAATTGGACCGGAGGAATGACCTCGGTTGTCAGAACATATCGGGATGCAGGATTTTTTGACAAATGGAATGTGAAATATCTGAGTTCCTATGAACGGCCGGGACTCGCCAGGCAGCCTCTGGTCATGGCGCGCGCCTTGACAGTTTTTCTTCGGATGTTGATCTTACGGCAGGTAGAATTGGTGCACGTGCATAGTGCTTCACGTGGAAGTTTCTGGCGTAAGTCAATTTTTTGCGCGGTCGCCAGGGTTTTTGACGTACCCTATATTTTTCATGTGCACAGTGGCGAATTCCCGATATTCGTTCGTGATGAGTGTGGTCCTTTAGCACGCCGATGGGTCCGCCATACCTTACGCGGTGCGCGCACTGTCGTTACCTTGACTTCAAGTTGGCGTAATGCGTTGGCACAACTTGCCCCCGGCGCAACTGTGGTCGTGCTCGGCAATCCAGTCATTACGCCGGAGCGCATCGGTATGCGACGAAAGAATGCGTCGCATGTTCTTTTTCTTGGCAGATTGCACCAAAAGAAAGGGGTATTCGATCTGGTTGAGGCCATACCGAAAGTACTTGAGCGGCTACCCGAAGCAAGATTTACACTTGCCGGGGACGGCGATCTGGATAGAGTAGCCCGACAAGCCGAGGCGCTCGGTGTACGTCATGCTTTAAATCTACCCGGTTGGGTTGATGGATCCGCCAAGGACGCGCTGCTCGCCTCGGCGGATCTGCTGGTGCTTCCATCCTATTACGAAGGACTTCCGGTATGCATATTGGAAGCCATGGCGGCTGGCGTTCCAGTCCTATCAAGCGCGATTGGCGGTATCCCGGACGTGTTGGAGAATGGTGCTTGCGGCGTTCTCATTGCGCCAGGGAATGTCGAGGCTTTGGCCGCGGCGCTCATTGACAGCTTGCTTGACACCGACGCTAGCGAGAGTAGGCGCGAGCGGGCATTCATACGAGCGAAGGAGTGCTTCTCGACTCCTAAAATTCTAGGGGCGCTTGATAATCTCTACCACGCGGCAAGGCTGGATAGCGGGAACGCTTGATCTTCCGCATCTTTTTTTGTAGCCGCACTGTTCTGCTCGCTGTTCGAGAATTCTGTCTACCGGCAGATTTGCGGAACTTCAATATTTTCTCAACTCAGGTATCGCATATGCGATAGCCATGTTTTTTGGATATACGGTATTTTCCCGATGAAAATTTGGTTCGAACTTACAAATTCACCCCACATCAATATGTTTGCTGCGATGATCCGTGATCTGGAACGGGAACACGAAGTCATTATCACTTCGCGGCCACTGGCAAACACCATAGAGTTACTGGATCTCCATGGATTCAAACATGAAGTGGTTGGAGTCCATTACGGCGGCAAACTGTCCGCAAAACTTTTCGGTTTCCCAATTCGAGTGATGCAGCTCAGACGATTTCTTGCCGCGCGCCAGATAGATGTCGCCATTTCCCAGAGTTCCTTCCATTCTCCCGGAGTTGCCCGCCTGCTGGGCGTGCGCTCCATTTATATGAACGACAATGAGCACGCGATGGGGAATATTCCCGCTTTTATCTGTGCCCACAAGATTATGGTTCCGGAATTTTTGGGTATGGAAAAACTGAAGAAGCAGTGGGCCAACCCAAAGAAGGTGATTCATTACCCTGGCGTGAAAGAAGGCATTTATTTGTGGGAGCTCGATGAACGCCTATCCCAGCATACTGGCGGGAACAGACAGGCTAAGTCTCGAAAGGTTGTCTACATTCGGCCGGAGCCGTGGACTGCCCAATATTACAAAGGGAACCGCAATTTTCTTGATGAGCTTTTGCTGGGGATGCAAAACGACGTGGATATTGTTCTGCTGCCCAGGGGCAAGGAACAAGGCGTCCATTACCAGGGACCCAAGTTTTCACGTATACGGGTTGTGACTACGGCGCTTGACATCGCGGACATTGCTCCCGACTGTGATCTGTTCATCGGGGCAGGAGGGACCATGACTCGCGAGATGGCGGTGCTGGGAATTCCTACCATCTCGGTTTATCAGGATGAATTACTGGATGTGGATCGTCACTTGCTTGATGTAGGTGCGTTTGTGCATAAGCCTGAGTTGACTGCGGTGGAGGCATTGCAATACCTTGATTTGGCTCAGCATCGACCGCCGAACCGTGAACTGATTGAGAAGGGGAAGTCGGCCTATGATATGGTCAAGAACGAAGTTTTGAATGGATAATATTACTTAAGGAGTTATTGGTATGGTTCGCATTGCTGTTGTCGGTCTTGGCAAAATGGGCTTATCCCATCATGCCATGATCAACGCTCATCCACGCGTAAAAGTGGAAGCGGTCTGTGATTCCACGGGCTACATACTTGATGTGCTTAATAAATACACCGGCGTTCGTACCTATACAGATTTCGATGCGATGTTGCGCGAGGTTGAGCTCGATGCAGTTATCATCGCTACCCCCTCCAGCATGCACATCAAGATGGTCAAAGCTGCGCTCGATAAAAATCTGCATGTTTTTTGCGAGAAGCCCTTTTGCCTGGATACAAAAGAAGGGGAGGCGCTTACGCAAGTCGCCAATGAGAAAGGCTTGGTCAACCAGGTCGGATATCACTGCCGTTTTGTCGCCTCTTTTCAGGAGGTCAAACGTCTGCTGGATGCTAAAGCGATTGGTGAAGTCTCGCATGTGCTGGCTGAGGCGTATGGCCCGGTGGTATTGAAGCCAAAAGGCTCGACTTGGCGTACACAACGTTCGGAGGGAGGGGGCTGTCTGTACGATTACGCTGCTCATCCGATCAATCTGGTGAATTGGTATCTGGGTGCGCCACAGGGAGTGGGTGGTTCGGTATTGAACAAAATTTTCTCGAAGGATACCGATGATGAGGTATTCGGGACATTGTTCTATGACGATGGCAAGAGTGTCCAGATATCGGTGAACTGGAGCGATGAATCCTACCGGAAAATGACCACAAAAATGTCCTTCTGGGGTACGAAGGGGCGTATTTACGCCGATCGTCAGGAATGCCAGGTATATATACGCGATACGCAGGACATTCCGAATGGCTATCGGCAGGGATGGAACGCCCGTTACACCACAGATCTGACCGAGCCGGTCTGGTTCTATCTTCGAGGCGAAGAGTATTCCGCACAACTGGATCACTTTATGCGCTGTATCGAGGAAATGGGCGCCAGTGCCAATGTCAATTCATTTGAAGAGGCAATGATGACTGATCGTGTGATCGCGATGATGATCGCCGACGCGGAAAGAGGTCCATCTCTCACATCAGGCATTAATCCGACGCCCGCGCCGAAGAAAAAGAAGAGCCTATTTTTTGGCGCCCGTTAAGCTACATAGACGTACCACTCAGATTTAGACCGAGGAAAAAAAATGGATCGTTTGTTGTTTGGTGATAACCAGTTTTTTGGAGTTAACCATATGTCGGAAGAGAAGGCGCGGGCACAATCAATGCGCTTTCAGGATATCAAGGCGATTATTGATGTGCTGGATAATGCCTATGATGAGGGTATCAAGTCTTTCATGTGCACCACCCATGACCGCATTGCGCTGGTGTGCGATCACATGCGGACGGATCCGGAACGTTACAAAGAATTCCAGTTTTTACCGTGCATGCCGTATGCGCATAAATACGCAAACGCCGTAACCGAGGATGGCATGCTGGGCGCACTGAAGCGGTTCATGCCTGACGAGGGCATTGTGAACGCGGCAATGCGAGGGGGCATGTCGTTGGCAAGGAAAGACATTGAAGGCATCACCACTTTGCTGGTGGATGCGGAAATGAAGATGTTTGCTGGACTTAATACACCCGTCATCTTCCTGCAAAATGTGGTGGTTGATTTACTGCTTGGCCTGGGCTTCAAGGAGGCATTCCGTATCTTCGCCAATCACATCAAAATCCGCTACAACGCTGAACCGGGCTTTATTACCATGAATATGCCGATGTTACTGGATGTGCTCGAAGAGTTAGGTATCGAGAACCCCATCGTGTGTTCCAACATCAATAAGATTGGCTTCCGCATGTGTGGCGGGTTTGACGCTTATGAGCGCGTCTTGCGCGAGAAAAAATTTCGCGCCATCGCCATGTCGGTGTTCGCCTCGGGTGCCATTGCGCCGGAGGAAGCGATTGAATGGATTTGTCAGCAACCGAATATCGAGGCTATCGTATTTGGTGCTTCCACCAGGGCAAATATTCTGAATACAAAATCTCTTGTGGATGAGTTTTGGCGTGGTGATTAATTTTCCATCTTAAGGTTTAAACCATCGGCTTTAGCTGCGACAATATGTGCTGTACAAAGGGAGCGCGATCTGGAACAACGATATGGTGGTTATGCGGTATTTAAAGTTGAGATTCTTTTGGAGGGATAGGAAGTGCCGCTGCAAGGTACTATATGGAGAAGTGCGGCGGAGTTGAGATAAGAGTTGGTGGTGAGACATGTGAAGCCGTTGAGATCAGGGCGGATTGATAGGCGCACATCGAATAAGTGATTGGAGAGTTTTAGCACCTGAAGAGAATACTGGGGGAAGGATTCTTGAGCAAGAGGGTACTTTTTGTATCGCGGCAGGGCAAATGGCTGAAGAGATGATTAGGCAGTATTTGCGTCACTTTGAGCCGATGCCAGACGATGATTACAAAAAGTGGCCCGATTAAGACGCGTCGTTCAGGCGGCGCATATCCGGACGTTTGTCCATAACCCCCCATCCGTCAGCTTTAACGACGGTTGTTTAATTTTCTGAAAGGTCGAAGATGGTTACGTTTAGAACAGTTGTTGCGAGTATTGTTTTTGTACTTTATGGTAGTTTTGCTTACGCCGATATTCTCTTCAATGGAAGATTGAATGACGGTAATTTCTCCCGCTATGTATCCCTGGAAGCGAACGGCGTTAGCTACAATTGGGGAAAAATACCCGCTGCCGGCATTCCAGGACGTTTAGAGCAGGCAATCGATCCCGCGGGTTCCGGCAAATTGGAGTTGCGGTCGACGGTCATGACTGGCGATGTACGAACAAATGGGGGATTTCGTTCCGAAGTGAGCGCTCCCAAAGACCCTATAGGTTCAGAGCGTTGGTATTCCTGGGGCTATTATCTCCCGGAGACATTCAGGCCTGTTGCTACTAATCACGATATGATCATTGCACAGTTTCAGACTACCGCCGACGCGAATGAAAGCACGTCCAGGAGGCCCGCCCTTTCCCTATGGATTCAGGGTGATGAATTGAAACTTATCAATGCGTTTGATTATGACAGGATAACTTCCCCATCCGGTACGCCACCGATAGTTGACATCGACTATGAGCGCCGGGAACTGGCGTCCTGGGGGCTCGAGACAAATAAATGGACTAATCTGGCTCTACACGTAAAATGGGCAGGGAACGATACGGGTTTTATGGAGTTCTGGAAGGATGGGACCCTGTTATTCAGGGAGACAAATCACATAAACACTTTCAACGACGAGCATGGGGTATGGTTTAAAACCGGCGTTTATGGTTTTACCAAAACTGCGGAATTGATTTCAGCATACTCCACCGGGGTTAACATCGGAGACGGAGAAGAAACCCTGCGGTCGGTGACCATGGCATCGATGTCATCGGTGTCAACGGTGCCTGAGCCGGGGGTTTATCTAATGATGCTGGCGGGGTTGGGTCTCTTCGGCGTTACGTTGGGCAAACGGCACCTGCCCTCGAGCGAGCGGGCTGAGCATATATGAAAGTCATCTATCTGGTTGCCGGGGCGCGTCCGAACTTCATGAAGATCGCTCCCATTGTACGCGCACTGCAAGGGCGCGTTGGCCTGACATTCAGAATCATCCATACCGGCCAGCATTACGACCGGGAGATGAACGATGTATTTTTTGAAGAACTGGGTATTCCCGAGCCGGATGTTTTCATGGCAGCGGGGGGCGGTAGCCATTCCCAGCAGACAGCCAAGATCATGATTGGCTTCGAGGAATTGTGCGAAACAACCCGGCCTGATGCCGTGCTGGTGGTGGGTGACGTAAATTCCACCTTGGCCTGTTCCATTGTAGCAAAGAAGCTCAATATCCCGGTGGCCCATGTTGAAGCGGGTTTGCGAAGCGGAGACATGGCTATGCCGGAAGAGATCAATCGTATGGTTACCGATAGTATTGCGGATTGGTTTTTTGTGACTGAACCCAGCGGGGTTGCGCACTTGAAGCGGGAAGGGAAGCCGGATTCCGCGATTCATTATGTCGGGCACGTAATGGTTGATAATCTGCTATACCAGGCAGAGAAACTAGCCGGCACGGGTGCTTCCGGTTTTGAAATAAGCAGCTTCAAGGCGGCGCATATGACGGATGGCGGTCGATATGGAGTGGTAACGCTACATCGGCCGAGCAACGTGGATAACGCCGAGATGCTGGTGCGTATCGGTGGCGCGCTGAAGGAGATCGCCCTCGACCTTCCCTTGATTTTTCCGGTCCATCCGCGTACGAGAGGCAACCTCAATAAATTTGGCATCGATCTTGGACCGAATATCACCCTGGTGGGACCCCAGGCTTATATGGCCTTCCTCCATCTATGGAAAGATGCAGCCGTGGTGTTGACGGACAGTGGGGGCTTGCAGGAAGAAACCACTGCCCTCGGGGTGCCGTGCATTACCATCCGCGAAAATACCGAACGCCCGGTGACGGTGGAGCAGGGTTCCAATGTTCTGGCTGGCACGGACCCGCTACGCATTGTTGCCGAGGTGCGCAAGGTACTCCGCGGGGAAGGGAAGCAGGGCCGTAGGCCACATCTGTGGGATGGCAAAGCAGCGGAGCGGATCGTCGAAATCCTTGCCACGGAACTTACGCACTAGCTTCTTAGCAACTTGAAGGTGCCGATAATGTCTTTTTCATTGAGTGAGGGGATTCAATGCCGCCTATGAATATACAAGTACGAGGAATGCGTGAAACCCGGATCACGCCAAATGATCGTTTAGTGATTTTTTGTCATTAATATTCCCATGATTTTAGTCACCGGCGGTGCTGGTTATATCGGTTCGCATACCTGCGTCGAATTGCTGAACGCAGGCTTTGATATCACGGTATTTGACAATTTCTGCAATAGTCATCCCGAGGCATTGGCGCGGGTGGAACGTATTACCGGCAAAAAATTGAATCTGGTGCAAGGCGACAGCCGGGATCGTGCTGCATTGGTATCCGCCTTGCGTGAGAGCGGCGCGAACGCGGTAATTCACTTCGCCGGCCTCAAGGCAGTGGGGGAGTCGGTCAACCAGCCGCTGGCATACTATGACAACAATGTGGTTGGGACGCTTCGCCTGCTGGAGGCGATGGGCGAGTGTGGGATACGGACGCTTGTATTCAGTTCTTCCGCCACGGTTTATGGCGATCCGCAGCGACTGCCGCTAAGCGAAGACCACCCGCTCTCGGCTACCAACCCGTACGGACGTACAAAACTGATGGTTGAGGAGATCTTGCGCGATCTGTACCGCAGCGACCCTGCTTGGCGATGCGGCATCTTGCGTTATTTCAATCCGGTGGGTGCGCATGCCAGTGGCTTGATTGGGGAAGATCCGCGGGGTATTCCCGATAACCTGATGCCCTTTGTAGCCCAGGTGGCAGTGGGACGACGAGAATATCTTAACGTATGGGGCAATGATTACCCGACTCCGGATGGCACCGGGGTACGGGATTATATCCATGTCGTGGATCTGGCGCTGGGGCATCTTAAGGCGTTGGAAGCGCTGGATGCTTTGGAGCGCCAGGGGCAAGGCGGGTGTATGACAATCAATCTCGGCACGGGCACGGGATATAGCGTACTGGATATGGTGCACGCTTTTGAAAAAGCAAGTGGACAGCCGGTACCCTACAGGATCGCTCCCCGGCGTCCCGGCGATGTCGCCTCCTGTTACGCCGATCCGGCGCTTGCATTGAATTTACTAGGTTGGCGGGCGGAGCTTGGATTGGACGCGATGTGCGCGGACGCTTGGCGCTGGCAGAACACTAACCCTGAAGGATATGGAAATTGAGTCGAAGCGCATACAAAAGATACTGCGAAAGTCCTTGCCTTAGCCTGGGGGGGGTCAAGTCTCTCGAAAACATAGTTGAGTGGCAGAGATTTCTGATGAGGCAAAGATGAAGTTAACCGATAACATAAATTATCCAAACTGGGAACTCTCATGTCGTTATTGATTCCTGTCGTGCTTTCCGGGGGTTCAGGCACCCGCTTGTGGCCACTCTCACGCGAAAAATATCCCAAGCAGCTTTTGCCGCTGATTGGAAATGACTCTCTATTACAGGCTACCGTGCGTCGCATGGAAGGATTGGCAGACATAGAACTCGGGGCACCGTTGGTGGTTTGCAATGAAGAATACCGCTTTGTAATCGCAGAGCAATTACGCTTGATAGGCAAGAAAGGTGCGATCCTGCTCGAGCCTGTAGGACGAAATACGGCGCCTGCCCTGACTTTGGCTGCCTTGGCGGTAATGCGAGAGGGGGCCGATCCGATTTTACTGGTCATGCCCGCAGATCATGTCATCGCGGATACAAAGCGTTTTCAGGCGGCGGTCCGCAAAGGTGTGGCGCTTGCCGATGAAGGCGCAGTGGTCACGTTTGGCATCAAGCCTGATTCTCCCGAAACAGGTTATGGCTATATCCAGTCCGGCGGGCCCATCGACCAGGATGGAACCTGTCGCATAGCGCGCTTTGTGGAGAAGCCCGACCTTGCCACGGCAGAGGCTTATCTTGATGCCGGTTCTTATTTTTGGAATAGTGGCTTATTTATGTTGCGAGCCTCGGTATGGCTCTCGGCCATCGGTTTCTGCCGGCCAGATATACTGACGGCGTGCCGTGCGGCCTGGGATCAGGGTTCAATCGATGGCGATTTTTTGCGTGTAAGCAGAGAGGCATTTACGCAGTGCCCGAGTGATTCGATCGACTATGCGGTCATGGAGCGTGTTACTGCCGGTGACAGTTCGCTGCCTATCGGCGCAGTCATTCCGCTGTCGGCCGACTGGTCCGACGTTGGCGCGTGGGATTCCTTGTGGGAAGTGCTGCCGAAGGACCAATGGGGCAATGTGTCGCAGGGTGACGTGATGTTACATGATTGTCATAACATGCTGGTCATGTCGGAAGACAGGCTGGTGGCATGCGTAGGCGTGGAGGATATGGTAGTCGTTGAAACGCCGGATGCGGTACTCATTGCCCATATGAGCAAAACCCAGGACGTCAAGAAAATTGTGGATAATCTTAAGCGTGAAGGGCGACCCGAGGTACAGTTGCACCGCAAGGTATTTCGTCCCTGGGGCTGGTATGATGGCATCGACGCCGGCGAGCGGTTTCAGGTAAAGCGTATTGTTGTCAAGCCGGGCGCCGCCTTGTCGCTGCAAATGCACCATCATCGTGCGGAACATTGGATTGTCGTGCGGGGCACCGCACACGTGACACGGGGAGATACAAGCTATCTGGTGTCCGAAAATGAATCCACTTTTATTCCATTAGGAACGCGCCATCGTTTGGAAAATCCGGGACGTGTCCCGCTCGAAATGATTGAGGTTCAGTCAGGCTCTTATCTGGGCGAAGATGATATCGTGCGCTTTGAAGATGTTTACGGGCGGTAGTGGGCCACCTGGAATGGAATAATCACTCCGCGTCGTTGCACCATGCCCTGCACCCAAAAACCGCATACACCACTCCCCCATCCAACTGCCGGTTAAGATTAGCGCAAGGTTTACCGTAAGACTCCCAAAGTCATAAACGCTGTCCGAGTCCCAGTCGGCAGCCAAACTCCCAAGACTGTTTCTAATTTCTTTTTCATCCCCTTCAATTGATGCGGCGCTGACGTCCCCTGGTTTTTCCTATTTCCAGCCACTTCAAAATGTGGCACCGCCGGTGCCAGTTTCCTTCCCACGCCAAAGCAATTATGCGTTTGTTTCAGCACAAGGCGGGTTGGCGATGCTTGTTTCCTCTAATATTGGCATGATTCGTGCTTTGATTTTCTTCATGAGATTGATTGCATCGTCACTTGTTTCTTTCTTACTAGCCCGATCGGTCTATTGGATAACTTCATCGCTTAGTGTAGCCTACCAACCATCGAGCTTCATCATTCCATTTTTTCCGGAGCTCGGTATTTTTAGTGTAAAAATATCCAAAAATTATTCTGTATTTCAGTTGCAATAGAATTACCGTATAGATGAGCTATATGGATGAGTTTGACGCAGGAATATTTGGAATACAAACTTAATAGGAGTAAGAACTATGATAAATTCTTCTTTGAAGCGGGCTGTTGCCGTGGCAATACTGGCGGGCGCCAGCGTCGGAGCTAACGCTGCGACCGATCTTGGCACATTGCCCGCCACCCCGCCCACGGGGTTTGCCGGCACCGTATTAGGAGGCGGGACGAGCTTTAGCGAGATCTTCACGTTTACCCTTTCGGAACCTAACATCGGTTCGAGTTACTTAGTGCAAAATGTCCCAACGACTGTCTCTCCAGCAGTAACCTTCGACGGCATTCTTTCCGCGATATCCCTTTTCTCGGCTGGGGCTAACGGAGTTGTTGGGGGGGGCGATGATACGCTTCTGGCATCAAGCGTGAATCCGGGGGGTGACTCTCTCAGCCTCGACTATGGCCAATCTCTATCCGGCGCGTCATATATCACCGTCAGCGGGATATCGAATGGTTCAGCGGGTGCCATCTTTGCCGGCCAAGTCGCCACAGTAGTTCCAGAACCCGAAACTTATGCCATGTTGCTGGCTGGTTTGGGGCTGATGGGTGCGGTTGTTCGGCGCCGGGGTACAAGCAAAACTTCCTAGTGGATCCAAGGGTGTTCTGCCCTGTTCAGGATTCATCATCACGGCCTCCGCTGGAGGCCGTTTCTTATTGAATCCGGGGTCCCGCGAAGCGGGAATCGGCTAGCGGGATGCTCGGGATGATGTCACATCCCTATGTAACTCCACATCCCGCTGCTGGGGTCAGGCCTTTCTGCGAACAAGGGTGCTTCACCCCATGGTCGCACTGTCCTGCTTCATCGCGCCTTGCCCTGTCCTCACGAAACCGCACCGCATCCTGCCTACGGCTGCAGTTTATTTTGCTTGAACTGGACACGCGCCTTCGCGATATTGGATTCCTTGCATACAGACGTGCCACCACTCCTTTGTTTGCTTACATTTTGTAACTTAACCCTAGGTACTTTCACGCTGATGCTGGGGTTTTGATGTCCTACGGGCAGGCAATGAGTAGAAGTCGGTTATTTCCGCTTTCGGGCAAACACGCATTTCCGCACCGTCGAACCGGTCCGAGAAGGTATGCAAGAATACGAGAATCTCAGAGAAGAGCTTTCGGAGGTGGATTCTTGATGTTTAACAGGAAATTTACTTACGATTCCCTGGTAGGCGCGATTGGACTCGAACCAACGACCCCCACCATGTCAAGGTGGTGCTCTAACCAGCTGAGCTACGCGCCTGGGAGGAACAGATTTTATCTGAAACAAGACAAGGGTTCAAACTATAATGCCAAGTTCTGGCAATGATGCGTATACAAGGCCATAAAGTGTTATACGAGCTTATGGAAAAAGTCAGGTTATCCAAACTCATGTCCCAACAAGGACTCTGCTCGCGCCGAGAAGCGGATAGCTACATCGAACGCGGATGGGTATTTGTGGACGGCGAGCGTGTCACTGAACTGGGCACGAAGATTTATCCCGTTCAGAAAATAAAGCTTAACCATGCAGCGCAAGCGCAACAATTGGGTCAAGTTACCATATTGCTGAATAAGCCTATCGGTTACGTTTCGGGGCAGCCGGAGCCGGGTTACCAGCCTGCCGTTAGTCTGATAAGCCGGGGATCCCGTTTTCACGGCGATCAAGCACCGCAACATTTCAGTCCAATGCATTTGAAAGGCTTGGCTCCGGCGGGCCGGCTGGATATTGATTCGTCGGGATTGCTGGTATTTACGCAGGACGGCCGCATTGCCAGGCAATTGATTGGCGAGGAATCAGGCGTTGACAAGGAATACCTGGTACGCGTGCAAGGAATGCTTTCGAAACATGCATTGAATCTGTTAAATCATGGCCTGAGCCTGGATGGCGAAGAATTAAAACATGCCGAGGTGAGCTGGCAGAATCAAGATCAATTACGCTTTATTTTACGCGAAGGCAAGAAACGCCAAATCCGTCGAATGTGCGAACTGGTAGGATTAAAAGTAACCGGGTTGAAGCGTATCCGCATTGGTAAGATAAGATTGGGTGATCTGCCGGTTGGAGCGTGGCGCTATTTGAAGCATGGCGAAGTATTTTAACTCGAGCAGGTCGTGGTATTTTTACCTCATGAGAGAATACTTAGGTACCATCTCTTACTGTGGGCTGTGTACGGTAGAATTAACGTAGTTCACTCCGTTCAGTATACGGATTACGGGAATAGAGGGTCCTAAATCCGGTAGCGGCTTTACCTGGAAAGGGACCGTCAATTAATAATAATATTGTTATAAATCAATATACTGAGCTATTAAATGAACGGTCAAACACGGATTTAGGATGATACTAGTCACGGGTGGCGCCGGATTCATCGGCACAAATTTTGTACTGGATTGGCTAGAGCAGTCTGACGAACCGATCATCAATCTCGATATACTGAACTATGCGGGTAATCTGGAGAATCTAGGCATACTGGCGGCGGATGAGCGACATACCTTTGTGCGGGGTGATATCGGGGATTCCGTATTGCTTAACAGCATACTGGAGCGCCATCAACCCCGTGCCATCATCAATTTCGCGGCGGAGAGCCATGTGGACCGCTCTATTCATGGTCCGGAGGACTTTATCCAGACCAATATCGTGGGCACCTTCCGGTTGCTGGAGGCTGGCAGAGCCTACTGGAACGGACTGAACGAAAAAGCAAAACAGGATTTTCGTTTTCTCCATGTTTCGACTGATGAAGTTTACGGCTCCTTGGCCAAAGACGAGCCGGCGTTTAATGAAACCCATCGTTACGAGCCCAATAGTCCCTATTCTGCAAGCAAGGCTGCCAGCGATCATCTGGTGCGCGCCTACCATCATACTTACGGCTTGCCTGTGTTGACCAGTAATTGTTCCAACAATTATGGACCGTATCAATTTCCGGAGAAACTCATTCCATTGATAATCGTCAACGCTCTCGCGGGCAAGCCATTGCCTGTGTATGGCGATGGCCAGCAGATCCGCGACTGGCTTTATGTGAAAGACCATTGCAGTGCGCTACGCCGCATGCTGGAAGCAGGCATTCCTGGTGAGACATACAACATAGGTGGCTGGAACGAGAAACCCAATATCGACATCGTGCATACCGTTTGCGCATTGCTGGATGCATTAAGACCCCTAACTATTGGGCCTTACCGCAGTTTAATCGCCTTTGTTACCGATCGCCCCGGCCATGATCGGCGCTACGCAATCGACGCAGGCAAGATTGAGCGTGAACTGGGCTGGAAACCTGTTGAAACTTTTGAAACCGGTATTCGTAAGACCGTCCAGTGGTACCTGGATAACCCGGCCTGGATCGGAAATGTGCAATCCGGCAGCTACCGGACATGGATTGACAAGAATTACGAGCGACGCGCTTGATGAAAATCCTGTTGTTCGGCAAAGATGGCCAGGTCGGCTGGGAGCTGCAGCGCAGCTTGGCCCCTTTGGGTGAATTGGTGGCGCTGGATTTTAATAGTCGGGAATTGTGCGGCGATTTCACGCAGCTTGATGGCATTGCCGAAACGGTTCGAACAATCGCTCCGAATGTAATCGTGAATGCCGCTGCGCATACTGCCGTGGACAAGGCCGAGAGCGAGCCGGAGCGAGTCCGCATCATCAATGCCTTGGCTCCCGCCACGCTCGCCTGTGAGGGCCATAAGTTGGGCGCGTGGCTGATCCATTACTCTACCGATTACGTTTTTGATGGCAGCGGAAGTAAGCCTTGGGTGGAGACCGATTCTACGGGACCCTTAAATGTCTATGGTTCCACCAAGCTGGAAGGCGAGGCGGCCATACTGGCCTCTGGCTGCAATCATCTGATCTTTCGTACCAGTTGGGTGTTTGCCGCACGGGGCGGCAACTTCGCGAAAACCATGTTGCACCTTGCCCGGGAACGTGAGCGCCTCACCGTTATCGATGATCAGATTGGTGCACCCACGGGTGGAGATCTACTCGCGGATGTCACTGCTCACGCTATCCGTAAAGCATTGCGCGAACAAAGCGTGTCCGGTCTCTATCATCTGGTTGCGGCGGGAGAGACCTCGTGGTACGGTTATGCCCGTTTCGTATTGAACCTGGCTCATCAAGCGGGAGTCAAACTCAAAGTTGCGCCAGAAAGTATTCAACCCATACCCGCCAGCGCATTTCCCTCGCCCGCCCCGAGACCCGCAAACTCACGGTTGGATACCAGAAAATTGCAGAGTACGTTCGATTTGAGTTTGCCTTTGTGGCAAACCGGCGTGGCACGTATGCTTACGGAAATTCTTGAGAATCAATCATGACCCAGCGTAAAGGCATTATTCTCGCCGGTGGCTCCGGCACACGGCTGTATCCGGTGACGAAGGCGGTTTCCAAGCAGCTGTTGCCCATCTACGATAAGCCGATGATCTATTATCCCCTGAGCACGCTCATGCTGGCGGGTATTTGCGACATCCTGATCATCTCCACTCCGCAAGATACGCCACGTTTTGAACAACTCCTGGGAGACGGGAGCGATTGGGGATTGAACTTGCACTATGCCGTGCAACCCAGCCCGGACGGATTGGCTCATGCCTTCACCATTGGCAGAAATTTTGTTGGGAATAGTCCCAGCGCGCTAGTTCTGGGCGATAACATTTTCTATGGCCACGATTTGCATGTGCAACTCAAACGCGCCATCTCAAGACCGGAAGGCGCAACCATATTTGCCTACCATGTACAAGACCCCGAGCGTTATGGCGTAGTCGCTTTTGATAGTCATCATCGAGTGACGTCGCTGGAAGAGAAGCCTTCTCAACCCCAAAGCAATTATGCCGTTACCGGACTGTATTTTTATGATAATCAGGTTACCGATATTGTAGCTAACCTCAGGCCTTCCGCGCGTGGTGAACTGGAAATAACCGATGTTAACCGTATCTATCTGGAGCGCGGCCAACTCAACGTTGAAATTATGGGCCGGGGTTATGCATGGCTGGATACGGGTACCCATGAAAGCCTGATAGAAGCAAGCAATTTCATTGAAACCATCGAACACAGGCAAGGTCTTAAGGTGGCCTGCCCGGAAGAGATCGCCTACCGTCAAGGTTTCATCAGCGCCGCGCAGCTTGAGAAACTTGCGCGACCACTGGCCAAAAATGGCTACGGTCAATATTTATTACGCTTATTGAAGGAGCGGGTAGTGGTATGAAAGCGGTTTCCACCTCCATTCCTGACGTCCTGATTATTGAGCCGAAAGTCTTTGGCGATAGCCGGGGTTTTTTCTTTGAAAGCTTCAATCTGAAGACTTTCAGTCAGGCCACCGGACTTGACGTGAATTTTGTGCAAGACAATCACAGCCGCTCGGTCAGGGGTGCGCTGCGTGGTTTGCACTACCAGATCCGGCAACCTCAGGGAAAGCTGGTGCGGGTAGTGCGCGGTGCGGTATTTGATGTCGCGGTAGATATCCGCAAATCTTCGCCAAGCTTTGGGCAATGGGTCGGAGTAGAATTAACCGAAGATAATTATCGTCAGGTATGGGTGCCGCCGGGATTTGCCCATGGTTTTTATGTACTTAGCGATAGCGCGGATTTCTTGTACAAAACGACGGACTACTATGTTCCTGATTTTGAGCGCAGCCTTGCATGGGACGACCCCGAGCTCGCCATCGCTTGGCCAATCGATAATGAGCACCTGGTCATTTCGGCCAAAGATAAGCAGGGAGCAAGTCTCGCCGATGCCGACCTATTTGCATAGGTTGCGCCCATTGGTTTCACCAAGCTTGTCACGATGAATCGGGCGCGGACGGATGTGGGTTATGTATCGTTTGAATCGGTGCTGGTAAACTAAATGGCAATAAATCAGATATTAGCCGCGCATAAGCTTGATGCAATCCACCATGAGCGATCCGAAATGAGGGCCTGGGTATGATAGAAACAACAAATGGCCGGGAATTCCCATTGCGGGAGGCACATGAGCTTGTCCGCGATTTGATGACGCCCAATCCCTGGATTTACTGGGGGGATTTTCTCTTTCATATCTCTCTGGGCTGGATTTCCTTTATAGCCGCCGTGTCGATGCCGCCGTTTTCCACCTGGCAGATCGTCGTTGCGATTATCGCCACATTTGCTTTTTATCGCGCGGCTATTTTTGTTCACGAACTGGCCCATTTGAAGAAGGGCACATTCGGCTTGTTTCGCTTGGTATGGAATACCATTTGCGGCATACCGTTGCTGGTCCCCTCTTTTACCTATGACGGTGTTCATAACGATCATCATAAGCGCGACGTCTACGGAACCAGTAAGGATGGTGAGTATATTCCCTTCGCTACCCAGAAGCCCGTGGCAATGGTCGGCTATGTCATGTTGTCGTTTATTTTGCCTTTTTTCTTCATTGTCCGTTTTCTCATCCTTACGCCTTTGTCTTATGTGATTCCCCCGCTGCGTAAGTTTATTTGGGAGCGGGCTTCCTCGCTTACCATCGATATGAGCTATAAACGTGCACAAAATGCCATCCGTAACGATACGCATTGGCGGCTGCAGGAGTTTGCCGCTTTTGTATTTGTAACAACGGCCTTTATCTGCATTGCGTTGGGTGTGCTGACCTATAAGGCTCTGGTTCTCTGGTACGTAATCGCAATGTTTATTTTCTTTGTGAATGCATTACGCACGCTTAGTGCCCATGCCTATCGTAACCCGGGTGATCATCAGATGGAATTTACCGAGCAATTTCTCGACTCCATCAATGTTCCGGGCAATTTATTCATTACCGCCTTATGGGCTCCTGTCGGCTTGCGCTATCATGCTACGCATCATCTTTTCATGAGCCTGCCCTATCATAATCTTGGCAAGGCGCAGAGGCGGCTGGTAAATGGTTTGAGTGACAATACCCTATACCTGAAGACCATGCGTACAGGCATGTGGGATGCGCTGCGGCGTATCTGGGGCGAAGCTTCGGCAGCAACCTCAGGGCGCGAGGTATCGTCTATATCCGGCGCTACATTGAACGATACCGTCGGTAGACGATAAAATGCGTGATAAAACGCATCCGTGAAAATCCGGAATCCAAGCCATTTTAACGGCCCGGGCTAAGGCTAAACCAGTCATGGAACGCTTATCTTATTGGGCCTTGTATACCCCTGACACGCGAAGCGATACGGGAGATCGAGGCTCAACTTTCTCCACGGTTGATTTTTACTACCCGCCTGCTATATCTGCTTCAGCAACGTTTTTACCTCTTCGATATGACGAAAGCTTTTCCCGGTAGCGAGCAATTGTTCAAGCTCCCTGCGGGCTTTAGCTTTGTCGCCGGCTTTAACCAATCCGAGCGCAAAGTGATAACGGATTTCAACGATATCCGGTGCCAGGGAAGTTGCTTTCTGCAAGAGCGGCAGCCCCCGCGTAACATTGCCTTGCTCCACTAATATCCATCCCAGGGTATCCAGGACTGCTGGGCTATCCGGAGCCAGCTTATAGGCCTTTTCGGCATATTCCAGGGACAGCGGATCTTTTTCCTGCTGGTAAGCTGTCGCAAGGTTGTTCAATGCCGGCACATAGTCGGGATTTTTCCGTAGGATGATTTGATATTGCTCTATGGCGGGTTTCATCTGCCCGTCCGCGAGGTAGACCCCGGCAAGATACATACGGGCCGATCCATCATCAGGCCGCTCCTTCATCCATTGGTGCAGTCGGACGTTTGCTTCCTTGCTTTTTCCGGCTTGGCTAAGCGATGCATGCAATTTGATCATTAATGATGGGTCTTTATTGAGCGCCAATGCGTGCTCATAAGCCTTCGCAGCGGCTGAGGGGTTTTTCTGTTGCATCTGCAGATCCCCTTCCGCGATGTAACCTCCCGGTGATTTTGCGTGCTGTTTTTGAATCTCCCGGGAAATTGCGATGGCCCTTTCATTATTTCCTTTGCGCGACTCGATCATGACCTGCGCCAGTCGTGCATCCAGATAATCCGGCTTTAGCGCCAGCGCTTTTCTGAGGGCGTCGGATGCGGCAGACCAGTTTTCTGCCGCGATGTGAAGGGAAGCGATACGGAACTGCGCGAGAGGAGATTCCGGCGTCATGGCAGCAAGTTTATTATAGCTTTCCAGGGCGGCTGCTTTATCGTCGTTGGCAAATTGAGCCTGTGCCAGTAAATCCAGCACCTCCGCGTTGCCCGTGTGCGTAGCTTGCAGTTTCTTCAGAAGATTCAGGGCTTTCTGTTTTTCTCCGATGCGTAGATAGTGAGTTGCCAGAACCATGGCGGGCTGGAGCGCGTTCGGATTTTCCTGGCTCGCTCGTTCCAGCCATGTGGTCGCTTCCTTATTCTGTCCCTGATTGAGAGCAAGGCCGGATAGCGCCGTCATGGCCTGAATGTTCTTTTTGTCTTTTTGGAGAATGGCCTCGAAGCGCTTTTTGGCGGCATCCGGTTTTTTGTCCTGTAGATCAAGCTGGGCGAGATTTGCCACCGCGGGAAAGTAGGTCGGCTGGATGGAAAGGGCCTTTTCAAAACTTGCCCGTGCGTTAGGCGTATCTTTTTTGCTGAGGTAGATACCTCCTTTCAGATTTTGAATAAAGGGATTGTCTGGGTGTTCCTTTTCAAGGGTTCTCGCCACAGCCAGCGCCTTGTCGAACTCTTTGAGGCGAAGATGAGTCATGACCAACAAAATGCCTGCGTGAGCGGACTTGGGGTCCAGTTTTGTCGCCTTCTCCAACTCGGCTACGGCGCGGGAGCTATCCCCCTCTCCCAGCCGGCTCATGCTTAGTGCGGTATGGAGCATCGCGCTTTCCGGCGCGATACGACTGGCCTTTTCATAATATTCCGTTGCCTTGGCAAAATCCTTGGCCTGCATATAGGACTCGCCCGCGAGGGCAAATAATTGAGGATCTTCCTGCACATTTTTGAGTGCGGGAGCCAGCAAGGCGATCGCGCGCTGTGGCTGGCGGTTTTTCAGTAAAACTGAAACCATTAATTTGCGTGCATAGAGATTCCCCGGATCTCTGTCCAAATAGAATTTCAAATGTTGCTCTGCCTGTGGCAACGATCCCAGTTCAAGCTGAACAGCTCCTGCAAGCAGGACGCTAGGCAAGTGTTCCGGCGATTTGCTGAGTACCTGTTGCAAGGATTCCAACGCGGCTGTGTGTTTTTTCTGAGTAAAATCCAGCAGCGCTTGCGTATAAAAGACAATCAGGTTGCCGGGCGTCACCTTGCGTGCCGCGTCGATATCCGCCTTGGCTGCTTCAAATTTTCCGGTATTAATCTCTATGAAGGCTTTATTGATTAATGCAGAGGAATTATTGGGCCTTAACTTCACAACCCGATCATAGGCCGCAAGAGCTGGATCATTTTTTCCTTGGACGCGTAACAGGTCGCCCCTGAAAAGCCATGCCTCGGCATCGTCCGGATTCCGGGTTACGGCTTGTTCGGCAAAGCGCATTGCCGCCTCCATATCCTTTTCCGAGATCGAATATCTCGCCATTCCGATTAACGCATCCGGAAAGTCCGGCTTGTTCTCAAGCGCCTGCTCGAATAGCTCCTTGGCTTCCTTTGTTTTACCTAATGCCAGGAAAGCGTTTCCTCGCAATGTCGAAATTTCAGCAGAATTCTTGTTGTCGGAAAGTTGGTTCGTTTCATCCAGAACCTTTTGGAATTGGCCCAGATTTAGCAACGTTTTACCCAGATCGGGTAATACCTTTGTGGGGCTCATTCCCAGGGCCAGAGCTCTGCGGAGTTCCTTTTCGGCTGATTGCAATTCACCGGTTTTGTTGTAAATCGCGCCCAGGAGATAACGGGCTTCGGCATCATCCGGATTTTTCTGCAATACATTTTTAAGCTGGATAATGGCAGCCTTGTCATCCCCCTTTTGCTGATACTGTTTCGCATCGGACATTAGCTTCTGGGCATCCTCGGTTTTGCCACAGCCAACAATGCCTGCCCCAATCAGTGCAATCGAGGTCACAAGCGTCAATAAGTTTTTGGTTGCGGTCGCGACGCTTAGGTTACGCATAAATCTTCCCTTTTCCGTTAGCGATTGTAACTATATTAAACCCAGATAATCCATCAGGCCCTGCAAATCTGCGCGAATGCGGGAGTCAGCTTGCGGCCATTTTACTCCCTGCCCGGCGCCCACAGACCAAGCGATGGATTTCTTCCATCGGCAAAACTGTCTCGCAGCCTGCCTGCCATTATCTTGCGTTCTAATGAATTGTCCAGGTTGAACGCGGATTCAAGAACCGGATGCCTATCTCGGAAGTGTAGTGGCCGGCTGTCGAAAATCATGCGTGTATGCCTTGATCATTCATGGATGAAGTGATGAGAAGATTTCATCTACGGTAAAAATCGTGGTGATGCCCGCCTGTGTTATTTATAGCATGTGAACAGCTGCCGCGCAGCAGCTTTGTCTTTTGATTGGCGTTATCAGGGAAAATGCGCGTTTATCTGTCATCTTATCACCATCGTTACCCGGTATGATATGCTCGTGCATGCAGAATTGAATTGGCCTTTAGTACAGGTTACTTTATGAGAGTTCAGGGCGATAATGTATGACGTAGCGATTATTATGTTGCCATGAACAATAATGGAGGGGAGATACAATTATGAGTGTAGTAGCTGTGGTGGGATTGGGTTATGTGGGATTGCCCCTGGCGGTTGAATTCGGCAAGAAGCGGCGGACGATTGGTTACGATCTCTCCACCAGCAAAGTCGAGAGTTACAAACGTTGCATAGACCCCACCGGCGAAGTCGCGGTTGATGACTTTCAGGCCGCAAGTCAACTTTCTGTCACCACGGACCCTTCAGAGCTGGCGCAGGCCGATTATATCGTGGTGGCGGTGCCGACCCCTGTGGATCTTGCCCATCAGCCCGATTTTGCGTCGCTCGCCGGCGCCAGTCAGACCGTAGGCAAATATATGAAGCGGGGAGCGATCGTTATCTATGAGTCCACGGTTTATCCCGGGGCGACGGAGGAGGTTTGTATTCCGGTGCTGGAGAAACATTCCGGCATGAAATGGAAAAATGATTTTCACGTCGGCTTTTCTCCGGAACGCATCAATCCCGGTGACAAACAGCATACGCTGACCACTATCTTGAAGGTCGTGTCTGGAGATGACGACGACACGCTGGGGAAAATTGCTGCGCTTTATGAAAGCGTGATTTCCGCCGGCGTCTACCGCGCATCCAGCATCAAGGTCGCGGAAGCGGCGAAGGTGATCGAGAACACGCAACGTGACCTGAATATCGCATTGATGAATGAGCTTGCCATCATTTTCGATAAGCTGGATATTGACACGCTGGAAGTTCTCCAGGCTGCCGGCACCAAATGGAATTTTCTCCCATTTCGTCCCGGCTTGGTAGGTGGGCATTGCATTGGCGTAGACCCTTATTATCTTACCCACAAGGCGGAGATGATCGGCTATATACCCCAGGTTATCCTGGCTGGGCGCCGTATTAATGACAGCATGGCAAAATTCGTCGCGGAACAAACCATAAAACAGATCATCAAGGCTGACATCAACGTCCGGGGTGCGCGAGTGAATGTTCTCGGACTATCTTTCAAGGAAAACTGCCCCGACCTGAGGAACTCCAAAGTTGCCGATTTGATTCATGAGCTTAAATCCTACGGAGTTGAGATCCACGTTCATGATCCCGTTGCGGATCCTGAAGAAGCTCGTCATGAATATGGTTTGGAACTTGAATCATGGGAAAGTCTTCCCTGCGCGGATGCGATAATCGTGGCGGTTTCGCATCGGGAATTTACCGGCAGGCCCTTGACCGATTTTCAATCCAAAATTACCGATAAAGGGTGCTTTATTGACGTTAAGTCCCAGCTCGATCAAACAGCGCTACACGCGGCCGGTTTTAACGTCTGGCGTCTTTGAAAAAGCCGGCCGGCAGAATATGACAAGCTATCAAAATGTCCTGCGGCATCTGGAAGATCATCAATATCGTTGGCTGGTTACGGGCGTTGCGGGCTTTATCGGCTCTAATCTGCTGGAAACCTTGCTTAAGTTGAACCAGAAAGTGGTGGGGTTGGATAATTTCTCGACTGGCTATCCGCATAACCTTGAGCAAATAAAAGCGCTGATTGGAGAAGAGTCCTGGCGGAATTTCAGTTTGATTGAGGGGGATATTCGCCAGCTGGAAGTTTGCAGGGACGCATGCAAGGGTGTGGATTACGTATTGCATGAAGCAGCTCTTGGATCCGTGCCGCGTTCCATTCAGGACCCTATCCGTACAAACGAAAGCAATATTTCGGGTTTCCTGAATTTGCTGGTGGCGTCGCGCGACGCCTCTGTAAAGTGTTTTGTCTACGCAGCATCCAGTTCCACCTACGGCGATCACCCTGATTTGCCTAAAATTGAATCGGTGATTGGCCGGCCGCTCTCTCCTTACGCTGTGACCAAGTATGTTAACGAACTTTATGCCGAGGTATTTGCGCGTTGTTATGGCATGAAATCCATCGGGTTACGTTATTTTAATGTCTTTGGTCCAAGACAGGACCCGAATGGTGCTTACGCGGCAGTGATTCCTCAATGGATCGCTGCACTCATCAGAAACAAGACGCTATATATCAATGGGGACGGTGAAACCAGCCGGGATTTCTGTTTTATCGAAAATGTTATTCAAGCCAATCTTCTGGCGGCACTGACCGAGAATCCCGAGGCGGTCAATCAAATCTACAACGTGGCAATTAATGAACGTACCAGCCTCAATCAACTTTATGAAATGATGCGCGTGTTGCTTCTGGAAAAATTCCCCCACCTCCAGCATCATAAGCCGGAATACGTGGATTTTCGCAAGGGAGATGTACGGCATTCACAGGCCGATATTTCCAAGGCTGCCAGGCTGCTGGGTTTTGCGCCGACCCATCGGATCGATGAAGGGCTCAAGCAAGCGCTGGATTGGTATATCGCTCATCTTGCATCCGAGAAGAACGGCGATGCAAATAAGTAACATTAGGGGGGCTGCGGTCCTGGCGAAGCAGGGCATGCTAGCTCAGACTAATCCTCCCATTTCCCCGCTTCCATCAACTTGTTTTTAAGGCCGGGCAGAGGAAAGCCAAGTTCGTAGGCTTTCTTTGCATAAGTTCTTGCCTGCCCATAATCTTTTTTCTGTGCGTAGAGCAGACCGAGATTGTAGTTAATGGTCGGGTCTTCCGGTTGAAGGTTAACGGCTACATTGAGTTGATCGATGGCTTTATCCGGTTGCCCAAGTTTCAGCAGATAATTGCTGTATACCGCTCGAACTGCGGTGTCGTTGGGCTTGAAGCGGATAGCGCGGTCAAAATAGCACTCAACGGAATACTTTGCTCCCACCGGTTTTACGGTCTTGTCTCTGAGGGCGAGTTTTACAAGCGCTGCCAATGCCCGATGATGGTTGGGAAAAGCCCTGAGCGTATAGTCCAGTTCCCCCCCGACATGCCCGGAATTTCCCCTCACCAGATTCTCGATGTTAGGGGTAAAGTGGTATTGTTCAACGATGGCCAGGTTCTTCTGCCGGTCATTGGAATCAGTGTAATCATAAGGTCCATAAGCGTTTTCCAATTCTCCGCAATGAGGCGCCGCCTGCAGATTTAGGGAAATTGCGGAGATCATTAATGCCGTTAGGCAGGATACTAGTTTCATAAAAGGCTCCTTCCAGGTAAATAGTCCGATCCGGATAATTGGCAACGATTCACGGTCAGGCGCGCTGAGCCACGTCATCAAGAAGGGCGCTCAATTCCTTTGTTCTTGATCTGCGCGAAGCTGCTAGTGCATTTTCCATCGATGCGATGGGGGCCTTATTTCCTTTGATCAATGCCAGAAAACGTGGCAGTTCCCGCATGATATCATTCTTGGAATCCAGGGGCGCTATCGTGTCGATTCCCACGCTGATTAATGCCGCGGCGGTATTCCCGGCTGGGTCCGTCAAGGCCAGAATGGGTCGGCGGGCACGCAGATACTCATACAGTTTTGCGGGGATCTGATTATTACAATTGGATGCCTGAAGAATCAGCAGACCGTCCGCAGCCAGCATTTCGGATAAGGCCTCCCGATAGGAAATGGGGGGCGCAAGCGAGACAATATCGCCAATCTTGTATCGATCTATCAGTTGAAGAAGGTAGCTATCGTGAGCGGTGGCTCGCAGGATGACGTGAAGATCCGTGTGAGAAATCAATCCTTGCCCGGCGAGGACCGCCAAGGCTTCGAAGAATTGTGTAGGGTCACGTTCAGAAGGATAAATAATCCCGCTATGTAACAGTACCAGCCGGGTATTTTTTTTTTGTTCCTTTATCAGATTTGCCTCAGCCGCGGTAAAATTTTCCTCATCGTATCCATTCTCGATGAGATGGAAGCGCGAAGCGGGCGTTTGTGGAAATCTTTTTTTATAATCGTCAACCGCACCGGGCGTAGTGAGAATCGCTTTGGTGCAGTAATTGACCGATTCTCTCTCGATCCACTGAAACGTCTGGCGAGTGAGTCGATCGGGTGGATAGTCTATATCGGTCATTGGATCCCTGAAATCCGCAACCCAGGGCAGCCCGGTCAATCGAGACAGACTGAGACCGATCAAATGCGCGGTCGCGATTGGGTAAGTTGACCAGATGACATCGGGCCGATATTTCCGGATCAGATACAAGCCCATGGGCACGGCTCCAAGCGACCAGGAGATCCAGCGGTCCGGCAAAGCCAGCAGAGCCGGGTACCGCCCCATGAACGACAAGTGCCTGGACGTATCCAGACCAAATGCCCGATATACCGCTACCCGCTCCCCGACTTCACCGGCCTGATCGTCGCCGATGCTGGAATAGGTCCGGGGATGGGCAGTCAGTACGATGGGTTCCCAGTCAAATTCGGGTAGATACCTGGAGAATTTCAGGGTTCGCAGGATGCCGCTACTTCCGCGCATCGGAGGAAAATGGAATGCGATCATCAGGACTCTTTTCACCACGATTGAATCCATTCCCTTGTCCAGGCCGCGACCTGATCACGCCATTCGCGCCGCGAGAAGGTATGGGTGGCCTCAGGTAAATCCACCCGGGACACGCGTGGGGAAGCCAGCAATTTTTGCCACGAGGGTGAATCGTTGACCATGCCCAGAAACTCCTGAGCAGTGAGGTCATTGCCGCTGGTTATCAGAAGTAGTTTTCCTTCGAAACGGCTGAGTCCGGTGAACATCCGCTCCGGCAGGGGAGCGCGATCGCAAGATTTGATCCCTTCGGTGTTCGTGATTGCCACAGCGCTTTTTTTTCTTTTCAAGACTGTGCCGGCCGTTTTCAGGAACGATTGACCCGCCTCCGAATAATTGAAGCGTCCCTGCAATATCTTGCTCCATAAGCGCGGCTCAAATAGCCGGGCGATATAATAATGTTTCAGATAGGCCTTGGCAGCCCCCTCGTCTGTTCGTGCCCACGGGTTGAGCAGTACCAGTCCTGTTACGCGTTTATCCTGAGGAGCGTAGAAAAGCGCGGCCGACGCGGCATCACATAATCCCCAGATCACCAGTTCGTTAAGAGATGGAACTTCCTTGAGAAAACTATCGATCGCGCAACGCAGATCATCGTCCAGGTCTTCGAACGTCCGCACATCCCCTTCGCTATCGCCCATTCCCCGATAATCAAAACGCAAGACGGGCACACCTTGAGCGGCAAGGTGGCGGGCAAGCAAGGTGAATTGGCGGTGGCTTCCAACCCGATATTGTGGTCCGCCCACCACGATCAGCACACCTCTGGAAACTGAGGACTCGGGCAAGCTCAAAATGCCGTATAACCAATTGCCGTTACACGGAAAAGTAAGCGTACGTTCCTCGAAGTTCATGGAGCGCCATCAGCAAAAACGTTTGTCGTAGCCGATACCAGTTCAGCGCATTCCGAAATTTCCTGAGTAGCCCAGAATGGCGGGCACGGCACAAGGTGCACATGCAAATCGACCCCATCCTCTTTCCAAGCACTTACCACTTTGGCTCCGGCGGGCGCCATGGGACGCTCCGGCTCGGCCACGATCTCGAACCAGTGAATGGGATTTCGCGTTACAATGAGTTCAGCTGCTTTCAGCGAATCAATAGCGGCGGCCAAATCCGGTGCAAGCTCATAACCAGCCACCTCAAGAATTTCCCCCTTCTCAAGGGTAGCGCGCATCGCATGCGTTCCGGATGCTTTCTGGCTACCTTCGCTGCCTGAGAGCATTTCGTTGGCCAGCCGCAGACGCAGAAACTGGGTAAGAAACAATTCTCCGCTAATTACCGGTTGCCACAGAATGATCTTGTCAACCGCGTTTTCAGGATTCCTGGCAAAGTCCAATGCCAGTAGCGCACCCAAACGCAGACCCCAAAGGCTGACCGGGCCAGTCGCCTTACTTTCCAACCAGTTTCTTGCAGCAACCAAATCCTGTTTCCAAATATTCCAGCGAGCCTCCACGAATTCGCCGCTGCTATCGCCGCAGCCAAAAAGATCGATCTGCAATACGCCAAATCCGATCGCGGCAAAGGCCCTTGCCTGCATCGCCGCCATGCGGCGGGATTTGTTCATCTCTTCGCCAAAAGGATGAACATAGATTAATACGCCGCGGCATTCCCTGTCGGGATGAGGGCCGTGGTAAAGACAGAACCGTTCTCCGGCACCGGTTTTCAGAAAGAAAGACTCGGCGGGGAGAGTGTCGGGTAATCCATTCATTCAGCCAGTTTCTGCTCGACGAAGCGGGTCAGGCTGCCAAGGGTCTCGAAAGTGCTCGCGCTGATCTCATCATCGTCCACGGTAATGCCAAAGTGCTCTTCCAAAGCTGTGATCACATTCACAACCGCCATTGAATCCAATTCGGGGAGATTTCCCAGCAAGATTGAATCCTCATTGAGGGAGTCTTTTCGCTCACCGAGACTCAATACATCGGACAGAATGTTTTTTACTTCTTCAAGGTACTGCATTGCTTACTCCATAGTTGGTTTGTCGTGTTCGGTGGATAGGGTTCTTCCGAGCCCCTGTGTATTCAAGCAGAATTGCGGAAAGGATTCTGGATTTAAAGACAGATGAAAATAAGGGGGTATGGAGGCGAAGGTAACCTGCCACCGGCCTGCACAAAAAAAAATGGCATTACCCAGCGATACCGTTCCAAGGCGCGCATGGGCGCCGAGGGAGCCGGCGTTGAAGGCAGAAATGCGGCTGCATGACCATAGAATATCATTCCCGGTCAGAAAGCGGTTTGCCTCATCCCACAGGCGCGGAAAAGTCAGTCCCAAACGGAAGTCCGGCACCACATACACATCGAAATCCCACGCAGCTTGATTTAGGGGCAGCGGGGTAAAGCGAGCCCGCACTTCATCCTCCTGGTAGCTTCCCAGTAATAGCCACAGGAAGCCGATAAATTGACCGTCCTTAAATGCCACCAGGCATTTCGCGCCCTGCTCGAATCTTGCTTGAATCGCTGCTGCGGGCCTGGGGAATTGCCGGGTAATTTCATCATGTGGCTGAATCAATCGAATTTCTATCTTTCTGCCCCTCCCGGGCGGAAGCAGGCTTACTTTTGCCACGGGCTGCGCGATCAAATTATATTTGTATAGTCGCAGACTTCCCTTTGAGATAATGGCCAGAAGTCTGTTAAGCACGAAAAGGCCGGTATTGAACCAGCCCCATTGCTCCAACATTTGGTTGAATGCGTTCTTTCGTGCCGTTATTGATGCCATTACACTCGCAACGATTGATTAGCCCGAATATCCATCATAGGTGGCCATTGAGCTCAGTGATTTTAATTTGCCATGTCTGGCTGTTGAACAGGTTGTAAGCTGGGTGCGAGGGTCAGGCAAGGACACTTTCAACCCAGATAATTCATTAGGGCGCAACCTGACAATCAGCACTCGCGTAGGCTCGCAGAGTCGACTAATGGATTATCTGGGTTCAATTGACTTTGGAACTTTTCCCATGTCCCGGTAAATTCTGCCATTGTGGTATGGGAACAACGGTATTTTTTCCGGAAACACCTGCAATTATTCTGCTGGAAATTGGATTTTGCTCTGTTCCGATTTTGGTGCACGCGGTATATTAGCAAAGCTTATTAATAGAATAGTACTATAAGACATATGAAGTATTAAGTAAAAGTGAAAGTAGCCTCATTTTACAGCGCTTTTTCTTGTATGCTTCCGTCTGGGCGCTTCCACTTTCAGGGATGAAGACATGTATAAATTGGGTATATCAAGTGAATATGAAATCCTGGTGTCCAGTTATCCCAAGAGTATGATTCAGCCGGTAAGTCGAACATTTGGCAAGCTCCTCGTCGTCAGCGCATTCTCCATATTTGTGGCGCAAGCCCATGCCGCCACCAGCTTCGAGCGTTTGTCGTCATTGCTTGCGGCGACCCCAGAGGGCGGTTGGGTCAAGGCAAGTACCAACTTTTTTTCGGATGCGTGGCCGACAGGTGCCGACGCCGTCCAGGCGAACAGCAATAAATTTCCTGGGGCAGTTGTAAGGGCATGGAGTTCCTTTGCCTGGGATTCGGCTGAAGGAAACTTGATGCTCTGGGGTGGCGGCCATGCGAACTACGTAGGCAACGAAATGTATGTATGGGATGGGGCGACAGGAGGTTGGGGACGAGGTTCCCTGCCAAGCAAGATTGATTCGAATGGATTTATCATCGGGGGCACTGCGCCGCAATCTGCGCATACCTATGACAACAATATTTATCTCCCCGTCAACGACATGTTCCTTACATTCGGAGGAGCCGCGGCACCCGGCGGCGGGAATTTCCAGAAGACGGACGGTACGAACGTGAGCCGTGCCGGGCCTTATTTGTGGGACCCGAGTAAGGCTGATCCGAACAAAGTCGGGGGCACTACCGGTTCTGGCTGGAACACTGATAATATCGCGCAAGGCGGCGACATGTGGATCGACCGGCACGGGCGTTGGACTGGTACCGAAGCCCCGGCCTATATTCATGGAACTACCGCCTACCGCACCGAAAATGGCAAGGACGTTGTTTATCTCACCGCTGACGCGAATGCATCAGGGTTTCCGTTTCTTTACCGTTATACCGTGGGGGATGTCAGAAACGGTGGCGAGGATTCGTGGGAGAGAATCCGCGCTTCGCGTAACACGGGCGGGTACCAAAGTGCCGGAACGATTGATACCGAACATAACCTTTATATCAAAACAGCTTTTGTCACGGGAAGCTATACATCCGAATTGACGATATGGGATCTGGACAACCCAGATCCGGCCGACCCTCAAGGAAAACTCGACATCGGAGTCAATCTCGTCAATCAGGATGGCAGCGACTTTGTAATGACGGGAAATTATGGTATTGATTATGATTCGGCCAATAATACGATTGTCCTGTGGGATGGCGGAGATGGCGGGGGAACGGTCTGGGTGGCAAATGTCCTCACCGATGCAGCCGGAAATATCGGCGAAAATACTACCTGGACTGTCACCAGAATAGAAAGCTCAACCGTGGATCATCCTCATGGAAACTTTGGTTCCGGCGTGCTGGGCAAGTGGCACTATGATGAAACGCTAGGTGCATTTATCGCTTTGGACGAACTTTCCTCTCAAGGAGGAGGGGCTTGGGATGCGGCGGTATGGCTGTATAAGCCAATGGTTGCCGCGGTTCCGGAACCGCAAACATATGCAATGTGGCTGGCAGGGCTCGGTCTTCTCGGCTGGGCTGCTCGTGGACGTAGTTTGCGTGGCCGCGTGCGGAGAAGATAAGACATTATCTGCGGCACGAGTCTGAACGGGGTAGATATTTACCCGCAAAATGGGTTCCAATCCGCCCGCATTTGCTATGCCTCATCCCGGCCTTTCTCTCCGTCATCGACAATTTTTCTACGTATCGATTAGTTGCATGGCCCCTCCGGCCGAGAGGATAACATCAGCCAATGGTCGAGTTCCCCATTTCCCAGGCCGCCTCGCTTATTCGCGGCATCAGCGCTCAATTTGCGCGCGAATATCCCGGGGTCATGGAAAGCCTTTTTTCCGAGCGTCTCACCGCTGAGCTTGTTGCAACCTGCACTTATGGCGGATACAGCGATCTTCCAGGGGCCTTTCGCGCCGCATGCGCTGAGATAGAGCGGAAGTCCGGTTTGGCCGGAATGGCGCTTTACCATAAGCTGGTACTCGCCACATTGATTGCCGATTTTGGCTGGCGTGCGCAAAAAGGGCTTCCGCTCTCCGTGGCATCGCAATATGAAGTGGAATTTCGACGTATTCTTGAACAATTCGACACGAATCCGCATGAATTCTATACCCAGGAAAATGATCTATTCAACAAGGATCTTGCGATTTGCCGTGGTAAGTTGATTCCCTGCGGAGCAGAACTTGTGGACGAATTTTCGGGAGTTCCTCGCAGCACCGCGTTTCGCGACGGCATCAATCAACTACTCGGAGTACTGTGGTTTTTTACTGCGCGCAGCGGGGGTTTCCGCCCATTTTATGAAATGCACATGGATCCCCGCTCCCGCCGGCAATTTACTCCCGAAGGCTGGGATCGTTGCTACCTGAGAGTTGCCGACCTGCTGGAGATGAATCCCCAAATCAAAGGTTTATTTGGTAGCAGCTGGTGGTATGACCCCCGAGTGGAGGAGATTACTCCCAATCTCGGTTTTCTTCGTCACCGGCCTCTGCAAAACGGAGCTTGTATTTTTCGTATGGGAAGCGACGGGGCGGCTATCGGCAACGCCACCGGTCATTCGCGCCGGCGCAGGGAACAGTATGAAAAAGGGGAATATATGCCGACAAACTACCTGATGGTCTGGGCTCGCGAGGATTTGCTTCGCTGGGCGAAACAAGCGCGCGCAGAAGGTCTTCAAGCCTGAATATATGTCACTTCGCCAAACGGTACTGACCGTCGTCAAAGCGCTGGGTGGTTTCGGCCTGGCGCGGATATTGACCGCGCGAGGGTTGCGCATCATTTGTTATCACGGCATATCGCTTCATGACGAGCATAGTTTTCACCCGAAGTTGTTCATGCATGAAGATACCTTTCTCCAACGCATGGCATATCTAAAGCGGCATAACTATCCGGTTCTTTCGCTTAGTGAAGCCTTGACGCTGATGGATCAGCAAAGCCTTCCCCCTCACGCGCTGGTCATCACATTCGACGACGGCTGGCTTGGGATCGGCACGAAGGCAGTACCTGCCCTGCGGAAGCAGGGATTTCCGTCAACCGTATATGTAACCACGAGCGATGTGGTGACTGGGATGCCTGTATTCAACGTGGCTCTCCGTTATTTAATCTGGAAAGGGCGAGGAAAAGCCCTGGACATGCAGGATTTCGGGCTGGATGCGGAAACCATCCCCTTGAACTCGCCAGAAGAGAGGGAGCGTGCGGCACGCAGCATCGGCGAGGCGAGCGAGGGGAGAACCGGCCCGGAGAGGCAAGCTTTGCTGACGAAGCTTGCGAAGACACTCGAAGTGGATTGGAACCCGGATGGGGAGAATCCCCTTTTTCGCCTGATGACCATGGAACAGCTGGCACAGCTTCCCTCGCAGGGCATGGGCCTGCAACTCCACACGCACCGCCACCGTCTGCCAATCGGTGATCCTGAAGGTGTCGAAAGAGAGATCGTAGATAATCGTGCGGTGCTTGAACGCATCGCCCGTGGGCCACTCCAGCATTTTTGCTATCCGAGTGGCGAATTCCATCCCTCACAATTTCCCTGGCTGAGAGCGCTGGGAATTGAAAGCGCTACCACCTGTCTTTCCGGATTCAATTACCCGGATACGGAACGTCTCGAGTTACGGCGTTTTCTGGATGGCGAAAATATCGCCCAGGTGGAATTCGAGGCGGAGGTTTCCGGTTTCCTCGAGCTTATGCGGAAGTTTCGTTGGGCTATGGGACGCAGGTAAGGCATGCTAACGACTGGACTGCGGCGTTATGTTATATTGATGAAGTAACCCTTGTTTATGATGTTATTCCGCCGATCGGAAGACTGCAATCAGCAGTATTATCGATTTGTGCCACATTTGATCAGTTGAGCCGGTTTTTCGATGTTACCCAAGTCCAGGCGTAAGGGCTGGTGAATCTTTACCAAGGCCACGCAAGGCCATACAATCGTCCGGGTTCAAATCCCCGCCGGGAATTTTGGGATACTTTGGGGACCCGCTCTATATCAATCACCCTTAACTGCCGCGTTCTGATCTTAATCCACAACCTGATAAATTGACTCTTATGGCGCAGATCCCATGGCGAATCTGAAAGTAGTGATGATTTTGCCGACGTATAACGAGCGAGATAACATCGGTAGCATCATCGATGCGTTACAAGCGCAGTTTCAACATATGCCGCATGACATGCACATTCTTGTGGTGGATGACAGTTCTCCGGATGGCACCGCGGATGTCGTGCGACAGAAAAAGGCGGGTGGTTCAAATGCCAATGTGCATTTGCTGATGGGACAGAAAGCAGGGCTTGGCGCCGCCTACATCCGTGGCATGATCCACGCCATGGATGAGCTTCATGCCGATGCTGTGTTCGAGATGGATGCTGACTTCTCGCACAAACCGGAAGATGTCCCACGCTTGATGGCCGCTCTTGACGAGGGAGCCGATTTTGTAATCGGCAGCCGCTATGTGAAAGGTGGATCGATCCCTAAGGAATGGGGATTGCTGCGTCGCATGAATTCCCTCGGAGGAAATATCGTCGGGCGTTACGTGGCGGGCATCTACAAAATTCGTGATTGCACGGCGGGGTTCCGGGCCATCAAAACATCCTTGTTAAGGAAAATCATATTCGAGGATCTCCGTGTCCAGGGTTACGCCTTTCAGGTAGCGTTGCTCCACAAGGCTGTGTCCCTGGGTGCGATCGTCAAAGAAATTCCGGTGGATTTCATTGACCGAACCGAAGGGGAGTCCAAGCTTGGAATCTCGGACATTATCGAGTTTATCCTGAATGCTTGGTGGATCCGGTTGCATAGCTCAAAAACATTCATCAAGTTCGCCATCGTGGGATTGTCCGGCGTCATTGTGAATCTTGGGGTATTCACGCTGCTCCTTCAGATGAACGTTAATAAGTATCTTGCTTCACCCATCTCGATCGAGGCCTCAATCATTACGAATTTCCTGTTGAATAATTACTGGACCTTTCGCTGGCGGCAATCCCAAGACCGCATACGTATAAAGGGTCTGAAATTCAATATGGTATCTCTCGTATCGCTGGTGGTGAGCTATTCCACGTTCGTGTTGCTATCGATGCTGTTTCCGGCGACACCCCCAGAGATTCACCAGCTTGTGGGCATTGCCCCTGCGATGTTCATCAATTATTTCCTGAATTCCTATTGGACATTCAAGCATGCCCCGGACCCCAAAGATTAGCCATACGCAGGGGCGTGGGGTGACGGCGGCTTCTTCGTTCCGGATACTCGACTCGCATTATTTCATACCGGTTTGCTTTCTGCTTTTCGTTGCATTGCGTGCAGCACCGATTTTTTTCCTGCCCGTGGAAATGGATTCGGATTCGAGCTGGTTTCTTGGCCGGGGCCTGGGTATCGCAAGAGGCGAGGGCTACTCGGAAGATGGCTACCCCACCGCATATTGGCCCGTCGGTTACCCCGGATTTCTGGGTGTTCTTTTTTATCTCTTCGGTCAAGATCAGTTCGTTGGACAGATGGCCAATTTACTGATGGCGGCGGGTACTTTTTTTTTACAACTGGAGCTGACCCGTCGAATTTTCCGTAGCGAAGCCGCTGCACGCCTGGGCGTCCTCCTGCTCACAATATATCCGAACAATATCGCCTATACTTCCTTCTTGTTAACGGAGATTTACTTTACGTTTTTGCTGCTGCTTGCCGTATACCTCTATATTGCCCGGCGTGGATGGGTCTGGGTTCTCATTTCGGGCCTGACCTTTGGGCTGGCCGCGTTGACCAAGCCGCAAATTGTATTTCTGCCCGGCCTTTTAGTGCTCTTCCGCCTCCTTGGGCCCAAAAGTGAAACTCATCTGCATGAGGATATTGTGAAGGGCCTTGTCATTTACCTGATCATGGCTGCGGTACTCGTGCCCTGGGCGATACGAAATACCCAGGTCTTTGGTGAAGTCGTACTTATCTCGACCAATGGCGGGGCAACGCTTCTGACTGGAAATAATCCCAGCGCGGACGGGAGTTATGTGGAGAATGATCCGCTGGTGGTTCAGCGCAATTTTTCCGTGCAGGATCAGGTAGGTGCGGACCGACGGGCAAAAGAGTTGGCACTTGCATGGATCAGGGAGAACCCCGGCAGGTTTGCCGAACTTGTTCCATTGAAGATATGGCATCTCTGGGCTAAAAACGGGGAAGCCGAATGGGCCTACCAGGCGGGCTATCAGCACTACCAGCAGTATCAGCCAATTTTTCGTTCAGTCAGATGGATAAATCAGATTTTTTACGGGTTGTTGCTTGCTGGTTCTGTCGCCGCGCTGGTATTTCTTGCAAAAAAAGGCCATAGCGTAGCCTGGCCCTGGGTACTCTTCGGATATTGCATGATGATTTATCTGACGCTGATATCGGTGGTTTTTTCCGGCCAGGCGAGATTCCATTTTCCCGCCATGCCATGGGTCATCATGTATGCAGCCTGGGCGGCCGTGATGTTGAGAGAATCCCTTTCCAGAGGGTTGTCAGGTCAATTTGAATCACAGAATCGCCATGCATAGAACGGTGGTAAATGGTCTTGACTGATCAAACCGGCGGCCGCTGGCGAACTGACTAATAATGCGAATTCTTCATATACTCGATCATTCCCTTCCGTTGCATAGCGGCTATACTTTTCGCACCTTGTCGATTCTCAAGGAGCAGGGTGCGCTGGGATGGGAAACCTTTCACCTGACAGGGCCGAAACAGGGAAATGGTGACGCACTTGAAGAAGACGTCGATGGATGGCATTTTTATCGCACCCCGCCCGCGATGGGTCTGACGTCCAGGCTGCCGGTTTTGAACCAGACCGCCGTCATTGATCGTCTGACTCAGCGGTTGAGTGAAGTCGCCGAAATCGTCAAACCGGATATTCTGCACGCCCATTCTCCTGTCCTTAATGCCATACCCGCGTTGCGAGTGGGCCGGCGCATGGGCATTCCGGTCGTTTATGAAATCAGGGCATTCTGGGAAGACGCCGCAGTGGACCATGGCACCAGCAGCGAATGGGGCATTCGATACCGCCTTACCAGGGGATTGGAGAGTTACGCATTGCGACATGTCGATGCGGTCACCACTATCTGCGAAGGGCTGCGGAGCGACATCCTCGGGCGGGGTATCGCGCCGGAAAAAGTCACTGTCATACCGAATGCCGTGAATATCGAAAATTTTGGAGTCAACGCGTCGTCCGATCCGCAACTCGCTAAAGACCTCGGTCTCGAGGGTAAGCTGCTGCTGGGTTTTATTGGTTCCTTCTATGCTTATGAAGGCTTGGGCGTCCTGCTGCGAGCACTTCCTGAGATGCTTTCCAATAATCCGGACATTCGCGTGCTGCTGGTTGGCGGCGGTCCCCAGGAACAGGAATTAAAGACGCTCACCATGCAACTGGGCCTGGAAGACAAGGTAGTGTTTACCGGCCGCGTTCCTCATGATCAGGTGCAGCGTTATTACAATCTGATCAATATACTTGTCTACCCGCGGCTTCGGATGCGGCTCACCGATCTTGTCACACCGCTCAAGCCGCTCGAAGCCATGGCGCAAGGCCGTCTTGTTGTGGCCTCGGATGTCGGTGGCCACCTGGAGCTTATCGAGGACGGTAAAACCGGTGTCCTTTTCGAGGCGGGTGCTCCTCATGCCTTGGCGGCCAAGGTCTTGAATCTTCTTGCCAGACCGGATCTCTGGCCCGAGCTTCGGACAGCGGCTCGCAATTTTGTGGAAACCCAGCGGACCTGGCGGGGCAGCGTTGGCCGCTATCAAAACGTTTACGGTCCGCTTATTCGCAAGGGCATTCCAGAGTGATGGCATCGGGTATGCGTATCGGACTGATTGGACCCTTGCCCCCGCCTTCCGGAGGAATGGCAAATCAAACGCTGCAATTGGCCAGGTTATTGCGTGCCGAGGGTGCTACCGTGGAACTGATTCAGGTTAACCGTCCTTATCGTCCACATTGGATTGGCGGCCTCAAGGGGATCAGGGCCGCGTTCCGGCTTGTACCCTACCTGGCTCATCTTTGGCAATCCGCAGCCAATGTGCGGATATTTCATGTAATGGCAAACTCAGGGTGGTCATGGCACCTCTTTGCCGCTCCCGCAATCTGGGTAGCCAGGATCAGGGGGATACCGGTTATTGTTAATTACCGAGGAGGTGAAGCGGATGCTTTCTTTGATAAATCCTTTGCTTGGATCAGACCCAGCCTGCGCCGGACGGATGCAATTATTGTCCCTTCAGGTTTTCTCGAAAGGGTATTTGGAAAGCGCGGTTTCCCCACCCGCATCGTACCCAACATTATCGACCTCAGCCGTTTTTCGGCTGAGACCGGGGTGGCGGCTCCGTTGAGGACAAGTATGCCGCATATCATCGTTACCCGAAATCTGGAGCCAATCTACGACAACGCCACGGTGCTGCGTGCCTTCAGTATTGTCAGACAAGCATTTCCCGCGGCGACACTCACCATTGCGGGCACCGGGCCGGAGCGGCAGGCACTTCAGAAACTCGCGGCCGGACTCGGCATGGCGGATGCGGTTACTTTTACGGGCCGGGTGGACAATGAAGGCATGGCTGATCTTTACCGTAGCGCCGATATCATGGTCAATCCCAGCCTTGCCGATAATATGCCTATTTCAGTATTGGAAGCATTGGCCAGCGGTGTCCCGGTTGTCAGCACGGATGTGGGAGGCGTGCCTTATCTGGTGGAGCATGGAAAAACCGCTTTGCTGGTGCCTGTAAAGGATCCGGCGGCCATGGCCGATGCCATTCTTGCGCTACTCAACGAACCAGCCAGAGCCAGGCAAATCAGCGAGGCGGGTAGGGCGTCGGTACAGCAGTATACGTGGCCGAAAGTACGTGACCGATTGCTGGCGGTTTACGAACAGGTACTGGCAGAAACCGGCAAGCCGTTAGCGGATGGTAAAGGCTGATTGACTCCCATGGACCTATACACATCACTGATCTCGGGACTGCTTTTCCCCCTCCAAGAGCATTTCAAGAAACATGGCAGCGTAGCAGCGCGCCAACAGATGGAAGTCTCCCAGTGGTGGGAAGACGAACGCCTGAAAGCGCTGCAGCTTTCCAGGCTGCGCCGGCTGCTTACGCACGTCGAAGCACACGTACCTTACTATCGCGAGCGCTTCGCGGAGATGGGCTTCAAAGCGCGAGATATTCATTCGCTGTCCGATCTTGCTCGCCTGCCTCTTCTCGATAAAACGACCATTCGCCACAATGTCGAGGCGCTCAAGTCGGAGAATGCCCGGCATCTGGCGCGCTTCAATACCGGTGGTTCCAGCGGTGATCCGCTGATCTTTTACATCGGCAAGGAACGGGTAAGTCACGACGTCGCGGCGAAATGGCGCGCCACCCGCTGGTGGGGAGTGGATATAGGCGACCCGGAGATCGTGGTGTGGGGCTCACCTATCGAACTCGGCGCGCAGGATGGCGTGCGTGCCTTGCGCGACCGGCTGCTCAGAACAAAACTGCTTCCCGCCTTCGAGATGTCGACGCAGAAACTGGATCAATTCCTGGATGAAATCCGGAACGTGCGGCCAAGAATGTTGTTTGGTTATCCCTCCGCGCTATCTCATATCGCCCGCCATGCCGAGGCAAGGGAGCAACGTATGGATGACCTGGGCATCCGCGTTGCGTTTGTGACATCGGAACGGCTCTACGATGAGCAGCGCCAGCAGATCAGCAAAACATTTGGCTGTCCGGTGGCAAATGGCTATGGCGGCCGCGATGCAGGTTTCATTGCACATGAATGTCCCCATGGCGGCATGCACATCACCGCCGAGGACATTATCGTCGAGATCCTGGATCAGCAGGGTGCAGCGTTACCTTATGGCGAGGCGGGGGAGATAGTCGTGACTCACCTTGCCACGCGGGACTTCCCTTTCATTCGCTATCGTACCGGCGACATTGGTGTGCTGGATAATAAACCCTGCTCTTGCGGGCGGGGACTCCCTTTACTCAAGGAAATCCA
Organism: Nitrosospira sp. NpAV; assembly: GCF_000832065.1. Lineage (GTDB taxonomy): Bacteria > Pseudomonadota > Gammaproteobacteria > Burkholderiales > Nitrosomonadaceae > Nitrosospira. Next base: position 260,074 of record NZ_JXQM01000008.1, on the reverse strand, counting down.
GGGCCGCAGTACCGATTTTCTGGTGGCTCAGGATGGTACTGTCATGCACGGCCTGGCCTTGATCTATATTCTGCGCGATTTGCCGCAGATTCTGGCCTTCAAGATCATTCAGGAGAGCCGGGATCTTATCCGGGTACTGGTGGTTGTCGAGGGTGGGATGAATCGGGAACTCGTCTCAAAAATCGAGCTAGGGTTCAAAGCTCGACTAGGGCAAGAGGTGGAAATAGCTATCGAGGAGGTACCGGCAATCCCAGCGGAGAAGTCCGGAAAGTTCCGTTATGTAGTGAGCAGGGTTAAGCCTGATTAACCGAGGAAAGTAAGTATATTTCAAGCTATCAGCGTTCCATAAGTGCGCGACCCCGCTTGTGAATTTTCAATGAATGCTGCCAATGAATGCTGCAACAGAGCCCCAACTATGACATTTAAAGCAATTGCTGCAAGTTTTCTGGTTTCGATGGTTCGAAATTATGTGCGCATCCATCGACAGATTTTACCTCGACAGCAAAGAGAAATTCTGGTGGCCCCGCCGGCATCCGCAGGCAGCCTGGGGGATCAGGCGCTGCTGCAAGGGCTCCACGACGGTTTAAGCCGCGAGTGGAATTGCCATTTACGTCAAGTATTGCTGCCTAACTATGAAGTTATTCCGCTGCAAAACGAGGGGTCATCCAAAATCGATGTCCATGGCGGGACCCTTTCCGATTTACGGCTGCTCCTGGCGCTCCGCAACGCCCGGTTATTCTGTGTGCTTGGCGCAGACGTGATTGATGGCCGCTACGATGAGGGGCAAGCGCTCTATTATCTGCACGCGCTCGATCTAGCCGCCTCCGCTGGCGTACCCTCCAGACTGTTTGGATTCAGCTTCTCGGAAGAGCCGAATCCACGGGTCGTGGATCGGTTCAAATCTCTTGCAGCCGAGATTGTCTGCTGCGCGCGTGATCCCGTGTCGCACAGACGCTTCACTGGTTTCACCGGCCGCGAAGCGAGGCAGGTTGCCGACCTGGCTTTCCAAGTCGCGGCGAAGGCCGTGAGCGCGAGCGCATTGCGTGCATTGGAATGGATTCGGCATGAAAAACAAGGCGGGGCACGGGTGATCGCGCTCAATGGAAATATCCTGACTAACCCCTCCGATCCGGATCGCATCAAAATTGCTTATGTGGAACTGATCGATGAGCTAGCTGCCAAGGATGGCTCGCTGCGTTTTGTGCTCGTCCCTCACGACTTTCGCGGCAAGGAATCGGATCAACTCTGCCATTCAAGGATATTTGCGGAACTTGGCGATATGGCAAGAAATCGAACTTTTCTGTTGGAGCCCCCACTGCATGCTTGGGATGCCAAGGCCATCGCAGCTGCCAGCGACCTTGTTGTCACAGGACGCATGCATTTCGCCATCGCAGCGCTCGGAAGTGGTGTGCCGGCAATCGGCATCGGCTACATGGGCAAGTTTGAGGGATTATTAGGCTACTTTGATCTGAAATCCTTGTTGATCACCCCCCAATCTGCCTATAATGATCTGATGCTGCCCGTCAAGGTTCTGGAAGCTTTGCCGCTGCTTTCGACCTATCGGGAGCAGATTGCCCGGCATATCGGGGTGGTAAAGAACCTTTCCAAAGAAAATTTCTCCGGGCTATAAATCCAGAATTCGTTTTGCCAGCGCGTGCTGTATCTGTTTACGCTCATATACGGCGCCAACCCGCTCCCTGCCGGACCTGGCGAGATCGAAACGCATACCCTGATTCTCAAGCAGAGCGACACAGATACCCGCAAAATCCTCCGGCTCGTCGGCAAGCTCAAGATCGCGCCCCCGCATCAATTCAAGGCCTTCAGCGCCTAGCGTGGTGGATACGACGGCGCGACCGAACGAAAGCGCTTCGAGTATCTTGACTCTCGTGCCGCCACCAAATCGAATCGGCGCCACCACCAGATCCGCTTCATCGTAGTAGGGTTCTACCGAATCCACCCCCCCCGTTACCACAATCGAGGCATCTTCGGCGAGTGCGAGCACTTTCGCACTGGGTCGGCGCCCCACTATAGTCAGCCTGATGTCACGGCGATAACGCTTACGGATGTGCGGATAAATTTCTCTGCAAAAATACAGAATGGCGTCCTCATTGGGCGAGTAGGACATGGTGCCAAGAAATAGCAGTTTCGCAACCGTACCGATGGGTCGCAAGGGCAGGGCAGGCATACGCGTAAAGGAGTTGGGAACGATTACGACCGTGGCGCGGCCACCGCGGGATACGAGGCGTTGCCGATCCACTTCGGAGCATACGCTGATCATGTCTGCCTTGCGCTGGATTCTTGATTCGAGGATCGATGCTTCGATGCCTGCGATGCGGACGATCAGGGCGCTTTCAAACCCCAGTATCCTTTTTGCGAAAGGCAGTTCCCGTCGGATCGAAAGGGATTCGATGTCGTCGAAATCAACGAATAAACGGCTATGCTGCCAGATTGAGGTTTTGGGAAAATGCTCGAATACGTCATAGGAAGCTATCCGAAAGCAGAATACGATATCGATGTGCATATTCCGCAGCCGTTCGCAAAGGCTGGTCATATCCTTCGTATCGAGCTGGAAAGAGGAGCTGTGCACATTCACGGCACGGTTCAGCGCGGTGAGTCCCGTTACCCTTCTCTTAGCCATTTTGCCGCTTGGCCGAAGCTTTATAAAGGTTACGCTGCTACACAGCGGCTGAATCTCCTCTACGCTGGCCCGCGCCACCTGGTCCGGCGTCATGGCTAGCGCAAGATCAACGTCCGCCACGGTGGCAAGCGCTTCAAGGTGCGACCAGGCCCGTACTTCAATCCCGATCCCGCCGGACTTCGGGGTGACGGGAGAGATAAAAAGAATGCGCTTTCGACTGCGTTCCTTGATGTTCACTTCCCCCTCAGTCAGTTGTATTGCTAATGATCGAATCAGGCTTTCCATATTGCAGTAAATGTTATTTTTCCGGTTTCCGGTTTCCGGTTACCGTACTGGGCTGGATTTTGGGGTATTACTCATACGTTTCGACCCGTCAAGATTCTTTATTTCTGGAAAGTACCGGGAGCAAGCGGAGAATCTCATTGCCTAAGGGATGGCGCACAATAAAGATACCCAGGAGCAGGCCGGCGGCAGCCAGAATTCCAGAAAATGCCAGAAAAAACAAGGCCGGCAAATCGACTTGACCGTAGTGGGCCAGGATGCGCAACAATGCGGGGCCTGCAGCCGCGAACGGTATGAGTAGATAACTGCTTCTGACATGCGTCCAGAAAAGAGACAGTTTCACGCCAAAATGGCGATGCAGCGCGCGCATATAGGCAGCTGCCTCGATTACACGGGCCAGCATCAGCGAATACACAACATATTCGAGCGGCAGCCAGATCGAAAGAGAAAGGAGCAGGAGAAAAAAGAATTGGGTGATCAGCTGGCAGCGCATGGCGGTGCCAACATGACCGCCGGCGATCAACGAAGATGAAGCGAGCATGATCGGCGTTCGAATGATGTCGAATGCGCACAGAACGACGGCAAGGTCAGCAGATTTTTGCCATTGGCTGCCGAACAGGAACAGGATCAAGACATCCGCCAGGAGAGCCATTACAACGATGAGCGGCGCCATGACACCCACTATAAGCGCCATGGATCGATAGTACAGCGTAGCGGCGTCGTGCCCTTCCCGGATGCCTTTGGCGAAGGCGGGGAAATAAACCTGCCGGATTGCCGCATACGATTTCCAGAGAATCATATGGTTCAGGCTTGCTGCCCTGCTATAGAATGCGACCGCATCAAAGCCTAACGTCCGGCCGAATATAAGGTCAGGTCCGCTGGCTCCCAGTTCACCGACAAAGGAAGTGACGCTGGACTTCGAACCAAAACCCAGCACCTCACGAAGGCCTTTCCTGGTCGGGGGTAGCAGGGCAAACTCTGGACGCATAAGCGATAGGATGATCACATTCGAAATATTGCCGGCGATCGACCCCCAGGCCATGCTCAGGTAGCTCTCGCCGGCCCATGCGGTAAGGATCGTCACGATAACCTGCACACAGGTACTGGCGAGACCCACAATGGCTACTTTCCCAAACTGCATTTCGCGCTTTAATATCGCGAGAATATGTGACCCGAAGGGAAGCAGGAGAAAGTTGATTGCGAGCAAGGCCAGCACCTGAGCGATACCCTCGTGCGCATAGAAAGCCGCGATGAGGTGTCTGACAGCGAAGAGCAGTGCGGCGATGCTCCACGATATCATCAGCATGATCGTGAAGACGGCGCGGAGATGTGCTTTGCTGATTTCGCGTAATTGAACGAGATATTGCCCGGCCCCGAAATCCCGGAGTATATGTGCGAAACCTACGATCGAAACCGCAACGGAAAATACTCCGATCTCGTCCGGCGCAAGGAGGCGGGAAACAACGACTACGCTGAGCAGCGAAAGAAGGAATACGGCCACCTCGGTTAGCGTACTGATACCAAGGGATCGGCGAACACTCATGTGAAAGTTGATTCTTTTAGACGGAAGAAGATGGAGGATGAGACGGGATCAATAACGCGGCTCTGCCTGAGATGTCATGGGTAGACGCGCGCGGGAGATGTTCAATGCATCTTGTGAAGTCCTCGGAGCGAGTAATAGGTGGCCCGAAACAAGTTCTTTATATCTGATAAAGGATGCAGTTTTGTGAGTAGGGCCGGGCAGTCCGCCGCAAACTGCTTCAGCCCATCGATATAAGCTCCGATGCCCAGCAGCGATAAGTTGTAACGCCATATGCTCAAATACTGCGTCACCAGCTGCTCCACTGTTTCCCGCTGCTCGCGCGTCAACGTGATGCCTCTCTCGCCAACGAGTAGTTGCAGACGTGCCTTGATGGATTGGCGTGCGATAAATTCGGTGTCGCCGGGGCGGGTGAGATTGGTTTCGTGCCGATGATGGCGGGCAAGATCGTCAAGCTGAAAATGGAAAGTGCCTTGTTGGCTGAGGCGGAGCCAGAACAACCAATCTTCGCTGGAGCGGATATTCTCGGGCATGCCGCCCGCGCGCAACGCAGCGTCACGCCGGAAGCAGGTAGCGCTGGTGGGAATGATACTGGCTTTAAGGAGCTTTGATTTGGCGTCAGAAAATTGGTAAAGAACAGGATTTTCCTTTTGCAATTGAATTGCGTCGCGGTTCAAGTCGAGATGGGGTGCGAGCAAGCCATGTTCCTGTATTTCGCCCGGCGTGATAACGGTCGCATCGGCAAAGCTTACCACTGCATCGGGAAACGCATCGAGCGATGAAACCAGTCTGGCTAGGGTAGTTGGCACATGCTCATCGTCCGAATCCAGAAAAGCAATATATTCGGTGCGGGCAAGTTCGATGCCCTTGTTGCGCGCAACCGCGGGTCCGCCATTCTTCGGAAGTTTCACAACGCGAACAGGGAAAGTATGATGTTTGCCCCAGGCAGTGGCGACTTCGACAGTATCATCCGTTGAAGCATCATCAACCACGATGATCTCTTTTGCCGTTCTGAGTTGATTGCGAACGCTCTCCAGCGCGCGGGTGATGAGCTTGGACCGATTATATGCGGCGATGACGACCGTTACCTCAAGAGGCGCGTCGAGATCATTTCTCATTAATTAGATCCTTCTCGTGAGATCATGCTGTACGGTGTCCATTGGTTCGGTCGTTACGCTGCAATGCTTGATCAAGAATCCGGTATGATTGGCCCAGACTGGGTTTCGAGCCGCCCACCATAATCTGATAACACGCTCACAAACCTCATGGAGACGGATTCTGGATTATTGGTACACCCTGTTCATCGTTAAACCGCGGTTAGTATAGAATCTCATCGGCTCTTTCTGGGATAAAAATAAGCTGGAGAAAGTAGTTCTGTTCCGGCTTTCCAATTATCAGGCATTCCCCAATAATACTATCGAAAGAATACCATGCTAATCTTAATGCTTGCTTTACATGGCGCATCAGTCCGGATTCCGGTGGCTGGGCGGAACGCCGTGTACGATATATGAAAAAGGTTGAAGGAGTCCAAGAAGAGGAACAAATCCAACAGCCGTGCTGTTGCATGAGAGCCAAAATCTGACGTTGTCTTGACCGATAAATTCTTTGATAATGGACATCTTATCCTTAATAGTCCTATGCTTATAAGATTAAAGAATGATATCCATCGCTAAAAACGGTAATCGCTAGAGTAGTCCGGACGAGAATTATTCATGAGAGACATACTTGTCACCCTTATCGTATTCGGTTTGCTCCCATATGTATTCAAGAGACCGTACATTGGGGTATTGATGTGGGTGTGGATCAGCGTTATGAACCCTCATACGCAGGGCTGGGGGTTTGCCTCCACTTTTCCGTTTGCCGCGATTATCGCGGGCTCTACGCTACTGAGCCTTGTTTTCACCAAAGATGCTAAAGCCTTGCCGCTGACCCCGGTCACCGGAATTTTTATCGCTTTCGTGCTCTGGATGAATGTAACGACGATCTTTGCGCTATATCCGGACGATGCCTATATTCAGTGGAACAAGGTGATCAAAATCATGTTGATGACTTTTGTTACCCTGATGCTGATCAAGACAAAACAACACGTGCAGCTTCTCATTTGGGTCATCGTTGCATCGCTTGGCTATTATGGCGTCAAAGGTGGAATCTTTACCATTAAAAGCGGCGGGGGAGATTTAGTCTGGGGGCCGGAGGGTACGTTTATTGGCGGAAACAATGAAATAGCGCTCGCGCTCATCATGACTATCCCCCTGATGCACTATCTGCAAATCGTTTCACCGAATAAATGGGTGCGCCGCGGTATGACGGCCGCCATGGTGCTTTGCGCGGTTGCCGCCCTCGGAAGTTATTCACGCGGTGCCCTGCTGGCAATTGCGGCCATGGGCGGGTTTCTTTGGCTGAAAAGCCGGAAAAAGGCCGGCCTAGGCATGCTGGCTGTCGTGGCCATTCCTCCTCTGCTTGCCTTCATGCCAGATGAATGGTCAAAAAGAATGGATACCATTAATACGTACGAAGAGGACGAATCGGTCCAGGGACGCTTCAATGCCTGGTGGATGGCCTACAATCTGGCCAAAGACCGGCCATTGACCGGCGGCGGCTTCGAGGTCACGATGCCGGAGCTTTTTTTCCGCTACGCACCCAACCCTTATGATATTCACGCGGCTCACAGTATATATTTTCAGGTCCTGGGTGAGCATGGATTTATTGGTTTAGCGCTCTACCTTTTGCTTGGTTTTGCGACCTGGCGAACAGGTTCATGGATTATCCGCAATACCGCCAAACGAGATGATTACCTGTGGGCTTACAGTCTGGCGAGCATGATCCAGGTGAGCCTGATAGGTTTTGCCGTAGGGGCGGCATTCCTCAGTCTGGTCTATTTTGACGTGCCTTATTATCTGATGGCGGCGATGGTGGTCACCCGTGTTCTGGTGGAAAAGGATCTGAAGGAGAAGGCCGCGCTGGCCATCATTGAAAAACGTACCGGCGCCCAACGTCAATTTGGAAACCTGAGCCCATCCCAATCACAACGAATTGCCGGGGACTCTGGGTAGCGCATGCATATCGAATTGGGTCATTTCATGGCATGTCCGGCAGTTGCGCGTCTGGATAGTGCGTATGGCGGCGGGTGAATCCGGTTACGTGGGAATGCTGGCCAACCCCATGCCGTCCTGGACCTTATTGCCGAGCCGTGCGTTCCTGAATCTGTTTTCTCCCGGCGGATCGCGTGGCCGGTTGACGATACTTATCTATCACCGAGTACTGCCTCAACTCGACGCGCTCTTTCCAGGAGAAAGCGACGCGGAAAATTTCGATCATCAAATGGGGCAGCTTGCAGGCTGCTTCAAAATAATGTCTCTCCTTGATGCGGTACGGGGCTTGCGTGAAGGAAAGCTGCCGCCTCGCGCAGCTTGCATCACATTTGACGACGGTTATGCGGATAACGCGGAAATTGCCCTGCCCATCTTGAAAAAACACGATATTCCCGCCACATTCTTTGTGTCGACCGGTTTCCTTGACGGCGGGCGGATGTGGAACGACACGGTAATTGAATTAATCCGCGGTGCACCCGGAGATACACTCGATCTCGCCAAAATAGGCTTGGGACAATTCGAGATCGGGACACTCCCGCAACGGCGGCAAGCTATCAATAACGTGCTGGATGCGCTCAAGTATCTGCCGCTTGAATCAAGGCAATCGCGGGTAGAAGAGATGTGCATTCTCATTCCCGTCATTCCATCAAACAATCTCATGATGACGTCTGATCAAGTCAGGCTTCTGCATAGTGCGGGAATGGAGATCGGCGGGCATACCGTCAATCATCCTATCCTGTCGCGTCTGCAGAATGATGCGGCCTGCGCCGAAATCGCTCATGGCAAAGAGATACTGGAGGGTATAATTCATGCTCCCGTAAGGCTTTTTGCATATCCGAACGGAAAACCGGGGCGAGACTATGCAACGGACCATGTGAGAATGGTCAGGAAAATTGGTTTTGATGCGGCAGTTTCCACCGCTCATGGTGCAGCCAGAATAGGTAGCGACTTATATCAGTTGCCGCGATTTACACCATGGGATCGGGAGTCAATGCGCTTCATGTTTCGCATGGCGCAAAACATGCTCAAACCCGTTGATACAGTTTAGGCCCGGCAGGCTGCTAACTCAGCAATCATACGGCACAATAGATTTTCTTACGATTTACTATGTTGGATTATGGAACGAGCGATTACAGGGTTTGAAGTTGATGGTGAAGGCGATCCAATAGCCATTCTTACCTGCGGCCATCCGCAACATGTGCGGCATAATCCGCCATTTATCAACCGCCCATGGGTAATCGATAAAGAGGGTCGCGACAGCATGTTAGGCAAGATGCTCAACTGTGTTCGATGTGAAAAATTTGAGCTGCCAGATGATTTTATTGCTTACAAACGTACACCCGAATTTACCGAAGAATCGGTACCGGCCGCGTTGAGGAAGGATCACTCGACGAAGACCGGTGTCTGGGCGAAAATTAATGTGCTGGAAGGTAAGTTACGTTACCGCGTACCGGCCTTTGGGACGGAAACTGAACTGTCTCCGGATAAGATGGGAATTGTCGTGCCGGAAGTCCTGCATAATGTGGAGCCTTTGGGCCCCGTTCGTTTCTTTGTCGAGTTCTACCGGGCGCCGGATAAAGATGGGCAATGATCCGAATCCATCCAACCCGCAACATGGACTATTTAGTCTGAATTAATGCAGATGAGATAAATGGGTGCTCCTTGCCGGTAGGGGCTTTATACGCTTCCACATAGCGCAAGGATTTTCACCCTGCCCTTGGCAATAACGTGCAAACGGACATCAGCCAGTGTTCCCTGAAGATTGGATTTTTCAGGCTACTGGATTTTTTCTGCGACGGGTTATCGCTCCTATCAGGGTAAGGCCAGCCAGCATCATGGCGTAGGTTTCGGATTCCGGGACAACGGATGTGGCAATAGCAACTGCAGAACCTGGCCTTAGACTCGAGTCGACAATTTGGGTGTAACCGTCGATTGGCAGAAAAGTTGCATGAAAAGAATTATCCCAGTCCGAGAGTCCCTGGGAAGTAAGTCCGGAATTGAAGGCGTAGCCTGCCTGCAAGGGATTAATGACCGGGCTCTGGTCCGCGCCAGCGTAATTCACATGTCCGGCAAGTTCATCACGCAGGAAGGAATTTGCATTTGTCCACCAAAAAGATCCTGGGTGCTCGCCATCCAGGAAAGAGACAATTCCAAGGCCATTGCCACTTCCCGCCCAGTTGATCGCATTTACCGAATGCCCCACAGCACCATCCCAACAACTGGGCGCGGTCAACGCGGGAGCGCATTTCCCGCCGCCGTCGGGAGCGCTCGGGTCATCAGGAATATTTCCTGTGTCGCCACGCAGCGCATGAAAGTCGGAATCAGCGGCGGTGATGAAGGTTCGATCACCCCGGGCAGCTTCTATTGCCACTTTATTATCCAGGATGCCACCGTAATCCGGTATGGCCAGCGGCCCGTTTGGGGTCGCTCCGGTCCGGAAAGATTCCCCGCTTTCGACTACCAACACGTTATAAGCGGAAAAATCGGGAGCTGCGCTATTGGCATCCCAGTAGGTCAGATTCCAGGTTGACCCATCACTTTGAGGGAGCGTATGCACGACACTGGCCAATTGTGAAAATTTCTGCCGATACTCCGAGGCCGGATCAGCATAGGTGTACCATAACACATTGATTGAACTCGCTTGTGCCGCTGACATCAGACTCAAGCTTGCAAGGAGCGCTCCCCATGATACCGAGAGATTCATGATTCTCATTGCCACCTCCGTCAAATAGCCTGAATAAGCAATGCCGCGAATTTAAATCGAAGCAATAATTATACCTTTTTATAATTATTTTATAATCATCATGTTACATACCGGTACCGCTTGATGAGCCTATGGGTGTAAAAATTTTCGACATTCTCGCCATGGCTTTCAGCGTTTCGAGGCTTGAAAGAAGGTAAGCATTGCCAGAACTTTGTTATTTTGCTCGCGGTGTTTCCTTCCAATTTTTTCCCGTGCTCACCATAAAACGCTATAAAAACGGCTGTTTCAAAGACAGATTGCTGCGGAATAGCCTCTGCCCGAGACCCGCGGCAGTCGCATCGATTTCCCGCGTAGCATGATGCTTTTAATGACTTTCGTCGCCATTCCCGGATAGGCCGGGAAGACTTTCCATTGACTGGCGCGCGCAAGCAGATTAAAATCCGCGTGTTTTGAAATTCAGTCAGTGCCGAATAGCGGAATCTTGCTGGTTCGGCTGGCCCAAAAGATGAACCCCGAAAGGGTGCGCCGGCTGGGGAAATAAAAATTCAGATCTTGTGAAAAAAATTTCAACCCGCCCAGCGTCACGCCAAGCCGCTGTTTTCTGACAGACACCACATATGCCTTGGATACGAAACAAGCCGGTGCGCATTGTCATGCGTTGGCAAATGATCGTCACCGTGGCAATGGTGCTGACCCTTGGTCTGCTATGGGGATTTCATGGCGCGGCTTCCGCGCTATTGGGCGGTGTGATCAGTATAATTTCCGCCGCTGCTTTTGCGGCGGTGATCTCGCACTACCAGGGAGCCACCGCGGGGGGTGTCCTGATAACTGCGCTGAAAGCAGAGGCGATAAAGATCATTACCATGATCATATTGCTCTGGTTGGTTCTGACACTTTACGAAGATGTGGTCGCGGTCGGTTTTATCGGAACGTTCGCGGTCACGGTGCTGATTTTTGGCATGGCGCTGTTTGTAACGGATGAAACAAGCGCTGCCGGGATTAAATAGTTTGAATAGGCAATAAAAATGGCATCAGGCACAGAGCTTACTCCAACGTCTTACATGTCGCATCACCTCACCAACCTGACCAGTTCATTGGGCGAGGGCGCATTCTGGACATTGCATGTGGATACACTGGCAATGTCGATACTGCTGGGCGTTATCAGCTTCGGTTTCCTGTGGTGGGTGGTGCGTGGCGCGACTTCCGGGGTGCCCGGCAAGCGTCAGGCATTTGTCGAGCTGGCTATTGAATTCATTGATGAGCAAGTCAAAAGCACCTTTCATGGTGACCGTCACAAGTTTGTCGCGCCCACGGCTCTTACGGTGTTTGTCTGGGTGCTCATGATGAACGCGATGGATCTCTTGCCCATCGATATCATGGCTGCGGTTTACGAGGTGCTGGGTTTGCATAACTGGCGCAGTGTGCCGACCACCGACATCAACACCACGTTTGCGCTGGCGCTGTCGGTATGGTTGCTGATGATTTTCTTCAATATAAAAGTAAAAGGACTGGGTGGGTGGATACATGAGCTGGTGTGTACCCCATTCGGCAAGAATCCCATCCTGTGGCCGGTCAATATTCTGTTCAATGTGGTCGAGTATGTTTCCAAGCCGCTTTCCCACTCCCTGCGTCTTTACGGAAACATCTACGCCGGCGAGATCATTTTTCTGCTGATCGGCATGTGGGCCGCCACCGGTTTGGCCGGGACCCTGTTCGGTACCCTGCTGGGGGCGGGATGGGCTATTTTCCATATTTTAATCATTACGCTGCAGGCGTTCATTTTCATGATGCTGACGGTGGTTTATCTTTCCATGGCGCACGAGTCGCACTGATTTAACCCCCCACTCACCATCACAAAACCATTATTTATCACTACGACGAGAGGAAAACGAGATGGACAATTTGCAATACTTGGCGATGATTCAGGCCTACACGGGCATTGGTATCGGCCTGATGATCGGTCTCGGCGCCGCAGGCGCCTGTATTGGCATCGGTATCATGTGCAGCAGCTTCCTTGAGGGCGCCGCCCGCCAGCCGGAAATGATCCCGACGCTGCAAGGCAAAGTGTTCCTGTTACTCGGATTGATCGACGCATCCTTCATTATCGGCGTGGGTCTGGCGATGCTCTTTGCATTCGGGAATCCGCTGCTGGCTGTCATCAAGTAACAATGCCCGCTACCGGTACCATAATCAGAGACTAGCCATGAATATCAACTTCACGCTTTTTTCTCAGGCGATGGCGTTCGCCATATTTATCTGGTTCACGGTCAAGTTTGTGTGGCCACCGTTGATGCGCGCAATCGAAAACCGGCAGAAAACCATTGCCGACGGTCTGGCGGCAGGCGAGCGCGGCAAGCAGGAGCTGGAGCTGGCAAGTCATCGTTCCGCCGATGTGGTGAGAGAAGCCAAGCAGCGGGCAGCTGACATCGTTGCTCAGGCTGAAAAACGCGCGGCCGAGATTGTCGAGGAAGCGAAGAACGTCGCAAGGGACGAAGGCAGTCGTATTCTCGTCGGTGCAAAGGCGGAGGTCGAGCAGGAAGTCTTCCGTGCCAGGGAGACATTACGGCAGCATGTGGCCGATCTGGCTTTGGCGGGTGCTGCGAAAATCCTGCACCGCGAAGTGGACGCCAAAACGCATGCTGATCTGCTTGCTTCCATTAAAACGGAGCTCTAGGCGATGGCTGAAGCCCGCACGATCGCACGACCTTACGCGGAGGCTGTCTTCAGGCTGGCCAAGGCCACCGATGCGCTTCCCGCCTGGTCCGACATGCTGCAGCTGGCTGCCGCCATCGCTGCGGACGACGGTATACGTGCGCTTATCGGCAATCCAAAAGTTCCGGCCAGGCGACTGGGCGAGCTGCTTCTCGGCGTGGGCGGCGATAAATTCAATGAAGCAGGTCGCAATTTCATAGTGCTGCTGGCGGAAAATGGCCGGATTGAAATATTGCCCGAGGTGAGCGAGCTGTTCGAACAGCTGAAGACCCAGCACGAAGGTGTGTTGGGGGCGAAAATTGCTTCCGCATTTGCTATGAGTGATGAGCAATTGAAAGATCTGGTGGCCAGCCTCGAAATCAAGTTCAAGCGCAAAATAGAAGCCACGGTAAGTATCGATCCCGAATTGATAGGCGGGGTGAAAGTTGAAATCGGCGACGAAGTGCTGGATGCCTCCGTGCGCGGTAAACTGGAAGCCATGGCTGTCGCACTTAAAAGCTAGGAGTTATTTGAAATGCAGTTAAATCCATCCGAAATCAGTGAACTGATTAAAAGCAGAATCGAGGGACTCGCCGTCTCCGCGGAAGTCCGTACGCAGGGCACCATTGTGTCGGTAACCGACGGTATCGTGCGTATCCATGGCCTTTCCGACGTGATGCAGGGCGAGATGCTGGAGTTTCCCGGCAATACTTTCGGTCTCGCGCTTAATCTCGAGCGCGACTCCGTGGGCGCGGTCATCATGGGTTCGTACGAGCACATTACCGAAGGCGATATCGTCAAGTGCACAGGCCGCATCCTTGAAGTGCCGGTGGGCGAAGAACTGATAGGCCGGGTCGTCAACGCGTTGGGACAGCCGATTGACGGCAAGGGACCGATCGCCGCGCAACACTCCGAGCCGATCGAAAAAATTGCTCCCGGCGTGATATGGCGTCAATCCGTTAACCAGCCGGTGCAGACCGGGCTCAAGTCCATTGACGCCATGGTTCCCATCGGGCGCGGCCAGCGTGAGTTGATCATCGGCGACCGCCAGACAGGCAAGACTGCCGTGGCGGTAGATGCGATCATCAACCAGAAGGGCGAGAATATGACGTGCATCTACGTCGCGATCGGGCAGAAAGCCTCATCCATCGCCAACGTAGTGCGCAAGCTGGAAGAGCATGGCGCGATGGAATATACGATCGTGGTGGCGGCAACGGCATCGGAATCGGCTGCAATGCAGTTCATTGCGCCTTATTCCGGCTGTACCATGGGTGAATATTTCCGTGACTCGGGCAGGGATGCACTGATCATTTATGATGACCTGACCAAGCAGGCATGGGCCTACCGGCAGATCTCGCTTCTGCTGCGGCGTCCCCCGGGGCGGGAAGCTTATCCCGGCGACGTATTCTATTTGCACTCACGCTTGCTTGAGCGGGCCGCGCGGGTCAGCGCGGCATACGTGGAGAAGGCCACCAATGGCGCCGTTAAAGGCAAAACAGGTTCGCTTACCGCCCTGCCCGTGATTGAAACGCAGGCGGGCGACGTAACCGCTTTCGTTCCTACCAATGTCATTTCAATCACCGACGGCCAGATTTTTCTGGAAACCGATTTATTCAATGCCGGTATCCGTCCCGCGATCAATGCGGGGGTTTCGGTGTCGCGCGTGGGTGGCGCGGCGCAGACGAAGGTGATCAAGAAGCTGGGCGGCGGCGTTCGTCTCGCATTGGCGCAATATCGTGAACTTGCCGCGTTTGCGCAGTTCGCCTCGGATCTTGATGAAGCGACCCGCAAACAGCTGGAACGCGGCAAAATGGTGACTGAGCTGATGAAGCAGGCGCAATACTCCACCTTGAGCGTGTCCGAAATGGCTATTACCCTGTTCGCCGTTAACAAGGGGTATCTGGACGATGTGGAGGTGAAGCGCGCCCTGGCGTTCGAGTCAGCGCTGAAGGGCTACATACGCAGCAAGTATAACGCCATCATGGACAAGATAGAGACCACCAAGGATCTCGACGCAGCCACCGAGAAAGAACTCGATGCCGCAATTCAGGAATTCAAGAAGAACGGAACCTATTAACCGATGGCTGGCAGTCGAGAAATACGCAACAAGATCAAAAGCGTAAAAAATACGCAGAAGATCACGCGCGCCATGGAAATGGTGGCGGCCTCCAAAATGCGCAAGGCGCAGGAACGCATGAAAAAAGCGCGCCCCTATGGCGAGAAGATTCGCAACGTCGCCGCGCACATGAGCCGTGCCTATACCGAGTATCGTCATCCATTTCTGGTGGAGCGTGATACCGTAAAACGGATCGGCATTGTCGTGGTCACATCCGATAAAGGCCTTTGCGGCGGACTCAACACGAATGTGTTGCGCATGGCAGTCAGCAAAATGAAAACGTGGGAAGCGGAAGGCGAGCAGATCGAGGCGTGCTGTATCGGCAATAAGGGTTTTGGATTTATGAACCGCCTCGGCGCCAGCGTGATTTCCCATGTCGTGAGCCTGGGGGATACGCCGGATCTGGAGAAACTGATCGGAGCGGTGAAAGTCTTGCTGGATGGCTACACTCAGGACCGTTTCGATCGAGTGTACATTTTTTACACGCGCTTCATCAATACCATGAAACAGGAACCGGTGATGGAGCAATTGCTCCCACTTTCTGACGAGCGCCTGAAATCCGGGGACGGGCCCACCGGACAACGCGGCGTATGGGATTATATTTACGAGCCCGAAGCCAAGCCGGTTATTGATGACATCATGGTGCGGTATGTCGAGGCACTGATTTATCAGGCGTTGACGGAGAATATGGCATCGGAGCAATCAGCCCGCATGGTGGCGATGAAAGCGGCGTCGGATAATGCCGGCAACGTGATCAATGAATTGACGCTGATTTACAATAAGTCGCGCCAGGCTGCCATCACCAAGGAATTGTCGGAAATCGTCGGCGGCGCAGCGGCGGTTTAAATATTTTGATTTAGCATTTAGGGAACATCATGAGCCAGGGAAAAATTGTTCAGTGTATCGGCGCCGTGGTTGACGTCGAGTTTTCGCGGGAAGAGATGCCGAAGGTGTATGACGCGCTGGTGCTGGAGGGTACCGAGCTGACGCTCGAAGTGCAGCAGCAATTGGGTGACGGCATTGTGCGCACGATTGCGCTTGGGTCTTCAGATGGGCTGCGCCGCGGCATGATGGTCACCAACACCGGCGACCAGATTCTGGTTCCGGTCGGGACCAAGACGCTGGGCCGGATCATGGACGTTCTCGGTAAGCCGATTGACGAAATGGGACCCATCGGCGAGGAAAAGAGAATGTCGATACACCGGAAAGCGCCGGCGTTTGACGAGCTTTCCGCCTCCACCGAATTACTGGAAACGGGTATCAAGGTTATCGATCTCGTCTGCCCCTTTGCCAAAGGCGGCAAGGTAGGGCTGTTTGGCGGCGCGGGCGTGGGCAAGACCGTTAACATGATGGAATTGATTCGCAATATCGCCATTGAGCACAGTGGTTTTTCGGTATTTGCGGGTGTGGGCGAACGGACTCGCGAAGGCAACGACTTCTACCACGAAATGAAAGATTCCAGCGTGCTGGACAAGGTGGCGCTGGTGTACGGGCAAATGAATGAGCCACCCGGTAACCGGTTGCGCGTGGCGCTGACAGGCCTGACCATGGCGGAATTTTTCCGTGACGAAGGCCGCGACGTGCTGCTGTTTGTCGATAATATCTACCGCTTTACCCTGGCGGGTACCGAGGTATCGGCATTACTGGGCCGGATGCCGTCCGCAGTGGGTTACCAGCCGACGCTGGCCGAGGAAATGGGCCGTCTGCAGGAGCGTATCACCTCGACCAAGTCGGGTTCCATTACGTCGATTCAGGCGGTCTATGTGCCAGCGGACGATTTGACCGACCCATCGCCCGCGACTACTTTCGGTCACTTGGATGCAACCGTAGTGTTATCGCGCGACATCGCCTCGCTGGGGATATATCCGGCGGTGGACCCGCTCGATTCCACCTCACGCCAGCTTGATCCGCTGGTGGTTGGTGAAGAGCATTACAATACCGCGCGTGACGTGCAGCAGACGCTGCAGCGCTACAAAGAGTTGCGTGACATCATCGCCATTCTGGGGATGGACGAGCTTTCTCCCGAAGATAAGCTGGCTGTGGCGAGAGCGCGCAAGATTCAGCGTTTCCTGTCGCAACCCTTTAATGTGGCGGAAGTCTTCACCGGTTCGCCGGGCAAATATGTGTCGCTGAAGGAAACCATTAAAGGCTTCAAGGGTATCGTTGCCGGAGATTATGATCACTTGCCGGAACAGGCTTTCTATATGGTCGGCGGGATAGACGAAGCGGTCGAGAAAGCCAAAACCCTGCAATAGAGAAGTTGATTTCATAAACCCTGGCTTCTTAAATCAAGTAAGCCAATCAATTGGTAATGGAAAGAAAGATGGGTGTATTCCACGTCGATATTGTCAGTGCGGAGGAGTCGATCTACTCCGGCCCTGCCGAGTTCCTGGTGGCTCCGGCGGAAGCGGGGGAAGTGGGTATTTACCCGCAACATACGCCCATGCTGACCCGAATCAAGCCCGGATCGGTACGCATCAAGGCGCCGCTGAAGGAAGAAGAGCTTGTATACGTTTCTGGCGGCATGCTGGAAATACAGCCAGACGTCGTAACCATTCTTGCCGACACTGCGGTGCGCGGCGCGAATCTCGACGAGGCGAAAGCCATGGAAGCCAAGAAGCGCGCAGAAGATGCCATGAGGGATCGTTCTTCTTCCATGGATTATGCGCGAGCCCAGGCCGAACTGAGTGAGGCTATCGCACAATTAGCAGCCATCCAGAAGCTGAGAAAACGCGGGCATTGATCTAATGTGTGCGGATGCAAAGGCGGCGATAGCCGCCTTTTTTATTCGTGGAATAAACCCCGGATGTTGGGAAAAGCTGGCTGCTGTCATGGCATTGAAACAGAATTCGTGTAAATTGGATGATCGCCAAAACGTGGTTGTGATCGGAGTCTTCCCATGCGGTATATCCACGTGAAAAGTGGTGCGGAGTGGAATGCATTCACGTAAAAGACGCCAGTACTTGGATTTTGAGCGCACAATGTGTTAAATTAACGTCATCTTTTCCGGGACCGAAACGTTTGTAGTTTGTCCACTGAGAAAATACGATGAGCTCGTCATTCCGGGCTTGACTCGGAATCCGGCTCAAATCAACATAATGCGGTTTGTATCCCATTGGATGCCGGCTTTCAGCGGGATGATTTTTATACTGTTTGCTCGCTGGATCAATAGCATCATCCCTGGTCTGCTTATCGTCTGCGGCCTATACGCAAAAGAGTAACGCCTGCTGCTTGCAGCAGGGATTCCTGACCGTTCTTCATTAAATGTCCAAGCTAAATATCGTCATTCTTGCTGCCGGACTCGGCAAGCGCATGCACTCGGCACTGCCTAAGGTTTTACATCCGCTGGCTGGAAAGCCCTTGCTCGGACATGTGCTCGATACTGCCCGCGCATTATCGCCGCAGAGCATTTGCGTGGTCTATGGGCATGGCGGCGAAGCTGTGCCCAAAGCGATCGGTGATGAGAGCCTTATCTGGGTGCAACAGTCGCCGCAGCTGGGTACTGGCCATGCGCTGATGCAAGCGCTGCCGCATCTGGACAATACCGGCATGACGCTCGTGCTGTATGGCGATGTGCCGCTGACCAGCATCGAAACCCTGAAGGGACTGATTGCAATGGCGGGGGAGAAAAATCTGGCCCTGCTGACGGTTGAGCTGGCTGACCCTGCGGGCTACGGCAGAATCGTGCGGGATGAAGGGCACGCCATCGCCGCCATCGTCGAAGAGAAGGATGCAAGCAGCTCCCAGCGGCAGATCCGCGAGATCAATACCGGCATCATGGTGATTCCAAATCGATATCTGCACGGCTGGCTGCACAAGCTGGAAAACAACAATGCGCAAAAAGAGTATTACCTCACCGATATCGTAGCAATGGCAGTCAAGGATGGCGTGAAGGTGGAAGCGGCCCAGCCAGCCCATGCCTGGGAAACGATTGGCGTCAACAGTAAGACGCAACTGGCGGCGCTGGAGCGTATCCACCAGAATGAGTGTGCAAAAAAGCTGCTGGATCAGGGGGTAACCCTGGCCGATATGGCTCGTATTGATATCCGCGGTCAACTTATCTGCGGCCGGGACGTTGAAATAGATATCAACTGCATTTTCGAGGGTCATGTACAGTTGGACGACGGCGTGAAAGTGGGCGCTCACAGCATATTAAAGAATGTAAAAGTCGCTGCGGGAGCGGCGATTGCCCCCTTCAGCCTGATCGAATCCGCCGAAATCGGAAAGAATTGCCGCATTGGTCCCTATGCCCGTATCCGTCCCGGAACCAAGCTCGCCAGCGAAGTGCATATCGGCAATTTCGTCGAAGTCAAAAATAGCTCCGTCGCGGCCGGCAGCAAGGCGAATCATCTAAGCTACATCGGCGACTCCGTGGTGGGCAAGAATGTCAACATCGGCGCCGGAACGATTACCTGCAACTACGACGGTGCCAATAAGTACCAGACCATCATCGAGGACGACGTTTTTGTCGGTTCCGACACGCAGCTGGTGGCGCCGGTGAGAGTGGCGCAAGGCTCGACCATTGGCGCGGGTTCGACCATTACCAAGGATACGCCGGCGGAAACATTGACCCTGTCACGCGCCAGACAAATGAGCATCGATGGATGGAAGCGGCCGGTTAAGAAACCGAAGGGCGAGAAATGAAATATGAAGTGGCAAGCTTTCTCACCCTTGTAAGTCCCCCGAACGAAACAGAGAGGAAATCGATCAATGTGCGGAATAGTCGGTGCGGTAGCCAGAAATAACATTGTCCCGGCCCTGCTGGAAGGCTTGCGCCGTCTCGAATACCGGGGTTACGATTCCGCCGGGCTTGCGCTGATGAACGGCGGATTGCATCGATTGCGTACCACTGGGCGGGTTGCCGAACTGAGCAAGCTTGCGGACGAACAGGATTTTCACGGCGAGATTGGTATTGCGCACACCCGTTGGGCGACGCACGGCGCACCGTCCGAGCGCAACGCCCACCCGCATTTTTCCGGTGAAATTTCAAAAGTAGCGGTCGTGCACAATGGCATCATCGAGAATCATGAACCCCTGCGCCAACGATTGCAGGCTGCGGGATTTCAATTCACTTCCGACACCGACACGGAAGTTATCGCCCACCTCATCACGTACAACCTGAGGGAGACCTCCGATCTTTTCGAAGCAGTATGCCGTTCGGTGGGCGAATTGCAAGGCGCCTACGCCATCGCCGTGATGGAAGAAGCGCATCCTGAGCGTATCGTCGTTTCCCGCAATGGTGCGCCGCTGTTATTGGGATTGAGCGAATCCGGCAACTATGCCGCCTCCGACGCTTCCGCCTTGTTGCAGGTGACGAAGCACATGATTTATCTGGAGGAAGGCGACGTGGCCGAACTGCGCCGCGACAGCTACCGGATCGTCAGCCTTCATGACGGTGCACGCAAGGAAGTAATCCGCCCTATCCATGAAAGCGAACTGACCAACGAGGCGGTGGATATGGGTCCGTACGCCCATTTCATGCAGAAGGAAATATTCGAGCAGCCGGGCGTGGTGGCGAATACGCTGGAAATGGTGCTCAACGCTCAATCCATTTCCCCGAGGCTATTTGGCAGCGAGGCGGAAGATATCTTCAAAACCACCGATAGCATACTGATACTCGCCTGCGGAACCAGCTACCACGCGGGCCTGGTGGCGCGCTACTGGCTGGAAACCTTAGCCGGTCTGACCTGCAATGTCGAGATTGCCAGCGAATACCGCTACCGTGAACCGGTCGCCAGCCCCAGTGCGCTGGTAGTGGGGATTTCCCAGTCGGGAGAGACAGCGGATACGCTGGCCGCGCTCAGCTACGCCCGTTCACTGGGGCATCGCCACAGTCTCGCCATCTGCAACGTGGCGGAAAGCGCCCTTGTGCGGCAGGCCGATCTGCGCTTTCTCACTCGCGCCGGGCCGGAGATCGGCGTCGCCTCCACCAAGGCATTCACCACCCAATTGGCGGCGCTGATGCTGCTCGCAATGACGTTGGCGAAATTGCGCGGCAAGCTTTCCGGCGAGGGCGAGCGCGAGATCATCGCCGCGCTGCGGCACCTGCCGGTGGCCTTGCAGCTTGCACTGCAAGTGGAGCCGCAGGTCAAGGTCTGGGCCGAGGGCTTCGCCCAAAAACGTCACGCCTTGTTTCTCGGGCGCGGTGTGCATTATCCCATTGCCATGGAAGGCGCGCTCAAGCTCAAGGAGATTTCCTACATCCACGCCGAAGCCTACGCCGCCGGAGAATTGAAGCACGGCCCGCTCGCGCTGGTGGACAAGGACATGCCGGTAGTAGCGATTGCACCTAACGATGCGTTGCTGGAAAAACTCAAATCCAATCTACAGGAAGTCCGTGCGCGCGGCGGCGAACTCTACGTTTTCGCCGATGCCGATTCCCACATCCAGGAGAGCGAAGGCGTGCATATCATTCGCCTGGCGGAACATGCCGGGTCGCTCAGTCCCATTCTTCATACCATTCCGCTGCAATTGCTGGCCTATCATGTTGCGCTGCAAAAAGGCACCGATGTGGATAAACCGCGGAATCTGGCAAAGTCGGTGACCGTAGAGTAACGAAGGCTTAATCTGATGAAGTGCCGAGGCTAGAAATAGGGCCTGAGATCAGAAAAAAACAGGCTAGGCCAGAGGAGGAGAGTTCCTGCCGCAGGAGGCGCTCATATGTCGCCAAAATGCTTACTAAGTTGTTTGCAGGTCAACCGCAGGCCTTTGCCGACCAATACGGCCAGACTTTGGTAGAAGACTGGTATGTGGATACAAATCTAAACCCAAACAGATGCCGGCCACTCTATCTTGACGTATTGTTTTTTACGCGAATCAGATTTTTCTAATTAAGAGACGGGTCATAATGTATTCCTGGCGCTCTTTTTAAAATGAAGTTGGCATTGAAGCACTCAGGCACGGTTCCGGTGAATGTATCAAATTCCGCATTGACTTTTCCTTTCAGGCTGACGGGTATGTAACCATCGGGCTGCTCTACCCATGCCCCGCTGCCCAGGATCAGGGAATGGTCGATATAATAAGAACCCGTGACCATGAAACGGCCGGCCGGCGTATTGGGATTCGATGACGTTGGATAGAACGAAAAATTACCTTCGACTGTTCCATTTTTGTGGCCGGTGAGTGTCAAGGTGGCCGCAACTTCCCCCTGAAAGCATTCATAGGTTCCAACCCATCTGCCGGAAACACGCTTTGCATTTCCCAGCATCGTCGAAAGATCCGAAGCTTCGTTTATGCATGATGACATAAGCATAATCATTCCCAGGACCGGCTTTACGTAGCCGCACAACCTATTCCGATCATCAATCCGCATTTTTATCTTTCTGTAGAGGTGAGGACACGATTCGCGCTTTAAAACACGCGATAAGAATGTAATGATAATGCATATACTAAGTCATTACTTGAAATAGGTACCTTGTTCATGTCAAAAGCCGCTGTTTTCCAATGAAGCTGGAACCTGAGTTGCATGCCAAGTTCATGGAAGAAGCAGAGGCTGCTCATCGGCCTGTATCTCAGGTGCTGCGCGAGTTTGTGCAACGTCAGCGTGAAGTGCGGGAGCATGACAAGTTTCTTCACTGCGAAGTTGAGTTTGTCCGGTTATCAATGGTACCGGCCAAGGGCAATCGAATGATGAAATTGAGCTGGATCGCCGCACGACGCGCTAATGCAACGAAAGGTGTGTAAGGATCATCTGGACACCGGGGGCACAGTAAGATCGCGCGAACATATGGGATCACATTGCGCCCGATAATCTGTCTGTCGCCGCCCGCATGGATGAGCTTTTCAGCGGTGCGGCGGCTAAACTGGCCGAGCATCCCAAGCTGGGCCGATCTGGGACATTTCCGCCCCATTATCGAGCGCGACGCCATGTGCCAGTGAAGGCCGATGGCGTCAAGGTATGATAGCCGATGCTATTCGTGGTTACACCGCCAGTTCGGCAAGACGCTGCTTGGCCTGGACCAGCGCGGTTTCCTTGACCGTCTCTCCCATGTTGAGTCCTTCGGCATAGATGAACTCGACATCGGTAATCCCCAGAAAAGCAAGAAAATCGCGCACGTAGCCAGTTTGGCTATCCAGCGGCGTACCTGCATAGAGTCCGCCCCGCGCGGCAAAGATGTAAGCCTTTTTGCCGGTTAGCAACCCTTCGGGTCCGTTTGCGGTATAGCGGAAGGTCACACCGGCGCGGGCAATTTGATCAAAGTAGGCCTTCAGCGTCGAGGGGATGCCGAAATTGTACATAGGCAGACCAAAAACGATAACTTGCGCGTGCTGAATCTCTGCGATCAGCGCATTCGATTCGTCGACAAAGGCCTGTTGTTCGGGGGTCCGCATGTCGGGTTTCGCGAAGAAGGCCAGAACCCGCTGAGCGTCCAGATGAGGTAACGGGTTATCGGCGAGATCGCGAACCACTATATGCGTATCCGGTTCACTTGCCCGCAATGCTGCGACAAACTGATCTGCGAGTTGACTGGATTGGCCGCCGGAAGAAAAGATACTTGAATTTATTTGCAGGGCTCTCATGGTATTGCTCCTTGAATTAGGTAATGCTATTTAACTTCTTATCAATCAAATAAAAAAGTACAATAATGTGGCATTAATTATCTATTTATTGGATAGGTTGTGTGGTGGCGGCTCAGATTATTGATCCTGGTTGCTGGAGGTTGCGCCCACGCGACGGAGAAACGCTTGAAAATCAACGATGACCGTGTCGGACGTCTTATCGACGCGGCTCAGTTGCGCTGAGTAGCCCAGATAGCTATAGGAGAGGTAGGGGTAGGCATGGATCGCCTTGATAATATCGGTCTCCGATGCGGCAAGCGCCGGGATGGAAAAGACTGCGGCGAGGATCAAAATGGCAAAGCGTTTCATGATGTTTTCCTCCTTTTATGTGGGAAGTAATATTTAACTCCTTATAAATTGGATAAAAAAGTACAATAATCTGGTGATATTTATCTATTTATTAGATGGATTGTAGATGGCGGTTCATATTACTCTGGAACAATGGCGGTCATTGATTGCGGTGGTGGACGCCGGCGGTTACGCCCAGGCAGCTGAAATGCTGTTTAAAAGCCAGTCCGCCGTTACTTATGCGGTACAAAAAATAGAATCCATGCTGGGCGTAAAAGCGTTTGAGATTCAGGGACGCAAGGCGATTCTCACGCCCACAGGTCAAATGCTCTACCGGCGTGCGTTGGCGCTAATGGATGAGGCAGTGGATCTGGAACGGGCCGCTCACAAATTGTCGGCTGGCTGGGAAGCGGTCATACACATCGCGGCTGAAATCCTCTTTCCCTCGCGCTTGTTATTGACGTGTCTGGAGCATTTCGGCCAGGAGAGTCCCCGTACGCGGGTCGAATTGCTCGAATCGGTGATTGGCGGCGCTTCCGATGCCTTGCTCAAGGGGGAGACGGATCTGGCGATTTCGCCGCAGCTGCCGCCCGGATTCCTGGGTGATCTATTAATGCGGATACGATTGACTGCAGTGGCGCATGCGGATCATCCCCTGCATCATCACGGCAGGGAATTGACGTATCGGGATCTGCGGGCGCATCGCCATCTGGTAGTACGGGACTCCGGTATCAAGCGGGATCGGCGCGCGGTGAGCGTTGAGGTGGATCAGCGTTGGACGGTGGGCCAGATCGCCACGTCGATCCAGGCGGTCTCCATGGGATACGGCTTTGCCTGGCTGCCAGAGGACCATATTCGCGAGGAGCTGAGGACAGGCATACTCCGGCCCCTTCCATTGCGGGAAGGGGGAACGCGGGAGGTGCCGCTCTACCTGGTTCTAGCCAATCCGGACTTTGCCGGCCCTGGCGTAAGGCATCTGGCGGAGATCATCCGGAAATCGGTGGAAGAGGAATGTGCATCCAAAGAATCATCCTCATGATATTCCCACCGTGGAGGCGAAGACGAATGCCAGCGCGACTATCCCAAACGATATGCGCCGTCCGATCCACGACCCAGGTACCGCCGATGCCGATTCCCACATTCAGGAAAGCGAAGCAACTGCTATCAAGAAACGCGAATTTCAGCTACCGAACAATTGCATTGATATATTGATTTGTTGAGTGTACTGTTAATAAAAGATGAAGATTGAAATCTCTATCCTTTTAATAACCTGCTAAAGCGGCGGCACATTGAGTCGCTGTCAGCCACTCATAATCATAAGGAAACGATGATGAACAAAACAATGTCAGCGTTTGTAACAGGAGCCGTATTCCTAGTTTCCACCTGCGTCTTGGCTGAAGGGGGGCATGGAGGAGGGCATGGCGGGGATTATGGGGGAGGACAGATGGGGAATCATGGTGGAGCGCAGCTGGGGGGGTATGGGGAAGCGCAAAGTCAGAGTCAAGGCAGGCAGGACGATGCTCATCGGGCTGAACGGTCTCGAGAGAGGGGGATGCCCGGATTAAATCGGGCTGATGACGCAGCCGGTCAGCATGGCAGTGAGGGACGTGCCAATGCCCGTGCTAATCAATTCAAGAATTAAAAATATTTCTCTCGAAAAGGAGTCATCAAGCTATCACAATAATTGTCACAGCAGATGCTCCATAAGAGGCTGGCGTCTCAACTTTGGCCGTTATTCATACCGCAGCGCCTCTACCGGCTTCAACGCCGCCGCCTTTTTCGCGGGATAAAACCCGAAAAATATCCCCACTGCTGAGGCAAAAGCAAACGCCAGGGCGACCATGCCGAACGTGATCACCACCACCATATCCGTGGCCCGGCTCACGGCCCAGGCACCGCCGATGCCGATGGCGACTCCGATAAGCCCGCCCATGATGCAGATGACCAGCGCCTCCAGCAGAAATTGAGTGAGGATGGCGCGGCGGTTGGCGCCGATGGCCATGCGGATGCCGATTTCGCGGGTACGCTCGGTTACCGATACCAGCATGATATTCATGATGCCGATGCCGCCCACCAGCAATGATATGGAGGCAATGGAGCCCAGCATGATGGACATGACCTTGGCCGCGCCCGTTGCGACGGCGGCGAGGGCGGCCATGTTACGCACGGTGAAATCGTTTTCCGTCCCCTCGGCAAGGCGATGGCGCTGGCGTAGCAACTGGTTGATTTCGGTTTCGGCTTCATCCATCACTTCGTCCGAGCGGCCTTGCACCATTAGAAACCGTATCGTTCCGGGAAACTGGTTGCCGAATATCTGACTCTGTCCGGTGGTAATGGGGATAAACGCGGCATCGTCCTGGTCGCGCCCGTCCAGGCTTTGACCTTTGGGTGCGAGGACGCCCGCGACCACGAAAGGACTGTTTTTGATGCGGATAGTCTTGCCCGTTGGATCCTCGTCGCCAAAAAGATTCCGGGCGGTTATTTGACCTAGAATGACCACCCGTGTGGCGGAACGCAGATCAACCTCGGTAAATAACGCACCGCTTTCTGCAGGCCAGTCGCGCACATTGAAATAATCCGGCGTAACGCCCGTAACCGAGGTACTCCAGTTATTCGCGCCATAATTGAGTTGCGCCGTACCGGTGATGAGCGGCGCCGTCGCCTTGATCGAAGGCAGATGGGCGATGGCTAGCGCATCGCCCATCGTCAGGGTTTGCACGCTGCCTGCGGCGGACCGCAGTGCGCCTGAAGAGGTGGCGCCGGGTACGACGATGAAAAGATTGCTGCCCATCGAGCTGATGGCCTGATTCACCGTGGTTTGCGCGCCTTGACCCACCGCGAGCATCAATACGACCGCTGCCACACCTATGATCATGCCGAGCATGGTCAGGCCGGTGCGCAGGCGGTTGAGCCGTAGCGCTCGCAGTGCTTCGCCGATGATTGCGAGTAGGCTCATGTGGGTACCCTGCCATCATGCACAACGCGTCCATCCTGCAGGCGAACCAATCGCCGGGTGCAGGCGGCAATGTCGTCTTCGTGCGTGACAAGTACAATCGTAATGCCCTGCTCGCGGTTGAGTTGCTCAAAAATCGCCATGATTTCTCGGCTGGTCTGGGTGTCGAGATTGCCGGTGGGTTCATCCGCAAGGATGAGCTGCGGGTTGTTGACCAGCGCGCGGCTGATGGCCACACGCTGCTGCTGTCCACCGGAAAGCTGGTTGGGCTGATACGCCGCAAAGTTTCCCAACCCGGTCTGACGCAAGAGTTCCAGCGCGCGCTTGCGGCTTTCCGAACGGGTCGCGCCAGCATAGAGCAGCGGGGTGGCGACGTTATCCAACGCCGTCATGCGTTTAAGCAGGTTGAAACCCTGAAATACAAAACCGATGTTGCGATTACGCACGCGCGCGAGTTCATCGTCCGAAAGCGACGCGATATCCCGTCCATCGAGCCAATAATGGCCGCTGGTAGGCGTATCCAGACAGCCAAGTATATTCATCAGCGTGGATTTGCCCGACCCGGAATGTCCCATGATGGCGACGAACTCTCCTCGCTCGATCGTCAGGTTCACGTCAAAAAGTACCTGGCTATTGACCGTTCCCCCCCCTTTGACACCGCTATCCAGGCTGTAAGTCTTGCTAAGATTCTCGACCTTGAGCAGCGGGTCACCGGAAACATGGCGTTGCGGAATCATCAGAACATTCTGAATTTGAGTTTACTGGCGGATTTGTCCTTGTCGGCGGTTTCGCGAATGATCAGTTTATCGCCTTGCTTGATTGCATCTTCCATGACTTCGGTAAAACTGTTATCGGCAACGCCGGTTTTGATGTTGACGGGGACGGCTTTGCCTTCTTCCAGCCGGTAAACCATTTGCTTGCCCGGTTGCCTGGCGGTCGCCGTCCCGGAATCCGAGTCGTTCTCGGCTGGCTTATAGCGCAAAGCCGCATTGGGAACCCGCAGGACATCTTTTTTCTGATTGACGGTGAAGTGGACGTTGGCGGTCATGCCGGGGAGCAATACCCCTTCGTCATTGGCCACCGCTACCACCACATTGTATGACACCACATTTTGCTGAATGGTGGGGTTGAGGCGCACCTGTTTTACCGTGCCGGTGAACTCTCGCTCCTGAAAGGCATCGACGGTAAAGTTGACCACTTGGCCAAGATGCAGCTGGCCGATGTCCGCCTCTGCCACACTGGTGTCGATCTGCATCTGGCGCAGATCCTTGGCAATTTGGAATAGGGTGGGTGTCTGAAAGCTTGCCGCCACCGTCTGGCCGATATCCACGTTACGCGCGATGACTACGCCGGAAATGGGCGAGCGGATCACGCTGTAGTTGAGATTGGTACGATCGCGCGCAAGCTGCGCCTCGCTTACCGCAAGCTGGGCGCGGGCGCCTTCGAGTGTTTGTTCGACCGCTTCCAGCGCATCGGGAGAAATAAAGCCCTGTTCCACCAGGGCGCGGTTACGGGCCATTTTGTTGTTGGCCAGCTTCAATGCGGTGCGGGCGTTTACCACATTGGCTTCCGACTGATGCAACTGGGCCTGGAATAGCGAGGGATCAAGCTCAACCAGTATCTGCCCCTCCTCTACCGCATCGTTGAAGTCCGCATAGAGCTTGTATACCGTGCCCGAGACCTGGGTGCCGACATTGACCAGCACAACGGGGTTGAGGGTGCCGTTAGCGGAAATATTTTGTACGATGTCGCCGCGGTCGACAACCTGGGTTTTGTAGCGTTCCTGCCTGGAGTCGGGTTTCGTTTGCCAGTACCAAAAGCCAATCAAGACTGATAGCAATGCCACGATGAGTATGAGCAACCTGCTGCGGGGGATAAATGCCATGCGTATCTCGGGAATGTCCGCTACCAGGGTGGGAAAAAATGAAAGCCGAATGTTACCCGAGTGCGCGGCATTTAGAAATCATCCGGATAATCTATTGGGACGCCGGCCCTCGGGTGGCCCGAAAAGCCGCGTAATGGATTACCTGCGATCGTGCCGCAAAACGAGAATGGATTGGCCCGTACTTATTTCTCCTTTTTTTTCGCTTCGGCCAGTGTGCGCAATTCCTTGAGGCGCGCCTCCACGCTGGATTTCTGGTAGAAATCGCCATCGTCACCTTTCAACGCGATCTGCAGCTGTTCGATGGCGGCATCGACCTTGCCTTGGCGCGTATAGATTTCCGCCTGCGCGCGGTGCTGCATCATCATATCCCCGAGCGCGCCGTAGCTTTGTGCCTGCAGCTGGTAAAGGCGTATGTCGTTGGGCGTATATTGCAATTGCCGGTTAACAAACGTTAGCGCCGCATCAGCGCCAGTATTGCGAAGCAGTGCATCAGCATAGTCATAGATTAATGCCCGGTGCTGTGGATATATTCGTAGCGCGGCTTCATAAATATCGAACGCTTCCGCGGTTTGGCCCATGGCAAGTTTAACGCGTGCCGCGAGGGTTTCGATCATGGCGCTTGGCCGCGGTGTTTTACGCGTAATTCGGATTGTTGCACCGAGGTGATGGTTTTCCAGCGTTTTATCCGTTCCGATGTAATTGTTGTTTGAGGAATGTCGCGGCCGGTATATTCGTGGCGCGGCTTTGTAAATGTTGAGTGTTTCCACCGGCTCCCCTATGGCAAGCCGGGCACGTTCCGCCAGCATTTCGATCACGTCGCTCGATAGCGGGGTCTTATATATGCTCTGGGGAGCCGCGCTCAGGGAGTGGTTTTCCAGCGCCTCATCCGCCTCAGCCTGCAAGTTGTCATACAGTTGCACCAATTCTTTGTCCGCCCGTACGAACTTGTGGCTCCGCAGCAAGGCATTGATCAGTCCGTAGCGCTCCACAGCTTCACTGGCATAGCGCTTCTCCCGCAAAGCAGAGTCAAAGTATTCCACCGCATCGCCGGGAGTATCCATAGTGGCCCGCAGCTTGGCTCGTACCAACAGGAAATCCAGGCTATCGGGAACCTGGCGGTAAGGCAGACTGTGCGTGCGGTTATCGATATCCGCGATTCGCTCATAAGTAATCGGGTGGGTGCGTAGATATGAGGGTGCGCCGTTTTCACGGAATCGTCCGGCCTTTTGCAAACGCTCGAAGAATTCCGACATGCCGCGCGGATCAAGGCCAGCACTAATCAGTATATTCAGCCCGATACGATCGGCCTCTTTTTCATGATCCCGCGTGAAATTCAGTTGCGACTGAATTTGGTGCGCCTGCGAGCCAATCAGAACGGCTTGCGCCGCCTGTGGATTTGTGCGCGAAGCCAGAACCGCCAATGCCATTGCCGCCAGAGAAGTTAGAATGCTGTATCGCTGTCCGGCAATGATGCGTGCGAGGTGTTTCTGGGTAACATGCGCGATTTCATGCGCCATAACGCCAGCCAGCTCCGATTCACTTTGCGCGGTAAGTATAAGGCCGGTATTGAAGCCCATAAAGCCGCCGGGCAGTGCAAACGCATTGATCATCGGATCTTTCACCGCAAAGAATTCAAACTCCTGATCGGGGCGCGTCTCGCGTGAATTCAGAAGCAAACGGGTTCCAAGATGGGTCAGATATTCGGCGACTTCGGCATCGTCAAGATAACTGGGGTCAGCCCGAATTTCGGACATGATCCGCAATCCAAGTTCCCGCTCGTCTGCCGGCGAGAAAGTAACCTGGGATGCGTCACCGAGATCGGGCAGTCCCGCGGCAACAATATTGGTGGGGAACAATAGAGGTAAAGCCGCCACTAAATAGCGAAATTTCATGAGGATAAGATAACCGTATGCGGGCGAAGTTCCAATATGTCTTGGCGCTCGATAGGCAATGGATGGGACAGTGCGGGGAGTGCAGAACCGCAGCTTAAGCAGGGAGGGCGGTTAACGCGGGGACCAGACGACCAGTACCATGCTTCCATAGTCTGGCGGACGGGCGGCACTCGTATAGGCTGGTTCCCCTATGCTAAATTGCTGTCTCTCCTATCTCGCCGGTACGGATTCTCACCACCTGTTCTATGCTGGTGACGAAAATCTTGCCGTCGCCGATCTTGCCGGTGCGGGCGACGTTTACGATGGTTTCGATAATGCTGTCCACCAGTGCTTCCGGCACCACTATTTCGATTTTTATCTTCGGCAGAAAATCCACTACATATTCCGCGCCCCGATAGAGTTCGGTATGACCTTTTTGCCTGCCGAATCCCTTGACTTCAGTGATGGTCAATCCGCTCACGCCGACTTCATTGAGTGCTTCACATACTTCATCGAGCTTGAAGGGTTTGATAATAGCCTCAATTTTTTTCATTATGCATTTTCCATGATGCGTTAGCCTGCTTATCTTGGTCGGATGTGTTTTTTATCAAATTACGGTCGCAGTCAGCGGTATACGTTTGGCTCTTCGCCGAGTTGATTATACGAGGTTATGGAATGTTAAATCTTGATTGTTGATTAGCTATTAACCCGGATGTTTCATAAATTGACGCGCGTCCTCGCCGGTCTTTTGTTTCGTATGAAAATTTTGTTCAGTCGGGCGTATGAATAACTACGCCACTCTTTCACAAAACCCCCCTACAAACCAAAATCCTGCGCGATCATCACGCGAATTTATGAAACATCCGGGTTAAAATTCGTCTCGATATTTTGACGTGATCGGATAGCGCCAATCCTTGCCGAAACCTCGCTGCGTGATTCGAATGCCCGGGGGGCTCTGGCGGCGTTTGTACTCATTCAGGCGGATAAGCTGCACCACCCGCCGCACGTCGGCCTCGGCATACTTCATGTTTAGAATTTCCCGCAACGACAAGTCGCGTTCCATATACGCTTCGACGATGCCGTCGAGGACGTCGTAAGGCGGCAGGCTGTCCTGATCGGTCTGGCCGGGTCGCAACTCGGCCGAAGGCGGGCGGCTGATGACGCGTTCCGGGATGACACTTCCCAGCGTGTTGCGGTAGTGGCAAAGCCGGTACACCATGGTCTTGGTGATATCCTTCAGCACCGAGAAGCCCCCCGCCATATCGCCATAAAGCGTACAGTAGCCTACGGCTATTTCTGATTTGTTGCCGGTCGTAAGCACAATGGAGCCGTATTTGTTGGATAACGCCATCAGCAAGTTGCCGCGTATGCGCGCTTGCAGATTCTCCTCAGTGGTATCCGGCTGATTATGACCGGACGGCTTCGGGATTTGTGTGGCCAGCGTATCCAGGAATTTGTCAAATACCGGTCGGATGGAAAGTTCGCTGTAACGCACCTTCAATATCTCCGCCATCATGCGCGCATCCTGTAGGCTGATATCCGCGGTAAACGGTGACGGCATCATGACCGCTTCCACTTTGCCGGCACCCAGTGCATCCACCGCGATCGCCAGCGTGAGTGCAGAATCGACGCCGCCGGAAAGTCCCAGCAACACTCCCGGTATGCCATTCTTCCCCACATAATCCTTGAGGCCAAGACACAATCCTTGATAAACGGTTGCTTCCAGTGTTTGCGAGGGTGCGATTTTTCCGGGCATGGGGCTGCCGTTTTGCAATTCGATCAGGCCGAGGGTTTCCGTGAACTCATTGAATTGATGCGTCAGATCGCCTCTGCCATTCATTGCGAATGATGCACCGTCGAATATCAGTTCATCCTGTGCGCCTACCAGATTGGTATAAATCATGGGCATTCCTGTTTCACCGATGCGTTGACGCACAATCTGGTGGCGCAGGGTTTGCTTGCGCATATGATAAGGAGATGCATTCAGCACTATCAGCACATCGGCTCCCGCTTTCCTGGCGCG
The DNA here is from genome assembly GCF_000832065.1 of Nitrosospira sp. NpAV. GTDB lineage: Bacteria > Pseudomonadota > Gammaproteobacteria > Burkholderiales > Nitrosomonadaceae > Nitrosospira. The sequence goes on along the minus strand of NZ_JXQM01000008.1, from coordinate 227,432 downwards.
GCTAGCTGTATTTTCTTGCCAGATATCCTGACAAATATTGACGCCGAATCTTATTCCTTCCAGTTCAAACAGGCAGGAATCGGAACCTGGCTCGAAATAACGCCGCTCATCGAATACAGAGTCATTGGGGAGCAGATTCTTGTGATAGGTGGCGATAATTTTGCCGTCGCGTATCACTGAAGCCGCATTATAGAGTTTACCGTCCGCGAGATGGGGATGCCCCACCAGTAGCGTTAAGTCTTTTATTTCTTGGGCCAATTCGGAAAGGGCCTTTTCGCATGCCAGCCGGAAACCGTTGCGCAGTAGCAGATCTTCCGGCGGATAGCCTGAGAGTGCCAACTCGGGCGTGACAACCAAACCGGCTCCGGCACTTCTAGCCTGGTGGGTATAATCCAGGATTTTGCGGAGATTCCCGCCAAGGTCGCCGACCGTACAATTAATCTGGGCAATGGCGAGCTTCATGGCTGGGGAGAGGAGGGGATGGACTTAATTTGCAATATCTCTGCGTTGATGGGCAGGGAGATCGGGTTACGCTGGCGCTTTCGATCTATAAAATGCGCATGGCGAGCTTCGTGATCAGGATGATTTTTGCTATCTCTATCTCGGTACTGGCAATTTCTTTGCATTAACAATCACCAAATAATAACAGAATGCACCATCTTGCATAGTCTTGCGCGCAATGAGAGCAAGCGCGACAATTCCCGCATGATTTCAGCGTTTGAAATTAAAATAATTGATACGCTTGATGGTATTCCGGTGAAGGCATGGAACGCGCTTGCCGGGGACGATCCATTCCTGCGATATGAATTTCTTTCCGCCATGCATGATACCGGATGCGTATCAGGGAAAACCGGTTGGCTGCCGCGATTTGTCACGTTGTGGGAAAGAAACACCCTACGCGGCGCGTTGCCGCTTTATTTGAAAAGCCACTCCTATGGGGAGTATGTATTCGACTGGGCGTGGGCAGATGCCTATCGACGTTGTGGCCATGCGTATTACCCCAAGTTGCTGAGTGCAGTACCTTTCAGCCCTGTCACCGGACGGCGTCTGCTGGCGGAAACTGCGGAGCATCGCGCCTTGCTGGTTTCGGCCGCATTGAAAATGGCCAAAGGCAAAACCGCGGAAACAGGTATGTCATCGTTCCATTGCCTGTTCCCGCGAGAGGATGAGGCGCGCGAAATGGAGATGGCAGGGATGACGTTACGGCACGGTATCCAGTTCCACTGGAAGAATCGAGAGGTTGGCGGCTATGAAGATTTCGAAGCTTTTCTGGGGGAGTTGAGTCATGGCAAACGCAAGAAAATCCGACAGGAGCGGCGCAGGGTTCATGCTGAAGGGATTCGTTTTCAGTGGCTGTCCGGTTATGATGCAAATTGCGACCACTGGCGTTTTTTTGTCAACTGCTACAATAAAACTTACCGCGATCACCATTCCATGCCTTACCTCAATCTGGAATTCTTTTTGCGGCTCGGCAAAAGCATGCCGGAAAATGTATTGCTGATTCTGGCATTGCGCGACGGCCAGCCCGTTGCCGCCGCCCTGAATCTGCATAACTCTCGCACGCTGTATGGGCGGTACTGGGGCACGATGGAGTTTGTTCCTGGACTGCATTTCGAGACCTGCTATTATCAGGCCATCGAATTCTGCATTGCCCATCGTATCGCGTTGTTTGAAGGTGGCGCGCAGGGAGAGCATAAGCTTGCGCGTGGCTTCCTTCCCGTTCGCGTCTGGTCGGCGCACTGGCTTGCGCATCCCGAATTCGCCGCCGCCATCGGGAATTACTTGAAGCGTGAGGCCCAGGATATCAATCATTATCTGGATGAGCTGAATGAGAGCTCGCCCTTTAAGAAAGAAATGAAAGAGAAATGAAATTCTGTAGTAATTGTGGCACGCCGGTGGAGTTGCGCGTTCCCGAAGGCGACAACTTGCCGCGTTATGTTTGCCCTGCATGCGGCATTGTCCACTATCAGAATCCGAAGATAGTGGTGGGCTGCATACCCGAGTGGGAGGACAGGATATTGCTATGCCGGCGCGCCATTGAGCCGCGCCACGGTTTATGGACTGTGCCTTCAGGTTTCATGGAAAATGCCGAAACACTGGTCCAGGGTGCCGCACGCGAAACGCTGGAGGAAGCCAATGCGCGGGTGGAAATGGGGGATCTGTACGCCATTTATAATATTCCCCATATCAATCAGGTGCATGTTCTGTTTCGTGCACGCTTGCTGGATCTAGATTTTAAACCCGGTATCGAAAGCCTGGATGTCCAGCTTTTTGAGGAAGCGGACATTCCCTGGGATACGTTGGCGTTTCGTGTCATTCACGAGCCGCTGAAACGTTACTTTGAAGAACGCCAGCAAGGGAAACTGGGTTTTCATATGGGTACCATAGAAGAGCTGCGCAAATGATTCACCGTGCCGCAGAAATGCACAGGGCATGCAAATCGCCCTGACCGGCACCATTACGCCGCCCGCAGCGAATCCACGATATTGAGGCGCGCGGCCCGTGCGGCGGGAAGAAAGCCGCCGGTGACTCCCATGATAAGTGCAAATGCAAACGACTTGATGATAATCGCACCATTCAGGGTAAAGCTGAACGCGAGTTCGGAAAACGATTGCCAATTCATGGTGGAAATGGTGAAAAGTTGCATGAATGAGGCTAATACCAGTCCAACCACGCCCCCTGCCGCCCCAAGCATCAATGCTTCCATGAGAAAAGCGGCCAGAATATTCTTTCGGCGGAATCCCAGCGCGCGCAAAGTACCAATTTCCGTAGCACGGTTGGCGACGGAAGCATACATGGTGATCATCGCGCCGATAATCGCGCCGATGGAGAAGATGATCGACAGTATCATTCCCAGATAGCGAATGAAATTTGCCAGCAATTGCGATTGCTCGGCGTAGAAGACACTTTCCTGTTTGACTTCCAGAGTCAGGCGCGGATCATTCTCAATGCGGATCTTGAGTTGAGGAAATACCGCGGGATCGTTCAGCTTCAATATTACCGAAGAATAGACCGGCCTGCGAAATGCCTGCATCAACTGATCCACATCGCCCCATATTTCAGAATCGAAACCGGTCTTACCTGCGTCCATGATACCGACCACCGTCCATTCACGCTGCCCGAAACGCAGTGTTTCGCCGACACCGGCACCTTTGTAACGTTCGGCCACGCTCTTACCGGCAATAATTTCCGTTGAACCGGGACGAAACATACGTCCCTCGGCGATTTCCACTTGTGGGCGCAGCTCGATGCCTTTTTGCCCCACGCCGCGAATCAATACATTGGACGCTTTATCGGAGTTGCGCTTGGCGAGAGAAATCAACACGATCGTTTCTTTTGATGCCAGCCGCAAACCGTTTGCGCTGTAGGCGACTTCCGGCTGATTTTCCACGATGGCGGCCTGGTCGCGATCAATGACGCTTTGTACTTCAGTTCCGGCGGAACGGCGCGTGATAACCACATTGTCGGGGGAGCCGGTTTCCACCAGTGTTTTTCTGAGACCTTCTTCCAGCATGAGTACCGTCGCGAATACAAACACCACCAGTGCCATGCCGCCCGCAGTGAGCAGGGTAGTCAGCTTGCGGGCAGCGAGGTTACGCCAGATATAGGAAAGGGGAACTGACATAAGCTATCCGATGCTCCTCAGCCCTTCCACAATGGATACCCGGGCCGCGCGGTAAGCGGGTAGTATTGCCGCCGCAAGGCCTACCGCGATTGCGGCGGCGGCTTGCATATAGACAGTCTCCAGCGAGACCCCAAATACCGGAAACAGTGTGCCGACCTGTTCGCTGAACCTGTCAGCGACAGGAAAGGTGAGCAAAATGCCTGTCATTGCGCCAGCCAGCGCAATCGCGAGGGATTCGCCATAAATCAACCCGGCGAGAAAGCGCGGGCCGAAACCCAGCGCCTTGAGAGTGGCGTATTCGGCGATGCGCTCGCGCGCCGTCATTGCCATGGTGTTCGCCATGACCGCCAGGATAATGAAAATCACCAGGAACGAAACGATGCGTATCGCCACCACAATCGCTTCGGTCATGGAAACAAATCCCAGTTGAAAAGCTTTTTCTGTTTCGGTAAGGGTCTCGGCAAGAGAATTTCTGAACATTGCGTCGACCTCGGTCGATATTTCCGCGGCCCTGTCGGGGTCTGAGATCTCGATCACGTAAACACCGATCCAATCGGTTCTGCGGGCAACCGCTTTTTTCATGGTTTCATTGAGATAGTCCCAGTGAAAGAAAAACTGAGAAGTATCGGTTCCCGCCTCCGCGCCATCATAAATGGCGCGTACCGTGAAGCTCCATGAGCCCGGATAAATCGTGCCGCGCAGAGGAATGGTATCGCCGATCTTGAACCCATACGTGCTCGCCAGCTTGCGGCCAATCACGCAGCCTTTGCGGTCGGTGAGGAATGCCTTCAATTCAGCTGGCGGAATGAGGTACTCTGGATAAAGATTAAAATAGGTTTTCGCATCGACGGCGAACTGTGGAAAAAAGTTCTTTGGCGTAACGTAAACACCGCCGAACCAGCTTGCATGGGAAATTGCCGTAACACCCTGAATTCTGCGAATACGTTCCTGGTAATTGATGGGTAGGGGAAATACCAGCGAGATCGCATTCCGTGTCACCAGCCGCGCTGATGAAGCGCCTTCCGCACCCGCGTACCAGGCATCCACAACCGTGCGCAATAGTCCAAAAGCAAGTATTGCCACCATCAGGCCCAGCACGGTCAGCCCGGTGCGCAGTTTGTGGCGCAACGTATTTCTCAGAATGAGCTTCAGGAAATGCATTTTTGCAAATTCTCCGGATACCCTGCGGATAATGGAGGAGAAGCCTGGAAGAAAAGCCAGGTAAAATATTCGCCATTCCATCAATTCGTTACATCCAGCTCTCCTTTCTCCAAATGGCGAATTGAATGGGCTGACTTGGCCGCGTGCGGATCGTGTGTCACCATGATGATGGTTTTGCCCATTTCGCTGTTAAGGCGCTCCAGCATTGCAAGAATGTCGTTCGCCGAGGCACGATCGAGATCTCCGGTAGGCTCGTCCGCTACCAGTATGACGGGGTCTGTAATGAACGCGCGAGCAATCGCCACGCGTTGTTGCTGACCCCCGGAAAGCTCCGAAGGATAATGCTCCATTCGGTCAGTCAGTCCCACCATTGACAGCGCCAGTTCTACGCGTTCCCGCCGCTGGTTGCGCGAAAGCCGTGTTAACAGCAACGGCAATTCAACATTCTCAAATGCGGTCAGCACCGGCATCAGATTGTAGAACTGGAATATGAAACCAACATTGGCTGCGCGCCAGTCCGCCAGATCCGCTTCGGAAAGCGTGGCAATGTCTATTCCGCTTACCTTCAATGAGCCGCTGTCGGGCTTGTCGATCCCGGCAATCAGGTTGAGCAGGGTGCTCTTACCGGAGCCGGAAGGCCCCATCAAGGCAATGAATTCGCCGGAAAAAATATCGAAGGAGATATTCGTCAGTACCGGCACCAATTGCTCGCCGCGATGATAGCTTTTGGTGAGCTGTCTTATCTGGACGATGGGCTCCGAAAGATTTTCCATGCGTCTTTACTTCGCCACCGTTTTAACCTTATCGCCATTGTCGAGTCCATCGCCGGGGCGCAGTATGACTTTGTCACCCGCCTTGGGGCCCTTCAGAACTTCGATCATATCGCCAATTTTCTCGCCGGTTTCGATAGGTGTTTCCACTGCTTTTTCATCTTTCATGATGAATACCACATTTTTCCCGCTGCGCTGAATGATGGCATCGGGCTGAATCACCGTGCGCGCGGCGCGCTGCTCCGCCGCCATTTCTTTTTCCAGAAAGGCAATTTTTGCGCTCATCTCCGGCAGAATGTCCGGGTCGCGGTCGATGAACCGAATTTTAACCACCACTGTGGCTTTCGCCCTGTCAACTGTCGGCACGATGCGTTGCACTACCCCGCGCAATCTTACGTCAGGCATGGCATCCAGCTGGATTTCACAGGGCTGCTCAAGCTTCACTTTAGGTAAATTGGATTCGGATACGTCGGCTTCCACCTCCAGTGTATTCATGTCGGCTATCGTCACTACCGCGCCTTTGGCGTCGAGCGCGGATGAGAAGGGTGTTATCACGTCACCGACATTGGCGCTTTTTGTCAGCACTACCCCATCGAACGGCGCGCGGATCAGTGTTTGTTCCACCGCTATCCGAGCGGCGCGATGGTTTGCCTCGGCCACGCCAACAGATGCCTGATAACCCAGGACAGCGGCCTGGGCTTTGCGAAAGCGGGCGGTTGCGATGTCATGGGCGAATTGCGAAATAAACCCCTTGGCGAGCAGCTCGCCATTACGGTTGAACGCCGCCTCGGCATCGATTAGCTCTGCCTGCCCGTGCTGCAAGTTTGCCTTGGCTACCCTGACGTTGGCCGCGGCTTGCTCCATCGTGGCGCTGACATCCATATTTTCCAGCCGGGCGATAATTTCGCCTTCCGTCACGCGGCTGCCTTCCGTCACACCCAGCCACTCGACTCGTCCCGTAGCCTTTGATGCGACTGCCGCTTTACGCTGTGCAACGACATAGCCGGTGGCATTGAGCAGTGTGAAAGATTGTGAGGGATAGGCAGTGGTGACTGTGCCGGACTCCACCTCCACCCCGGTGCCGGTATGAAAGTAGAAGATTATGAGAAGACTCAGCGCCGCGATGATCGCAAGCACCGAAATGAGGCGGGGGCGTTTCCTGTGGCCAGCCGGGCTGGCGGTATCGCTCCGGTCGATCTTTAATCTGGATAAATCCTCGTTGGCCACAACAACGTCCTGAATGATTCAATCACGTGATTATGGCGTAGAAGCAATGCCACGGCTAGGCAACTTCTGATTGCTCGGGATCCACGCTGCGGCCCCCTTGGTTATCTTAGCTTAGTACGGCTTGTGATAATCGATTTTGCCAACCCGGTTGGCAATAAGTGCGATGGAGCTTTGCAGAGATACCCGAAACTTTGTCAGGAAGGGAGACGCCGGTAGTGGGTGGATGAAAATAAAAAATTATTCCAGAAATACCATTCTTGAACGTGCAAGGGGAGGATTGTTGGCGAAATAACGTTTGATGCCGGCAAGCATGGCGTCGGCCAGTTTGTCCTGGTAGGCGGCATCTTTCAATTTACGTTCTTCGTCTGGATTGCTGATGAAAGCGGTTTCCACCAGGATGGACGGAATATCGGGAGACTTGAGTACGGCGAAGCCGGCCTGTTCCACCTCGCTTTTATGCAGATGGTTTATGTCGCCGATTTCCGAGAGTACTTCCCGGCCGAGCCTGAGGCTGTCATTGATAGTGGCTGTTTGTGACAGATCCAGCAGAGTTTGTTTGAGATAAGGATCCTTGATACCCAGATTGACTCCTCCGATCAAGTCCGCCTCATTTTCTTTTTTTGCAAGCCAACGGGCAGCCGCGGAAGTTGCCCCACGCTCGGACAGCGCGAAAACAGACGAGCCGCGCGCATGGGGTTTGATGAAAGCATCCGCATGCACCGATACGAACAGATCGGCATTCAATTGCCGTGCTTTTACAAGACGCATCGGCAGCGATATGAAATAATCGCCTTCCCGTGTCAGCGCGGCCCGCATGTTGGGCTCTTTATCAATCTTGGCTTTAAGCTTTTTGGCAATCGCCAAGGTGATATCTTTCTCGTGAGTGCCACCGCGGCTTATTGCGCCGGGATCTTCGCCGCCGTGCCCGGGGTCGATGGCGACTGTGATAAGCCGTATCGTTTCCGGTTTGTTCTTTTTGACGGCCACGTTATTTTTTGCGGGTTTGCTGTTTGTCTTTACGTTCGCTCCGTTGTCGGCATCAATGTCAGGTTGTAACATTGCTGTGGTATTCTCATTCAGTAACGCCATGAGCGGATCGGGCGGGATAGCGGGGTAAATGTCCAGCACGAGTCGATAGCCGTAAGTGCCGACCGGTTTGAGGACAAATGCTTGCGGTATGGCCTCGGTTTTCAGGTCCAGTACCAGGCGCAATACGGTCGGTTTGAAACGGCCGATGCGCACGGCTCGTATATAAGGATCGGTGACATCTATTTTGCCCGGCAAGCTTTCAAGTTCCGGGTTGAGCCTGACCTGTTCCAGGTCAATTACCACGCGATCCGGATCTTTTACCATACTGAGCGAATACTGGATGGGCAACGCGGATTCCAGTGTGAGGCGCGTATATTCCGGTGCCGGCCAGACACGGACGGAGTTGACCAGGGTAGCCGCAAGAACAGTATTGCTGAGCAGCAATAGCAGAAGGACCGCCATCAACCAAAACGTGGCGAATGCCGGAGAAACAGAAAGAGGGTGGCAATAGGCTATTGCCTGAGAATCCTTAGGGTTTGCCAATGTTTTAAACACTGCCTGCCCGCCTCCGTATGCGCCTGAATTTCGACGCGGCGATGATCCGTTCCGGTAATCTGGATAAGAAACTGCAAATCCGCTGTGGGCAATAGTCCGCTTGCTTTTTCGGGCCATTCCACCAGGCAGATCGACTCCTCGTTGAAATATTCGCGGAAACCCGCTTCTTCCCACTCTGTTGGGTCATTGAAACGATAGAAATCAAAGTGATAGAAGTATAACCTAGAAATTTTGTAAAGTTCAACTAAATTATAGGTGGGACTTTTTACTTTTCCTTGATAACCCAGGCCGCGCAAGATCCCTCGCGCCAACGTGGTTTTGCCGGCGCCGAGATTGCCGCTCAGGAAAATGATAAGACCCGGATGCAATACGGCTGCGATTTCTGCGCCGAACGCCAGTGTTGCGTTTTCTTCATCAAGATTGCGCATAACGTGATGTCTGGCGGCGGAATCGGTATGATGGGGGCTATGCAAGAAAAAATATCCCAAGTAATCTGGTGGGTCCGTCCGGCTTACCGAACGCGGGTTTCACTAAGATTGTACTAAAGTCCTATTTGCTCATGCCGCTGAAGTTGATACGATGCGGACATGTAACTCAAAACAAATCACTCAATTTGACTGATTTGCTTATGCGGTGGGGTTTCACCTTGAGGATAATCTTTTCCGATTCTGAAGCGCGTTGATATAAAAATGCTATTATGGCGCACATTAAAGATCTTAGATTCCGTGACATACGTTAAAAAGAGTTTGGATTGACGCTGTCTTGACACAGATATCTACTTATTGCATCTTTAATTATCGTTGGTCGCCCGCATGATCCGACGCATCTTCAATAAACAACAAAAGGAAATTCAGTGAACACTCTCCATATCAATACCACGAAATGGCTGACCTGTTTTGCGATCGTGTTTCCTATGCTTGTCCTGGGCGGTTGCAAAACATATCCGCCCCTGTCTCCCGAGGAAAAGCATATTGCGCACGATTATTTGATAGGACCGGGCGATACCGTGGATATCATTGTCTGGCGCAATCCGGAAGTCTCCATGACGGTACCGGTTCGTCCCGATGGAAAAATCACTACGCCTCTGGTGGAAGATCTGCCGGCCAGCGGGAAAACATCCACACAGTTGGCTCGTGACATTGAAGAAGCATTATCCAAGTATATTCAGCAGCCTGTCGTAACAGTTGTTGTGACAGGGTTTGTCGGACCGTATACCGAGCAAATTCGCGTCATCGGCGAGGCGGCCAGACCCCAGGCGCTTCCTTATCGCGAAGAAATGACGCTCATGGATGTTTTGATTGCAGTGGGCGGCATAACGGATTTTGCAGCCGGCAACAAAGCGAGAATCATTCGTAACGTGGATGGGAAACAGCAACAATTTAGTGTCCGCTTGAACGATCTGATCAGAGACGGTGATATCTCGGCTAATGTCCCCATGCGTCAGGGTGACGTTTTAGTCATACCAGAGAGCTTCTTCTGATTTCCGGCGCATAGACCCCCTCCTTAGATCCATTTCATATATGGCGTATAAAAAGATCGGGTCCTGCTCCATTTCGCAATCGAGGATGCGGGCGAGAAGATAATCATGGATAAGAAATTAGTTTCTTTACCTTTAAACGTGGCGGCGCAAATAGGCCTCCAAAAATTCCATCGTTGCAAAAACCGGCAATAGCACTTCCAGGGAACATTCGACAAAATGGAAGAACTGACTACCCAACTGCTTGTTTATCTGAAGGGGATATGGAAATATCGCTGGATCTCGGTAATTGCCGCCTGGGTTGTAGCGATTGCCGGATGGGTTATTGTTTATAAGCTGCCTGACGATTACCAGGCATCAGCCAGAATTTACGTGGATACCCAGAATGTCCTGAAGCCGCTGATGGCAGGCATGACGATTTCTCCTGATCTGCAACAGCAGGTTTCCATTATGAGCCGTACACTGATTAGCCGTCCCAATGTGGAGAGGGTTGTCCGCATGGTTGATCTGGATATTAAAGTCAAGGATGCGAAAGATCAGGAGGCGCTTGTCAAGGAACTCATGGAAAAAATCAAGCTCGGGACAACCGGCCGCGATAACCTGTTCACAATTCATTATAACAATCAGAATCCACGGCTCGCCAAGGACGTCGTTCAATCGTTACTCACCATTTTTGTCGAAGGGGGACTGGGAGACAAAAGACAGGATTCTTCCGCCGCACTCCGTTTTATTGATGAGCAGATCCAGAGTTATGAGGAAAAGCTGATAGCGGGGGAAAATAACCTTAAAGCATTTAAGCAAAAGAATATAGGAATGATGCCGCAGCAAGGTGGTGATTATTATTCTCAGTTATCTGCGGCTACCGAGGATCTCAACAAAACCAGGCTGGAATTACGGGAAGCCGAGCATGCCCGCGATGCGATCAAGAGGCAGATTACCGGGGATGAGCCCGTTATGATGGTGGATCAGAGTGAGACATCCCCCTCATCCATAGTCAATGTAGAGCTTGATTCCCGAATTACTGCATTGAACAAGAATCTGGATGCGCTGCGGCTGAATTTTACAGAACTGCATCCTGATATTATTTCTACCAAGCGCCTGATTGCCCAACTTGAGGAGCGCAAGAAGGAAGAGGCCAAACTGGTGGTAAGAAACACCGGCGATCCCGGGAAAAACTATAGTCCCATGCTGCAGCAGCTTAACGTTGCCTTGGCGGAAGCTGAAGCCGATGTGGCATCCATGAGGGCTCGGGTGGAAGAGTATACCGCCCGGTACAATCGTTTAAGGTCGCTGAGCAATGCGGTGCCTCAGGTGGAGGCGGAACTTGCTCAACTCAATCGTGATTATCAGGTGAATAAATCCAATTATGAGAAGCTTCTTGAACGTCGTGAATCCGCGAAGATATCAGGCGAATTGGGTTCCGCCACCGATTTGATGTCATTCCGGATCATCGATCCGCCGACAGTATCTGACCGGCCGGTGGGACCGGATCGCAGCAAGCTGTTTTCTCTAGTGTTTTTAGGTTCCCTGCTAGCCGGGATTGGGATAGCATTTGTCATCAGCCAGGTCCGGCCCACATTCCACAGTCAGGCGAGCCTGCGCGAAATAACCGGCAGACCGATCCTGGGTTCGGTACCCATGATCTGGACGGATCAAGAGAAAGTAAAGAGCAGAAAGCGGCTCTATGCCTTTGGTCTCTCTTTGCTATCCTTGCTGGGCTTATACGGCACCTTAATGGCAAAGATGGTTTGAGCCAGGTTTTGTAAATTGACGCCCCCACAAACTTTTGAGACGTATGAAGATTTATTATCGCAAGAAACGTCTATACTAAGTCTTTGTCGCTAAGGGTAAATGAACAACGATATCGTTTCGTCGCATCAGTCTCTGTCAGTCAAATGAGGTTTCCCGGGATTCAACGATTTATTCCGGTTCACAAAGTCCGGGCGATCATTTGTTTCCATTTGCGGGTATCCGGAAAGCATTATAGATAACTGCATTTCGGCAACTTTCATTCAACACTATTGGAGAAAGCGTGAGCATTATTGAAAGAGCTGCAGGTAAGCTTGAAAAAGAAGGAAAGGTCGGCGCTAGGCAAACGCCGCCGCAAGGGCCCTCCAGTACCTTGGTAAATTCGGGCCAGAAACATTCGAGCGCAAACGATACCCCCGAGGAAGAGATTAGCCAAAGTTTTTCACCCAATCCTGTTCCGCCTTCTGCCTCGGCCTCGACATCGAAACGAATTACACTCAACCTCGCCAAGATGCGTCAATACGGCATCGTCACGCCCGATGAAGGAAGAACACAAGTTGCGGAGCAATTCCGCGTGATCAAAAGGCCCTTGCTCACCAACGCGTTCAATCAGGGCGCGGGCATGATCAAGAATGGCAACTTGATTATGGTTACCAGTGCGCTTGCGGGGGAAGGTAAAAGCTTTTGTACGGTCAACCTGGCGATGAGCATCGCCATGGAAATGGACCGCCGGGTTCTTCTGGTGGATGCCGATGTAGCCCGTCCCACTGTGCCCAAGATTCTCGGATTGGGTACAGAAAGAGGCCTGATGGATATTCTTCTCGATGAAAAACTCAAATTAGCGGATGTCCTGATAAAAACCAATGTCGAGAAACTCACCCTCCTCACGGCGGGGACGCGGCATTCTCATTCTACCGAGTTGCTGGCAAGCCAAAGCATGGAAACGCTATTGAAGGAGCTTGCGCAACGTTACGCCGATCGCATTGTCATCTTTGATTCTCCCCCGCTGCTGTTAACCAGCGAAGCGCGTGTATTGGCAAGCCAAATGGGTCAGATTGTCGTGGTGGTGGAAGCTGAAACGACTTCACAACAGGCCGTCAAGGAAATGCTCAGGCAGATCGAGTCGTGTGATGTGGTGAATTTGATCTACAACAAGGCCAGATCATTCTCCGGTGGAGAATATTACGGCTATTACTACCATGAAAGTGCCTGAGGTTCAGGCATGCCATAGAGGATTAGTCCCGGCCACTTGCTTTGCCGCAGTGGCCATGTTGTTACTGTCATCCTATTCCTATGCACAGACGCAAGGCCAGCAGGCTCAGCAGGGTCAGCAGGCTCAGCAGCTCCAGCAGGCCCGGCAGGGTGCCCAAGGCCAGTTGTTTCAGGGCACCAATGCGCCCGCCGGGGCCTTGGGGGGTGGATGGAGAGTCATTCCGCGCATGAGTTTGAGGGAAACATACTCCGACAATATTAGATTGAGACCGGAGGCCGACGCCAGGGCCGATTTCGTGACTCAGATCAATCCTGGCATCTTGGTGAGTGGCGTAGGACGCCGTTTTAATTTCATTGCTGATTACACCATGAATAACCTCATCTATGCTGATCAAAGCAGCTTAAGCAGGATAAGGCATCAATTCAATGTCATGGGCACGACTGAATTGATCGAAAATTTGTTCTTCGTGGATGGAAGAGCCATGATGACACAGCAAAATGCTTCCTTATTGGGTCCGCAGGGGCTCGACAATGTCAATGTCACGGGCAACAGGGCTGATGTAAGAACTTATACTATAAGCCCTTATCTGCGCCACCGTTTCCAGGATATTGCTACAGCACAGCTCCGTTACACTTATGGCATTGTTGAATCGAGTGCAAATGCGCTTCGAAACAGTCACAGGGACTCTTTCCAGGCGAATCTCAATAGCGGCGATGCTTTCAGGACATTCAGCTGGGGCGCGAATTATGATAAACAAATCATTACGTTTGACCGAACCGGCCGGACAGTCGAATTGGAACGGTCTATCGCCAATGCTCGCTATATGGTTACGCCCCGATTCGGACTGACCGCAACCGGGGGCTATGAGAGCAACAGTTTCATTTCAATTCGGGGGAGTCCCTCAAGTCCTACGTGGACAGTAGGCTTTACATGGATACCGGACGAGAGAACGAATATTGTGGCGACTGCCGGTCAAAGATTTTTTGGCGATACCTACTTCGTGTTGGCCAATCACCGCACTCGCCTTACCGAATGGAACGCAAGCTATAATGAAAATATCACGACGTTCAACCAGCAGGCTGGCGCAGGCGGCATAGGCGGTGTTGGTGGCATAGGTGGCATAGGCGGTATTGGTGGCATAGGTGGCGGCGGCATAGGCGGCGGCGGGATAGGCGGGATAGGTGGTGGCGGCATAGGCGGCATAGGCGGGATAGGTGGCGGCGGCATAGGTGGTTCCGATCCGGGGTTTTCTGGTACAGGCTCTTTCCTCGATCCCACTAATTTTTTTACGAATCGCCTTTTTTTGCAGAAACGTTTCCAGGCTTCCATTGCCTTCAACGGTTTATCAAATACGCTGTTGTTAAGGGCGTTCAATATGACACGCAGGGCATTCTCGCCGGAGTCAGAGGATGCCGATCTCCTTGGGGCGAACGCAGCGCTGTTTAATCACACCAGGCAAAGCGGAGTCAATGCGCTATGGACTCATCGCATTACCGCGCTCACCAGGGCTAATGTCAATTTGGGGTTCACAAGATTTGCCTTCCTCACTACCGGCAGAGAAGACGATTACAAGATTGGCAGGGTTAGCCTGACAAGGCAATTCCAGGCTCAGCCCGCTGTGAATGGCATGATTGAATTCCGGCATGTCCAGCGGGATTCCAATCAGCCTGGAGCGAATTATCGCGAGAATGCTGTTATCGCTTCCCTAAACATGAGCTTCTAGGGGCAGAGACGAATGTACGGATCATATTATGGTTTCAGGGTCAAACCATTTCAATTGCGACCCGACCCGAGTTTTTTCTTTGGCAGCAAGGGCCATAAACGTGCCATGGCCTATCTTGAATATGGGCTTTCGCAGGGTGAAGGCTTTATTGTCATTACCGGGGAAGTGGGTGCAGGCAAGACGACACTGGTACGCAATCTTTTTCGTACGCTGGAATCCGAGAATATCCTTGCCGCGCAAATAGTCAATACTCATCTGGACTCGGACGATACCCTGAGAATGGTGGCTGCCGCTTTTGGGTTGCCTTACGAAAACTCCGGTAAGGCTTCGCTCTTGATAGGGCTCGAACAATTTTTTCGTCAATGTGATCAGCAAGGGAAACGCGCGCTTCTGGTAGTCGATGAGGCGCAGAATCTTTCTCCCCGCACTGTGGAAGAGTTGAGAATGCTTTCCAATTTTCAAACAGACGACAAGCCACTGCTGCAGACATTTCTGCTAGGTCAGCCGGAGTTCAGGAAAACTCTGCTTAGCGGGGACATGCAGCAGTTACGGCAAAGAGTGACTGCCACCTATCACCTTGGGCCCATGGATTTATCAGAAACACGATCCTATATCGAACATAGACTGAATACCGCGGGCTGGCACGGAGACCCATCGTTTGATGAAGCTGCCTTCGCCGCTATCTACGATTATACCGGCGGCATTCCTCGCAAGATCAATACATTGTGTGACCGCCTTTTGCTGATGGGCTGCCTGGAGCAATTGCACGAGTTCGGTAGTTCGGAAGTCAATGAAGTCATTTGCGATATACAGCAGGAGTTTCATCTGTCGGAAGCCGATATCGCGTCCGGGCTGAAGAAAGAAGAGGCTTTCGCCAGCTTGGAGAATATGGATGACCGGATTGTCAAGCTGGAGGAATCCGTTGTTTCGTTGGCGGAACTGCTCAAGCAGGTCCTGTCCTTGGCCAACGTAAACAAGAATATTCGGAAAAACAAGGGCTAATGTGCATACTAAGGTGAGGCGTCAACTTGGCTAGCCATCATGGCCAGTCAGCGGGCGAGAACTGTGGAGGCGATTTACGGGCAGGTAGGAATGGCTTGCGAGCCTAAGTGGGGAACCGATGGTTCGCACTATGCGAGGATGGTTAAATGACTACAGCGCCAATACGCAATGCGATGACTGTCGATGTGGAAGACTATTTTCAGGTTTCCGCATTTGCCCCCCATATTTCGAGGGAATCGTGGACATCCATATTCTGCCGGGTGGAATCCAATATCGATCGCATACTCTCCTTGCTGGATGAAGAAGGTGCAAAAGCAACTTTCTTCACACTGGGGTGGATCGCTGACCGTCACCCTGACATGGTCAAGCGCATCGTCGCAAACGGTCACGAGCTTGCCAGCCATGGATGGGCTCATCATCGGGTCTCGGATCAGGAACCTCATGAATTCCGTGAGGATGTCGTTCGAAGCAAAGCCATTCTGGAAGACATTGGCGGTCACGCGGTACTGGGCTACCGTGCGCCGAGCTTTTCCATCGGGCGTCATAATCTATGGGCGCTGGATATACTTGAAGAAGCCGGCTACCGCTACAGCTCCAGTATTTATCCCATCCAGCATGATCATTACGGCATGCCGGAGGCTCCCCGCTTTGCCCACCATCCGCGCACCCATCATGGGTTGCTGGAATTGCCCATTACTACCATGCGTCTGTTCAAACGGAATTTTCCCGCCGGCGGCGGAGGCTATTTCCGGCTCTGGCCCTACCCGGTTTCGCGGTGGTTCCTGCAAAGGTTGAATCATCTGGAGCACCGTTCCGCCATCTTTTATTTCCACCCCTGGGAGATAGATCATAAGCAGCCCCGTCAGCAGGGTATCAGCATGAAAACGCGCTTCCGCCATTATTACAATCTTCATCGTATGGAGGAGCGGATCAAGGCTTTGACGCGTGACTTCCGATGGGATCGCGTGGATCGGATCTTTCTGGAATAAGCATGAGCAGCATCATTGACGCGTTTCAGGAAGATCGCAACATTTCCTTCCGCCAGACCGGTACGCCGGTTGTTCATGCCTTTCAACCGCAGGATGCCGAAAGATGGGATGAATTCGTGTCCGCTTGTCCCGAAGCCACGTTCTTCCATCGCGCCGGGTGGAAAACAGTCATCGAACGTGCGCTGGGCCACAAAACCTGGTATCTCTACGCGGAATCCGAAGGGGAAATACAAGCAGTACTGCCATTGGCGGAAATCAATAGCCGGCTTTTTGGTCATTGTTTAAGCTCACTTCCGTTTTGTGTCTATGGTGGCATCGCCGCAATTTCGGAATCCAGCCGGATTGCCCTGGACCACGCCGCCCAGTCGCTCGCTACGCGGCTGAAAGTTGACTATCTCGAATACCGCAACCTGGGAGTGCAGCACCCGGATTGGCCAACCAAGGATCTCTATGTGACCTTCCGCAAAGGCATAGATCCGGAAGTAGAGCAGAACATGCAAGCCATCCCGCGCAAGCAGCGCGCGATGGTACGCAAGGGTATCAAGGCCGGATTGGAAAGTATCATAGATGAGGATACTGAGCGTTTTTTCTTCGCCTATTCTGCAAGCGTGCACCGTTTGGGTACTCCGGTCTTTTCCAGGAAATATTTCCGGCTTCTCAAGGAAACCTTTGCTAAAGATTGCGAACTTATGGTCGTTCTAAAGGAAGGGCGCACCGTCAGCGGCGTAATGAGCTTTTATTTCCGTGATGAGGTATTGCCTTATTACGGAGGTGGCACGGGCGAAGCAAGGGAGGTAGCGGGAAACGACTTCATGTACTGGGAACTGATGCGGCGTGCTTGTGAGAGAGGGGTTAAAACTTTTGACTTCGGACGCAGCAAGCGTAATACCGGCTCTTACGATTTCAAGAAGAATTGGGGATTCGAGCCACAATCGCTGCATTACGAATATCAGTTGCACCGTGCGGGATCAGTGCCTGATCATAACCCTCTCAATCCCAAATATCAGATTTTCATCAAGGCCTGGCAGAAGTTGCCTCTACCGGTTGCCAATCTTGTGGGTCCTTATATCGTGAAGAATCTGGGCTAGATTCATGCGGGAACTTCTTTATCTCGTCCACCGCATCCCTTATCCACCGGACAAGGGTGACAAAATACGTTCTTATCACTTGCTGAAGTATTTGAGTCAGCACTATCGTGTTCATCTCGGTACCTTTATCGATAACGAGAAAGACTGGAACTACCTTGGTAAAGTCAAGGATCTCTGTGGCGAGACCTGCTTCGTCAATCTATCCCCGAAAGTCGCGCGCTTGCGTAGCCTGGGCGGCCTGCTTTTCCGGCAGCCCCTTACCTTGCCCTATTATCGGGACAAGGGCTTGCAGGCATGGGTAAATAATATTCTCGAAACAAGATCTATCAGGAATATTCTGATCTTTTCCTCGGGTATGGCGCAATATGTGAGCCATGCCGCACCCGCACGCCGGATAATCGATTTTGTGGATATCGATTCAGACAAATGGATGCAATACGCAGCCACCAAAACTTGGCCGATGGATTGGATATATCGGCGCGAATCGAGACTACTGCTCAGCTATGAAAAACAGGTCGCCAAAGAGTTTGATGGTGCGGCTTTCGTTTCCGAGGCGGAGGCCGATTTATTCAAGCGGCTTGCGCCGGAGGCTGCAACAAAAGTCACTTACTTCAACAATGGCGTCGATGCGGACTACTTTTCTCCACAAGTTGTTTACGCCAGCCCCTACGCCGCCGGCAGCAACATTCTGGTTTTTACCGGAGCTATGGATTACTGGGCTAATGTCGATGCCGTAGACTGGTTTGCGCGCGCCATCTTCCCTGTAATCCGTGCAGGCGTGCCCGATGTTGAATTCCATATCGTTGGCGCGCGGCCGACCGCAAACGTGCTGGCACTCGCCACCCTTCCCGGGGTCGCCGTAACCGGCTCGGTACCGGATATACGTCCCTATCTCGCCCATGCGTCTTTGGCGGTAGCGCCGCTACGCATTGCCCGAGGGATACAGAATAAGGTGTTGGAAGCGATGGCTATGGAAAAAATTGTAGTCGCCTCTCCCCAAGCAATGGAGGGACTATGCGCACTTCCCGGGCGGGAGTTGCTGGTCGCTGACAACGAGGACGATTTTGCTCATCAGATAATTACGCTGCTCCAAAGCAAATCGCATCTGGCTATGGGCCGTGCCGCAAGAGTTCGTGTTCTGGAGGACTACAGCTGGGAAAAAAGGCCTGGCGCGGGTTGACGCGATCCTCTCACAGCCGCAAGCGCCTTCAGCTGATGAGGCGTATTCGGTTGATTTGCAGAATCATTTTAAATCTGCGGGAGATGCGGCATGAGTGCGCAATCCCCGCAAGAAATTGTGCATAATTCGGCCACAGCGCTGGATCAGCAACATTTGAAGGGGGCTGCCCTCCTCACACTTGCCACCATCGCCGCAATCCTGGCGGGTTACCACGACACCACGTGGTCCATGGTATCCATCTGGGAGCGATCCGATACATTTGCCCATGGCTTCCTCATTTTTCCCTTCAGTGCCTATCTGATCTGGGGGCAACGCAAGCGTTTAAGCACATTTCGCCCAGAGCCCAACCCGATGGGCCTAGCGGTACTCGCCGTCTTGGGTTTTAGTTGGTTGCTGGCAACGCTTGCCAGCGTCCAGGTATTTGAGCAATATTTTCTGATAGCGATGATTTCCGCCGTGGTTTGGGCAATTCTGGGCACCCGGATGGCATGGGCGTTGGCTTTTCCATTGGCCTATCTCTTGCTCGCGGTGCCTTTTGGCGACGCGCTTATCCCTCCCCTCATAGACTTTACCGCCGACTTTACAATCTGGGCGCTGCAGTTGACCGGTATACCGGTTTATCGTGAAGGCAGCTTTTTTGCCATCCCGAGCGGAAATTGGTCCGTGGTGGAGGCTTGTAGCGGTTTGCGCTATCTGATTGCGTCTTTCACGCTGGGTACTCTTTATGCCTATTTGACATACCGCAGTCTGAAACGCCGTCTGGCGTTTATCGCACTTTCAGTGATTGTGCCTATTATCGCCAATGGGATTCGCGCCTATATGATTGTGATGACCGGCCATCTGAGCGACATGCGACTGGCTGTGGGAGTCGATCATCTTATTTACGGCTGGATATTCTTCGGCTTTGTGATGCTATTGTTATTCTGGATCGGATCGTTCTGGCGTGAAGACGATAGCGAGAATGATGTTGCTGACGCGACTTTTTCCCAATCCAAGCCGGACGTCAAGCAAGGCGGCAACGGTTCACTGAAGAGCATAGCTCTCACCACCAGCGCCGTCCTTGCCATAGCCTTTATCTGGCCAGTATCCGCAGCTTATCTGGAGAACAGATTTTCCCGCAGCACGGCGCCCCAAATTGAAATTCCAGGCGTATCGGAAAAATGGGAGGCCACCGCGAGTCAGCTCTCCGACTGGAGACCCAAGTATATTGGAGCCGCTGCCCAATTTCTGCAAAATTACCGGAACCACGGCCGGGGGGTGGATCTTTACGTGAATTACTATCGAAACCAGCAGCAGGGAACAGAACTGATCAATTCGGAGAACCTGCTCGTACCGGAAACGGAATCGTATTGGCGTAACATCAAGGAAGATACACGCGGGATCCTGCTTGACTCCCAGCAAATGACCGTCACGCAGAATCAGCTTCATTCTCCCGCCACAAGCCTGCTCGTCTGGCGGTGGTATTGGATTGGCGCAGAGAAGACGGCGAGTCCTTACATGGCTAAGTTTATTCTGGCGCGGAATAAACTCCTGGGTAGAGGGGATGATGGGGCGGAAATCATTATTGCGGCGCGTTACGAGGAGACACCGGATGAAGCTGTTCCAGTGCTTCAGGCTTTTGTGGATGACATGATGCCAATGATAACGAAGGGGCTCCAGAATGCATGGGAGCGCTAGTACCCGGCAAGATCCGGTGAAATCTTCAAGGAGCATCACGGCGCAGCCCCCGCTCATTGTCCATGTCATTCATCACCTGGGTGTTGGGGGTCTGGAAAATGGTCTTATAAACCTGATCAATCATATTCCGCCCGAGCGTTACCGGCACGCTATCGTATGCCTCAAGGGTTACTCCGATTTTCGCAGCAGGATTCTCAGGGAAAATGTGGAAATCGTGGCGTTGAACAAGCGCGAAGGCCACGATCTTGGTCTTTATATTAATTTGTTCCGGACACTGCGGCGTTTGAAACCGGATATCGTACATACCCGTAATCTCGGCACGATGGAAGGCCAAGTCATTGCCGCAATCGCCGGGGCTCGCGCGAGAATCCATGGCGAGCATGGGCGGGACATCTTCGATCTGTATGGTAAAAATCGCAAATACAATCTGTTGCGCAAGGCAATTCGTCCTTTCGTCGATCATTTTATTGCTGTCAGCAGAGATCTGGAAAGCTGGCTCGCTGATACCGTGGGAGCAACGCCACAACGTATCAACCAGATCTACAACGGTGTTGATAGCCTGCGTTTTCATCCGCGCGATGGCGCGCTCTTTAGAGCGGGCCCACAAGGCTTCTTTACGGAAAACACTTTTGTCATTGGCAGTGTTGGAAGAATGGCGAACGTAAAAAATTATCCCAGTTTGATCCAGGCTTTCCTGATGTTGCTGAAAGAGGAGCCTGCCGCCCGCGAACAACTCCGGCTTCTGATCGTGGGCGAGGGAACTTCGAGGCGGGAATGCATCGACATGCTGCGTGAGGCAGGTGCAGAAGCCCTTGCCTGGTTGCCGGGTGAACGTGCCGATATCCCGGAACTGATGCGCGCCATGGATCTTTTTGTACTCCCCTCGCTGGGCGAAGGCATCTCCAATACTATTCTGGAAGCCATGTCCACAGGGTTGCCAGTCGTCGCGACCCGCGTCGGGGGAAATGTGGAGCTTGTAAAAGAGGAGCTTACCGGGATGCTGGTTCCGCCGGAAATGCCGTCGGCACTGATGGCGGCCATACAGAAATATTACAGAAATCCCGATCTGGTTATCCAGCACGGCAAAGCGGCGCGGCGGCAGATTGAGGCAAGCTTCAGCATGGAAGCCATGACCAAAGGTTATCTTCAGGTCTATGACAAGGCCTTGCGCCGATGGCCCCAAGTTTAGGATAACGGACGGAATAAAAGGAAATCAGCATGTGTGGAATTGTTGGCTTGTTTGACACGCGTGGCAAAAGTGAAATTGACCGGCGAGTGCTCGGCCGCATGAATCAGCTCCAGATTCACCGCGGCCCCGATGAAGGAGAACTCTACACGGAGCCTGGGGTGGGCTTCGGCCATCGTCGCCTTTCGATCATGGATGTCTCCAGTGGGCAGCAACCCCTGTTCAATGAAGATGGCAGTGTAGTCGTGGTTTTTAACGGCGAGATCTACAACTTTCAGGAGCTTGCCTCAGAGCTTGCCGCCCTCGGTCACACTTTCCGCACGCATTGTGATACCGAGGTCATCGTTCACGCCTGGGAAGAGTGGGGCGAGTATTGCGTGGATCGCTTTCGCGGCATGTTTGCCTTCGGCTTGTGGGATCGTAACCAGGAAACCCTGTTTCTTGCCCGTGACCGGCTCGGTATCAAACCGCTTTACTATGGCATGCTCGGCGACGGTACATTTATTTTCGCTTCCGAGCTCAAGGCCCTGCTTGCCCATCCTGATTTCATCCGCGAGATGGATGCCCATGCTATCGAAGATTACTTTGCTTATGGCTATGTCCCGGAGCCCAAAACGATATTCCGGCAGGCACTTAAACTTTCCCCAGCGCATACGCTGAAACTTTCGACCGGCCAAAGTATGCCGCGACTGCGCCAGTACTGGGACATACCCTTTACTCCGCATGCTTCCATCAGCATGCAAGACGCACAGGAAGAGCTGATTGTCCGGCTGCGCGAATCGGTAAAAATTCATCTGATGACCGAGGTGCCGCTGGGAGCTTTTCTTTCCGGCGGGGTCGATTCCAGCGCGGTGGTGGCGATGATGGCCAATCTGATGGGAGAGCCTGTCAATACGTGCTCCATCTCTTTTGGAGATCCTGCCTTCAACGAGTCCCAATACGCGCAAAAAGTGGCCGAGCGCTATCACACCCAGCATAATGTCGAACAGGTGAATCAGGACGATTTCGAGCTGATGGATAAACTGGCCTCCTTATATGACGAGCCCTTTGCCGATAGTTCGGCCATGCCCACCTACCGGGTCTGTGAGCTGGCCAGAAAACGTGTGACTGTCGCGTTGTCGGGAGATGGCGGCGACGAAAACCTCGCCGGATATCGCCGCTATCGCTGGCATCTGTATGAGGACCGGATGAGATCCATGCTACCACTCGGGTTCCGAAAACCTTTGTTCGGTTTGCTGGGCAGCCTATACCCCAAGGCCGATTGGGCGCCAAAGGTCTTGCGTGCAAAATCCACTTTCGAGGCCCTGGCGCGTGATTCCGTGGAAGGATATTTTCACAGCGTCTCCATTATGAAGGACAAAATGCGCCAGCGTCTCTTCAGCGCTTCTTTCAGCCGAAATCTCCAAGGGTACCAGGCGGTGGAGGTTCTACGCATGCATGCTGACAAATGTCCTGTCGACGATCCCCTGTCACGCGTGCAATACCTGGATATGAAGACCTACCTTGTGGGCGACATTCTTACCAAGGTGGATCGCGCCAGTATGGCTCACGCGCTGGAGGTACGCGTTCCGTTGCTGGACCATAAACTGGTCGAATGGATATCCGGCCTTCCGGTTTCCTTCAAGCTGCATGGGCAGGAAGGCAAATACGTATTCAAAAAGGCTCTGGAACCCTATCTTCCCAATGATGTTCTCTACCGCGACAAGATGGGGTTTTCGGTACCATTGGCAAGCTGGTTTCGCGGTCCGCTACGCCAGAGGGTTAACGATGCTTTGATGGGCCCGGTTCTCGCCGAGACAGGGATCTTCAATCAGGACTTTCTAAAGGAGATGCTTGAGCAGCATCAGTCGGGGAGGCGTGACTATAGTGCTCCGCTGTGGACGCTGCTGATGTTCGAATCATTTCTGCGTAACGTGCTGCCTATGGAGCATTCAGGCTCACGTAAGAGCGATCTCAAGGTGGCGTGATCATGAATGTGCAAGCCAGCGAAACCGCATGCGCTCATTACCTCAGGCCGTAAGAAAAACAGTGTATAACAGATTCAAATTGATGATCGGGGAACTTGCAACAAAATGATGGACGTATTTCTCACCGTTGACGTGGAGATCTGGTGTGATGGTTGGGACAACATTGATGCCAAGTTTCCGGGTGCGTTTCAACGATATATCTACGGCCCCACATCAAGAGGCAATTACGGTTTGCCATACCAGTTGGATCAATTACAGGAACATGGCCTGACAGGTGTGTTTTTTGTTGAGACCCTTTTCTCCACCCGGTTTGGGCTGGATCCCCTATCTGAAATCGTGGGCCTTGTTCGGGAACGTGGCCAGGAATTGCAGCTTCATCTGCATACCGAATGGGTTGATGAATCCAGAGAACCCCTGCTCGACAATATCACCGGTAAAAAGCAGCTCCTGCGTTACTTCTCGTTGCCGGAACAAACGATCCTGATCCAGGCGGGCGCAAAGTTGATTGAACTCGCCGGTGGTCAAAGCGTAAGTGCCTTTCGCGCGGGAAGTTTCGGTTTCAACAGGGATACGTTGCGGGCACTCGCCCACAACCACATCGCTTTCGACAGCAGCTACAATGCCAGCATGCTTGGACGGGACAGCGGGGTAAGTCCGGATGTTCCGCTGGTGGAACCGATCGAGTGTGAAGGCGTGTATGAGTATCCCATGACAGTCTTCCATGGCGGCGCGCATTCATTGCGGCATGCGCAAGTGACCGCATGCTCATATCGGGAGATGGAAGGGTTGCTCTGGCAGGCGCTGGAATCCGGCCACAAGGCCTTTGTTATTCTTTCACACAACTTCGAGCTGCTTAACGGCAGCATGAACCGGCCGGACGATATCGTGGTGGCTCGTTTCCGTAAGCTCTGCACCTTTCTCGATCGTCACCGGGATTGTTTTCGTGTTCGCGGCTTTTGCGGTTTGACCCCGGATCTCGCGGCTTCGCAGCCTGCCCCGCTCACCTCGCCGATGTGGAAAACGGGCCTCAGAATGTTGGAACAAGGACTACGGCGGGGGTTCCAGTGAAGCAACGATGGCATTACCGTCAAGTCCCCATAAAGCTTCAGCTGGGTGACAAAACATTGCTTTCGTCCCGATTATGGTTGCAAGTGCGGGAAGTGGGCCTTGATGACGAAACGCCGCCGGTAACAGAGCCGGTGCCGCCAGCCGACGCGCTTCAAATCAATAGTCAAGGTTTCCTGGTACGATCGCTGCGCGTCAATGGCAAACAGCCTGTATTGCGAAGGCGGGACAATTACCTCTGCTATGTTTCTTCCCAGCACCAGCGGTATTATATTGATATGCGTCAGTCATTCGCAGACTACAAGAGCAAATTTTCCTCCAAGACGCGTTCAACCCTCAATCGTAAGATCAAGAAGTACGCTGAATATTGCGGCGGCGACATCTCCTGGAAAGTTTACAAGTCAGCTGGGGAAATGTCGGAATTCTTTCGGCTTGCCCGCGTTGTTTCCAGGATCACCTACCAGGAAAAACTGCTCGATGCGGGGTTGCCCGATTCAGAAGAGTTTCTCCGCGAAATGGAGCGACTTGCTCAAGAGGGACTTGTCCGTGGATTTATCCTTTTTCATCAGGATCAGCCTGTCTCGTATCTCTATTGCCCCATCTCCAATGAAATCCTGATCTATGCGTACCTCGGATACGACCCTGACTACATGAATTTTTCAGTGGGCACAATTTTGCAGTGGCTTGCCTTGGAGCATCTGTTCGAGGAACGTTCTTTTCGTTTTTTTGATTTTACCGAAGGACAGTCAGAACATAAAAAGCTGTTTGCCACCCATAGTGTTCAATGTGCAAATGTTTTTTTCCTGCGCAGCAATCTGCGCAACAGGTTCTTGCTGCATAGTCAGAGCGCCGTGAATCATCTGAGCAGGCTGGCCGGCGATAAGCTGGATCAGCTTGGGCTTAAGTCGAAAGTAAAAAAGATGATGCGGTTTGGAATCTGATTTGAACAATCTTCTGGATGGTGGAAAGTTATGTTAATCAAGCGAATCGCAAAGCGGATAGTGGATGCCGAGTGGGTGGCCCGTGTCGTTGAAGTATTGGATCGTCGATCAGACAATCGAATGACCGAACTCGGGATGCTGAGCCAGGCCTTCGAGTTCGCAAAGATCAATGAAGTGCCCGGGGACTACTTCGAGTTTGGCTTATGGCGAGGCAAGACCTTCGGCTACGCGCATCGAATGAAGCGGCGTTATGGCCGGCACGATATGAAGCTGTGGGGCTTTGATTCATTTCAGGGCTTACCGGCAACGGAGAAACATCCCGACAACATTTGGTATGAAGGGCAGTTTGCCTGCGCCCGCCCGGAATTCGAGGCAATTCTCGCATCCCGTGGCATTCGGACATCCGAGTACGAACTGGTTGAGGGTTTTTATAGTGACAGTCTGAATGATGCTGCCCATCGGCGATTATCCGGACGCAAGGCGGCGGTCATCTATATCGATTGCGACTTGTATGATTCAACAGTCCAGGTACTCAATTTCATCCGGTCATATATCGTAAATGGTTCCATTATCTGCTTCGATGATTTCTACAATTACAAAGGCGATCCTGAACAGGGTGAACAACGCGCGCTGGCAGATTTTATGCGGCAGGAAGCAGACCTGAGCTTCATACCCTATCTCGACTATGCCCCACTTGGAAAATCATTTATCTGTCGTCTAAGATGAAAATGGAGCGTCGTGGAAAGACATTAGCGGTGGGCGATGTTTGAATTCGATAAATACGAGATGCATTTGCATGTGGATCGGAACCTCGTGCCACTGCAACCCTACACGCCTGTTCAGGGTGTGGCGAAGATGTCCTTGCTCATGTGGGGTGAGCATTGCATAGAATGCGCCGCCCCTGGCTGTTTCGCAACCTGTGACCTCTACCAGAGCAGGCCGGATCAACGTTGCAGACGCCTGACCTATGGCATGTATCGTAACCAGCGCTTTCCGTCCGCTCGCGGCTATGGAGCGGAGGTTACATTCAAGCAATGGGGCAAGATCGAAGCTCGAGGCAATACCCTGATGCTGCCTGCCGCTACTGCCTTGTTGGCCGAACGCATGCTCGGTTCGATTGCGCCACTTGCCAACGTGGTGGGTGCGATGATGTACCGGCTGACGCGTGACATGCGCTGGTCGTATCTTGAGTATGCGCTTCTTGAGCGCTTTGCCCGCTGGATGCACCGGGTAAGCCGCACGGAGTCCAAACCGGATTTTTTTCTGCTCGAGGTTTACAACCCGGCAGAGGTGCCGATACGAATGCAGTTGAATATGTCGATTTCCAGCGGTATGGTGAGTAAACAAACGCAACTCACGAAGCTTCCCCTGCCATTTCGTACCTCGGTCGTATTTCCACCCGGATATTCGCGGCATGAGTTCGGCTATGAGCAATTTTCGATGATTACCGAGTGCGGTCTTCCATTTGACATTGCCATTATTCCCGACGGAGAAACCGCCTCGCGCGTTGTTTTCCTTACCGCCGATTTTGTTGTTCACCACAAGACTGAAGGCGTGCAGAGTGCACGCACGCCAAAAATAAAGTGCGTGGTATGGGATCTCGACAATACGATGTGGGATGGAATTCTGCTTGAAAATGAGGCGGTATCGTTGCGCCCCAAGGTCCTCGACTTGCTGCGCTTTTTTTATGAACGTGGAATCTTGCTCAGTATTGCGAGCAAGAATGACGAGGCAAGCGCGTGGCGGCGCCTTGAGGAACTCGGCATAGCGGATTATTTCCTGTATCCCCAGATCAATTGGCTCCCCAAGAGTGAAAACGTCAGAATCATAGCGGAACAGCTCAATATTGGTCTGGATACCTTCGCCTTCATTGATGATAATCCCTTTGAACTGGAAGAAGTTTCCCGGGCATTGGTCGGAGTCGATTGCGTGAATGCGGCCGACATCGACCGCCTCTTTCTGGATCCCCGCTATCAGGGAACAAGTAGCGAAGAAGCGAAGAAGCGTAGCCAGTTTTACAAAGAAGAATTCGTACGCAAGAAAAGCGCAGCCAAGTTTGGCTCGGATTATCTTGGCTTTCTGGCTGCATGCGAGATAAAGCTTTACATCGACGCCTATGCGACCGATGATCTGGACCGTGTTTCCGAACTTGTACAGCGCACCAACCAATTAAATTTTTCCGGGCGCAAGTACGCCAGGGAAGAGATACTGCCGATTCTCGCCGATGACGAGGTCAGGAAATATGTTCTTCGTTGCAGCGACAATTTCGGTTCCTACGGTGCAGTCGGATTCGCCATCGTTCGATTCGTGGAGCAAGGGATACGCGTCGAGGACTTTATGCTCTCCTGCCGTGTGCAGGGAAGATTTATCGAACAAGCGTTCTTCAACTACCTGGTGGCCTCACAAAGCAGTCAGAAGCCACAGAGCTTGTGGGTTAACTTCGAGCCTACAGGGCGTAATATTCCCGCCCAACAAGTGCTCGAAAGCCTGCACTTCGAGCCATGTACACCGGAAAAAGGTCTGCGTGTCGATCTCAGCGTTCACTCACTCGATTGCACGTTTATTTCCGTGGCATCCTTGTCCGCAAGTCAATCCGGCTCAGGCGTGTCGGAGGCAAGTGATTGAACCGCGGTTGGCTCGCACCGATCCGGTATGGCCCAACGCCATATCGGATATTGCACCATCACAATGAGCGCGATGAGAGCGCTCCACAGTGCGATGTATCGCACCGCCAACTCCCCCGGTCCAGCCAGATGTGAGCGATCGCTACTCAGCAGGAACTGC
The DNA here is from genome assembly GCF_000832065.1 of Nitrosospira sp. NpAV. Classification (GTDB taxonomy): domain Bacteria; phylum Pseudomonadota; class Gammaproteobacteria; order Burkholderiales; family Nitrosomonadaceae; genus Nitrosospira. Next base: position 199,024 of record NZ_JXQM01000008.1, on the reverse strand, counting down.
AATGCGGAAAACACCTGGTTATACTTGACGATCACCTGTTCCGTACCGAAATAAATCGCCAAATAGGCCAGAGCACCGGAAGCCACTACCCACGCGACCGTCCTTGTTTGCCCTGGTGTCCCTGGAATCAACGCCAGTGCGGCCTTCGTTCCACCAAATGAAATTCCTGCCATCGCCATGCCGATTAGCAAGAATGCGCTTACGCTGCCATTGCCGGCCATCAGTTCGACCAGATTGTCTGTGGAAGCCGCCCTCACCACGATGTAATAAGATATCGGCACTAACAGGCAGGCGCCGATCGTCCATCCCAACAACGCGGATTGAGCGCTCCTCGCACCGGAGAGGGACCGCCGCGCGGCAATAACGGCTCCCCCCGTTGCCGCAACACTCCAGAGGCTGAACAGTGCCAGAAACCGGCCGAGTATTTCCCATTCCCAAGGCCAGTTCAAAACGGGGGAACCGACGATGTCGTGAATACTCTCGCTTGGCACCGCAGACCATAGCAGCAGCCAGGCGATCAAACCATGCAGCAATATCAGGGGCGGAAAGCTCAGCAGGTATAGCTCTCCCCGCGCCAGCCATTGCGCAATCAGTATCGGAAAACCCATAGCCCAATACAACAGGGCCGCAAGCAGTACCAGTGAGCGGAAGGGGTGGCCCTGGTATATCAGTTCGCGCACATTATAGGGCGTCAAGGGTGACCGCATAACCAACCAGCCGATCGCCACGCATATCCCGATCCCGATCGCCACCAGAGCAAGTGTGCGTTTTCCGCTTGCGGTTGGGTGAACTGCAACTAAGGGGCGTGGCTTGGATGCGGGCGCTTCCATGTCCCATTTTGGGGAGCTCCCGTGTTTTTGCATCCTCGACAATGCCCAACCAATCAGCAATAACAGGATAGGTTCTGTCACATCCGCGGTGCGGCCCAGCAAACCCATTTGCGTCAGTTCGATCAAGCACGACCATACCACCAGCCCCGCCGTCGCCTTGACAATACCCATCCCGGTTCTTTGCAAAAGCCATAGCAAAGCGGTGTAAATAAACAATGACTGGACCAGTCCCCTAGCACCGGTTTCCATGGACCCCCGCAGCATGGTTGCGAACGGGATGCCATTGAAGGTTCCACCCGAAGCGGGAGAAAAAGGCGTTAGGGCGACGATGCTCCCGGCGATTAGCAGCAACCAGAACACCGCCTCGAAGAATTTGGTGCGACCGAGGCGCGATAGCGCCAGGCAACCCGCATATCCTGCCAGCGACCCAGCGAGAAGCGATGCGTTCAAAGTCAAATTGACGATAAGAACCTTACCCACCCACACCATTGCAAGTGCGCTCCCGAGCCATGTGGCGGGTTGTCGTCCCAACGCCATGAAAGCGCTACCTGCGGCAAGTGCTCCGGCCGCATGCATAGCAGCTGCCGGGAAAGAAATGTTGGATTCAAGGAGAAGTGGCTTCAGCGCATCCTTAAATTTTTGCCAATCGAATGTTGGCACCAATGGCAATAACTCGGTGAGCAGCCACAGTATCAACACCAATAGGGGTACCAGCGACGCAGCATCGAATGGATATGCGTTTCCAGGCGAGCGTTTTCCTAGCACATGCGCGGCCGCCATGCCCGACAGCATACCTGTCATATTCCAGAGCACATCCGACAATGCCGCGGAACGAGAAGGAAGCCAAACCTGCGCCAACTGAAGGGTAAATGAATAAACAAAGGCGAACAAAAGTAGGCCGGCGATACGAATCGTGGCATCGCCCCTGTTTGAGCCAAATAATATGCCAGCCATTCCGAGCGGGAAAAACAACGCAATATTACCCAACAGATCGCCGGGGGAAGTGAATAAGTGCCAGTCGGTAAGGAACTGCTTTACAGCTCCGGCATCCGGTGTGGAAAAGTTGCCGGGATACAACGATCCATAGGCAATCAATACCGCGATCACTGACAGAATACGCATTTTTTTCTGTTTTCTATCGAGTATCTTGGATTAAGGAAAGCCGGAAGATGAGAGCCTCATGGGGGTGTAACGGATAGCGGCTTAATTTCCAGTGCGGGCAGCCAGCGAGGTCTGTCTTTACCCAGCGCATAAGCGCCCATTCCACCTGTTCCATGCAAATCTCCATCAAAATCCAGATCGGCTTGGGGGTAAGCATCAAAGCGCATGCTGTCACCGGCGCGCTTCCGCACTTTGGCAGCCACCGGCATCAAATTCATTTCGCCTAAAGGTGCGAATGGCTGGGTAAGGTAATTCCGCGCTTCGTCAAATTTGTCTGTCAGATTTGTCTCTAGGGAAATGCCCTGCACAGCCATTCCGGCGAATACGATATTGGCCATCACGAATTGTGGATGCGCCGGATCGTTTTCTCGCCGGGCGAAGTTTATGCCTGACCCGCGTGCTATCACGGTATTGTAGAAAACGCTTATCGCGCGTGCCGTGTCATTGTGCGGCTGGATCCGTATGGCATCGCCAAAATGGTTCACAAACAGATTATTGTACAACGCGATATTGCCTTCGCCCTGGAACAATGCTTCATGCAGATTCTGATAAAAGAAATTGCCGTAGATGAGATACCGGTCGTTTGCTCCCGGTCCCGTGAGCGGCCAATGCCCGACCAGCATATTGGGCCTTGCCATTTCCTTGGATCCGCCACGCACCTTGCTGAGAACATTGTGACGGATGATCGTTGCGCTATCTTCGTCCGGTATGCCGGGTAAAACCGGGCGAGGCTGTTGATGTTTGATCTGCAGGTTATAGCCGAGCGTATCAATTATCAGATTGCGGTCAATCAAGCCCCCGATAAATGGTGCGCGTCCATCTGAGTTACCGAGGTAAAGGCCGGTTCCGGCACCTTCGATTACATTGTTGCGAATCACCCAGCCCCAAGCCGGGCATTTGGTGGAAATACCAACAGTTTGCTGATTGTTGCCGTGACCACGAATGCGCAGCCCATCAAGTGTGATGTGATGTGCCCAGTCCGCGTGGCCTTCGCATTTCACCCCATCCACTCGCAGATTGCGGCCATCAAGAACCAGATTGCGAATAGTGACATAACTCGAATTGACGATACTGACCGTGTTATGTCCGGGACGCGCAACAAATACTGCGCGGGGTTCTTCATCCGGCCCAGAAATTGTGATCGGAGTTTGCGCAGTGCCATGAAGCTGATGAATAGGCAGGCCGTCCCTATATTCTCCCGGCATCAGCCATACGTAAGCGCCTGGCTCTAATTGCTTTAGTCTGGCACGATAGGTTCCAGGATCTACCGTGTAGGTGGTGCCGGTGAAAGCAGGGGATATATTGGATAGAACGCCAGCGATCATGAATAACCAGCGGAAATACCGGACATCAATTGATTTAATCATGTTAGTGCATTTTGATGAAAGCTTGAGTGAATGTATCAGCCCGTCATTTCCATTTGCCTACGCCGCAAAATGTCGTGATCGGGACACCACCCATCACCGCCGCTCCCTCCCATGATAGGAACACGGACCACACCGGCTACCAAAAAACGTGACGCACCATGTTCGCGGTCTGATTCTGAGCAACTCCAATCCCTGAAGGAAGCGCAAACCGGTATTGCGCCCACCGTGTTATCCGGTTATAGTAAACGCAACTTTGTTGCAATACTATCCCTTTATGCTTATCAATTTTCAAGAGCAGGCGGAGTCGATGATCCGGCGTACCGGTGAGCGGGCGACTCCTGGCAGAGTTCGAATTCTTGCTGCCCTGTTGGCGGAGCAACAGGCTGTTACACATCATGAAATTGAAGAGCGCCTGAGCCGTGAGCAACGGCTGGATCGTGTCACGCTCTATCGCGTGCTTGAATGGCTGAACAAAAGAGGGTTTGTGCATAGGGTGGCGAGTGACGATCGAGTATGGCGTTTTCGCGCAAATTTCGACGTGCACTCACATCAGCATGCGCATTTTAAATGTACCCGCTGTACAAGGGTGATCTGTCTTGATGATATGAAAGCCAGGTATGACGGTCCGTTGCCGCCCGGTTACCGGTCTCAGGCAGTCGAGTTGATAGTCAAGGGTTTTTGTGCGGAATGCGCATGACAGAATATTCGATCCATAAAATACGGTACCCGTATGCCGATATCGGAGGATACGGTTCCACGATATTGCGTAAAGGATTGTTCCTGATTCTGATATTGACGCTTTCGTTCGTCCCGGTCTTTCAGGCGACGCACGCGCTTACGCACGTCGACATCATCGGCGTCGTTCAAGCGGACGATCCCGGGCAGAACGAACTCGATCCAGACTCCGACCTCGACCGGATTTGTCTGGACTGCCTGGCTTTAACGGCTTTCAGCATTATTCCTCTCATCCTGCCTTCCCTCTTTCTGGACCCGATGATGCGGCAGCTTCCGCCGCTCTTGAAATCCAGACATACTCTCCTTGATTTCTCATCCCCGTATCTCACGCGCGCGCCCCCGTTAGCGTAATCCCTCTGTTTCTTAAAATCGAGCGGCCCTGGCCGGTATCCGTCATTTGACGCTTATCGCCCGATCCGGGCTGTATTCGGCCACAAAAATAGCCAAGTGCCGGGAGTCGATGCCTTAATGCAACTCAGTTGCATAAAACTCGCCTTTCCATCCATTCAAGAAGTCGATATGAGTGATTCAAGCTGTAATGTACCGGGCGCACTTTCACAACGCGTGAGCGGAGTATTCAGGGAATCTCCGAACAAGTCGCCGATTTGGCTAGCGGGATGCGTGACAGCGGCGTTGTGGAATGGAGCGCTACGGAGGCGGGAAGGGCATGCTCAAAGATTTTTCGAATCAGCCATCATTATGCCGATACTTGCGTTCGGCGTATTGCCTGTGCACGCGCAGGATATCGGCAAAGCCGGTGTATTGCCGCCTGTCGTAGTGACCGCTACGCCATTCGAGAATCGTAGCGAGCTGGATATGGCACAGCCTGTTTCAGTGGTGCGGGGCGAAGACCTGCGCCGTAAGCGCGAAGCGAGTCTGGGCGATACCCTCTCCCGAGAGCTGGGTGTGGCGTCCAGTTCCTTCGGACCGGCAGCGGGCCGTCCGATTATTCGCGGTCTGGATGGCCCGCGTATTCGAGTTCTGGAGAATGGAATCGGTACTCTCGATCTGTCGACCATCAGCCCGGATCATGCGGTAACAGCCGAATCCCTCAATGCCTCCCAGATCGAGATCCTTCGGGGTCCGGCAACGCTGCTTTATGGCAGCGGCGCATCGGGTGGCGTCGTCAATGTTGTCTCAGGACGCATTCCCAATCAACTGTTCAAATCACCCAAAGGCGATATCGAGCTACGTGGCAATACAGCAACAGAGGAGCGTACCGGTGCTTTCAATGCGACCGGCAGCATCGGCGGCCGGGCTTCCTGGAGCGTGGGTGGCTTCAAGCGCAAAACCGATGATTATCACATTCCGGGGCGAGCGGATGAGAGCAACCCGAACAGCGAGAAAGGTGTTGTCAGGAATAGTGCGATAGACTCCGGTGGCGTATCTGCAGGCGGATCTTTCGTCGGCGAAAAAGGCTTCATTGGCGGATCGGTTTCGCGACTGGAGAGCGAGTATGGCATACCCAGCCCGGAAGGTTCGAAGATTGATCTGAAGCAAACTCGTTATGATTTGTCAGGTGAACTGGATAAGCCCATCATTGGCTTTGAGAAACTTAAGGTGCGTACAGGTTACAATGATTACAAGCATAACGAAATAGAGGGAACCGGCGAGATCGCCACGCGATTTAAAAATCAGGGACTGGAAAGCCGCGCCGAGCTTCTGCATGCACCCATCGCAAACTGGAAGGGGGTATTCGGGGTCCAGTTTCAGGATCGCAATTTTTCCGCTCTGGGCGAAGAGGCTGTGATCCCGGTCACGAAATCACGTTCCACCGGTATATTCCTGGTCGAAGAGCGCAACTGGGACCGCTGGCGACTGGAACTCGGCGGGCGCATCGAGCGCGCCACACAAGACCCGCAGAACAACGCCAACCCGGCGCGCGCATTCAATCTCTATAATGTTTCAGCGGGCACTTTATGGAAAATCATGGAGGGCTACGGACTTGGTTTATCAGCAACCCGAGGGCAGCGCGCGCCATCCACGGAAGAGTTGTACACAAAAGGCGCACACCGCGGCACCGCCACCTTTCAGACGGGTGATGACGCCTTAGGCAGCGAGACAACCAATAATATCGATCTTGCATTGCGCAAAAATACCGGCCTCATAAAATGGAAAATCAATGTATTCCATAACTGGATCGACAGCTATATCTTCGTGCGTAGCGCCGACATCAATGGTGACGGCGTGGCGGATCGCGTCGATGATACGGGCACACTGGATCCCGGTGGCGACTTCCTGGTACAGAATTTTGCGCAGACGGGAGCAAAATTCTTTGGCGCCGAAGCCGAAGTGATCGTCACCTTGAAGCCTGATGCCACCGAATTACGGCTGTTTACCGACTATGTGCGCGGGAAACTGGATACGGGGGGTAATGTCCCGCGTATCACACCGCCGAGATTCGGGCTGGAACTCAATCATAAAGTGGGTTCCTGGGCGGCTAACGTGAATGCATTTCATGTGATGCGCCAAAACCGGGTGGCGGAACTTGAAACCCATACACCAGGCTACACGTTGGTAAATGTCGACCTGAGTTATCGTATCAAGGAAACCAAATCAAACGGCATAAAAATATTTATCCAGGGCAAGAATCTGCTAAACGAAGAGGTGCGCGTACACACTTCCTTTCTGAAGAATTTTGCGCCATTGCCTGGAATAGCCGCGATAATTGGGTTGAGAGGCGAATTTTAACCTCATTGTGCCAAACGCATTCGTTCGACTACCGGGAAACACATTTTAATGTCTTAAAAAAGGCTTCGGCAAGGTTTCGATGTCCGTCCGTCTGTTAAGCCCCGGCAGAATGTGGCACACTTCGGCATTCTCTAATTCCCGGCAGTTAATCCGTGTCTCCCTACGAACTCTTCATTGGTCTACGCTACACGCGTGCCAAGCGCCGCAATCATTTCATTTCCTTCATCTCCCTGATTTCTCTGCTGGGCATCACCCTTGGCATGACGGCGCTCATCACCGTGATGTCGGTAATGAACGGATTTCAGAAAGAAGTGCGCTCGCGTATCCTGGGTGTTGCGTCGCATATACAGATAAGCGGCATAGACGGCAAGCTGACGGACTGGCGCCGGGTTGCGGAAGAAGCGCTGAGGCATCCGCTGGTGGAGGGCGCCGCGCCTTATGTAAGCGCGCAAGGCATGGTGTCGTTCGACCAGGTTGTCAGCGGCGTCGCGGTAAGAGGCATCGAGCCAGCCAGGGAGGATAAAGTGGCCGACCTGGCGCGGATGATGGTGGATGGCAGGCTTGACGAACTGATCCCGGGGAGATTTGGCATCGTTATCGGCTCGGAATTGGCACGAATCCTGGGAGCATTTACCGGCGACAAGATAGTACTGATCTCGCCGCAGGGCCAAGTAACGCCGGCGGGCATTTTACCGCGCCTCAAACAGTTCACCATTACCGGCATCTTCGAGGCAGGACACATGGACTACGACTCGAGCCTGGTGCTGATCAACTTGTCGGATGCACAAAAGCTCTACCGCATGGACGATGACCAGGTATCGGGTGTACGGCTGAAGCTGCATGATCTCTTCGAGGCGCCGCAGGTAGCGCGAGATCTTGCACCCATGATTTCCACGGAGGTTCATATCAGCGACTGGAGCCGCCAGCATGGCAATTATTTTCGAGCGATACAGATCGAGAAACGCATGCTGTTTCTGATTCTCGCCCTTATTATCGCCGTCGCGGCCTTCAACATCGTTTCGACCATGGTGATGGCGGTAACCGATAAGCAGCCCGATATCGCTATTCTGCGCACCCTGGGCGCAAGCCCGCGCAGCATCATGAAAATCTTCATCGTGCAGGGCACCATGATCGGTGTTCTGGGCACCATTCTCGGCTTAATCAGCGGCATGTTGCTGGCATACAATGTGTCGTCGGTGGTCGCGCTGATCGAGGGTCTCTTCAGCGTGCGATTCCTTTCACCGGATGTTTATTTGATTAGCGACATTCCATCCGATCCGCAAATGAGCGATATTGTGGCCGTGGCATCAGTATCGTTCGTGCTGACACTGCTTGCAACGATTTATCCCAGTTACCGGGCATCCAGAGTCAATCCCGCGGAGGCCCTCCGGTATGAATAAAACCATTATTTCCTGCCGCAACCTGCGCAAAAGTTATTTCCAAGGAAAGCTGGAGGTTCCAGTGCTTATGGGCATAGACCTTGATATCGTGGCAGGTGATACCCTTGCTATTATCGGTGCCTCAGGTTCAGGTAAAAGTACGCTGCTACACGTGCTGGGAGGATTGGATGCTCCGACCGGCGGCGATATTCATATCATGGGTCAGAATATAGCAACCGTCAATGAAGAAGAAAGATGCAAGCTGCGTAACAGGTCGCTGGGTTTCATTTATCAGTTTCATCACTTGCTGCCAGAATTCAGCGCACTGGAAAACGTCGCCATGCCGCTATTGATCCGGCGCATCAGCAGCGGTGAGGCGTATGACCAGGCGGCGGAATTATTGAAGCGGGTGGGCCTTGGCCATCGTCTCACGCACACTCCCGGAGAACTTTCGGGCGGGGAACGGCAGCGTGCGGCGGTGGCGCGCGCGCTGGTGACTCAGCCTGCTTGCGTCCTTGCGGATGAGCCTACCGGAAATCTCGACCGGCACACGGCGGGAGGCGTATTCGAACTGATGCTCGAACTCAACCGCAGCGTGGGCGCAAGTCTCATCATTGTCACCCACGATCCGGAACTGGCCAAAAAGGCCGGGCGGACATTACAGCTGGAAGACGGTATATTGGCTGAATAAAGTACGGGTCACTGAGGCTTGTCGCAATTTCCATGCGGCGCCTGCCCTGCGGAAGAAACGATCGGCCCAGCGGGGGATTGAGGTTTATACATCAGAGCGCCGTTTTGCCCGTTTTCGCCATTCATAAATCGTATAGAATCGCCATACCCCGCGCACAGCGAAATACCCAGTCACAGAAAGCAACAGCGCCAGCAACAATATTCCCACCAGCAACGGCTTGCCCAGCGACATTACCCAGTCTATCAATGCAGGAATCCATTCGCTGATATTCTTATCCATCAGGTGCAACTCCGTTTGGGGCATATTACCTGTGCCGTTACCCATGACAAACTCACCGATGGCGTAGGCAACGATATAGATCGGCACGATCGTGAAAGGATTGGAATAAAGTGTGGTAGCTACCGCCACGGGGAGATTTACTTTGAAAACGATTGCAAACAAAGCGGCAAAAAAGAACTGCACCGGATTGCTGCCAGGGATCAGTCCGGCAAATAGTCCAACCGCCACGCCACCCGCTACCGACCGGCGATGAAGATGCCACAGATTGTGATGTTGCAGTTGTTCTCCGAACAGCCCCACAAACCGGTTCTGTCGGACGGTTTCGTGAGAGGGCAGATATTTTTTGAAGTATTTTCGGAGCACAGGAAGAGTGTACGGAAATACCGGCGCTACATGCAAACATAATACCGGAGTCAACCGGCCATGAGAAACCAGCCGTGGGTACGCCAAAGCACTCGAAAGTCTCGATTCTTGATAGCGTGGGTCAACATGCTTAGCGGAACGAATTCCGCTCTCTGGTCCAATAACTCCCCTCATGCCCATATCGTTCAGTAAACGGCAAAGACCCTGATGCGAATCTGTATTCTCGCATTTGCCTTCGGGGTGGGGCTGTTGCAACAGCAGGCCGAGTTGCCGGAACTGCTGTGGGCGTGGCTCCTCGTGCCTGGTGCGGTGGGTGCAATTTTACTCTGGCGTTATCGGGTCGCCATTTTGTCCATCACCGCAAAGATTCTGCTTGCTCTGACTTTCTTGGGTGCGGGTTTTTTCTGGGCGGCGGCGTTTGCCCAGTGGCGTCTGGCGGATGCGCTCCCGCATGAATGGGAGGGACGCGATATTCAATTGGTGGGGGTGGTGGCGGAGCTGCCGCAAGTCAATGAAAACGGCTTGCGCTTTGCTTTTGACGTGGAGCAAGTGCTAACGGCAGATGCGATTGTGCCCAGACGCGTTTCCCTTGCCTGGTATAAGGAGCGCCGCAAGTACGCGGAGGATTCAGGGTCCGTGCCACCTCATATGAATGCGGGCGAACGCTGGCGGATCACGGTGCGGCTCAAGCGTCCGCATGGCAGTATCAATCCTCATGGTTTCGATTTCGAGGAATGGGCGCTGGAGCGCAATATTCGAGCGACGGGTTATGTGCGGAAGGCTGACGATAATTTGCGGCTGGACGAAATGGTTAATGAGCCCGCCTATCGCATCGAGCATCTGCGCCAGGAGATACGTGAGCGTTTTATTCGGGCGTTGCCGGATCATGCCTATGCCGGGGTTCTGATTGCGCTGGCGGTGGGCGACCAGCGCGCGATTCCAGGCGGGCAATGGCAAGTATTTACGCGTACAGGCGTAAACCATCTCATGAGTATCTCGGGCCTGCATGTGACGATGGTTTCGGGTCTGATATTTGCGCTGGTATATGGGTTATGGCGCAGGAGCCATCGCCTGGCACTGTGGTTGCCGGCGCGCAAGGCCGCGATTATTGGGGGGCTGGCGGCGGCTTGCGGCTATGCGCTGCTCGCGGGTTTCGCGGTGCCGGCGCAGCGCACGGTCTATATGCTTGCGGCGGTAGCGCTCGCCTTGTGGCTGGGGCGTTTCACTTCCGCGACAGCGGTGTTGGCATGGGCATTGCTGGCGGTGGTGGTGCTCGATCCATGGGCGGTGCTTTCGCCTGGTTTCTGGTTGTCGTTCGGCGCGATGGCGTTCATCATGCTCGTAACGGCCGGAAGGATTGGCAGAATGCACGGGTTGACCGGTTGGGCGCGCGTGCAGTGGGCGATAACCCTCAGCCTGATACCGTTGCTATTGGCGATGTTCCAGCAGATATCGCTGGTTTCGCCGATCGCCAATGCCATCGCCGTTCCGCTGGTGAGCCTGGTGGTGGTTCCTTTGACGTTGCTGGCCACACTGCCGCTGCTCGACTTCATGCTGCTGCCTGCACACATGGTGCTGAGCGGCTGCATGGAGATGCTGCGATGGATGAGCGATGTACCGCAGGCGGTATGGAGTCAGCATGCGCCCCCCGCATGGGCAGTGGCCGCCGGCATGGCCGGCATTGTTTGGATGCTGCTGCCCGGAGGATTAGGACCGGGTTTGAGGGGCGGATCGGGGCTGGCTACAGGTTTTCCCGCTCGCTGGCTGGGAGCCATTGCCCTGCTGCCGATATTTCTGGTATTGCCGCCAAAACCGGCATCGGGAGAATTATGGCTCACCGTGCTGGATGTCGGCCAGGGGCTGGCGGTGGTGGCTCGCACAGAAGGTCATGCGCTGCTCTTCGATACCGGCCCCGCTTTCAGTCCCGAGGCGGATAGCGGCAACCGCACCATCGTTCCCTTTCTGCGCGGGGAGGGGATCAAGCATCTGGATGCAATGATTGTCACGCACGCCGATTCCGATCATAGTGGCGGGGCATTGTCGGTGCTGGAGGCGGTGCCGGTGGAGTGGCTGGTTTCATCTTTGCATGCCGATCACCCGATTCAGCTGGCTGCTTCCAATAAACGCCAGTGCCGTGCGGGACAGTCGTGGCAATGGGATGGAGTACGCTTCGACATGCTGCACCCAGTCGAACAAAGTTACAGCAACCCCAGGCTTAAAACCAATGCTTTGAGCTGTGTGCTGAAAATCACGACAATCCATGGTAGTGTACTGCTGCCGGCCGATATCGAAAAACAATCCGAGTATCAGCTACTCGCAAACGATGGTAACGCGCTTTCCTCAACGGTGCTGGTGGCGCCCCATCACGGCAGCAAAACGTCATCTACCACCGAGTTTGTGCGTCAGGTGAATCCCCGGCTGGTAGTATTCACCGTAGGTTATCGCAATCGTTTCGGACATCCCAGGGAAGAAGTGATGGAGCGCTATCGGACGCTGGGAACCACATTGCTGCGCAGCGATAACGATGGGGCAATACTGTTGCGCTTTGCGGATAATACGCTCGCAGTCGAAACTTCGCGTGCGTTGCGCCGCCGTTACTGGCAGGATACTGAATACCGATGAAATCAAGACAAAATGATGGGTTGCCCGATTCAGCTGCAATAGTTTCGCCGGAACATTCATCCGCAGCGCTTTTCTCCGCTGCGGGTGGACGAGATGGATTTTCCTGGCTTGAATCCGCGTTACCCATGCTACCCGCATTATCTCCCGGCGAGATCGAAGTACTCCGGCATGCGCTGGAATTTTCCCAGCCGCTGTATGCGGGCAAACATCTGTCCACCGGCGAGCCGGTCACCCGGCATGTGCTGGGCGCAGCGTCGGTTCTTGCATCGTTGCGGGTCGATAGCGATACCCTGATGGCAGGTTTGCTTCATGCAGCTGCGGGTTATCTGGATGATTACGAGGAAAAGCTGCAAACAACCTTCAGTCCGGCTGTGACTCACCTGGTGGAGGGGGTGGTGCGCATGGGCCGCATCCGGACGCTGGGCGCAAGAGGTGAGGGAAGCGGTACAAATCACAATGCGCAGATCGAGGCATTGCGAAAAATGCTGCTGGCGATGGCGGAAGATATTCGCGTGGTCATTATCGCTCTGGCGGATCGGACGCAAACGATGCGATATATCGCTGCAAACAGCATTCCGGAAAGGGTGGAGATTGCGCACGAAACGCTGGATATATTTGCACCCCTGGCCAATCGTCTGGGGCTCTGGCAGATAAAGTGGGAGCTGGAAGATTTGTCGTTCCGGATTCTTGAACCGGAACGCTATAGAAAAATTGCGAGACTGCTCGAAGATACCCGCGTCAACCGGGAACAGTATATCGGGCGAGTGGTGGATGAGTTGCAGCGCGAGTTGCAGCAGGCCGGCATCAAGGCTGAAGTTACCGGGCGTCCAAAGCACATTTACAGCATCCACAAAAAAATGAAACGCAAGGATGTGGATTTCAAGGAAATCCATGATGCGCGCGCGGTGCGGATTCTTGTGAACGATGTGAGGGATTGCTATGCCGCGTTGGGGATGGTCCATAATTTATGGGTGCCGATCCCCAAGGAATTTGATGACTATATCGCGAGACCGAAAGGTAATGATTACCGGTCATTGCATACTGCCGTCATTGGTCCGGAAGACAAGGTGGTCGAGATCCAGATACGCACGTACGAGATGCACCGTCATTCCGAGATGGGCGTCGCCGCGCACTGGCGCTATAAGGAAGGTGCGAGACGCGACGCCAGGTATGAGGAGAAAATCGCCTGGTTGAGGCAGATCCTGGAATGGAAAAATGACGTGGAGGATGCCGGGGAGCTGGCGGAGCACTTCAAGACCGCGCTATTCCAGGACTCGGTTTATGTGTTGACCCCGCAGGGGAGAGTGATTTCCTTGCCCAAGGGATCTACACCGGTGGATTTTGCCTACCATGTGCACACTGATCTCGGTCACCATTGCCGCGGCGCGAAAGTTGACGGCCTCATGGTACCGCTTGACTACCCGCTGCAAAACGCGCAGCGGGTGGAAATCATCTCGGCTAAACAGGGCGGACCGAGCCGTGATTGGCTCAATCCCGCGTTGGGCTATCTCACCAGTCATCGTGCGCGATCGAAGGTCAGGCAGTGGTTCAGCACTCAGCAACGCGAAGATTCGCTGATACAAGGCCGGGCGATAGTGGAAAAGGAATTGCAGCGCCACGGCATGACGGCGCTGGGACTGGATAAACTGGCAGGGGGATTCAAGTTTGCCAAACTTGATGCTTTCCTCGCCGCGGTCGCCCGGGGCGACATCAATAGCCACCAGTTGGGCGCATTTTTAAGCGGCAAGGCCGAGCCAGCCGTCACAGCGGGTTCAGCTGGCTCAGTGGGCATAGCGGTGACCGGGCCGGAGTTGCCGGCTGGTAGGAAAGCCATTCCGCAATCCGATGGCGGTGTACTCATCGTCGGCGTGGACAAGTTGCTCACGACGTTGGCAAAGTGCTGCAAACCGGCGCCACCCGATCCGATCGTCGGTTTTGTCACGCGTGGGCGTGGCATCACGATACACCGTCATGGGTGCGCCAGCCTGTCACGGTTATCCGCGGAAAGCGCGGAGCGTCTGGTAGCCGCGGATTGGGATGCATCGAAGGGGGAAGCAAGTTATCCGGTCGATGTCGAGATCGAGGCGCTGGACAGGCAAGGGTTGCTCAGCGACATCTCCACTATTCTTTTGCGTGAAAAAATCAATGTAATCGCCACGCATACTCAAAGCCGGGGCGTTACTGCCACCATGCAATTCACGCTTAAAATTACTGGCCTGGCGCAGTTGCGCCGCGTACTTGGGCTGATACAAGGCGTACCCGGCGTGATGTCGGCGTCGAGAAAGTGATGATCACCTATGGGTTTTTTTAATAGACCCCAATATTGAGAGATCTAGCTGTTCCTGCCTAAGGCAATGCATGAGATTGCCGCTTTCCTCTTCAAGTCAACAGATCCTTATACTTTTTTCAGGTAACAGCTGCGTCATGCGGCGTTTTTAGATAAATTACATTAATATTTTTATATATCTCATTTATTTACATAACTTATTTGTTAAATGATGAGTTTCCATCGATTTTTAATTTAAGTCATTGTCACATAACAAAAAACTCCTGTATTCCCTTGACTTCACCATTGTTTTTAATTACAGTGGGCAGAAGTGGGAGAAAGTGGGGAAATTATAAGACTTATTTCCCCCCAAAAATAAGGGAACAAGATGTTTCGCGGCGGCACACCTATCAGTCTGGACAACAAGGGTAGACTCGCGGTGCCCGCGAAATACCGTGAGGGACTTATGTCTCTTTGCGCCGGTCGTCTGGTGGTAACCGCTGATCCCTCCCGGTGTTTGCTGGTTTATCCGTACCCCGTATGGGAGCCCCTGGAGCAGAAGCTCAATAGTCTTTCCAGCTTTAATCCACAAATCCGTAGTCTGCAACGTCTTCTCGTTGGTAACGCCAGCGATGTGGAAATGGATGGCGCCGGCCGTATATTGGTGCCGCCTCTCTTGCGTCAGTTTGCTGGCCTTAGCAAAGATGTGGTGCTGGTGGGACAGGGTGCGAAATTCGAATTGTGGGATGACGAGAAATGGAATTTGCAAATGGATAATGCGCTCGCTTTCAAAGACGGTATCCCGGCGGAGCTTAATGGTTTTTCGCTGTGATGTGGTTGATACGTCCATGCATGTCACGGTCTTGCCGCATGAAGCGGTGGACGCGCTGGCTATCAAGCCAGACGGAATCTACGTGGATGGCACCTTCGGGCGCGGCGGTCACAGCCGGATGATATTGGAGCGGTTGGAAAAGGGAGGCAGGCTGATTGCGTTTGATAGAGATCCGGCCGCGCTGGCCACAGGACGAACCATTGGTGATCCTCGTTTTTGCTTGATTCATAATAGTTTCTCGGAAATCAGGCAGGTGTTGCGGCAATTGGGTGTGGAGCGGGTGGATGGGGTGCTGCTGGACTTGGGCGTATCGTCGCCGCAACTTGAAGAGCCGCTGCGCGGATTCAGCTTTCGCCAGGATGGCCCGCTTGATATGCGCATGGATACCAGCCAGGGACAGACAGCTGCGGAATGGCTGGCTGGCACTTCAGAAGCACATTTGGAAGAGGTGATAAGAAGCTATGGCGAAGAACGGTTTGCTAAACAGATTGCAAGAGCGATTGTTGCGGCAAGAGCGCGACAGCCCGTCGTTACCACCCTTCAGCTTGCCGCGATTGTGGCGGCGGCCGTGCGTTCGCGCGAGCGTACCCGGGAAAAGCAGAATCCGGCGACGCGCACTTTCCAGGCTATACGGATTTATCTCAATCAGGAACTCGACAAGTTGTCGCTGGCCCTGCCGCAATGCGTGGAAATACTGAATTCCGGGGGCCGGCTCGTGGTCATCAGTTTTCATTCATTGGAAGACCGGTTAGTGAAACGTTTTATGCGCGAGTCGGCAAATGCCGACATGTTACCGCGCAGATTGCCTTTGCGGGAAAAAGAGGTACGGCTTCTGGGCCATCACAAATTGCGTCTGATAGGCAGGGCGACACGTCCGGGCGCAAACGAGCTGGCGGTTAACCCCAGGGCCAGAAGCGCGGTAATGCGGGTGGCGGAACGAGTCAATACAACGTAGTGCAAGGTCGCTATCGTGGCGTTCACGGCTAATGAGAGACTGACGTGATCAGGATAAATATGCTATTGATTTTAATCCTCATCGCCTGCGCGCTGAGTGTTGTGACTTCACAGCACAAGGCGCGCAAGCTTTTTGTGGAGTTGGAGAGAGAGCAGGAGCAGGCGGGGCGGCTGGCGGTGGAATGGGGGCAATTGCAGCTCGAACAGAGCACATGGGCGATGCATACCCGCATTGAAAAAATCGCTACGGGACAACTACATATGCAAGTGCCCGATGCATCGCGCGTTCAGGTCGTTTCACTGATGAATGCGGCTGATGCCGGCAATTCTATCGCTGTGGAGGCGGTAAAGCCATGACGCCACGTCACGCAACACGCATTATCTTGCCAGCCGGGCGCTCACGCTTACTGGTCGCTTGTTTGTTGCTCGGATTGTTGGGATTGGTGGCGCGCGCGGCCTATTTGCAGGGGATGCACCACGGCTTTTTGCAGCAGAAAGGTGAGTCACGGTACAGCCGCGTACTGGAAATGAGCGCGCATCGGGGAATGATCACAGACCGGCATGGGGAGCCGCTCGCAATCAGTACACCGGTGGAATCAGTATGGTCGAGTCCGCAGGATATGAATGCAACACCGGAGCAGTTAAAAAAACTGGCAAGCTTGATCGAGATGGACGCCCAGGAAATTCGTAGGCGCCTGAATGAACCATCCCATGGCGCTCGGCGGGATTTCGTATACCTGAAGCGGCATTTATCACCGGAAGTCGCGGCCAAGGTAGTCGAACTCAACCTGCCGGGTGTATTTCTTAAACGTGAATACCGCCGGTATTATCCGGCGGGCGAATTGACGGCTCACATGCTTGGTTTTACCGATATCGACGACAAGGGGCAGGAGGGAATCGAGCTGGCGTGGCAGGACGAACTCGCGGGCAAACCTGGAAGCCGCCGTGTCATCAAGGATCGCAAAGGCCGCATTGTCGAAGACGTGGAAAGTATCCGGGCTCCCCGGTCGGGACAAAATATCGCCCTGTCCATAGACAGCAAAATTCAGTATCTCGCTTACCGGGAATTGAAGCAGGCGGTCGAAGCCAACAAAGCCAAAGCAGGCGGCATCGTGGTGCTGGATGCGCAGACGGGCGAGTTGCTGGCGCTTGTCAACCTGCCCGCGTACAACCCCAATAACCGGGCGAGGATGAGTGGCGCGCGAGCCCGCAACAGGGCCTTGACCGACGTATTCGAGCCGGGTTCAACCCTTAAACCCTTTACCATAGCGGCAGCGTTGGAGGCTGGAGGAGTGAAACCCGATACGGTATTCGAAACCGCGCCCGGGACGTTTACCATAGGCAGGGCGACGATACGCGATGCGCATAAAGAAGACTCGTTGACGGTTGCGCAAGTGATCCAGAAATCCAGCAACGTCGGTTCCGCAAAGATTGCCTTGTCATTGCCGCCGCAAACGTTGTGGGAGATGCTGAGCGACTCTGGGTTTGGCGTCTCCACCGGTTCAGGATTTCCCGGAGAAGTTGCTGGCAGGCTTCGCCCATATCGTACCTGGCGCCCCATCGAACAGGCCACGATGTCCTATGGCCACGGCATTGCGGTGAGTCTGCTGCAGCTGGCGCGTGCCTACACCTTGTTCTCCGCCGAGGGCGAGTTGAAATCCGTGTCGCTATTGAAGCTTGATGCACCCGCGGCAGGCAAGCAAGTGATATCGCGCGACACTGCGCTCGCTGTGAGCAAGATGCTGGAGATGGTGGCGCAACCGGGAGGCACTGCGCCGAGAGCCCAGGTGAGTGGTTACCGGGTTGCTGGCAAAACCGGCACTGCACATAAGCTGGAGGGCAACGGCTACGCAAAAAACCGTTATCTGTCCACATTTGTCGGTTATGCGCCGGCTTCCAGTCCGCGCTTTGTCATTGCGGTGATGCTGGATGAGCCCTCCGCAGGCCAATATTTTGGTGGCGCGGTGGCGGCGCCGGTGTTCAGCCAGGTCATGGCGGGCGCGTTGCGCATGCGTAACGTCCCGTATGATGCACCCGCCAATAACGTCATGTCATTCAAGGCGGTGCCAGAATTGAAGAGTGATGTATGAAACCGGAATCCAGATTCGAAGATCCGAAATCCATGGCCTCAAAGGTGTGCTTTGATTTTCATGCCCTTGAAGATCTGGGTGTCAGGATCGGCAGCCTGGTTACGGACAGCCGCATGGTGAAGCCGGGAGATACTTTCCTGGCATATACCGGAGAACAGTCGGATGCTCGCAAGTTCATTCCTCAAGCGATAGCGGCGGGGGCGAATGCGGTGCTATGGGAACGCCGGGGTTTCGCATGGGATCCCGCATGGCGGGTGCCCAATTTACCCATAGCCGGGTTGCGTGCCCGGGCGGGCGCCATTGCCGACCACATTTATGGTCACCCCTCGCAAAAGCTATGGCTCATCGGTATTACCGGAACGAATGGCAAGACCTCTTGCAGCCATTGGATTGCTCAGGCCATGACCGCTCTGGGAAAAAAAGCGGCAATCATCGGCACGTTGGGAGCCGGTTTTCCGGGTGAGCTCGAATTAACCGCCAACACCACGCCGGATGCGGTTCTATTGCACCGGAAGATGGCGGATTATTTGCTGCACGGCGCACAATGCGTGGCAATGGAAGTATCGTCGCATGGGATAGCGCAAGGGCGCATTAGCGGATCGACATTCGCAATCGCGGTGTTCACCAATCTCTCGCGAGACCATCTGGATTATCACGGCAGCATGGAAACATATGCCGCTGCCAAGGCGAGACTGTTCCATTGGCCCGGACTCAGATACGCCGTACTCAATCTGGATGATGCGTATGGTGTTGAATGGTCGCAACAGCTTTCCGGCACGGAGACAAAGGTAATCGGGTATGGATTTGCCGAGCCGGCACTGCGGGGTCGGGGGTCGGAAAGATTCTGGGTGGTACGGGGCCGGAATCTAAAAGTAAGCCCGCAAGGATTGGAGTTTGATATTGAGTTTGAAAGCGGGTCTGAAACCGAGTATTCGAGATTTGAAACGAGCATAGTGGGAAGCTTCAATGCTTCAAATTTGTTAGGAGTGCTGGCCGCGTTGCTGGCCAGCGGCATCAAACTGGCTGAAGCGGTGCGCGTCTTGCGGCAAGCCCGGCCTGTAGCCGGACGAATGGAGCAAATGGGGGGCGGCGATCAACCGCTTGTAGTGGTGGATTATGCCCACACGCCGGATGCCCTGGAAAAGGTGCTGGCAACACTGCGCGAAATGCTTCGTGCCCGTTCCGGAACAAACAGAGAATCAAATGCAAAATTGATCTGCGTGTTTGGCTGTGGAGGTGAGCGTGACCGCGGCAAGCGCCCCTTAATGGGTGCTGTGGCGACGCGCCTTGCCGACGAAGTCATTATCACCAGCGACAATCCGCGGAAGGAGGATCCCCATGTGATCATCCGCCAGATCGTAGCCGGTGCAAGCGCCAATCATCGTATCGAGCAAGACCGGAGGACAGCCATTCACCAAGCGATTCAAGGTGCGCAAAAGGGCGATGCAGTATTGATCGCTGGAAAAGGGCATGAAACCTATCAGGAAATAGATGGAGAAAGGTTTCCGTTCAACGATGCCGAGGTGGCGAGACAAGTACTGCGGGATCTGTCCAAGCTACCCATGCAAACATGATGACGGTGCGGGAAGCAGCCCGGGCGCTGCATGGAGAGTGGCGCGGTCAAGATGTGCGTTTCACCGCCGTTAGTACCGATAGCCGTACAGTGGGGCACGGCGATCTGTTTGTCGCTTTGATAGGCGAGAAATTCGATGGCCATGATTTTATAGCCGAAGTGAAGAAAAAGGGTGCTGCCGCAGCGATGGTTTGTTTGGAATCAGCGGCTGAAAGCCAGGAAACAGGAATTCCGCTCATCCTGGTGAAGGATACCCGTCAGGGATTGGGGCAACTGGCCGCGCACTGGCGTAACGGTTTCAGCATTCCGGTGGTTGCGGTAACCGGCAGTAATGGCAAGACCACGGCAAAAGAGATGATCGCATCCATATTGCGACGAGCAGTGCGGGCGGCGGACGGGGTGGATAATCCTGACAAGGTATTGGCGACGGAAGGCAATCTTAATAACGATATCGGCGTGCCGCTGATGTTGTTGCGATTGCGCGAACATCATGTTTATGCGGTGATCGAAATGGGCATGAATCATGCGGGAGAAATTGCGTATTTGACCCGGCTGACAAAGCCCAGCGTGGCGTTGATAACGAACGCGGGGGCGGCGCATGTCGAAGGGCTGGGTTCGGTGGAAGCGGTTGCTCGCGCCAAGGGTGAGATATTTTCGGGACTCGATCAACACGGCATAGCCGTTATCAACGCCGATGACCCGAATGCTCCGTTATGGCGAAAACTCGCCGGTAGAAGAAAAGTGGTGGATTTTGGTCTTGACGGGGGACCCAAGGTGAGGGCCCGCTATCGGCTGGATTTTCTTGGTAGCGGTATGACGTTGATTCTGCCTGACGGAGTCGAAGAAGTGGAATTGCAAGTGCCAGGTGAACACAATGTGCGCAATGCGCTGGCGGCTGCGGCGGTGGCGGTGGCCATGGGAATTGATCCCAAAGCGATCGCATCGGGGCTCGGCGGGTTCCGTGGAGTAAAAGGGCGTTTGCAGAAAAAACACGGCTTGCATGATGCGACGTTGATAGACGACAGCTATAACGCCAACCCCGAATCGGTGCGAGCCGCGCTGGCTGTGCTGGCAAAAGCGCCGGGCAAGAAAATCCTGGTGCTTGGCGATATGGGCGAGCTAGGGGAAAACGCCAGAGACTTTCACGAGCGCATCGGTGAGGAGGCGCGTCGTGCAGGAATCGACGGATTATTTGCGCTGGGTGAACTGAGCGCCTATACGGTAGCGAAATTCGGCCCCGGGGCAAGGCATTTCGAAAAGATCGAGCAACTGCTGGCGGAGGTAAAGAGCCAACTGGCAGCCGATGTGACGTTTCTGATAAAGGGATCGCGCTTTATGCAAATGGAGCGGGTGGTCAAGCAGTTCGAATTATGAATTACGAATTTCAATCATGTGGGAGTCATGAATAAGCTGATCCGATTTGCCAGCCTGCAAGTTCCGAAAGATAAAGTCTTGTCCAGAGGACTGCCATGCTGCTAGAACTTGCCCAATGGCTTGCGAAGGATATTCGCGTATTCAATGTGTTCAATTACATTACCTTGCGCACGGTGCTGGCGGCGCTGACCTCTCTGGTGATTTCCTTCATCATCGGACCGGCCATGATACGTAAGCTCACTGCTTACAAGATCGGCCAGTCGGTACGTGATGACGGCCCCCAGAGTCACCTCATTAAGGCGGGCACGCCCACGATGGGTGGTGCGCTGATATTGGTATCCATTGCCATTTCCACATTACTTTGGGCGGATCTAAGCAATCGCTATGTATGGGTGGTGCTTGTGACCACACTGGGTTTCGGCATAATCGGCTGGGTAGATGATTACCGCAAGGTGGTATACCGCAATCCGAAGGGCCTTTCCGCCCGCGCAAAGCTTTTCTGGCAGTCGGCAATTGCTGTCTCGGTAGCACTGTATCTTGCGTTGACGGCCGAGTTGCCTGCCCAGACCACCATGATTGTACCGTTCTTCAAGCAAGTGGCAATTCCGCTTGGCGTGGCCGGATTCGTGACGCTTGCCTATTTCGTCATCGTAGGGACCAGCAACGCGGTAAATTTGACCGACGGGCTTGATGGTCTGGCGATCATGCCCACCGTGATGATCAGCAGTGCCCTGGCAATCTTTGCTTACGTGGCGGGTCACGCCGTGTTCGCAAAGTATCTCGGCATTCCACATATTCCCCATGCAGGTGAACTGGCCGTTTTCTGCGGTGCGCTGGCGGGCGCAGGGCTTGCTTTTCTCTGGTTTAACGCCTATCCGGCGGAGGTGTTCATGGGTGACGTCGGGGCGCTCGCGCTCGGTGCCGCACTCGGCATTGTGACGGTGATAGTACGTCAGGAAATCGTATTGGTCATCATGGGTGGCGTCTTCGTGGTGGAAACCTTGTCGGTAATGCTTCAGGTGGCCTCCTTCAAGTTGGTGGGTAAACGCATTTTTCGCATGGCGCCGCTGCATCATCACTACGAATTGAAGGGCTGGAAGGAAAACCAGGTAGTGGTGCGTTTCTGGATCATCACCATGATGCTGGTGCTGTTTGGATTGTCTTCGTTGAAGTTGAGATAAAACGATCTGATATGAATTTGCGAGGCAAAACCGCGCTGGTGCTCGGAATAGGCGAAACCGGACTCTCCATGGCCAAATGGCTGTCGCGCAGAGGTGCGATCGTGCGCGCGACCGACAGCCGCGCGGCACCCCCCTGCTTGGAGGGGTTGAAACAGGCTTTGCCGGGCATCTGGGCATTCAGTGGCGCACTGACAGCCGAAATCTTCGCCGGTATAGACCTTATCGCCATCAGTCCCGGCGTGCCAGTAGCGGAGCCGCTGGTGCAGGCGGCCGTGAAAGAGGGTGTGCCCGTGATGGGAGACATGGAACTTTTCGCCCTGTCGATCGAGCAATCCAATATTTCGCGGCCAAAAATTATCGCCATTACCGGTTCCAACGGCAAAACTACGGTAACCGCCATGGCGGGCGCGATGGTGAGGAAAGCGGGATGGGATGTCGAGGTGGCCGGCAATATCGGCCCGGCGGTGCTGGATGCGCTGATGCGGCGGGAAGACTTGGGAAAGCAGCCGCAGGCATGGGTACTGGAGGTTTCCAGTTTCCAGCTGGAAACTACACGAAATCTTGATCCCGATGCGGCGACGGTGCTGAATTTAAGCGAGGACCATTTCGATCGCTATGCGGGAATGGACGATTACGCCGCCGCCAAGGCAAGGATATTTCAGAAGAACAGCCGTGGCGGCGTTCAAGTTCTGAATCGCGATGATCCTATTGTGCGCACGATGGCGTTGACCACCAGAAAGCAGATGACTTTCGGTCTGGATACACCCGTTGGCGATGATGATTTCGGTTTGCTCCACGAAGGAGAAGATATCTGGCTGATGCAGGCAAAAACCCGGTTGATGAAAACCAGCGAGCTTGGCGTCACGGGCCTGCACAATGTGGGCAATGCGCTGGCGGCGTTGGCACTCTGCCGTGCCATCGATCTGCCATTTGCCCCGTTGCTGCAAGCCTTGCGCGAATTCAAGGGGCTGCCGCATCGAATGGAGAAAGTGGCGTCTCTCAGTGGCATCACATTCTATGACGACTCGAAAGGGACCAACGTGGGCGCAACGGTGGCGGCGCTCAACGGGATGACGCAAGGTGTGGTGCTGATCGCGGGCGGCGATGGCAAGGGGCAGGATTTTTCGCCATTGGCTCAGCCAGTCGCACAACGCGCGCGCGCGGTGGTGCTGATCGGGCGCGATGCGAAGAGAATCGCCAGCGCGATTGATGGCCGCGGGGTGCCGTTGCATCACGCGGCGACCATGGAAGAAGCCGTGCAAAGGAGTTTTGCGCTGGCACAGAAAGGAGATGCGGTATTGATGTCACCGGCATGTGCAAGTTTCGACATGTTCAAAAATTACGTTCACCGCGCCGAGGTATTCGTTGCGGCGGTAAGAACTTTGCAGACGAGCGCGCCGGACACGATAAAAGCGGTATCCAGCTGATGATCTACCAGAGCGATATCAATTACCAGAGAAGTCTACCCAACTTCGATCAGTCCCTGATCTGGTCCGCGATATTGCTGCTAAGCCTGGGATTGGTGATGGTTTATTCAGCTTCCATCGCCATTGCCGAAGCGGGGCGGGGTACAAATGGCCACCCTGCCTATTTTCTTGTCCGGCATGGGGCTTATTTGGCAGTGGGTTTGCTGGCGGGGCTGATCGCATTCCAGGTGCCGGTGTCCGCATGGCGGAAGTATTCGTTGCACCTGTTTTTGCTGGGACTGGCGCTGCTGGTGCTGGTGCTGGTTCCTGGAGTGAGCCGTGAGGTCAACGGCAGCCGGCGCTGGATATCGCTGTTCATAGTGAATTTGCAGCCGTCGGAGTTCATGAAGCTGTTTGTGGTGTTTTATGCCGCGAACTATACCATTCGCAAGGCAGCCTACCTGAACAGTTTTCGCAAAGGTTTTTTCCCGATGTTGATTGTTATGCTGATGGTAGGTCCGCTCCTGCTGCTCGAACCGGATCTGGGAGCATTCGTTGTCATCACCGTCATCATGATGTCGATATTATTTTTGGGAGGCATGGACCTGAGGCTGTTCGCGGGATTGACCGGCTTTCTGGCCATCTGCCTGCTGGCGCTGATCTGGGTTGAACCTTATCGCATGCAGCGGTTTTTCGGGTTCATGGATCCGTGGGACGATCCCTATGGAAAAGGCTACCAGTTGAGTCATGCCTTGATTGCGTTCGGACGCGGTGAATGGCTGGGCGTAGGCCTGGGAGGGAGCGTGGAAAAACTTTTCTACCTGCCGGAAGCGCACACTGATTTTTTGCTTGCGGTAATCGCGGAAGAGCTTGGCTTCATCGGCGTGATGACGGTAACAGCGCTGTTTGCGTTGCTGGTGATAAGGGCGTTCGTCATAGGTCGTCAGGCCGCTGTACGGGAACGTCATTACTCCGCGCTGGTGGCGCAAGGGATCGGCGTATGGCTGGGCGTGCAAGCCCTGATCAACATGGGGGTGAACATGGGTGTATTGCCGACAAAGGGATTGACTCTGCCGCTGATGAGCTTTGGCGGCAGCAGTATTGTCGCCAGCTGCGTCGCCTTGGCGGTGCTGATGCGGGTGGATTGGGAAAACCGGCAGCTGATGAAAGGGTATGCGGTATGAAAATAATGCCGCACCGCCGGGCCGGCATGGAGACTTTGTCTTGATCCCCACCATTCTCATCATGGCGGGAGGGACCGGCGGGCATGTGTTTCCAGGGCTGGCAGTGGCGGATTACATGAGGATGGCGGGCTGGCATGTGGTATGGCTGGGGACAGAGCGAGGAATGGAAACGACCCTGGCGCCGCAGCGGGGGTATGACATGGAGACTATTCGTTTCTCCGGTTTGCGCGGGAAGAACATTGCGACCTGGCTCACGCTGCCGCTACGTCTGTTACGTGCGTTATGGCAGAGCGCCAGGGTGATAGGCCGGGTGCGTCCCGACGTGGTACTGGGCATGGGGGGTTATCCCGCATTCCCCGGCGGGCTGATGGCCTCCTTGCTGAATAAGCCATTGCTCATACATGAGCAGAACTCGGTTCCTGGTCTCGCCAACAGGATATTGGCGAAACTTGCCGACAGAGTCTTGCTGGGTTTCCCCGGTGTAATCAGAGGCGACAGCAAGGTGGTATTTTCCGGCAACCCGGTACGCAGCGAAATCAGCCAGTTGGCGGCACCGGACAAAAGATATGCCACACGCAGCGGAAAATTGAAGTTGCTGGTAATTGGCGGCAGCCTGGGCGCGCAGGCACTCAATACTGTAGTGCCGCAGGCGTTGAAGTTGATTCCTGAAAAGCTGCGCCCATTGGTGACACATCAGGCCGGAACAAGGCATCTGGACGCGTTAAGAAAGAATTATGCCGAAGCGGAAGTGGAAGGTGAACTGGTCACGTTCATTGAAAACATGGCCGCTCGTTACGCCGATAGTGATCTGGTGGTTTGCCGTGCCGGGGCGCTTACTATCGCCGAACTGACCGCTTCAGGTGTCGCCAGCATTCTGGTGCCTTTTCCCTATGCGGTAGATGATCATCAGACAAGTAACGCGCGATTCTTGAGTGATCGAAATGCGGCGGTGCTGCTGCCGCAGAATGAGCTGACCCCGCAAGGACTGGCGGAATTACTGATGGGGTTTACTCGCGAAACACTTCTACAAATGGCGACGAGCGCACGCGAACTGGCAAAACCGGAGGCCACCCGGCTGGTGGCGGAAGCATGCATGGGAATGAAGAAAGCATAGGAATGAGGCTCAGAAAATGAAAAAAACCGGCGTTTTCAAATCATCGCGTTTATATCTCGCGGCTTACCTATCCCGGGTATGAAACATAAGGTCAAACATGTGCATTTTGTCGGCATCGGCGGCTCGGGTATGAGCGGAATCGCCGAAGTGCTGCTCAATCTGGGCTACAAGGTTAGCGGTTCCGATTTATCCAGTACTGCCATTACCCGGCGCCTGAAGAAACTGGGCGCGGTTATTCATGCCGGCCATGCGAGCAATCATGTCGCATCGGCGGACGCCGTTGTGACCTCTACGGCAATCAGCCCGGACAATCCCGAACTGATTGCCGCGCGCGAGCGAAATGTACCGGTGGTGCCTCGCGCCATCATGCTGGCGGAGTTGCTGAGGTTGCGTCAGGGAATCGCCATTGCGGGTACGCATGGCAAGACGACCACCACAAGTCTGGTTGCCAGCATTCTTGCGGAAGCGGAAATGGATCCGACGTTTGTTATCGGCGGCAGGCTGGAAGCCGCGGGTTCTCATGCCAAACTCGGACGTGGCGAATTTATCGTGGTTGAGGCTGACGAATCGGATGCTTCGTTCCTCTACTTGCAGCCGGTGCTGGCGGTAGTGACCAATATAGATGCCGATCATATGGAAACCTATGGTCACGATGTCAGCAAACTCAGGCAGGCATTCGTTGATTTTTTGCGGCACCTGCCTTTTTACGGGATGGCAGTCTTGTGCGTGGACGACGCCAATGTACGTGAAATCCTGTCTGATGTGACCAAACCCATCACCACTTACGGCTTATCGGATACCGCGCAGATCCGTGCCACCGATATTCGCCATAGTGACGGACGGATGCACTTTACCGCACTGGTAGGCTTGAATGGCAAGACCCGCAAACTCAAGATCATGCTGAATCTGCCGGGGTTGCATAACGTACAGAATGCGCTCGCGGCAATCGCCGTGTGTAATGAGGTGGGCGTGGCAGACACCGCCATAATCAAGGCGTTGGCCAGTTTTCGAGGTGTGGACCGGCGTTTCCAGCGCTATGGCGAAGTCAAGCTGACCAGCGAGGAAGCAGGTGAGGGGGGGAGTTTTACGCTGGTCGATGATTATGGTCATCATCCGGTGGAAATGGCGGCCACCATCGCGGCCGCGCGTGGTGCATTTCCAGACCGCCGGCTGGTATTGGCATTCCAGCCGCATCGCTATTCCCGCACCCGCGATTTGTTCGAGGATTTCGTCAAAGTGCTGTCCACCACCGATGTACTGCTGTTGACAGAGGTTTACCCGGCAGGCGAAGCGCCTATCGTCGCTGCCGACAGCAAGTCGCTGGCACGTGCGCTGAGAGTGCTGGGCAAGGTTGAACCGATATTTTTCGAGACAGTGGACGAGTTGCCAGCCGCCATTCATAGCGTGGCGCGGGACAATGACGTCGTATTGGTGATGGGAGCGGGATCGGTGGGAACGGTGGCGCCTGATCTCGTGAAAGGATCGCAGGCCTGAGCATGCCCGCAGTCGCGGAAGGGGACAGTGGGCGCCATGGTTTCTTCATAAGAGAGACTCATTGCTGGATGCATGCATGGATATGTCAGAAATAAAATTAACTCAGGGGTTGCGCGCCCTTCGCGGGGAGATGCGCATGCATGAGTCGATGAAGAAATATACCTCCTGGCGCGCGGGCGGCGAAGCGGAGCGTATCTATATACCGGCCGATTTGGCCGATCTTGCTCAATTCATACGCGGCCTGCCGGAGGATGAGCCGGTGCATATGGTGGGCCTTGGCAGCAATCTGCTGGTGCGCGACGGGGGCGTGCGAGGCACCGTAGTCGTGCTGCACGCGCGGCTCAACGATCTACGGCTGGTGCAGCAAGACAAGAATGGCGGGTTGATTGCCGCCGGAGCGGGTGTGGCGTGTGCGAAGGTCGCGCGATTCGCGGCGGTGCACAATCTGTCGGGCGCGGAATTCTTGGCGGGCATACCCGGTACGGTGGGCGGAGCGCTGGCAATGAATGCGGGGTGCTATGGCGCCGAAACCTGGGGAATTGTCGAACAAGTGCGCATACTCAGCCGCACGGGGGAATTGCGCGCCCGCGCGCCCGCGGACTATGAGATAGGTTACCGGCACGTGGCGTTGAAGCCGGAGATGGTAATCGAGGACCCGAAGATGGGGAATTCTTCCGGCGAGGAATGGTTTGTAGGAGGTGGCTTCAGATTGGCGAGTGGCGAAGATGCGGCATCGCGCAAAAAGATCAAGGAATTGCTCTCCAGGCGTATCACCACTCAGCCATTGAATCTGCCCAATGCCGGATCAGTGTTCCGCAATCCCCCGGGCGATCATGCCGCACGGTTGATCGAGTTCTGCGGGCTGAAGGGTCTTCGGAGGGGCGGTGCGATGGTTTCGGCCAAGCATGCAAATTTTATCGTGAACACCGGCAATGCTACCGCTGAGGAAATCGAAATGGTGATTCTTGCGGTACGAAAAGCGGTGAAGGAACAAACCGGAATTGAGTTGGTGCAGGAAGTGCGAATTATCGGATTGCCGCGTGAATCCGGTCAGATTCAAAATTTTCCCGTTGATAGTCTCATAAGGAAAGACCCATCATGAGCAGCCATGATTTCGGAAAAGTTGCGGTCCTGTTGGGGGGGCGCTCCGCTGAGCGGGAGATTTCACTCAAAAGCGGTCGCGCTGTGCTCGATGCGCTCCGGCGCCGAGGTGTAAACGCCCATCCCTTCGATCCCTCCGAACAGCATATGGAGGCGCTTCTGCAACAGGGGTTCGACCGGGCACATATTGCCTTGCATGGGCGCTATGGCGAAGACGGCACCGTGCAAGGCGCTCTGGAGCTCATGGGTTTGCCCTATACCGGCAGCGGGGTCATGGCGAGTGCGCTGGCCATGGATAAATGGCGTACCAAGCTGCTTTGGCAGGCGGCAGGGATCAGTACCCCTCGCCATATTTTGCTGAATGCCCAAAGTGACTTTGATGCGGTGGCGGAAGCGCTGGGCCTGCCACTGATTGTCAAGCCATCTCGCGAAGGATCAACCATCGGCTTGAGCAAGGTCATGGCCGCCATCGACCTGCCGGCTGCCTATGAATTAGCGGCGAAGCACGACACCATGGTGCTGGCAGAGCAGTTTATCGAAGGCGTGGAATTGACAGTCGGCATTCTCGGAGAAATCCCGCTGCCTCTGGTGCGGATAGAGACAGCGAGCGGTTTATACGATTATCAGGCGAAATACATTTCCGATGATACGCGGTATTTTTGCCCAAGCGGTTTATCCGCCATGGAAGAACAGGCAATTCAGGCGCAGGCGCTGCAAGCGCACCGCACATTGGGGTGTGAAGGATGGGGAAGGGTGGATGTCATACTGGATAAATCCGGCAGGCCCTATTTTCTTGAGACCAACACTTCGCCTGGCATGACCGATCACAGCCTTGTGCCGATGGCGGCAAAGGCGGTGGGAATATCGTTTGATGATTTGGTGCTGCGAATACTGGAGCTGGCCCATGTGGGATGACCATCAGGCCATGGACCTGCTGGCCAACTCGCTCTTTATGCTGGTTGCGCTGATGGTGATTTATGCCGCCGGCCAGTGGGCGCTGAGTCTGCCGGTGTTGCCGTTAAAGACCGTGAGTGTTAGTGGCAACAGCGGTAACGGAAAACTGCAGCATGTCACACGGGAACAGATAGAAAGCGCTGTTCGCAGCGAGTTCATAGGAAGCTTCCTGACACTTGACCTCAATGTCATGCGTCATGCCTTCGGGAAGCTGCCCTGGGTGCGTGTTGCAAGCGTACGGCGGCACTGGCCGCAAAACCTGGAAGTGACGCTGGAGGAACATGTCGCGCTGGCCCGCTGGGGCAGCAACGCATTGGTGAATACGCATGGTGAAACTTTCAATGCCGCATCTGACGAAATACTGCCGGTATTCGATGGGCCGGCGGGGACCTCGCACGACATGGCGCGGCAGTATGCCGTCTTTACGGAACTGCTGCGGCCTCTGCAACAGCGCATAGAGCGGATGAATCTTTCGCCCCGCCGTGCTTGGCGGGTCCATCTGGATAATGGAACCATACTGGAACTCGGGCGCCAACAGATGGAATCACGATTGGCGCGGTATGCCCTAGTGTATGACTACAGCATTGCACAGTTAAACCGGCCATTGAGTTATGTGGATTTGCGTTACCCCGACGGATTCGCTGTGCGAACCGAAGTGATCCCACGAGTGAAAACAAGTAGATGACTAGAAGTAACGAAAATAAAAATCTGATCGTCGGCCTCGACATCGGTACCTCGAAGATCATCGCCATTGTCGCGGAGGTGAAGCCCGAGGGTGGATTCGAGGTGATCGGCATGGGCAGCCATCCCTCGCGCGGTTTGAAAAAAGGCGTGGTCGTCAACATCGAGACGACGGTGAGCGCGATCCAGCGTGCGCTGGAAGAAGCGGAGCTCATGGCCGATTGCAAAATCCGCGAGGTATACACCGGCATTGCCGGCAGTCATATCAAAAGTTTTAATTCGCATGGAATGGTTGCGATCAAGGACAAGGAGGTGTCGCAGCTGGACGTGGAGCGTGTGATGGAAACCGCCAAGGCCGTGAATATTCTCAACGACCAGCAAGTCCTGCATGTCCTCAATCAGGAATTCATCATAGACGGGCAGGAAGATGTGCGTGAGCCTATCGGCATGAGCGGCGTGCGGCTGGAGGTGAAAGTGCACATCGTTACCGGTGCGGTGTCCGCGGCACAGAACATCATGAAATGCGTGCGCCGCTGCGGGCTGGAAGTGCGGGATCTGGTGCTGCAACCGCTTGCCTCGGCAATGGCGGTGCTGTCGGAAGACGAAAAAGATCTGGGTGTATGCCTCGTGGATATTGGGGGCGGCACGACCGATATTGCGGTATTCACACATGGCGCGATTCGCCATACCGCGGTGATTCCGATTGCCGGAGACCAGATTACCAATGACATTGCGATGGCATTACGCACGCCCACCAAGGATGCGGAAGATATCAAATGCCGTTACGGTTGCGCGTTGCGCGGCATGGCTGACCCGCGCGGAATGGTGGAAGTGGCAGGTGTGGGCGAGCGGGCTGCGCGCCAGCTTTCGCGGCAGACACTGGCGGAAGTCATCGAGCCGCGTGTGGAGGAACTCTATTCCCTGGTGCAGGCTGAGTTGCGCCGCAGCGGTTTCGAGGAGTTGCTTTCATCGGGAATCGTAATTACCGGCGGCAGCAGTTCCCTTCAGGGCATGGTGGAGCTCGGCGAGGAGATATTCCACATGCCCGTGCGGCTGGGGTTGCCGCACTATCGCGGCGGGCTGGCGGAAGTGGTGCTCACGCCGCGATGCTCTACGGGGGTAGGGTTGATCATGGCCGGCATGGAGCAGGTTCAACGGCATCAGCATACCCGGCTGCAAGGCAATTCATTCAAACGGATTCTTGAAAGAATGAAGAGCTGGTTTCAGGGCAATTTTTGATAGCGGGCGGTTAAAAGCAGGAACCCGCATAAAGTTTGATTAACAATTTTTAAAGGAGAAGCGCCATGTTCGAAATAATGGATACACAAACTCAGGAAGCCGTTATCAAGGTCATTGGCATCGGCGGCTGCGGCGGCAATGCGGTGGATCACATGATCCAGAATGGGGTGCAAGGTGTCGAGTTTATTTCCGCCAACACCGATGCCCAGGCATTGAAACGCAATCAAGCGCGCACGCAATTGCAATTGGGATCCGCAATCACCAAGGGACTGGGTGCGGGGGCCAATCCTGAAATCGGACGCGACGCCGCGATGGAGGACCGCGACCGCATCGCGGAATTGATAGAAGGCGCCGACATGCTGTTTGTCACCGCCGGAATGGGCGGCGGCACCGGTACCGGTGCCGCGCCAGTGGTCGCGCAGGTGGCGAAGGAATTGGATATTCTTACCGTGGCGGTGGTTACCAAGCCTTTTTCCTTTGAAGGAAGACGGCTCAAAGCGGCGCAGGCCGGTATGGAAGCCCTGTCGCAACATGTCGATTCGTTGATCGTGATTCCCAATGACAAGCTCATGGTGGTGCTGGGCGACGATGTCAGCATGCTGGATGCATTCAAGGCCGCCAATAATGTGCTATATGGTGCCGTCGCGGGAATCGCGGAGGTGATCAATTGCCCGGGCCTGGTGAACGTCGATTTTGCCGACGTGAAAACCGTCATGTCGGAAATGGGCATGGCAATGATGGGTTCCGCAACCGCCGCGGGGATGGACCGTGCTCACGCAGCGGCGGAGCAGGCGGTAGCCAGCCCCTTGCTGGAAGATGTGAATCTCTCGGGCGCGCGGGGCATACTGGTCAACATTACCGCCAGCTCGGGAATGAAAATGCGGGAAGTCCACGAAGTGATGAGCACCATCAAGGGCTTTACCGCCGATGATGCCACCGTGATTGTCGGCACCGTGATCGACGAAAACATGCAGGACAACCTGCGGGTCACCATGGTCGCGACAGGCCTCGGCGGCGTGGGTAATCGCATGCAGCCCAAACCGCTAAGCGTGATTCACACACGTACCGGGACGGACAATATCATGTTCTCGGACACCGTAAACTGGAAGGAGCTGGATGCGCCCGCTGCGATCCGCACGAACAGGAGGCGCGATGCCACGGTGGAAGCCATGAAACAGTCGGGGGTGGATATGCTGGATATTCCCGCATTCTTGAGGAAACAAGCTGATTGAGAGTACACCAGAAGTTTAGTCGGGTTAGCGTCGCGTAATCCGACAAAAGGTTATGAGATACGCGGTAAGCCCCGGATCGTGGGGAGTTCGTTCTTTTCACCGTCGTTACAGTGGAATGCCGGCGATTGTTCTGTGATCCGTGGAGTGGGGAAGAATGGAAATTAAGAGAATGGGTTGAGTTGTTGGGTTACGCTTCGCTAGCCCAGCTACCCATACTGCCAGCGTATCGCCATCCGCATTTGTTCTATTCATTTTTCTTTTTCAGTAATGATTCGATGGCACTTTTCAGGGGTGACCGGGGCAATCCGGCAGCGAGCCCGACCAGACTTTTCATGCCAGCCTGGCCTATTTGCCGCTTCCCAGCCGGCCCGTTTGCGGCTAGTTCACGTCCTGTAATAGAACGGTAATTTGCTTGCACAGTAACCCGAATTGCAGTAACCTCATAACCTCTCACCCGAAATTTTAATAATAACGACGGTAAGATTTGCCTGAGTTTTGCTGCAATCGCACCGTTATATGCGCATAGAGTCAGGTTCCCTTCGAAGAACCCGCCTAGAGTGCAGCGTTGAGCCAGTTGCGGCGGAGCAATTTCCATGAATACCCGTTGCATCGCAGTTAACTTGTCCATGTGATCGAATAGTCGTTGATGAGCGGGCATAGTGCTGAGGGCGCCGAGGTAAAAATTGATCTTGCGTGCGGTCATGGCTGAACAATGATAGGGAATAAAGATGAATATTATTCTAGTTTCCAATAATTTGGCAAAGGCAAGAACCCTGACAGTGACCCGCGTGCACCTCGCACTTTTCGCGGGAGGGTTCCTGTTCAGTGCTGTGTTACTGGCGATGGGATTGAATTATCTTTCCCTGCGTTATGCCGACAAGATTGACAGTCCCACCTTGAGATCGCTGGTTTTGAGCGTACAGGCGGAAGAACATCAAAAAACCCAGTCGTATTTGCGCGATAGCCTCAACGCCATGGCGGTCAGAATGGGCCAGATGCAAGCCCAGCTGTTGCGGCTTGATTCAGTGGGCGCGCGTCTGGCGGAGCTGTCAGGCATCAAGCCGCAGGAATTTCTGTTCAACCAAAATCCTGGGCAGGGAGGTGTCGCTTCTACCCTGCCGTCTCGGGATATGTCATTTTTAGAAGTCAGCAATAAAATCCAGGAGCTGTCGCTCATGCTGGACGATCGCGCCGATAAGCTCGGCGCGCTGGATTCCGTAATGATGCAAGACAGGCTCAAGAAAAAAATGCTTCCCTCCATTATGCCGGTAAGCACGAAGTGGCACTCTTCCGGATTTGGCGTGCGCATTGATCCTTTCACCGGAAGGAGCGTTTTCCACGAAGGGGTGGATTTCACAGCCGCGACAGGCACCCCGATCGTCGCCGCGGCGGGAGGTGTGGTCGTGTATTCCGGTTTCCATTCCGAATATGGTAATATGATCGATGTTGACCACGGTAATGATCTCGTCAGTCGCTATGCCCATGCATCCAAGCGTTTGGTCAAAGTAGGCCAAGTGGTGGTACGTGGACAGAAGATCGCGGAAGTGGGCAGCACTGGCCGTTCCACCGGTCCGCATTTGCATTTTGAAGTCAGGCACAGAGGCTTGCCGCAAAATCCATCACGATTCTTGAAGATGCCTAGTTGAGCCGGATCAATACTCTGCTGCGGGGGTGAGGCCAAAAACCTCACCCCTTATTTTTTGGACGTTTGTTTAAATAGAATTTTCTGGAATTTCATGCTGAACAATCTGCTCAAGAAGGTCTTCGGAAGCCGGAATGACCGGCTGATCAAACAGTATTTCCAGATGGTGGGGACGATCAACGCGCTGGAGGCCAAGTTTGGGGCGCTCACTGACACGGAGCTACGTGCGAAGACCGATGAGTTCCGGCAACGGATTGCCGATGGAACCACGCTCGATGCCTTGCTGCCGGAAGCGTTTGCCGTGGTGCGCGAAGCCAGCAAACGGATACTCGGGATGCGCCACTTTGACGTACAGTTGATCGGCGGCATGGTGCTGCATAGCGGCAAAATTGCCGAGATGCGTACGGGTGAGGGAAAAACGCTGATGGCGACTTTGCCCGCGTACCTCAATGCCCTGGCCGACAAAGGGGTTCACCTGGTGACGGTGAATGACTATCTCGCCAAGCGGGATGCGGAATGGATGGGGCGCATCTATCAGTTCCTTGGTATCAGTGTCGGTGTGATCCTCTCTCAGATGGATCACGGCGACAAGCAGGCAGCCTATGCTGCTGGCATCACTTATGGTACCAACAACGAATATGGGTTTGATTACCTGCGCGACAATATGGTGAATCACCCTGTCGAGCGTGTGCAACGCGTGCTCAATTATGCCATCGTTGATGAAGTGGATTCCATTCTGATTGACGAAGCACGCACTCCATTGATTATATCGGGTCAGGCGGAAGGCAACACCGACGTGTATGTGCGTATGAACACGCTGATTCCCAAACTTGCCCGTCAGGAAACAGAGAAGAGTCCGGGTGATTTCAGCGTGGACGAGAAATCCCAGCAGGTGTTGTTGAGTGAGGCGGGTTTCGAGCACGCGGAAAAATTGCTTGCCCAGAGCGGCTTGCTAACACCGGGAACCAGCCTCTATGATCCCGCCAACATTAATCTTGTTCACCATCTTTACGCTGCTTTACGAGCCCATGCCTTATTTCTTCGCGATCAGCATTACGTGGTTCAGAATGGCGAAGTCGTCATTGTCGATGAATTCACCGGTCGATTGATGTCCGGCAGGCGCTGGTCGGAAGGATTGCATCAGGCCGTGGAAGCCAAAGAAGGCGTTCCGATCCAGAAGGAAAACCAGACGCTTGCCTCGATCACTTTTCAGAATTATTTCCGCATGTACCAAAAATTGGCCGGCATGACGGGTACGGCGGATACTGAAGCCTATGAGTTTCAGCAGATTTACGGGTTGGAAACGGTGATCATCCCGACCCATCGTCCCATGATACGCAATGATCGCATGGACCAGGTATTCCGTACCATGGATGAAAAGAATCGCGCCATCATCGCGGATATTAAGGACTGCTATGAGAGGGGGCAACCTGTCCTGGTCGGAACCACCTCTATTGAGAACAATGAGCTGCTGTCCGGACTGCTCACTCATGAGCAGCTGCCCCATCAGGTACTTAATGCCAAGCAGCATGCGAGAGAAGCTGAAATCGTCACCCAGGCCGGCCGTCCAAAAATGATCACCATCGCCACCAATATGGCGGGCCGGGGTACCGACATCGTGCTGGGGGGCAACCCGGAGCCGGAACTTGAGCGCATTCGTGTCGATGAAACCATAAGCGAGACCGCCAAGCTTGAGCGCACAGGAGAATTGCAAGGGCAATGGCAATTGCTTCACGAGGAAGTGCTGAAGCAAGGGGGCCTACATATCATCGGCACTGAACGGCATGAGTCCCGCCGCGTGGATAACCAGTTGCGTGGCCGCTCAGGGCGTCAGGGCGACCCTGGCTCCAGTCGCTTTTATCTTTCGCTGGAGGATCCGCTGCTGCGCATTTTCGCATCCGATCGCGTGGCAAACATTATGCAGAAGCTCAACATGCCGGAAGGCGAGGCCATTGAGCATCCTTGGGTTACGCGTGCCATCGAGAATGCCCAGCGCAAGGTGGAAGCCCGTAATTTCGACATGCGCAAGCAATTGCTGGAATACGATGATGTTGCCAATGATCAGCGCAAGGTGATCTATGAACAACGTAACGAGCTTCTCGAATCTCAGGATATTTCAGAGACGATTACCGCCATGCGCGCAGATGTATTGGGGGGTCTCATCGCCCTGTATATCCCGCCACAAAGCGTCGAGGAGCAATGGGACATACCGGGACTGGAAAAGGCACTGGTTGCCGAATATCAGTTGTCGTTGCCGCTGCGGGAATGGCTGGAGAAAGAACCCGATCTGCATGAAGAAAGCCTGCATCAGCGTATCGCCGGAATAGCACAGGAACATTATTCCGGGAAAGTGGATCAGGTCGGCGTCAATGTCATGCATCAATATGAGCGGGCGGTGATGCTGCAAAGTCTCGATACTCATTGGCGGGAGCATCTGGCGGCGCTCGATCATCTGCGCCAGGGTATTCATTTGCGCGGGTATGCGCAGAAAAATCCCAAACAGGAGTATAAACGCGAAGCCTTTGAGCTATTTACTTCCATGCTGGAAGAGATCAAGACAGAGGTCACCAAGGTGCTCATGACCGTTCAAATCAGAAGCGAGCAACAGGTGGAGGCGGTGGCGGAAACACAGCGTGCGCCGGTGAACGTCCAATATCATCACGCGGCTTACGAGGAGGCGCTGGATGAAGCGGGCGATCATGAAGATCATGACGAACAGCGCCTGGAAAAGCATCAACCGTTCGTGCGCCAGGGTGGGAAAGTCGGCCGCAACGATCCGTGTCCATGCGGATCAGGAAAGAAGTATAAGCAATGCCACGGTAAACTGAGCTAATTGCGCTCGCTGCACGGGGCAGCCGAGCGCAATGGGTAGTCGTGTATCCGCTGATTAGTTTACCCGCTTCTGGAAATACTCGTCATAGCGGAAAATGTAATCCTTGTCTGTCAGCGGCAGATGACAGGCACGGCAGGTAACAATATCATCCGGCGCTTTCGTTTTTCCATCTGCCATATACATGGCGTATATCCAGTCGCCATTCCTGAGGTCTTGGGGCGTTACGCTTTCACCCCAGCCGGCGCCTTTGCCCATTACCGCCACTTTGAGCAGGTCACCCTTGACAAACTTGCCATCCGCACCTTTCAGCGGCGTGCCGTCAGCGGCTTCACGCGCCTTGTAGATTTCCATTACCGAAATAGTCCCGTTGGGGAAAGCCTCGCCCATTTTTGTGCTATGCCCGATAGGATTGATATAGATCTCACGTACCTGTTTAGTGTCGGTACGCTGGATTTCGGACAAAAATTTAGGCCAGCTCTTGTAGTCAGCGGGAACGGGTAACTCACTATCCTTATATTGCTGGGCCTGGGGCGCGGGTGGCGTCTGCGCGCAGCCCATTAGTACTGTCGTCAATATGGTGGCTGTAACAACCCATCTAACACATTTCATGTGGTTTCTCCTGTTATCGAGCGGGATTAATTACCTTTCCTCCGTCAATTTGGCCGATAGCTTCCCGGTTGAGGCCACATATGACGGAAGGCATTCTTGTGATATTTATACGATGGCTTTGAATTGTAGGATGCCGGAATGCCTTCGCTATACTAGCGTTGGACCGATGTCGTTGCAAGAATTAATACACACCGCTGTCTGCGGGACTCCAATGGAATTTCCGAAAGTATTATGCCGTATTCCTTCGACGTCATTTCATGCAGTTGCCATGCCGTTATGGCGCAATAGCGCATCGATTTTCGGCTCACGTCCCCGGAATGCAATGAATGATTCGAGCGCTGGGCGGCTGCCGCCGACGGCGAGAATCTCATTTCGGAAGCGTGCACCGGTTTCGGCATTGATCACTTCCCCGGCATGGCTTTCCTCAAACAGGCTGAATGCGTCAGCGGACAATACTTCCGCCCATTTGTAGCTATAATACCCGGCCGCATAGCCTCCACCAAAAATATGCGAGAAACTGTTGGGAAAACGATTAAATGGGGGTGGAATAATGACAGCGACCTGCTCGCGAATTTCATCCAGTAATTGCTGTACCGTTTTCGTCCCGCCTGGGTTGAAATCAGAATGCAGCCGCATATCAAATAATGCAAATTCTATCTGGCGAAGCATCTGAAGGCCGCTCTGGAAGTTTTTCGCGGCCAGCATTTTGTCGAATAACGCAGGCGGGATCGATTCACCTGTGTCCACATGCTTGGTCATATTTATCAGCACTTCGCGCTCCCAGCAAAAGTTTTCCATGAATTGACTGGGTAGTTCTACCGCATCCCATTCCACGCCATTGATCCCCGATACACCCAGGTCTTCAATCCGGGTGAGCAGATGATGGAGCCCATGGCCGAATTCATGGAATAATGTGATGACTTCGTCATGAGTAAACAGAGCAGGGCGGATTTGCCCATTAAGAGCGACGGGTGCGGAAAAATTGCAAGTGAGATACGCTACCGGCGCCTGGATGCCAAGTTCTCCAGATCCGATCCGGCGGCGGCTGATGGCGTCGTCCATCCATCCCCCCCCACGCTTGCCGGGACGTGCATAAAGGTCGAGATAAAATTGTCCGATCAGGCTTCCTTCAGCGTTCTTTATCGTGAAGAACTTTACATCAGGGTGCCAGAGTTGAATACCGGCCGCCTCTGGGGGTGGAGTGATAATAATGCCGTAGAGATTCTCCACCAGATTGAACATTCCCGGCAGCACACTGGTTTCAGGGAAATACTGCTTCACCTCTTGCTCGGAGAACGCATAGCGGTCAAGGCGCAGTTTTTCGCTGACATAAGCCAGATCCCATGCTTCCAGTTTTCCCAACTGCAACTTACTCGCACCGAACTCAGACAACTCTTTCAGATCGCGTTCAGCGTAGGGCCGGGCCTTGACGGCAAGCTCTCCCAGAAAATCCAGGACCTGTTTCGGCGTCGAGGCCATTTTTGTTGCGAGCGACACCTCGGCGTAACAATCAAACCCCAGCATCCGCGCCTCTTCCTTACGTAATTCAAGTATCTTGTTGATGAGCGGGGTGTTATCCCATTCCACTTTATCCAGTTCACTCGCGCGGGTGGAATAGGCGCGATACATTTTCTCGCGAAGCGCCCGATTATCCGCATACTGCAGGACGGGCATATAGGATGGGGCATGCAACGTGAATTTCCAGCCTGGTGCACCTTCTTTCGCCGCGATTTCCCTGGCCGTTTCCAGGACGTCCGCGGGGATGCCCGATAGCTCGTCCGCATTCTCCACATGCAGGATAAAACTATTGGTGGCATCCAGCAGATTGTCGTTGAATCTGGATGAGAGCGCCGACAGCTCTTCCTGAATTTTGAGAAAACGCTCTTTTTCCCGCGGCGGGAGCTCCGCTCCGCCCAGGCGGAAATCTCGTAACTCGTTCTCGATAATTTTTTGCCGTGCGCGATTCAGGCTTTCAAATTCCGGATTATTGCGAAGCTGTTTGAATTTTTCGAATAAAGCCTGATCCTGGCCCAATTCAGCATAATACTGCGTAACGTGCGGCAGGTTGGTGTTATATATTTCACGCAATTCCGAACTGTTCACCACTGCGTTTAAATGCGAGACCTGACTCCAGGCGCGAGACAAACGCTCGTTGGCGTCAGTCATCGGCTGCACGAAATTTTGCCAGGCTGGTATGGCGGTATCGGCACGTATCCTGGCCATGATGGCGCGGTTATCGGCAAGTAGTTGCTTTATCGCCGGAGTAATATGCTCGGTTCGGATATCTGCGAAGCGCGGGAGTCCGGAAAAATCGAGTAGAGGGTTTGTCATGGTATTCCAGGAGAGTGATTACAGATTGTTATGGGTGAACGTTCAGCTGCGAATTGGTTTAGCCTTCATGCACAATGGTGCCGTTGACCAAAGTGTATTTTACCTTGCCTTGCAGCTCCATACCCAGAAACGGCGTGTTTTTGCCCTGGCTTTTGAGCGCTGCCGCCTCCACCTTCCAGTATTGATCGGGGTCGAAAATGCAAAGATCAGCGGCGGCACCGAGAGATAGGTGGCCCGCATCTATACCTAGTATCCGGGCGGGCTCCATGGTAATCCTGGCCATGGCGGCAGCCAATGGAATCTTCATTTCCCTCGCCCATTTCAAGGTCAGCGGCAGCAACAACTCCAGGCCGGTGGCACCAGCTTCCGCCTCGCCGAAAGGTGATTGCTTGGCATCGTCGTCCACTGGTGTGTGGTCGGAACACACCGCATCTATCGTCCCGTCCAGCAGGCCGGCTCGCAGCGCATTACGATCACTGAGTCCCCGCAGCGGAGGAACAAGATGGCAATTGGAATCGAAAAAGCCGATATCCATTTCCGAGAGGTGTATGTGATTGGCCGTTACATCGCAGGTAACCGGCAAGCCCTGCTGCCTCGCTGCCCGCACCATGGCGACGCCTTCTGCACTGGAAATTCTGCACAAATGCACGGTGGCGCCTGTCTCCCTCGCCATCAAAATAATATTCGATAAGGCTACGGTTTCCGCGCATACGGAAACCGCTGGCAGGCCCAACCGCGTCGCCACTTCGCCATCATGGGCTACGCCGCCATCGGCGAGGCTCGCATCCTGGGGACGCAACCATACTCCAAAACCGAAGGTGGAAGCGTATTGCATTGCATGCATCATGACTCGTGCGTTGGTGAGCGGCATATCGGACTGGCCAAAAGCGACACAGCCCGCATCACGCAGTTCAGCCATTTCCGTGAGCCTTTCGCCTTTCAGACCTTGAGTGAGCGCCCCAATGGGATAGACATGGGCCTGATTGAGGCTTCTGGCACGATGCTTCAGCATTTCCACCAGCCCCGGTTCATCCAGGGGCGGATCGGTGTCTGGCGTGCATGCCAGGCTGGTGATGCCGCCCGCTACAGCCGCTCCCATTTCGGATTCCAGCGTGGCCTTATACTCAAAACCGGGCTCGCGCAGGCGTGCGGATAGATCTACCAGGCCGGGGCATACCACCAGATTCGCCGCGTTTATTTCGCGATTGGCATGGAAGCCAGGCGGGTTTGCTCCCATGCCGACAATTTTTCCGGCAGCGATGAAAACATCCATAACAGCGTCAATCCCGTTTCCGGGGTCTATAACACGGCCGCCTTTAATAAGGAGTTTCATTCTGTTTTAACCTAAATCCGGCAGTTGAACGGTAGCGGGCTCACCCAAAGATGAGGTTTTGAACAGCAAAATATATCCTTATGAGTCATATATCCATTTAATAAATGAACAATCGCCTGCCGAAATTCAGGTTTAGTTACCCGCCAGAATCGACATCACCGCCATCCGGACCGCGATTCCGAACGTGACTTGCGGCAGAATCATCGACTGTCCGCCGTCGGCTACCGCGGAATCAATTTCCACGCCGCGATTCATCGGGCCCGGATGCAGGACAATGGCATCGCGCTTCGCCAGAGACAGTTTTTCCGGCGTAAGTCCATAGTATTTGAAGTATTCTTCCGTGCTGGGAAGGCGCGCACTGAGCATGCGTTCATTCTGCAGGCGCAGCATCAACAACACATCCACATCCTTCAACCCTTGCGCCATTTCGTGATAAACATGGACGCCTAGCCGCTCCACTTTGGCGGGCAACAGGGTTTTAGGCGCAATGACGCGTACTTCGGGCACACCGAGTGTGGTCAGCGCGTGAATCTGGGAGCGTGCCACCCGCGAGTGCAGGATATCGCCAACGATGGCCACGCGCAGATCATGGAAGTTACTTTTATAGTGGCGGATGGTAAACATATCGAGCAATCCCTGAGTGGGGTGTGCATGCCGGCCATCCCCGGCATTGATAACGTGAATTTCGGGCCGAACGTGGCGTGCTATCAAGTGTGCCGCACCGCTTTGTGAATGCCGCACCACAAACATGTCGGCATGCATGGCGGCGAGGTTATCGACCGTGTCCAGCAGCGTCTCGCCTTTGGTTTGCGAGGAGGCCGCGATATTCAGATTGACCACATCGGCTGAAAGACGTTTTGCCGCGATTTCGAAGGTGGTGCGGGTACGGGTACTGGGCTCGAAGAATAAATTGAATATGGATTTTCCACGTAGCAGGGGTACTTTTTTGATGTCTCGCTCGGTAACTCCGACAAAGGATTCGGCCGTATTCAGTATGTGAAGCAGAATGGAGGCGGGGAGTCCCTCGGTGGTAAGAAGGTGTTGCAATTCTCCGTTCTTGTTCAGTTGCGGATTGTTCATTGTCCCGGAGAGTTTTTGTTATACAGGCTCAAACCCAATTTTCCGTCGATGTCTTTTTCCAGCGCCAGCATTTTATCTGATGGTAGAACGAGCGTCGCGCCAACGTATTCGGCGGCCACAGGCAGCTCTCTGCCACCCCGATCTATCAGTGCCGCGAGGCGGACGCTCGCTGGCCGCCCATAGTCGAACAATTCGTTGATGGCGGCGCGAATGGTGCGTCCGGTATAGAGCACATCATCTATCAGGATGATATGACTGCCTTCCACTTCGAACGGGATATCCGAAGGCTTAACCTGGGGATGCAGGCCGATTTGACCAAAGTCATCGCGATAGAA
Source organism: Nitrosospira sp. NpAV (assembly GCF_000832065.1). GTDB lineage: Bacteria > Pseudomonadota > Gammaproteobacteria > Burkholderiales > Nitrosomonadaceae > Nitrosospira. The sequence continues at coordinate 156,068 of NZ_JXQM01000008.1, read as the reverse complement.
CGAAACATCCAGCGTACCCAGGGGGAGAGCGAGTCCCAGACCCTGATGCAGCCGTTCCGCCAGCCATACGCCTCCCGTATAGATTCCCACCAGCGCGGTGTTCGCGGTAACGTCAGGCCGCATCACGTCGGCCAGACCGGCCAGCAATTGTTCCGCATCAGGTAGCCGCATCTTGTCCATCGAAATAGGATTGCAATATCAATTGTGCCGCTACTTGATCAAGTACCGGTTTCCGCTTCTTTTTTTTGACATCCGCTTCCCGCAATATGACGCTGGCGCTAACCGAAGTATAACGCTCATCCACCAGCACAGTCTTAATGCCAAATCGGCCTTCGAGCCGCCGCGCGAAACGTCGGCTCAACCGGCTTAATTCATGTTCCGTGCCATCGGCATAAGCGGGCAGTCCTACCACCAGCAGGACTGGTTGCCATTCGGCAATGAGATTGGCGATACTATCGAAACGCCGCACCGTATTTTCGTCGCTAACCGTGGCAAGCGGATGCGCCAAACCCACCTCCAGATCACCCACCGCTATGCCGATGCGCTTTTTACCAAAATCAAAAGCCAGAATCGCGCCTATGGAACGATGACTGCTTCCGATATCCGGTGACAAGTGTTGTGTTGTCTGCATTTGCATGGTTGCGGTTCCACTCATAGATATTAAACTCATTCGGCAGCCGGCCGCTCATTTAGGTTCTCTCAGGAATGCCCCACTTCGTCCGACAGGCTTGAGAAATCTATTCCCAGCGAGTGCATCGCCGCGGTCAGGCGCTCTTCGGACGGAAGCTCGAATATGATGGTGGGCGATGCGGGTACTGTCAACCAGGCATTCTGAGACAATTCATGCTCTATCTGACCGGGCGCCCATCCTGAGTAGCCGAGGGCAACCAGTATTTGTTTGGGACTGTTTCCACTGGCAATGGCCCGTAAAATATCAAGTGATGTGGTAAGTCCAACTTCTTGATTTACGGTCATGGTGGATTGCCAGTCGCCTACCGGTTGATGCAGCACGAAGCCCCGATCCAGTTGTACAGGTCCGCCAAACATTACTTGCAGGCCCGCGGCGGCCTCATCATCAGAAGAAATACCCAGTTGATCGAAGAGATCTTTCAGCGTGAGATCAATGGGGCGGTTGACTACCAAACCCAACGCACCCTGTTCATTGTGCTCACAGATGTATGTGAGCGTCTTGGAAAAGAAAGGGTCCGCCATAGCGGGCATGGCGATCAGAAAATGGTTGGTCAAATCGACGCTTTGCATAAATGGGCTGGCCACATAGTGGTTATTGCGTATCTCTGGAATCCTGATTTGAGCGCATGGGTCTCAATGCTATGCTTATCATTGTAGAACGAATCGGTTTCCAGTAGTACGTTTTGCAGGAACTCTGGAATTCACGCTGCCACAGCGGTAGTTATGCAGGACTTGACCAATTTTCTTGTTTGGTGACCTATGGGTGTGAACTGGGCCGCCGCGGTTGTCGCCGGTATTGTCGCGGGAATATTAGCCACGGGGATACAGCTTTTTCTCTGGTGGATTTTTCTGGATGCCGTGCCCTGGATGTTATATAGGGATGCGCGCCTGACTGCGGCAATCATAATGGGGCGGGAGGTCTTGCCGCCCCCTGCCACTTTTGACTGGACCGTGATGATGGTCGCGACGTTGATTCATTTTGTGATTTCTGTCGCATACAGCCTCGTTCTGGCTGGTTTGATCGCGCGTCTGCGGATGTTGCCGTCGTTGCTTGCAGGCGCTATCTACGGACTGACCCTTTATGGGATAAATATGTATGGCGTAACGATCATTTTTCCCTGGTTCTCGGAGGTCCGCGACTGGATTACAGTCGTTACGCATATCATGTTTGGCATTTCGATGGCTGGCGTCTACAAGGCATTTGCCAAGCAAGAGTATTGACATTCCTTACAGCCGATGCAGGTCTTAAACCACCTCAAAATAGCGCGATAAAAAAAGGCAGGGATAAGCCTGCCTTTACGTGAATGGGAAATGAGCCGGGATTACTTTTTCTCGTCTTCTCGTGCCTTTTTGGCATGGGCCTCATCTTTATCGGCGTGCTCCCGCGCCTTCTTGGCATGGGCCTCATCTTTTTCGGCGTGTTCCCGCGCCTTCTTGGCATGGGCTTCATCCTTCTCGGCGTGCCCTTTGTCGCCGTGGGCCTTGGATGAATGCGAACCATGATCGCCATGACCATCATGTTTTTCGGCGACGGCGTTAAAACTGAAGGTAGTGGCGAAGGCTATTGCGGCAAGCATCGGTAACAGTTTGTTCATTTTTCTCTCCAAAGTTCAGTACGATATTAGTCGGTAAAATAAAGCTGATTCTCCACTCCTGTATTTCCCTGCTTCTTTTTATTATACCAGCGTAGCTTGGCGCAACGGTTGACAGGTATCGAGACTTATCGCCCCCAAAACAGATCTATTGGCGGAACTGCCACCCGGATTTCCCTTTTGAAATTGCGGGCGCAAGAGACTTGATCGATAGGTGGGGTTTCAAAGGGTCAGTTCATATTATAGTTAAATTAATTCCCGGTCAAAATGTAATCAAGAATTCAGCTTGCATGACGCAAAAGATTCGAGACAAGTGTGTGGAATTGTTTTTTGGGGTCTGGCTCCGCGCCGGGATTCAGGTCTGCCGCGGTGCACTTGTCGTCGGTCACCTCTGCGCGGCAGAACTGATAATAGTTATCCCAATCCCTGTTGTAGGCAGGGAGGCTCTCCTGGCGTACGTTAGGCTTGAAATCGTCGATGATTTCCTGCATGACGGGCAATCGGGCACAAAGATAAGTATCGATACTTTTAGGCCAATGGGTAGGTTCAGGATATAGACCGGAGAGCGTGGAGAGAATAGCGGAACGGAAATCATCAATGGCATGAGCACGTTGCTTGCGGTGGAACAGTTCGTATATTCCCGAGATAACGATTGCCACAGCGAGTAAAACCAAGGGCCACATAGGCACTTGATTGAAGTATCCAGATATTTGATCGGTGTATTCGTTCATGTATTCCTTTCGGGGTTTCCAATTGTGTTACAGACTTATGGATGGGCACCGTGCCCTGTGATCCTGATTAGCTGATTTATTTTTTCTCTCTCTTTTTTGCTACTTCTTCTGAAAACCCGCGGGTGGGGTAGCGGTTAAATTCTGATGGATCGATTCGCGGCGCGACACGACACGGTTCAGCCTGATAGGAGCAAACGGTTATAGGGGATTATAAACTTTAAGGGATTACGGTCAATTGTCCAATAAATGGATCTCAGCCAACCATGCGCAGCGCGCCAAAAATACTATCACCTAGAAACATTTGGATTACCCCCTGTTATCAACTCAATTATTTGTCATCAATCTCGGGTCCCATTATTGGTAATATCACGCTACTTGCACACCGGAGGACGATGTTGAGAGAGTACGTTGCCCGCAACAAGACCGGGAACCCCGGTCGCGGGATCGGTATTATCGTTGCAAATCCATTGCGCGCCATCTTTTGTCGCGACTACCAGGGTTCTGCCAACTCCTTCGTTCAAAAGGCTTGCGCTAACCCCATTAATCTTGAATGTCGCCGTAACCTGAAAACCGGAGGCAAGTGGCAAAGGCGTGAGACTGGCGACATATCGCCCTGTCCGGGCCGTCACCAGGCTATCAAATTCCAGTTTTGTCGGCCATCTCCCCTTATCGGAATAAAACGCGACAACAGGTGATTCCACGCTTTGCAGGAGACCGAAGGCTTCCATCACCTGGTCCCGCGCCACGGAGTCCTCATAAAGCTGGTATGCTGGCGGAATAGCTATCGTCGCCAGGATGCCAATAATAGCGAACGTCATCATTGTTTCGATCAAAGTTAAACCTTTTTGATCCTGCTCCATCTTGATAAAACTCCTTTTGATTGATATCCATATTCTTTAATGCGCGCCATTAATCTGATCATCCATTGGGCTGCTGTGCGAGCCTGTACGAATGCTGGCGGTCGGTTCCCGGGTTTATTTGATCAGTAGTATGGGCACGGTCGAAAGCTGCATCACCTTGCTGGCTACGGAACCTAGCAGCAAACCTTTCACCACGCCGAGCCCGCGCGGTCCGATAACTATCTGGTCGAACTCCATTTCTTTTGCATAGCGTGTAATTATTTCCACCGGACTGCCTACCATGATGTGAAACTGGTAGTCAATTCCCGCCCGGTCCAGCAAGCCCCGTGCGGTTTGCAACCCTTTCAAGCCCTCTTCCTGGTGATACAGGTTGATGCTTTCTTTGTCGATAAACAAAGTTACATTCCCGTGCTGTGGAAATTGTACGTTCAGCAAATGAATCTCCGGCGCTTCCTTATACCAGTCGAGCCGTTTAATGAATCTGGCAACCGCTTGATTGGAGGCATGGGAGCCATCCACGGGCAGCAGGAATTTCAACATTGTATCCCCCCTTAATACGGCAGTTATATTCACGGCGACTGTAATTCTGAACCCGGCAGGTGACGGCGCTCATTTTTAATGCATTTGTTGTTTGTTTCTCGGTTCGCCGCAGCCACCGGATTCAAGGTAACGGTTTGTTTATGTCATCCGCCAGATCAACGATAGGCGCCATTTTTGCCTGTGTTCTCGCCGCAAGCCATTTGCCGATGACGACTACCAGCAATACTCCGCCGGCAGGAACCAGCCAATGTAAAAAGGCCGCGTTAACATTCACCCATTCCCTGGTGACAGCGTCGGTAACGCTCATGTCTCCCGCGATCCAGCCAAGCAAGCCAGCACCCATGACAATGACGATGGGAAAACGATCCATAAGTTTCATCACCAGTTTGCTGCCCCAGACAATGATGGGCACGCTTATCACCAAACCGAAAATGACCAGGCCGATACTATCTTTAGCGGCGCCTGCAATGGCAATAACGTTATCGAGGCTCATTACGGCATCGGCGATAATGATTGTCTTTATGGCACCCACCAGCGTGGTGCTGGCGTCAATCTGGTGACCGCTATTATCCGGTTCGGGCTGAAGCAGCTTGATACCGATCCACAACAGCAGCAATGCGGCTACTATTTTCAAAAACGGAACCGCAAGCAGCGAAAGCGCAAAAAAAATCAAAACAACGCGCAGGCCGATAGCGCCGAACACCCCCCAGAAAATGCCCAGATTGCGTTGCTTCTCCGGTAGCCGCCTGCATGCAAGCGCAATCACAACTGCATTGTCTCCGCCTAGTACAATATCAATGGCGATGATTTGCAATACCGCGACCCAAAATTGTGGATTTGCGATATCCATAAATAATCTCTGAGAAAATGAGCGACTCGTGAAATGACAGATGAGAAAGTTTGGCGCTGTTCGGGACTGAGTGGTGACTGTATCGTTATTATACCAGCGTCCGCTCAGTCGCTTGTCTCAGCTCCGATAAATTGCAAAATCTGGGATCTGCGCGGCATCGTATCCTGGTAACCCAGGTCTATCAATGCGCGACAGAAGGGTTCTTCAAACAGAACGTAGCTCAAAAGTGATGAACCATCACGCCTCAACGCGCCAATGGCGCGATAAAAAAGACGTATGGTACGGGGCAGGGTGTGGGCGTGGTGTTCCGCAATCGTATTGATTTCCACGCTGGGAGAAATGACCATCGACTTCACCTGACGTAACAGCATGTTGTTATCTCTCAGTCTCTCGTCTGGGATCATTCGTAGCGTGCTGTTAATACGTTGCAAGCGTTCCAGATCCAAGTCAAGGCTATCGAGAAAAATACTCCCCATGATGTGGCCGCCGATTTGCGCCAATGTTGGATAACTGTCTACGGTAACGCGTTCAGGTTGCGTCTCGGCGGTTTTACGCACGCCTATCACCAGCACGCGCTCGGCACCGAGATGCAGTGCCGGACTGATGGGCGCAAGCTGGCGCATGGAGCCGTCACCGAAATATTCGCGATTGACTCTTATTGCGGGAAAAAGAACCGGGATCGCGGAAGACGCCATCAGGTGCTCGATGCCGATGCGTGCCGGGACACCGATACGGCGCTCCCGTTTCCAGGGTACTATGTTTTCCGCGCCTTGATAAAAGGTGACCGATTGGCCGGAGGTATAGCCCCAAGCGGTAATACCCAGGGCGTACAAGGCGCCTGTCTCGATACTCCGCTGGATGCCGCGAAGCGATAAACTCCGTTCCAGCAATTGTGCTAGGGGCGTACTGTCCAGCATCGAGACCGGGATGCGCTTTCCTAATCCACCGAACAGCAGCGAAGACAGCAAGCGCGCGACATTTCCAAAAACACCGATGGGATCGGTGCGGTAAGCCTGATTGACATGGGCATTTTCCCATACCGCTGATAGTAGACGCACGCCTTCATGAAAATTTCGCGCGGAAAGGGCAAGGCTGGCAGCATTTACCGCGCCTGCGGAGGTGCCGCAAATTACAGGAAAGGGATTATGCGCTTTTTCCGGTAACATGGCCGCAATGGCTTGCAATACCCCAACCTGATAGGCGGCGCGGGCACCACCTCCGGTCAAAATAAGCCCGACCTTAGGAGAGGATGACAGATGTATTAGACTCATTCACCGGCGGCCAACTCCGCCTTTACCTTTTCCAGCGCATCCCGCAAGGTTTCCTCCGGAAGATCATTCAGGCAGTTGGACAACATCTCAGCCGCTTCATACGTACCTTCCGGCAATGCGTCACTGTCCAGATTGGCGATAAATACTGCTGCCGCACCAGTGGTTTTGAGCAGACCCTGGCGCTCGTTTATCAGCATTTCGATTTCAGCGCGCAGCATGGAAATTTCCTGTTCTTTCAATGTGTGGGGCATGGCAGGTCCTGATTATGCCGATACAAGGCGTATGATATGATACTGCAACAAGCCATAATCACACATAGCTATATAGTCGTTATATAGGATTAGTGGGATGCCGAACCACTCATTATCAACGAAGTGCCAGTCAGCGCGGGGAGCAGACTGTTTATGCGAGGGAAGCGGAGAGAGCTCGGGAGTGGTTTTTTATATTATCTGCTGCCCCGTCATATCCCTCGGCCTGACCCAAAGCTTGTATTGCTCCGCTGTGACATAACCGGACGCAATTGCGGCTTCCTTCAGTGTCGTGCCCTCGCGGTGTGCGTTCTTGGCAATTTCCGCTGCCTTGTTGTAACCGATGTGGGGGGCCAGCGCTGTCACCAGCATCAAGGAGTTATGCATCAACTCGTCAATGTGCTTAATATTGGCGGTTATTCCGCCTGCGCAATGATCGTTGAAACTTATTATTCCATCCGAAAGCAGGCGCACGCTTTGCAGGAAATTATGAATAATAAGCGGCTTCATGACATTAAGCTCGAAGTTACCCATTGCTCCGCCCATGTTGATCGCCACGTCGTTGCCCATCACCTGGCAGCACAACATAGTTACCGCTTCCGATTGAGTTGGGTTGACCTTGCCAGGCATAATGGAACTGCCGGGCTCGTTTTCAGGAATTTTTAGTTCGCCGATGCCGCAACGGGGCCCTGACGCGAGCCAGCGGATGTCATTGGCGAGTTTCATCAAGGATGCCGCCAGTGTTTTCAGCGCACCATGCGCGTGAACCAGCGCGTCATTGGCGGCGAGGGCCTCAAACTTATTGAACGCGGTAATAAATGGCAGTTCCGTCAATCTTGCCAATTCACCCGCCACACGCACGCCGAATTCGGGATGAGTATTCAAGCCTGTACCTACGGCTGTGCCGCCCATGGCCAGCTCATATAAATGCGGAAGCGATGCATTCACATGCGCCAATCCGTGATCCAGTTGCGAAACATACCCCGAGAATTCCTGTCCCAGTGTCAGAGGTGTCGCATCCTGTAAATGCGTGCGGCCGATTTTGACGATACCGGAAAATTCTTTTACTTTGACGGCAAGAGTTTGTCGTAACGTGCCGATGGCGGGTTTCAGCTGATGATGGATAGAGAGGGTTGCCGCCACATGCATGGCTGACGGAAAAACGTCATTGGACGACTGTCCCATGTTCACATCATCATTGGGATGAATTTTGCATTCAATGCCCCGCCCGCCGCCGAGCAACTCGGAGGCACGGTTAGCCAGCACCTCATTCATATTCATATTGGTCTGCGTTCCCGAGCCTGTCTGCCACACTACCAGAGGAAATTCTGCTTCGTGACGACCCTTGATTACCTCGTCAGCGGCCTGAATAATGGCATTGGCCTTATTCGCTTCGAGCAGACCCAAATCCCGGTTTACCTTCGCCGCTGCCAGTTTCACCAGCGCAAGCGCGTGAAGTAATGCGGCCGGCATCCGTTCGCCGGAAATTCTGAAGTTCTGCAAGGAGCGTTGTGTTTGCGCGCCCCACAGTGCAGTAGTTGGCACCTGCACCACGCCCATGGTGTCTTGTTCTTCGCGATGGCTCATGCAGACCTTTGGCTGGAGAAATAAAAGAAACGGCTCATATTCTGCATTGCGGCGTCAGCTCAATGCCTGTTTGACCATGGGATCCGGCTTTAGCCTAAATCCGATAGCGGCAAATTTTTACCCTAAAGGTGGAAGGCTGGTAACGCAAAAAAAATTTCTTGATCGTGACACTAAACCGGGAAATGAGCGGTCGATTGCCGGATTTAGGTTTAATGCCTGAAGAGGATGCAACTTTTAATGGATGGCATCAACCGCACAGGATTCTGGTTGACGACTCAGTAAGTTTTCTTTGCAACGCGGTCGTATCACGGGTATTTTCTGGCGCCAATAAGTGACAGGCCGTTTCTAGATCACTCAGAAAAGCACCGGATATTGATCAAAGCCTATCAGAATTAGCCGCTACTAATTAGTTGTCATGACGGAATGATTCCTCACTTGGCTCTCCCGTCTCCTGGTCGATCCAGCCGGATATGCCGATCTCGTCTTCCGCCTGCTCCAGGGTTTCTCCCGGTTCATAATCTGATTCAGCGGTATATTCCATATCCTGAATGGCTTCGAGCAGGGTGGGAAAGGGACCGAAAACCTTCTCGCTCTCGTTCTTATCATGCCAATAAAAACCATCGGGACGTTCTACAACACGCGTGGTGTCATAGTCGCGTGACGTTTGTGGAATTGTATGAGCCATGACCACCCTCACAACGAATTATCGGTTTGAATTAGCGTTAATGTTAACCCTGTCTGTCAAATTTTACCAGTGTAAATATTCACTGCGTAAACTTAATCGCGAATCCACTGCCGGATTCAGGATGGGGTCCTGTAGATCGGAAAGAAAAATCCTGAAGGATACCGATCCTCAAGCTCGATATGAAAGGAAGTCCGCCTGGAAACTGATGCGAGTGGGATTTATTATTGCAATAAAGACAAGAATCCACCCGGCTTTTAAAGGAAACCGGTCTCTATATAACCCTAATATAATCCTAAATCCGGTAGTTAATCGCTCATTTGTCAGTCTAGCACTATGATTCGTAGAGAATTTCTGTGCTATTGGGTTCTCATCGTCGGGGTGAGCCGCTACGGGGAGCGGATTATACTGCTTTTGTGATACATGGCCGTGTTATTGCGCCTTGCCCTGCGTTTCAAAAACCGTACAGTTCACCCTTCCAATCACCGGATTTAGGATAAAAACCTGCGGAGTAGCCTATTATCTCAAAAGAAAATAGACTGATCCGCAGTGGCAATCGTCAAGCTTAAGAGCGCGATCCCGAAAGTGGAAACGGCCAGCTGGAAGCAGGGCTGGCCGTGTCTGAAGTATTCGTTGCCTTCGGTGCTGGTTTCTTGGCGGGGGCTTTTTTTTGAGCTGCGGGTTTCTTGGTTGAAGCGCTTTTTCCTGCGGGCTCCTTTGCGCCGGCTTTCTTGGCTGGAGTGGTTTTCTTGGTTGAAGCATCTTTCTTCGCCGCCGGTTTTTTAGCTGAGGCAGTGGTTTTTTCCTCTGCCGGCTTCTTCGCTGCCGCTTTCTTGACTGGAGCCTCTTTTTTCGCCGTCGCTTTTTTAGCGGGGGCCGCTTTCTTGGCCGAAGCTTTGGGCGCCGCCGGTTTTTTTGTTGAAGCCGTGACTTTTTTTTCTGCTGCCTTCTCTACTTTCTTCTCGGCTTTCTTCTCAACCGGTTTCTTGGTTGCTACTTTTTTGACGGACACTTCTTTTTTGGCTGAGACTTCTTTTTTGGCCGCCGGCTTTTTCACAGCCGCCGGCTTCTTGTCGGCAGGTTTCTTTGCTGCGGTTTTCTTGGTAGTTGCCATTTCAACCTCCAGATAAAAGTTACAGGGATTACTACTCACGTTTACTACACTACCGCTACATGCATAATACGGGTCAGCGGATAAATCGAGCCGCATTCAACCCCATCAGACGGCAGTTCATTATATGCAGCATGGCTTTTCGGCCATGTTTGCAAGATAATCCTTAAGTATGCCCGGCACTCAGACCGATATCCCCTTCCCCATGACATCAATGTCAACCGGGTGTACGGATATCGGTCGGCTGAATCTGGCCGATTGAAAGCATTTATTGACACATAAAAGGCGCGACACACATCAGCCTTGTTTCTTTTTTTAATCCCAGCTCAGCGCACCACCGGTTTGATACTCGGTTACACGGGTCTCAAAAAAGTTCTTCTCCTTTTTTAGATCAATCATTTCTGACATCCAAGGAAAGGGATTTCCGGCCCCCGGATAAAGGGCATCCAGACCGATCTGCTGGCAGCGGCGGTTCGCGATATAGCGCAAGTATTCCTTGAACATCGGTGCATTCATTCCCAACACTCCGCGCGGCATGGTGTCCTCGGCATAACGGTATTCCAGTTCCACGGCTTTCTGCATCAGTGAGCTGATTTCGTTGCGGAACTCCTTGGTCCATAGGTGTGGGTTTTCCATTTTGATCTGATTGATAACATCTATACCGAAATTGCAGTGCATGGACTCATCTCGCAGAATGTACTGATATTGCTCCGCTGCACCCGTCATTTTGTTTTGCCTCCCCAACGCCAGGATTTGCGTAAAACCCACATAAAAGAACAATCCTTCCATGATGCAGGCGAATACGATCAAGCTTCTGAGGAGTTTCTGATCTGCCTCGGGCGTGCCGGTCTTGAATTCCGGATCGGTGAGCGTGTCAATGAACGGAATCAGAAACTCGTCCTTTTCGCGAATTGATGCCACTTCATGATAAGCGTTGAAAATCTCCCCTTCATTCAGTCCCAGCGATTCGACGATGTACTGATAAGCATGTGTATGAATCGCCTCTTCGAATGCCTGCCGCAACAAATATTGACGGCATTCCGGATTGGTAATGTGGCGATAAGTGCCGAGCACGATATTGTTGGCGGCCAGCGAGTCAGCGGTAACAAAGAAACCCAGATTACGTTTAACCAGGCGGCGCTCATCCTCGGTTAATCCGTTGGGGTCTTTCCAAAGGGCGATGTCGCGGCTCATATTGATTTCTTGCGGCATCCAGTGGTTCGCGCAGGCGGCAAGATATTTTTCCCATGCCCACTTGTATTTGAACGGCACCAACTGATTAACATCCGCCTTGCAATTGATAATGCGCTTATCCTCCACCGACAAGCGGCGATTGGTATTGCCGGCGGCATAATGCTCGTCTCTCTTGCCATTCTCCATTTCTGTATTCCTGATATCTGTCACATGACCGGAAGCTTGCAGGTTCAGGCTGGATGCGGCCGGCATTTGTGCATCATTAAATAGCCCATTTATCCGCGGCACTCCAGATTGCATTGTCTTATCCTCAAATGTCAGCATACCTTCTCTCCTTTTATTTCTGATATCTCGCAAATTATTGACATGACTCGCACTCGGGATTATCAATCGCGCAACTCATCGCAGTCATGTTTCCTTCCGCGGGTACCGCGTTCAGAGCGCCTGCTTCGACTGTGGATTTTTCCGCTGAAGTTGCTCCCAGAGAGCGCAAATAATAGGTGGTTTTCAGACCCCGCAGCCAGGCCAGTTTATAGGTTTCATCCAGTTTTTTACCGGAAACGCCCGCCATATAAATGTTGAGTGATTGTGCCTGATCAATCCATTTTTGCCGCCGTGCCGCTGCTTCGATTAACCACTGGGGATCAATCTCGAAGGCGGTGGCGTAAAGTCTGCGAATATCGGCCGGTACCCGGTCTATCTTGCTTAAGGCGCCATCAAAATACTTGAGATCGGAAATCATGACTTCGTCCCAGAGCCCGAGTTTTTTCAAGTCGTTTACCAGGTGTTCGCCAGCCATGGTGAACTCTCCCGATAAGTTGGATTTGACATAAAGGTTTTGAAAAGTCGGCTCGATGCTGGCGGATACGCCGATGATATTTGAAATAGTGGCGGTCGGTGCAATCGCAAGACAATTGGAATTACGCATGCCATGTTTTTTTATGCGTTCGCGCAATGCATTCCATTCCATCGTGGCCGACATGTCCACGTCGACATAACCCCCCCGTTCCTCACGCAACAGATCAAGGGTATCCTGAGGCAGGATGCCGCGATCCCACAGACTCCCCTGATAAGAAGCATAACGCCCTCGCTCTTCGGCCAACTCGGTGGAAGCCCAATAGGCATGGTATGCGACCGCTTCCATCGCATGATCGGCAAACTCTACCGCCTCTTGTGAGGCGTAGGGGACGCGCAGCTTATGCAGGCAATCCTGGAAGCCCATGATACCCAGTCCCACCGGGCGGTGCCTGAGGTTTGAGTTGCGCGCCTTGGCGACGGCGTAGAAGTTGATGTCGATTACGTTGTCCAGCATGCGCATGGCGGTGCTGACAGTGCGCTTGAGCTTGTCAGCGTCAAGCTCTCCATCATGGATGTGGGCCGCCAGGTTGACCGAACCCAGATTGCATACCGCGATTTCATGATCATTGGTGTTCAGGGTTATTTCCGTACAGAGATTGGAGCTATGCACTACGCCGGTGTGGTTTTGCGGTGAGCGGATATTGCATGGGTCCTTGAAGGTAATCCATGGGTGCCCCGTTTCAAACAGCATGCTGAGCATTTTGCGCCATAATTGTTGCGCGGGAATTTTTTTGTGCAGGCTCAGCTCGCCGCGCGCGACCTTTTCCTCGTAGGCAAGGTAGGCCTGCTCAAACTGTTTGCCAAACTTTTCATGCAGATCAGGCACGTCGGAGGGTGAGAAAAGTGTCCATTCACCTCCCTCCATTACCCGTTTCATAAACAGGTCGGGAACCCAGGTAGCGGTATTCATATCATGGGTACGGCGACGGTCATCGCCGGTATTCTTGCGCAATTCCAGAAATTCCTCGATATCCAGATGCCATGATTCCAGATAAGAGCATACCGCGCCCTTGCGCTTGCCGCCTTGATTCACCGCGACCGCGGTGTCGGACACCACCTTGAGAAACGGAACCACGCCTTGTGATTTGCCATTGGTGCCTTTGATGCGCGAACCCATCGCCCGCACTGGCGTCCAATCATTACCGAGGCCTCCGGCATACTTGGCAAGCAAGGCATTTTCCTTGATGGCTTCGTAAATGCCATCGAGATTATCCGCCACCGTGGTGAGATAGCACGAAGATAACTGAGAGCGGCGAGTGCCTGAATTAAACAGAGTCGGGGTGGAACTCATGAAATCGAAATTTGACAGCACGTGATAGAACTCTATGGCGCGTCCCTCGCGGTCAATTTCGTTCAGCGCGAGCCCCATTGCCACACGCATGAAGAATGCCTGCGGCAATTCGATGCGCCGATCCTCTACATGCAGGAAATAGCGGTCATACAAGGTCTGTAAACCGAGATAACCAAATTTCAGGTCGCGGCCGGCATCCAGAGCTTTAGCCAAACGCGGGAGATCAAACTGCGCCAGACGCTCATCCAGCAACTCAGCTTCGATACCACGTTTAATGAAATCAGGAAAATAATCCACGTAGCGATCTGACATTTCCTGCTGCACGACTTCTTCGCCCAGCACCTCGAAACGGATGGTATGCAACAACAGGCGCGCGGTGACGTAGCTGTAGGCGGGTTCTTTCTCAATGAGTGCGCGCGCCGACAGTACAACCGATTTCCTTACCTCTTCTACCGGCACTCCATCGTACAGGTCTTTCAATGTGGCCTTAAGTATCAGTTTGGCGTTCACCACCTCGCCCAAATCCGCGCAGGAAGACTCGATCAGCGCCAGCAGCTGGGCTGTGTCAAGCGGCATTTTGCGCCCATTCTCCACCACATTCAGAATGCTGGCCGGGATCTCCACCACCGCCATTTCCTTCTGTTTTGCCCGCTTGCGCGCACGATCCTCGCGATAAAGTACATAAGAACGTGCCACATCGTGCTCACCGGAACGCATCAATGCCAGCTCTACCTGATCCTGGATATCTTCGATATGAAAGGTTCCACCCGTGGGCTGGCGGCGAATCAACGCATTCACCACATCATCGGTCAGCCGCGCCACCACTTCGCGGACCCTGGCGGAAGCCACGCCTTGACCGCCATTGACGGCAATGAATGCCTTTGTCATCGCAATGGAAATCTTGTTCGGCTCGAATGCGACGACAGAGCCATTGCGGCGAATGATCTTGTATTGGGAATAGCGGGAATCCGGTGTGTAATGGGTTGAAGAAAAATCGTACCCGGGTGCTACCGGGGGGGTCGTATTGTCTGTTACAAGCTGCATATTGGATTCTCCTCATCGATACGGGAAACGTATGCTTTCCCATTGACTGAAGTGGATGCTGTGGCGCTGACAAACCACTACATCTAGTACTCTTATCGGACACGATTTACTATTACTAGTACGCCGCGTCATAGTGCAATATTTTTCGATGTGTGTCAAAATTTTTCTTAAAATTATCGTAAATGACGCTTGCCTTAAAAGAAAATAAACTACTGAAATGCAAAAGCGACAATAACCCGCTTCCGCTCCATCAGTCTGAATCAGTCAGGCTGAGACAGTTGCCGCGCCTGATTTGCCATTTCGAGGGCATCGCGAATCTGTTCCGGCTTGTGGGCGCGCAGTCCTTCAGCCAACGCACGGGAAGCATCCCTGCGGCGCTCCGCATAGTGGCGCAGCATTTCCACTGTCGCGGAGGAAGGCAGAGCAGGATTGGGCGGAAGGTGGGAAAGCTGCTCGAAGTTTTCTTCGTAACGATCTCCAACCGCCGTATCGATGCGTCCCGCAAGCTCTTCGAATGAGATGCCGCCACGCCTGCCCTCATCAAGTATGCTTTGCCACGCCTGGCTGATCGCCGCATCATCACGCAAAAATTCCCCAATCTCCTTGCGCGTCAGCACTTCTTCGCTCCATCGGTAGGCCCGTACGGGAATCTGGCTGATCAGGATGGCAACGGCCAACGTAAAAGCGCCTCCTGCAAGCAGGCGGCTGCGATGGGCTACCCGTTTTATTCCATTCACAGGCCGCGCAAGCACTATTCCTCCAAGAGCTCCGGTTAAAAAACCGCCTATGTGAGCGGCATTGTCGATACCCGTAATTAGAAAACCGAGAATAAGGGTGGCTACCGCAAAACCCGCCGCTCCCCAGAAAAACCAGCGGAATTCCTGTGGGTCAAGATTGCGCCGCTCCCGCCAGAGAAACACCAGCAAAGCGCCATACAGGCCAAAAATAGCGCCCGAGGCGCCGCCGGAAACGGCTAATCCTTTGTGCGCGACAAGCGATAGCAGATTGCCCGTCAGCCCGCTGGAGAAATAGATGGCCGCAAAACGGGTGTGCCCATACATGCGCTCAACCAGTTGTCCCCCATCCCAAAGCGCCCAAAGATTCAGCGTCAGATGGACGGCGCCGAAATGGAGGAACATGGCGCTACCCAGGCGCCACCATTCCCCATCCTGCGTAGCCGGGCCAAAATTCGCTCCCCAGGCCAATTGCACGTTATTGGACGAATGCCACAGGCCCGCTCCGCCGGCGAGCATTGCCACGAAAACCAGCAGGTTGATGCCTACCAGCAATTTCGTCACGGGCACCCGCGGTGTCCGCTGGTAAAGAAGATCATGGAGAGACAGCATGGGCCGGTGGATTTATTTTCCTGAAAAGGTTGCTGCGGGACATGGCATTAAACTAAGAGACTGGGAGTCAACCGCCGGATTTGGGATTATCATGCATGAGGATGGAGTTTGCTTATCCGATAAGGAACAAAAACATCCTTCAATTTTTGATTACAAGCATCGGAATCGGTTCTGTGGATAGGCTTCCAATCTGATGTAGCATGTCAGATGGCGGGCTACAATGATCAGATGTCATTATGCCGCGCCATGCCGCATGCCGCTTGTCTATGATGAAATTTTTAATCCAATTTTCGATCAGCCTGCTGATCGTTCTATTTTTCCAGCCATCGTTTGCCGATGCTCAGGAGCGGGTCCAGTTACCACGCACGGGGCTGACGCCGGATGATCTTGCTGTCATCATTAATGACGATGATCCCCTATCAAAACAAATCGGAGATTACTACCAGAAGATACGCCATATCCCGGCAGCCAACATGATCCATCTGCGTTTCCAACCCGGCCGTAAAGCGCTTTCGAGGGATGAGTTTCAGCAATTGAAGGCAGAGATCGACCGGACAGCGCCCACTCATGTTCAAGCCTATGCTGTAGCTTGGGCAGATCCCTACCGGGTGGGCTGCATGTCTCTGACTTCCGCACTGGCTTTCGGCTTCGATGAAGACTATTGCTCGTCCGAATGCGGTCCGACCGCGCCCAGCCCCTACTTTAACTCTTCCAGTCTTAATCCCGCCACCGATCATAAATTGCGACCGGCAATGATGTTGGCTGGCACCAGTTTTGAACAGGTCAAAGCGTTGATCGACCGGGGCGTCGCTGCTGACCACAGCTTTCCGGAGGGGCGCGCTTATCTGATCATTACGCCCGATAAAGCGCGTAGCGTGCGGGCAAATTATTTCGAGCGAACCGCAAAAGAACTGACCGGCGTTTTCCCTATTGACATTCTCGAGACCGAGGCAATCACCGACCGCCACGATATTCTGTTTTATTTCACAGGATTGGCGCATGTGCCGCAGCTCCATACATTGGATTTCCTGCCAGGTGCATTGGCTGATCATTTGACGTCAACCGGAGGCCAGCTTACCGATTCGAGTCAGATGAGCAGTTTGCGCTGGCTGGAAGCTGGCGCCACGGCAAGCTACGGCACCGTAGTGGAGCCCTGTAATCATATGCAGAAATTTCCTGTTCCAGGTATTGTCATGTTTCATTATGCCCTTGGCGCAAGCGCCATTGAAGCCTACTGGAAGAGCGTCGCGTGGCCGGGAGAAGGCGTATTCGTGGGTGAACCGCTGGCCCGGCCGTTTTCACCCAGCCTGCGGGAAGTACGCGCCGGACAATTCGAATTGCGCATTTTCTCGCCGCGCGAACGGCTGCTGCGAATTGAGCGATCTCCCTCAGCCGCCGGACCGTTCAAGCTGATTACCCGGCATTCTCCCTTGCACCGCGGCGCGAATCTGATACGCTTTAATTTTGCTGAAAAAGGTGGTTATCTTAGAGTCCGATGGTGACCTGATCGAATCATGAGCTTGGATTGACGGATAAGCCATTAGCCACCGGATTTGGGATATTGTCCGGATACGGGATTTTCCTACAAGATGTTGCAGGCGGCTGATTATTTATTCTGGTCATCCGGCATCGCATGCAAACCATTATTTTAGGAGGAAGCATGGCTCTAAAGAACTATGGGGTTTTGAAGGGGAGGGCCATTGCCCGCCGCTTGGGTTCGGGATCCTCCCCACATTATCAGCTCCATATTGTGGATGAAATTGGCACCAGTTACCGGATTGCGGTCAATGTGAAGTCTCAATTGGCGCCGTCGGAGTTGATGTATCATATCAAATCGCATTTTGTCCATCCCCTCACGGACGCAGTCTCTGTCCTGCCGAGCGGCTTCAATCCGCTTGCGCCAAGCCCGACCTCGGGAGCACTCGACCTGATCCGCGGCAACCTGGTCCAGCCTGGAATGATGACCCCTCTCGCTTTCAATTTACCGGGACCCGACAATGATCTGAACGAGAAACTTGATCAGATCGTACAGCGCGCCATGGCTGATGAGGACGCGCTGGTTTATGCCTTCGGCGAACGCTGGGGACCGGAGAGCAATAGAGCCGATAAGTACTTCGGCTTTGTTCCCGGTAACGGTATTCATGATATCCACATGAATCAGGGCAATGTGGGCAACTTCGTACAGGATGATGGCGTGTGGCAGGACGGCGGCCTCCTTTTTCATTTTCCCATTCAACAACAGTGGACAGCCATTTTCCTGAAGTTTCAGTCACAAAGTTGGCATACTGACGATGTGACAGGGCACACGTTGAGAACGGGAGAGGAGGGGGGCGAACCGGTAAACCCCGATCCGATCGTGCCGCAGCCGACGGAATCATTGCCCGATGGACTGGTGCGTATTGTCGCGGCGCTGGTTAATTCGAAAGAATCTCCCGAGAAAGAGTGGGTCCAGATAATGAATCCCAGTGATCGGCTCATTTCATTGGCCGGATGGCATCTGGCCGACAAGCAGAAAGCGAAGATGCCCTTGAGCGGAGCACTCGAACCTGGCGCCACGCTTCGTGTTGACGTGCAGCCGCCTACTGTGCTGTCCAATAAGGGCGGGATCATCACACTGCTGAACCAGAACGGTTTGAAAGTGCATGGCGTATCCTATACCAAGCAACAAGCGAATCAACCCGGTTGGACCATCGTCTTTTAGGAAGAGTGATACGCCTTGGCAACAACTCGATGAATTGACTTCGGTAGCCGCATGCCGACACATGCGACGCCACCCTTCGGCGCGGTGGCAACGCCGTTTTCCTGACTATAGGTTCTTTTCCATTGCCGCGTAAATCAAACTGGCGCGTAATCTGCCGCAACATCGTTATAATAACGGCTTCAAACAACCTGTCATTATGACGTAACCATGTTTCCGCCAGCCCCGCCCAACTTCAGATCCCACTTTATCGAACTTCTGCGCCCGGCCTTGAGTGAAATCGCACCGCTGGGTTTGGATCTGGATATCGAGTTTGCACGTTCCAGGCAAGCAAGCCATGGTGATTACTCCTGCAATCTTGCAATGCAACTGGCCAAGCCGTTGCGTCAAAATCCGCGTGATATTGCCGCATTACTCATCAGTGCGCTGTCCGCTTCCCCTTACCTGGAGAAAATCGAGATTGCGGGGGCGGGGTTTATCAACCTGTTTCTCAAGACTTCTGTCAAACAGCAGTTCCCGCGCTATGTGCTGGAGAGTGGCGGAAGATTTGGTCATGGCAATATTGGTGCGGGCAGGAAAATCCAGGTGGAGTTTGTGTCGGCCAACCCGACAGGCCCGCTGCATGTAGGCCACGGGCGCGGTGCGGCGTTTGGCGCAAGCTTGGCGAATGTACTGGCGGCGGCGGGGTTTTCCGTCTCACGCGAATACTATGTCAACGATGCGGGACGGCAGATGGATATTTTGGCGCTTTCCACCTGGCTGCGTTATCTGGAACTCCATGGGGTCCTGCTGCGCTTTCCCAGCAATGCCTATCAGGGCGAGTACGTGCGTGACATGGCGCGGCTGATTCAAAAGGCGCATGGGGGGCGCTATCTGCATCAACCCGATTTGCTGTTTGAGGACATCTCTCCGGAAGCGGATTCAGATACCGAGGCTCAGCTCGACCAGCTAATCGCCAATGCCAAGGGGCTGCTGGGACAGGATTATGCATATATCCACAATTTTGTTCTTACCGAGCAATTGGGCGACTGCCGCAATGACTTGATGGAATTCGGAGTTGTTTTCGACACTTGGTTTTCCGAGCAATCGTTATTTGATAGCGGGGCGGTAGCGCAGGCGGTGCAATTGCTCGAGCAACAGAATTATCTGTATCGGCAGGATGGTGCCAAGTGGTTCCGTTCAACGCATTTCGGCGACGAAAAAGACCGCGTTGTGCAACGGGAAAACGGACAGTTCACCTACTTCGCTTCCGACATTGCCTATCATCTCAACAAATTCGAGCGTGGCTTCGAACGCGTAATCGATGTGTGGGGAGCCGATCATCACGGGTATATCCCGCGGGTGAAAAGTGCCTTGCAAGCATTGGCGCTTGACCCGGCAAAACTTGAAATCGCTCTGGTGCAGTTCGCGATACTTTACCGCAATGGTCAAAAAGCTTCCATGTCTACCCGTTCAGGGGAATTCGTGACGTTGCGGGAATTACGCCAGGAGGTGGGCAACGATGCGGCAAGATTTTTTTACGTGCTGCGCAAAAGCGACCAGCATCTGGACTTTGATCTGGATTTGGCCAAGTCGCAAAGCAACGATAATCCCGTATATTACATCCAGTATGCGCATGCAAGAGTTTGCAGCGTGCTGGAGCAATGGGGCGGGGAGTGGGAGACGCTTGTTGCCGTAGATATGATTCTGCTTACCAGCCCCGCGGAATTATCTCTGCTGCAAAAGTTGATTGATTATCCCGAAATGGTGGAAGCGGCGGCGAAGGAACTTTCCCCTCATCTGATCGCATTTTATTTAAGGGAACTGGCCGGAGAATTCCACAGTTACTATAATGCTACCCGATTTCTTGTGCCGGAAGCTCCACTGCGGCTCGCCCGCCTGGGGCTGATTGCCGCAGTAAGGCAGGTGCTGGTCAACGGACTGGAACTGCTGGGTGTGAGCGCCCCCGAGAAAATGTAGAAAGCATATCGATATTTGTCGATCTGATGGCCGGTGGCGAACTCAACAAGAAAGTAAGGATCAATTGATGCAAAACGTCGTGGTGGGTCATGACGCTCATCACAAAAATGAGCGGCCCATGAGCGATCAACTGCCGGATTTGGAATAATATTTTTTATGAGTCGAGATTACAAAACCCGCCCTAGCTCTCCAGCCTCCGGCATAATGGGTAATCCTCTTTTGTTGGGGCTGTTCATTGGCTATGCGCTAGGTATTCTTAGTGCCATTGGCATGTGGATGATAATCAGCAATGCGCCGAGTCCGTTCATTTCCCAGGACAGGCTCGCGGATAACGCGGTGGCGAAAAGCGCAACAAGTCAAACTGACCCAACGCAAAGAAGTACGCAGTCCCCCGGTACAGCAGATAAAACGGTCAAAGCGCCCGACAGCAAGCCTCGCTTTGAATTTTACAAAATACTGCCCGGCGCCGAGGAGCCTGTAACCGAACAGCAATTCAAACAGGCGGCACAACAGCCATCTTCCGGGGATAAGTATTTTCTTCAGACCGGATCTTTCCAGAATAGCGATGATGCGGATAATCTGAAGGCGAAACTGGCCATGCTCGGCGTAGAGGCAGCTGTTCAATCCGCCGATTTGTCGGAAAAAGGGGTTTGGCACAGGGTGCGCGTGGGGCCTTTTACCTCGATTACCGACCTCAATCAGGTTCGCGCTTCCCTGCAACAAAATGGCGTACCGAGCAGTCTCATCAAAGTACATGAGGATGCGCAATAAGAAGGCCGCCTATTCCGGTGTGAATAAAGTATCCCATTTATCTCAAGGAGAAAAGAATGAATTCAATGCGTTTACTTGCGGTAGTTCTTCTGCTTGCCGGCATGGGCATTACCGGCATCTCCGGCGCCCAAGCAGAGCTAGTGGAAGGACGTGATTACACAGTTCTGCCGCAACCTCAGCCAACGGATAGCGGAAAAAATATCGAAGTTCTCGAATTCTTCTGGTACGGCTGCCCGCACTGCTACGCTTTACATCCACACATCAGCGCCTGGCTCAAGACCATGCCGAAAGATGTAAGCTTTCGTTACGTCCCCGCTATCTTTCGCATCAACTGGACTCCCGGTGCAAAAACTTTTTATGCACTGGAAGCACTTGGGGTAAGAGACCGGCTGCATGATAAAGTCTACGACGCGATTCATATCGGCAAAATTGATCTGACTAAAGATGAGGTATTGTTCGATTGGGTAGCCAAACAGGGAGTAGACCGGCAGAAGTTTATCGATGCCTATAATTCTTTTTCGGTTCAGAACCAGCAGGTGCCCCAGTCCGTACGTATGTCGAAGGAGTACCGGCTCTCCGGCGTGCCTGCGTTGGTGGTGGATGGCAGGTACCTGACCAGTGGAAGAATGGGAGGCACACCCGAGGATACTATCAAGACACTGGATGAACTGATTGAGAAAGTACGCAGGGAGAGGATAAAGAAATAGCGCGATATCTGGCTGGCTGTTTCATGCAAACCCGGCGCTAATGCCGTTAAAAGTCATCATTAGCGGTGCATCCAGCGGCTTGGGCCGAGCACTGGCGCAACACTATACAGGCATGGGTGCAACGGTTGGTTTGATTGCAAGGCGCAGAGCCCTGCTGGAAAACCTTTCGTCGGAACTACCCAGCGCGTCAGCCTACGTCGCGGATGTCCGCGATACGATTGCAATCCAGGCGGTTGCGCGGGATTTCATGCAGCGTCATGGCTGTCCCGACATCGTCATCGCCAATGCCGGTATTAGTCGCGGCACTCTCACGGAATACGCCGAAGACAGCGAGGTTTTCGAGGACATTCTCGCTACCAATGTTACGGGGATGGTCAACCTTTTTCAGCCGTTTATTGTCGCCATGCGGACATCCGGCCGAGGCAGCCTGGTCGGCATCGCCAGTGTTGCCGGCTATCGAGGTCTTCCCGGCGGTGGTGCTTACTCAGCATCCAAAGCAGCCGCCATTAGCTATCTGGAAAGCCTGCGCGTGGAAATGTATGGCAGGGGTGTATCCGTCATTACCGTTTGTCCCGGCTATATCGTCACACCGATGACGGCGAATAATCCTTTTCGCATGCCCTTCATCCTCACAGCGGATGAGGCTGCTGAAAGAATTGCTTGTATTATCAGGAATAAAACATTGTTCGCCGTGATTCCCTGGCAAATGGCGATTGTCGCGCGGCTTTTAAAATTACTTCCTGATTTCCTCTATGACTGGCTGTTCGCCAAGGCGCCCCGCAAACCGCGGTAATCATCACCGGGCTTAGCGATTATCATCACCGCGTTCCCAAAAAGCACCAAAAATGCCGGTGAGAAACCTGACAAATTGGCATAGGCTGCTCAAGAACCAGATCGAAGCCTGTTGTGACATATCCCGCCCATCCTCTGCAGCTCAGGCCAGCCGCATTTTGATTTCGGCGATACGCGCTTCGCTCACCTTGGTGTTGATTGCGGTCGGCAAACGGACGGAATCAGGAACGGACCGGGCCAACTCGGCGGCAATTGCACCTGAATCCACGCTCCTGGCTGCACCAAATGCTTCGCGCAACCGTTCCGCCTGGGGATAAGGTTTTTCGGCATAACCCGGCCGGCCATGAAAGTCGCACGCGCAAGCTTGCAGAAATTCTTCGAAGCGTTCCGGCTTGCGATAGGCATCCACGCCTTGCAGCATGTTTGCAATGGTTGCGGGACGCAGTTCCGCCGCATGATGTACATCACCATGGTAGCGGGCGACCAGCAATGCCAGATCACGGGCATCGTTAGGTGTTCTGATGCGCTCGCATAAGTCCCTCACCAGCTTTACGCTGCGGGCTTCGTGACCGATATGGCGGGGCCACTCCTCTGGCGGTGTGGTGCCTTTGCCGAGGTCATGGGTCAGGGAAGCGAAGCGTACCGGCAGCGAATAATTTCTTGAAGCAGCGTGATCGATCACCATCATCACATGCACCCCCGTATCAATTTCGGGATGATATTGTGCCGGCTGAGGTACGCCGAACAACGCATCCACTTCGGGCATGATGCGGGTCAGCGCACTGCATTCCCGCAGCGCATAAAACATGCGCGAAGGCTTGTGTTCCATCAAGCCGCGAGCAAACTCCTGCCACACCCGTTCCGGTACCAGGGCATCCACTTCACCGTTGTGTACCATCTCACTCATCAGCGCGAGGGTTTCAGGCGCAATATGAAATGCGAAGCGCGCGGCGAAACGTGCTGTCCGCAGTACCCGAACCGGGTCTTCGGTAAATGCCGGACTGATATGGCGCAGCAGCCCGGCTTCGAGGTCGCCCACGCCGTCGAATGGGTCGATGATGTTGCCGTCCTGATCCTTGGCGATGGCGTTGATCGTGAGATCGCGCCGTGCCAGATCCTCCCGCAATGTGACTTCAGGGGAAGCATAAACTTCAAAGCCCTTGTAGCCACGGGAAACTTTGCGCTCTGTACGGGCAAGCGCATATTGCTCCTGGCTTTGAGGATGGAGGAAAACGGGGAAGTCTTTCCCCACCGGGCGATAGCCAAGCCGCACCATCTCATCCGGCGAGGATCCCACCACGACGTAGTCATGGTCGGTAACCGGCAGACCCAGAATCTCGTCGCGTACGGAGCCGCCTACCAGGTAGATTTTCATGAGTTATGAAGAACGAGAATTTTATCGCCCTGCCCGATGGCGGAAGCGATCGTACCGCTCTCGCGGCATACGGTTTGCCAGATACAGCGGCGCCACCTCTTCCATCGCGGTGGGCCGGATGCCCCAGACTTCCGCGAGATTATTGTGACCGGAATCGCATACACTATCCACTTTCATCGAATAATAATTGTCCCGGGTCATGAGCTTGCCGGGCAGAGACTCCATCATCAGTGCCTGCAGATAAGAGAGGCCGTCACCAAGACCGATAATGGCCGGCTTATGTCCGGTTACATGCGCCGCGTATTCTACCAATTGCCGCAGGGTGTAGCATTGGGGGCCGCATAGATCGTAACTCTGACCGAAAGTGTCAGGATTTTCCAGGCTGGCGGCGAATGCGTGCGCCACATTTTCGACAAATACCGGCTGGAATTTCGCATCGGGCGACGCCAGCGGCAATATCGGCAGCCGCCGGGCCAGCCTGGCAAATAGACTAATAGAAGAATCCCCGGGTCCGAAGATGACCGATGGCCTGAAAGTGGTGGTCGTCAAACTGGACGCCATCACGATCTGTTCGCCTTCTCCCTTGGTGCGCAAATACTCGCTGGGGCGGTCGGTACCTGCTTTAAGCGCACTCATATGCAATAGCCGCGCTATTCCGTTACGGGTACACGCAGCCACGATTTTACGCGGTAATTCCACATGCGCAGTTTTGAAGTCGCCATGCAGAATACCCACCAGATTGATGACCGCATCCATTCCCACGAGCAGGCGATCAAGTGCCGCGTCATCATGGACATTGGTTTCCACGACATCCACCGTCGGCAGCACCAGCAGTTCTTTAGCGCGTTCGCGGTGGCGAGTCGGGATACGGAGGTTGATTTCCTGTGTCGTCAGTACGTTGGCGATATGCTTGCCGACAAATCCGCTGCCGCCAATAATGCATACGTTATTGATTTTCATCTGGCTTATCTTCCTCTTCGGAAACATCCGCGCCGTTTTTCGACGGGACGATGCCAAGCCGTTGCCTCAGTGTCCTCATCTGATGACCGAATGTGCTCGCATAATACATGGAATTGCTCATCACCTTTTTTACATAATCCCGGGTTTCACTGAAGGGAATGGTTTCGGCGTAGATGGCGCCTTCCAGCGGTTTCTCATCGCGCCATTGCCGTGCCCGTCCCGGACCGGCATTGTAAGCCGCAGAAGCCATCAGCGACTGGTTATCGAACAACGTCAGAACGTGCTTGAGATAGTATGTGCCCAACATCAGATTGGTATTCACTTCGGTCACAAGCGTTTTATGGTATTTCTGCATTCCCATTTTTTTTGCTACCCATTTTGCGGTAGCCGGCATCAATTGCATCAGGCCCATTGCGCCGGCGCTGGATCTGGCATCGCTGATGAAGCGGCTTTCCTGGCGGATAAGACCGTATACCCAGGCTTCGTCAAGCTCTTGTTGCTTCAGGACATCGCGCATAACCTCGCGATGAGGGGCAAGGAAGCGCAGGCTGAAATCATGCTGTAGACGGGTTCTATCAGCGGTATGTATGGCACGATCGTAGAGCCCGTTACGCCGTGCGACTTCAGCGGCGGCAAGCAGCTGCCGGTCGTCGAAATCGCGGATCGCCCAAGCCCACTCGCGGATAGCCTCGGTACGCAGGTTCAGGCGATACAAAGCCAACGACCGTTGAATTCCCGGTGACCGCTCGATTACGGCGATTTCCTCCCTTGTGGCTTTATAGGGTTCGGCCAGCGCACT
This sequence comes from Nitrosospira sp. NpAV, assembly GCF_000832065.1. GTDB lineage: Bacteria > Pseudomonadota > Gammaproteobacteria > Burkholderiales > Nitrosomonadaceae > Nitrosospira. Next base: position 130,112 of record NZ_JXQM01000008.1, on the reverse strand, counting down.
CATCACGACACCCAATTCTTCTTCGGCCAATTGGCCGTAAAAATTGTGCTCGGTACTTAATGGAGCAAGAATAGCATTCGCTTCCACTGTCTTGCCCTGCGCTTTCAGGGCTCGCGCTTTCCAGTAACGCCATACTCCCATCTCTTGTTCCGCGGCCGACATGGCTTCGATGGTCTCCAGTACCAGCCCCCAGTTCCCAATCCGCAACGCCGCCCGCGCCTTCCAGCCAAGTTGTGCATCCGATAGCGGAAGCGGTGTGCTTCCAATATTGGCAGCTTCCCTGAACCAGTCCAATGCATGCGGATTAAGTCTGCGCGCTGCCTGATCCGCTAATTGCACCATGAAGTACGCACGGTCCGCTTCGGTGAATTGACCGCGTATCCTGCCCCAATAAGTGTAAGCCTGATCAGGGCCGCTACGCAGCAGGCGTAGCATCGCAAAAAGGGCAATCTCCCGGTCGGCCCGCGTCTTTATTTGGTTCCGGTGTTTCTCCAGATACCGCAGGGGATTGTCCGTGGCCGCGGTTAACTTTCGTTCATTAAGTGCCTGATTAACCGGGAGATACTGGTTGATTCGTTTCGCCACGCTCACATTACCCATTTCCAGCGCCAGACGCAGCCGTGTCCACACGTCTTCCATTGTCAATGTGCCTGCGCTGATAAGTATGTCGAATACCGGCGTGCAGCTTTCCGGTAGATCGCGTCCGTTGAACCATAGCGGGCGCGCGGCATTGTAGGCGCTGTCATCGTTTACGCTAAGGCGTTGCTGCAGGGAATAGCAGGTGAGTTCGGTGTCGCCGTTGATCAGCTCCAGATACCCTTCGGCGAATAACTTCCACTGCTGTGTCTTGCCCAAGGCTTTCAGCCAATCACCTTGCAAGCGGTCGCCCAGCGGACTATCCTGATAGCGGTCAAGAAACTTTTTTATGGTGTCCGCACTCACAATCGTATTTTCCAACTGTGGACGGAGCTGATAGTACGCTGCGTAGGGTTCCAGCACATACCCCTGCAACCGCTGGGCATAAAAGGCCACGCGGGCGGAGTCTCCTACCTGGAACGCCTGCCTCATGGCCATGAAATCATCGTCCTGGCTGGCCGCCAGGCTACCTGCGCAAATCGCAACGGAGAAGCCTACTAATCCCGCTAACCCGGCTGATCCCGCAAAAAACTTTTTCATAACCTGCTATACATAATAAATATCCGGAATGAAAAATCGAACGGACAGCGGTTGGTTTTTTTTGACTGCTGACCATCCTTTAACTTTGATATCTCATTTAAAGAATAGCACATCATGCCGTATATCAGCCTAAACCCCGCGACCAATAAAACCTTGAAAACTTATACCAGCTGGGACAGCCATCATCTCGCGTCAATTCTGGAGCAGGCATACAACGCTCAGCAACTTTCGGCACACACAACATTTGCCGAACGCGCGGAGCATATGAATCGCGCTGCCATGCTGCTACACCAGAGGGCTGACGAATATGCCGGACTAATGGCTGTAGAAATGGGAAAGCCCCTGCGCGAAGGTCGCGCAGAAGTCGAAAAATGTGCGCTTGCGTGTGATTATTATGCGGTCCATGCCGAACATTTCATGCAAGCCGAAATGGTTCGAACCGATGCCGGAAAGAGCTATGTTTCCTATGATCCGTTGGGTGTCGTCCTGGGTGTAATGCCTTGGAATTTTCCGTTCTTTCAGGTTATCCGCTTTGCGGCGCCCGCACTGATGGCGGGTAACGCGTGCGTCCTGAAACATGCTTCCAACGTGCCGCAATGCGCGTTAGTGCTGGAGCAATTGTTTCGCGATGCAGGATTCGCTCCGCATCTTATTACCACGCTCATGATCGAGGCTGCCGATGTGGGTGAGGCCATCGCCAGTCATTACGTTCATGCGGTGACGCTCACCGGCTCGGAGACCGCCGGGCGTAAAGTTGCCGCGCACGCGGGGCAGCATTTGAAGAAATGTGTATTAGAACTAGGCGGCTCGGATGCGTTCATTATATTGAAAGATGCCGATCTGGAACAGGCCGCCAATATCGCGGTGAAGTCGAGGTTTCAGAACTGTGGCCAATCGTGCATTGCAGCCAAACGCATTATTCCCGTTGCGGAAATCGCCGACGAATTTTTATCGCTGTTCATTAAGAAAACGGCGGAGTTGAAAGTGGGTGATCCGCTGGACGAAGCAACACAAATGGGCCCAATGGCGCGGCTTGATTTGCGGGAGGCGTTGCATGAACAGGTAACCGATTCGATCGCGCAAGGTGCACAAGCAATTCTCGGATGCGAGCCGATATCGGGAGATGGAGCATTCTACCCGCCATCGATACTTGACGGAGTAACGGCGAAAACCCGGGCGTATCACGAAGAATTATTCGGGCCGGTCGCCGCCGTGATACGCGCAACGGATGAAGAAGAGGCTGTTCAAATTGCCAACGATACCCGTTTCGGTCTTGGTTCCAGCGTCTGGAGCCGTGATACCGGACAAGCGGAGAAAGTCGCGCGGCAAATTCAGGCGGGTTGCACTTTTATCAATGGCATGGTTCGATCTGATCCCCGCCTGCCCTTTGGCGGTACCAAGGCTTCCGGTTTTGGCAGGGAGCTGTCGTACCATGGCATTCGCGAATTTGCTAATATCAAAACAGTCTGGATACGATAAAGCTTCAGTGGAGCCGCCCACCTGCTCCAGTGTGCGGAGGACGGCATCGTGGCTTTTTGTCAGATCCGAGAATTTCTGAATAAGTTTTCGGGTTGCGAGGCACCCACGAAGGTCGGTGGTACAAACTGAATTCACTGCCTCATTCATCCAGTGCCATTATTCATGCTGTTTACGATAATTTTAAGGCCGCATCCAGTGAAATATCCGGGCTAGACGACTCCCTGACCAATCATCGCGTCGGCCACTTTTACGAAGCCAGCCACATTGGCGCCATCCACATAACTGATGCTGCCGTCTTTGCGTTGACCGTATTTAAGGCAGGATCTGTGGATGGCCTGCATGATCTCGAGCAACCGGGCATCCACCTCCTCGCGAGGCCAGGAAAGGCGCATGGCGTTCTGACTCATTTCCAGACCGGACGTCGCCACCCCGCCGGCGTTACTGGCCTTACCGGGGGCAAATAGCACTTTGCTGTGCTCGAAGCGTTTTACGGCCTCCGCCGTGGAAGGCATGTTGGCGCCCTCGGCGACACAGATCACACCATTCTTGATCAGATTAGCCGCATCCTCCTCGTTCAACTCATTCTGGGTGGCGCATGGCAGGGCCACATCGACCGGTACATGCCACGGACGCACGCCGGGGATAAAAGTGGCTTTCGTGCATTCGGCGTAGCTGCTGATTCGGGCGTAGCGATGATTTTTACATTCCATCAACTCATTCAGTTTTTCAGTGGTGAATCCTTCTTCATCAACCACCGTGCCGCTGGAATCGGATACGGTTATTACCTTGGCCCCGAGCGCCATTGCTTTTTCCACGGCATATTGTGCGACATTCCCCGAGCCCGAGACGGAAACCCGTAAGCCGTCGAGCGAGCGGCCGGATTGCTTGAGCATTTCTTCGGCAAAATATACGGTACCGTAACCTGTTGCTTCCGGGCGTATCAGGGATCCGCCGAAACTCAGACCCTTGCCAGTGAAAACGGAATCGGCGCGGTTGGACAGCTTTTTCATCATGCCCGCCATGAAACCCACTTCCCGCCCCCCAACCCCAATATCGCCGGCTGGCACATCCGTGTCGGAGCCGATATGGCGAAACAATTCAGTCATATAAGCCTGACAGAAACGCATGATCTCTCCCGGACTGCGGCCTTTGGGGTCGAAATTCGCGCCGCCCTTGCCACCACCCATCGGCAGCGTGGTCAGCGCGTTCTTGAACGTTTGTTCGAATGCCAGAAATTTGAGGATGGAAAGATTTACTGAAGGATGAAAGCGCGTGCCCCCCTTGTAAGGGCCGATGGAAGAACTGTGCTGTATTCTATAACCGCGGTTGACATTCACCTCTCCGTGATCATCCACCCAGGCGACCCGGAAAATGATTATTCGCTCCGGCTCTATAAGGCGATCCAGAAGGCCGTGTTCGGCATAACGGGGGTGCTCGGTGATAAAAGGCCACAGGCTTTCCATGACCTCGGCAACCGCTTGCAGATATTCGGGCTGACCTGGATTATGGTCGGCTATATAGGCGCAGAATTCCTGAAAGCTTTGGTATTTCATTTTGACTCTCCCCTTATCCCTTTATACAAAATACAAAACCATTCTATCAAAATGCATACTTCGCCAAACTACTTTCTGAATCGCATTGCATTACCCGCCTGCATCAACCCGGCTCGTCATCTTTTTTATCGTCATCTTTTTTCCGCGGCCTCGTCCACCAGACGATGAGAATCAGTAGCGATAACGCTACGCCCGCTTCCAGCAGTAGTATCCACATAGGGTCTGGCATGATGTATATTTGTCAAATGCAACTTTAACCAAAATTCAATGAAAAACCAATTAAGTTTTCTCGCCGTCGCTTGGTTGCTATTGCTCAATGCCTGTACGACCGTGCCCAAAAGCCCTGCTGTCGTTCCGGAAAAACCGGCGGCATCCACAGTTCCGCCAGTTGCGCCCGTCCCTGTGGCCGTGCTCAAGCCGGCGGATTGGGACGCGCTGACGGGTTGGACCGATGACGATATTCTACCCGCATGGGATGCATTCCTTCAAAGCTGCGCCGTCCTCAAAAATCAGCCGCTATGGCAGGAAACCTGTCTTCAGGCCGCTACCATGCGGGGACAGGATAGCGCCGCCCTACGGCAATTCTTCGAGAGCCGTTTCGTTCCGCATCAAGTCTTGAATTCCGACGGTAGCGGTGATGGCTTAATCACCGGCTACTATGAACCCTTGTTGAAAGGTAGCCGTAAACAGTCGAAGCGTTACCGCTTTCCACTTTATACCACGCCCGATGAGCTTCTCGTGATCGATTTAGGCGAGATTTATCCCGAACTCAAGAGTATGCGGCTGCGCGGACGTGTGCAAGGACGCAAAGTGGTGCCGTATTACAGCCGTTCTGAAATAGAAAGAAACCCGGCATCGCTGCAGGGGAAAGAACTTTTATGGGTGGATGACGCGATTGATTTATTTTTCCTGCAGATCCAGGGATCGGGTCGGGTGGCGCTTGAAAATGGAGAGATCGTGCGTGTCGGGTATTCGGAGCAAAATGGCCATCCCTATAGATCCGTTGGACGGTTGCTGGTGGAGCGTGGGGAGTTGCCGCTGGAAAAGGCCTCCATGCAGGGAATCAAGACATGGGGTCAGAAAAATCCGGGCAGATTGAATGAGTTGTTGCAGCAGAATTCGAGCTTTGTTTTTTTTCGGGAACTGCCCGCCGGGGTGCCAGGGCCTCTCGGTTCGCTCGGTGTGCCCCTGACCGCAGGCAGAAGTCTCGCTATCGACCCCCGCGCGGTACCGCAGGGGGCGCCAGTGTTTCTTGCCACGACTTGGCCGAATACCGATAAGAGGCTTCATCGGCTAATGGTGGCGCAGGATACCGGCGGCGCCATCAAGGGAAGCGTACGTGCCGATTTCTTCTGGGGCTTTGGTCCAGAGGCCGGGGACCAGGCGGGGAAGATGAGGCAGAGCGGCAGGATGTGGGTATTAATGCCCGCCGGTTATGAACCGCAAGCCCAGGCCCGTTAGAATGCGTTGACCTCTCCACCGGGTTGCCGCCAAACCCGTATGCTTGTTATTTTGCGGCTGCTCCCCCGCCTAATTTCTTTTCTATGGCCTCGGTGGTTATCATTCCCGGTATAACCGAGCCGTCGGCAAAAATCAACGTCGGGGTACCATTTATCCCATTTTTCCGGCCAACCTGAAGAAGCGTGTCGATGGGCGTTTCACAGTTCTTTCCGGTCGGAGCGGTACCTTTCAGCATGAAGTCATCCCACGCCTTGAGCCGGTCAGTAGAACACCATATCGCCGTGGCGGTGGGTAACGAACCGTTAAGTACCGGATAAAGCAGCGTGTAAATGGTCACATCGGTAACCTTGATCAGTTCCTTCTCCAGACGCTTGCAATAAGGGCAATTTGGATCGGAAAAAACTACCAGCTTGCGCTTACCATTGCCCTTGACCGCCTTAATCGCATGCTCAAGCGGGAGGGAATCGATGCTTATCCGCCGGGCATCCTTTATTTCCTGCAGGCGTTCGCTGGTCAGACTCTGCCGGGTTTGGGGATCAACCACATGACCGAGGAAGAAGTAGGCCGCTTTTTCGTCGGTATAGAGTAACTCGCCTCCGACCACAACCTCATATAATCCGAGATAAGGGGTTTTTTTCACACTTTCAATCTTCTCGCCGGGGAAATGTGCCATGAGCGCCTTTTTTACGGCGGTTTCATCGGCAAAAGCCGAACCCGATAGTAGACATAGCAATAAGGCGGGGAAAATGAGATTCAAACGCATAAAGTGGGTTACTCCGGTTCAGGTAGATATTACGGCGTTTGGCCGTGCATTCGTCAGATTCTGCAATTTGCCGGTTCAGCTTCAACCCGATAATTCACTAGGCAACTCTCTGTCGGCCTGCGCGAGTATACTGGCCGTCGGCTTGGGCCATTTCGCTGCTTGACCGGCGTTCATAGGCTAGGCTAATGCACTCCCAGCGGCAAAGCTGTGTCGCCATCTGCTGCGCCTTCATCTCGCGTCAACTCAACGCATGCTGCATCAATCGGTCTTTCAGCAGGGGTAGCCGGTTGGTGATTTCCAGTCCCAAGTTACGCCAGCGAACCAGCGTCGGGTTAGTGTTGTTGAATAATCTCTGCAGACCATCGGTGGCAAGTTCCATTGCGAGGATGTCTTCCTTGCGTGCACGCTCGTAGCGGCGCAGCAACAAATAATCGCCACAATCTGGTTCCAGTCCGCGCGCAATCATCGTCGCGGCCAGTTCGCGCGCATCACGCAATCCCAGATTAACACCTTGTCCCGCTAGGGGATGTATGCCGTGGGCGGCATCACCGATGAGAGCGAGCCGCGGTTGCACCAGTTTCTTCACGTGCACGAAATTCAGCGGAAAAGCGGCAGGCCGTGTAATAAGCCGCAGTTCACCTAGCGCGCGGCAAGAGGCCTGGGTAACCTGCTGGCACAATTCCGTTTCGGATAAATCGAGCAACGCGCGAGCCCGTTCTTCATTTGCCGACCATACCATGGATACCCGCGTCTCCGGTAATGGCAGCAGCGCCAGCACGCCATCCCGCCGGAACCATTGGTGGGCAACATTGCGATGGCTTTGTTCCGCGTTGAAATTGGCCACCACCCCAATTTGTTGATAGGAATGCCGCACGACCCCGATTTCTGCTTGTTCCCGTACCCAGGAATTCAGGCCGTCCGCGCCAACAATCAATGCCGCTTGCAGCACATTGCCGTCCGCCAGATGTAAATCGGCGTGAGACTCGTTCCAGGTTATCGAAGCGCATTCCGCAGGGCAGAAGATCTTGACGTGTTTTTTCTGGCGTTTGAGCGCATTCCACACCGCAGTCTGGAGCTGGCGATTCTCCACGATGAAAGCCAACTCCGTCAATCCGATATCATAGGCGCTGAAATCAAGACGTGCGGCGCTATCATCACCGAATACCGCCATTTTATAAACCGGCGTAATCCGGTCTTCCTTGAGCGCTTGCCACACGCCAAAGGCTTGCAGAAATTTGGCGCTCCCAGGACTTATTGCATAAACTCTGCTGTCCCAGCTATCGTCAACGGGAAGAGGCGTCGGTGGACGCGACTCCACCAGTGCAATTTTGAGACCGCTATCCGTGAGCGCAAGTGCCAGGCTTGCCCCAACCAGTCCGCCGCCAACAATCACGACATCGAAATTCATGAGGACATTATAAGCCGCTTTAAGCCGCTGGGCCAAGGTATGCAACTTCCCGGAATTTGAACGGATAAGTAATACAGGTTCTTTCATGGGGTTAAATCCGGAGACACGCTGGAATCAGTCATTTAGAACCTTTCCGGCTTTCCTCAAGCCTTATGTAAGCCTCATGCAAGCCCTTGTAAATCTTGACAGAGCGTGTCTCTGAAGGCACAATGCCATCCCCTTGGGCGCTTACAATGTGGCGAATTAGCTCAGTGGTTAGAGCAGCGGAATCATAATCCGTTGGTCCCCAGTTCGAATCTGGGATTCGCTACCAATAGATCAAGGGATTAGTCTATTGACTGATCCCTTTTTTAGTTTTTGGGGTTTTGGGGTAACGCAGGGATAACTTTCCGGATAAATTATACCCCCCTCTTGTATATTAATTTTTCCGTCGAAATTGTTAGTGGCCTTCTAATGACTGGCGGACTCAGCTATAACCAAACTCAGACTTACCAGGGCTGTTTGATAACTTCATAGACTTCGACTAACGCTTATTTTCAAGCAACTTCATTGTTTTGGGCTCCACCCGTTCAGGATCGAAACACAAAACATCTCCAGAGGGATCATATACCACCCCATCAACTTGACGATTCACTAAGCCTTCGTGAATTAGTAACTCGACCGCTGAAAAATACTCGCTGTTGCTACAGCACAGTGATGTTGAGATGAGCTTGTGTAGGCCCGGCTTCCAAGGTTGTGGAGGTAACAGATCTTTGACTTTCAAAGCGAAGTCCATGTCTACTCTAGCTTTAATGGTTCGAATAGATTTTTTGAATTTATCGGCCTCAGTTGCTCCATAGCCAAAATCCTGCGATGCCTGGACTCGCTCGATTCCATTTATGCCGAAATGCGATCCCCCGGCTACACACAACGCGACAATATTTCCTTTTTTTGACCAAATATTTCTACCGATGTTTTTCTCACCAAAGTTGTGAATGTATTTCCAGCTTTCCAGTAACTCCTTTTCGAAAGCGCTCTCAGTATCCAAGGCTATGAGATGTTCATGCAGAAAATCAAATCGTCCAAGAAGCCTTGAAATAGTGAAAAAACAAATAATATGCCGCCACCCCTTAAGAAACCCTTCAGTTATCTTTTTAGTAGGCCGCAGTTTTTCAAGCAGTTCGTCAGTCTTTTTTAATACGGTGGCGATTTTTGGCCACACATCAATAGGCGCAGTATCTGAAAAGACGAGTTTATACGCTTCTTGCGAACGCATAAATTTTGATTTCAGTACAGCCGCTTTGTGGGGTTGCTTGAGAAGCAAACTCACATAACCAGAGGCGAGATAAAGAGGTGTGATGACCTCGCGTGATGTATGCCCAAGATTTGTATAGTGATTCTTTCTTCTCTCGTAGAACAGTCCTTTTCGTAAGAGGATGTCTTCGATGTCCCGCTGTATTTTGTCAGTAGCATGAAGCGAAGCAAGCTCGACATCCGTTTGATTATTCGTTGCACGGATAATGGCGTCTCGCACAGTCTCCTCTCGTGAAACAATTATCTTTACCAAGACAGACCGATCTTCTGGATCACTTCCTCCTTGGGTAAAATGCCGAAAGATTGATTCGGTTGTTTGAAGCCCGTTGACGATTTGAATATCTTCGATTTGAATAGATTTTCCAACAACGCTTGCAGAGGTAGCTAGGATAGTGATTCCATTATTAAGCCACCAAAAATCTGGAGAATTTATATCATGCAGTGTTGCCTTTATGTCTTCGTTGACTCGATTTAAGCCCATGAAATCTCGTACGTTTGATTCGAAGAGATACCTTCTGAGTCTGCCTTCCTCCGATGTGAACAAATAGTAATCTGCTAGTCTAGCCAAGAGAACATATCTTTCACCTCTTGAGAGCACCTCAATAAAAGGTAGCTCCAGAGAATAGTTTCGCATTCTTCGATGAAGCTCAACCAGTTCCTTGCTCCCGAGAAACGTAAATTGCGGAACGCATGTACTAAAACAGTCCGATGCTATGCTTTTTATTTGTTCAGCTCTTGATCGTACTTCATCGCCAATCTCTGAAGTGTTCCCGCGAGACGCATAGCAAAAATCCGCTGTAAATTTGCTCATTCTTGGGGAGAGCTTTCTATAAGCCAACCTAAGATTATTCCTAAGTTTGATTACGGATTCAGAATATCCCCCTTTCAGCTCGTTATTGTCGACTTCGAAGTCGAGTAATTCCGTCAAGCTTGCAACAAGTTTGTCTAGCGTTGACTGCTTGAATGTATCGTGATGCTTGCAAGTGATAATAGAAACATGAAGCTCTGATCCAGTGCGGGGCCACATGAACGATTCTGGATACTGTAATAGATGCCCGTTAACGAATATAAAGAAGCCATCAATGCCCCCATCCTTATGCCCATCGATCCATCCCGATTCGGTTTCATCTTGAGAAAGATCATAGTCCTTTAATATCTGCTGGAAGGCGAGATATTCAAATGCCTCGTCGCGTTTGTCCGACGGAACTTGCAATTCAACCCTATCGTCAATGATCGCATCCAGCAAGATTTTGTCATTTTTTGCCAACGTATTTCTCCGGCGCACAGAAACATTAGAAAAGAATTTAGTTATGGCAAATAAATTGAAATTCTAGCGTACAAAGTATATGTTCGTGCCTATTTGTTTACAGCGCCTATCAATTCAGCCTTTGTTATCTAAGCTGTTCTCAGGTGGCTTTCGGAATCATAATCCGTTGGTCCCCAGTTCGAATCTGGGATTCGCTACCAAAATCAAGGGTCAGCTTACAGGCTGATCCTTTTTTCTTTTCCGGGATGACGCTGGGGGGCAAATCTTGAAGCGTCGGGAATATTTCGCCCGGTTCTGCTGTAGTTGCTAGGCGGGATGGGAGATAGAGATAGGCCAGACGAGGGTTGGCTTTCTGGTAATTTCAAAAAACTAGCCCCTGTTTGATTGATTGCCAAGAAAACAATGGGGAAAATAAAATTGGACGATAATAATCAATTCAAAAATTAGAACCTAGGCAATCAAAATATCACGGGTTTTTTTCTCTTCTATTAAGGGTTGTTTTTAAAAAACCATTCAGAAATTTTGCATCAAAACTTTTCAGAAGATTGATTGTTCGATCTTTAATATTTGGGCCAGAATTATATTTCTTAATCTGTTCCTCTAGATGATCCGCAATTTCATTTTCGCCAATCTCCCTTAAGCGTTTTATAGGCTCTCCAACATATTCTACTTCGTGGGGATGCCTAACTATTAGGCCACGAAGCAAGTCTGGGGATATGGATTTGTCTGAAAAAGTCTTGGCGTCATTTAATAGGCCGTGCGAAAGTAATTCAACTTTTGTTCTGGTGCATTTTGAACATTTGCCACAATTGATTTCACCCGTTGGTATGTTGTTCATCATATAGCAAACCCGAAGGGTCTCTAAAGATTCAGGTTTTTGGGCTAGAAAAGAATATCTTTCCAGCCTCGAATAGGCATCCATGGTCGAATTAATAACCAACCCCGAACTGGATACATAATTATTTAGCCATGGATGAGAGCCCCACTCATCGGCAAAATCGGCCCGAGAATCCAGTGCCAACTGGCAATGGCTGAATTTTCCACTTAGAGCATGGGCGATGCCGCTTAAGAGCGCACCAAAATGCCTCTCTTCATAGAAGCGCCAATCCGGCTCAATGTTTCGGGCGTTTGTATAAACGGGAATTAATTCGCATCCATTCCTTTCTAAAAAAGAAACCAATTTATTTTTGCCTTCTTCAAAAATATCCTTTCTTTCCATCTTGTTGGGATCGCCAACATCCAGGCCATAAACAAATATCGCATGCCGTATTCGCCTCGGGTCTTTTAATGTGTACAAGGAGATGTTTCTGCAATAGCTGGATAGCGAGTCAACGCCCCCCGACATAAAGCCTGCCGTGCCGTGGGGGGCTAAATCCAAGATGCGATTGTTTTTGTATTCAATAATGGGGAGTGTATTTTTGTCTTTCCACCAGCGTTTCTGAAGCAGCATTGCTGATTTGATATTGCTAATGAGTTCTGGGCATGCAGCTCCCTCAACCGATATTCGTTTCTCACCGTGAAGAAGTGCTGCCGGAAAGCACGCTAAAATGAAAGGTTCATAAAATGCACGCAAATAGTTTTTGTGCTGAATGCCCACTTCAAAGTAAATATCTTGCTCGGACTTTTCCAGTGCTTCGTGGGAAACAGTTGCGCTGAGTCGCGCAGTATTCTCGTTCTCAGAAATGGCTAGTTTACTAATGCGCAAAATTTTTCCTCTATTCGCTCTATTTGATTTGAAAACATTGGTGATCAGGCACTGCAATGAACATACACGACATGTGCATGCCTAGGCTGGCAAACTGGCATCGCAAACCCGGAATTCAAATTTGATTCCCAGATTGCGGGACGCCACACCCATCGCATATTTCCCCGCCCGCAGTCAGCGGCTTCATTGCTGTCGCGCAAGACCCGCCATGGATGTCGCGTCCCCTTGCAAAAACTTTCCCGCATCCGTGCGCTATTATTTCACACAGATACCGCTGCAGTCGGCACCACCCCGGGTGGGATCGCAATTATCTGAAGGATCATCCACGCAAGTCTTGCCGGCGGGACAGGGAAACCCGGCTATTCCGCCACACATTTGTTTAGGTTCCTTATCGCCGTACGCAGGGCTTCCTTTGGGCGGATAATCGACACGCTTCCCGCCGCCCGGTTTCGTGGACTCGGTTGACCCCACCTTAACCGTCTCAGGAACTTGCTTGGGCTGTACCGTTTCGACGTCGATGGACTCCACGTCTCCATCCGTGTGCCGGGCCGTATATACCCCGACAACATCCAAAGGCACAGGACTTTTTATAACCAGAAATCCTTCCAGGAACGCGAAATCCACACAAACTCCGTCGATCGGGCAAAAGTAGCCGGCGACGTCGAAGCAGCTTACGCCCACCGCTCCATCCGGTTGGAGAACGGCTTCCTTGAATGGCGTAACGCCAAAGGGACCTGGTTCCGAGCCAAACGGGGTGGCAAGCGCTACTTTGGCGGCAACAGTGATTTGCTTGTTGGTGGGGTTGTGTATATTGACAGTCGTGCGGTAGGTGCCCCTCGCCAAAGTTCCATCCTGGTGTGGCAACAATAGCGAACAGACGACTTTTGCAGCATATTGATACTCGGTTTTGATTGTCTTCGTAGGCTTCACCGTCTCTGCCCGAGAGGATGGAATAAGTTCGATAGAGCTTAGGCCTCCCCATAGAACCGCCAAAACGGACAAGACTCCGATCACGTGTAGCTGTTTCATGATAGTCACCTCCTATTGGTTGAGCATGGTGCAGATTGAGCCGGGTAATTACTGTTTGGAAGCTAAACCGCATGAACAAGAAAAATGAGCATCACTTAAACCCGCTATCTGCACTTATTCATAGCAGTGTTCCTTTTATAGTCAAGCCGATTTCTCGAGTTGTTCAAGAACGAAACGGTGCGTTGGTACTACTCAACGGATGAAAGAGGAAGGATTCCTGCCGAAACTGACGAGTGCGCAGAGCAGGGATAAAAAATAAAAAATAACTGTTCTGCGCATCTGTTTTGCGCATGATGCGTTGTTGCCTATGGAGCCATGTCGATCGCTTCTAAGGCGGCTCGCTGATGGATGTTTCGATGGCGGTATAGTCACGTTTGGGCGCGCGCCCAGCGAGCGCAGCAGCACGAGTTGGAGTTATGGCTAGCCCCATCATGGGTCTCTGAAAGATGAGTTTGCAAAGGTCTGCCATGCGGATAAACTGGACACGAAGCGGGATCGTCTTCAATGTCGTTGCATTTGCCTTGGCAGCTTGCCAGCCCCGCAGCCGATGATTTTCGCCAGGAGGAGCCTCACGATGACCATCACCATTACCGCCTTTGAACGGTCGCCCGATGGCGGCAAGGGGCTGGCGCGTGATACGCGCGTGCGCTGGGCGCTTGAAGAAGTGGGCCAGCCTTACGAGGTTCGCCTTGTTTCGTTCCGTGCGATGAAGGAACCCGCGCATCTGGCGCTTCATCCTTTCGGCCAGATTCCGACTTATGAGGAAGGCGATCTCGCCCTGTTCGAGACCGGGGCGATCGTGTTTCACATCGCAGAGCGCCATGCGGGCCTGCTTCCGGTCGATGCCAATGCCCGGGCGCGCGCGATCACCTGGATGTTTGCCGCGGTCAATACGATAGAGCCGCCGATCCTTGAACTCGGAACCGCAAAGTTGCTTGAGGGCGACAAGCCTTGGAATAAGGCACGCTTGCCTTTAGTCGAGGAGCGCATCAGAAATCGGCTGGCCCAGCTTTCCACTCGTCTGGGTGATGCCGACTGGCTCGATGGTGCGTTCAGCGCGGGCGACCTGATGATGGTGTCGGTGCTGCTCAGGTTGAAGTCATCGGGCATTCTGGACGAATATCCGAACCTGGCCGCCTATGTCGCCCGCGGCGAATCTCGGCCCTCCTACAAGCGGGCTTTCGACGCTCAATTGGCAGTTTACACCGGCAAGCCACCGACCGGTTGACTGAGGTCCTGGGCTCGAAATCGTCATCCGAATTCTTTCGTTCAGTTTATGACGTCCTGACTCTAGCTCAACAGTATTGGCTGCTGGCCAGAGGTACATCGGAGCGGGCATTGCAGATATTAATGCAAGCGAAGATGTACGTGGGATAGCGAACAGAATCGAGTGGTGTCTCCGCGTATATTTATTCCTTCGCAATTTCGCTGTGTCCGGAGCGGTGTCATTGTTGTTGGTAGCAGAAAAAAAATCGGGAGTATCCGCGGATCCCCAGATTATCTCTATTTGACTAGCCATTCGTGATGAGGAGACCGCCGTGTCCATATTGCATAGCGCAAAACAGAATCAGATCATTTCAGCTTTACCTGTCCATGAATACACCCGCATATTGCCATTTCTTGAATTGATGGATTTATCGGTAGGGGAAGTCATATACGAACCTAATATTACAATTAGCTATGTTTATTTTCCCACGAGCTGCATTGTTGCCCGGATATATCAACTTGAATCCGGTCTCTGGAGGCAGGTTTCCATGATTGGCAAGGAAGGCGTAACCGGAACGTCTCTCTTGTTGGGTTGCGATAGTACTCCTGCTACGGTCATAGTACAAAGCCCGGGTTATGCTTATCGTATTAAAGCGAACATTCTGAAGAAGGAGCTCAAGCCGGGAGGGACCTTGCAGCGGCTGCTGTTGAGTTTTACCCAGGCTTTGCTCCTTCAAACAGAACAGTCCGCGGTTGACCACCGTCAAACTATCATGAACCAATTGTGCCGGTTCTTATTGATGACCGAAGACCGGTCATCGGGCAGTTCATTTCCCATGACACATGAATTGGTGGGTAATATGTTAGGAGTGCGCCGCGAGAGCGTGACGACAGCCGCGCTAACGCTACAAGCGGAGGGGGCAATTACATATAGACGCGGGCATATAACGGTGGTAAATCGGGAACTGATGGAAGACCGCGTGAGCGAGGCTTACGCAGGACTTAAAAAAGAATACCATCGTTTGTTGTCGAACAAGCCTGAGACAGAAGACCGTTATGTAGCCAATGTCATTCCAATCAATAAAAACCCGAAGCCCATCTACGGGAACGAAAGCGGATAATGGAAGGAATTTATGGGGTGCATGAAAATCAGAACCCGCCAGGGTTGCCTCTGCCACCATAGCTTGCGGTTATGCCAAATAATGATTCCGGCAACTCTATTCCACTACCCATATTGGGATTCTATACAGAAGAACTCGTGATTTCATATGTTTGCTTCCGTATAGAGGTTTTTAATTTTACAACGTACCATGCGCTCATCTCTGGTTCTTAATTCCAATAAATTGGGATAAGAATCCAAAATAGTCGATAGAAATCACCTAACGCATTTCAAGTTTTTGGAGAAAATATTAGATATTTGTCATAAGGAGGTTTGTAGCTTCAAACAATGATCCAAAGTAATGAACAAAAGCAGGGTAGCCCCGGCGCTCATGACCCGGATAATCATATGAGCGGAATAACTTCATCCTTCAAGTTAAGCTTAACGTCCAATCCTCGAAAATATTAGTTCTTTCTGACTAGTCTTATTGACAATAATTCTCATTTACATAAAATGCAAATTCGTATCGCGTAGTTTCCTCGCTCATTCAAGTCACCTGCTTAGGTGACTGAAACAGACGAGTAAATCGCTATATCGGTTTCCCGCCAGCGGTCGGATATTCTCATCTGACCCGCCAGCTGCCCATGAAGTCTTTTGAAAGAGAGACTTCAGAATCATCCAGCCAGCCAATCCTCACGATTTAAGCCAGCTCAATAAAAGACGCAAGTGCGCGCTCGGTTATGTACCGCATCGATATGTTGCAGGTATGTGCCGGGTTACGCAACGAGCGTAGGCATATTTAATTCATTCATACTTGGAGGGTTTTAACGTGAAATTGAAAACGATAAGTTTAATTGCCGGTCTGCTGCTTGCGGGCCCGGCCCTTGCCGATATCGCCAACGGGCCTGATCCTTATGCTGCGGGTTTTGGTTTCGACAAGCCTGATGACGCCACTGCTGCATGGGGCGGTTGGACACGCGGCGACACGGGCACTGCGTATGCGGAGTGGGACAATTTTCTGGGCGGTACGCCCGGTACGCCATATTCCACGGTTTATGGCTCATCTGGCGTGAGCAGCAGCACATTCACCTGGAATGTCGGCACCTTTGCCGCAAGCTCGGGGAATCTGTACAGCTTCTCCGGTACCGAGATATTTGATCTCGATATCACTCCTTCTGTCGCGTTCAGCGGCCCCGTTACCGTGGCGTTGCAGTTCGAGACCTGGGGCACCGCAATGGATTACAGCACCATTCAGCTGAATGGTGTAGCGCCAACCAGCGGTGCCATAACTTATACCGACCCAGCGTTTTCCAGCTCCATGGGTCCGGTCGAGCTGAATCAATATCTCGCGGTGTGGACACTGGATACAGCGCCCACTAATTTCCACATCGATCTGCAAAGCACCGGCCCACACCAGAGCTTCGCGCAGGTTGCCGTGGATATCGCCGCTCCCATACCGGAGCCCGGCGAATGGGCCATGCTGCTAGCCGGACTTGGCTTGATGGGCACCATTGTTCGGCGACGGAATACCCCGAAAAGCGCCTAAGGCATAGCAAAGAGTGATTGCGTGCGGCCCAGCCAGATGCTACACGAATGTAAAGTTCGCCTTCTGGCGGCTGCGTTACTGATGCTTGCGTGTGCAGCATACGCCGAGACGACTATTCAGCCGGGCTCTACTTCTTCTCCATGCGGGGGACGTGAATCTCAAAGTCCAGTCGTTCCCGTACCCCCGAAATCCACCCCCGAGACCGGTTCCCAACCGGTCTCGGGGGCTCCGTGTGCTGATTCACTACCAGGAGAGGCAGGCGATACCGGGAATGTGCTCCGCACGATCTCGGTATCCGCTCCTCGAGCGGAGCGGGATATGAAAAACGTGCCCGTCACGCTAAACGTCATTTCTGCCGAAACGATCAAGGAGCAGATGGTCACGTCCATCAAGGATCTGATCCGCTATGAGCCAGGCATTTCTGTTGGCAACAATCCGTCCCGGTTCGGCATAAGCGGCTTCAACATCCGTGGATTGGATGGCAATCGCATATTGATCCAGATGGATGGCATCCGCCAGCCGGATAACTTTGTTATTGGTGGTTTTTCGAATGCCGGCCGCAACATGGTCGATGTCGGCATGCTTTCTGGTGTTGAAATCCAGCGGGGGGCCGGTTCTGCATTGCAAGGGTCAGAGGGGTTGGGCGGGGTCGTCTCTTATCGCTCGCCTGAACCGGAAGACTTCCTTAAAGGCCGCTCGTTTGCTGTGAGTCCTGAAACCATCTACCAGAGCGTGGACGGGTCGCTGGGGCTTATCGGCACCGTTGCCGCTGGAAATGAGTATCTCAAACTGATGCTGCGAGGAGTCCAGCGCAACGGTCACGAAACCGCCAACATGGGGACGGTGGGGGGTGCCGGCATCAATCGCACGAAACCAAATCCCCAGGAGATCGACACCATGAATGGACTCGCCAAGCTTGTCTTCACACCGTTTGCCAGCTACAGGGCGACCTTTGCCGCAGAAGGTTTCGAACGCATTGTGGACACCGATATCTTATCGCTTCCAAGAGGCCTGACGGTAGGAATCACGGCAAAAGATACCTATGAGCGCAATCGTATTTCACTCGACCAGCGCATAGCGAATACACCGCTGGGCACGATCAATCTTAAACTCTACCAACAAACAAGCAGAACCGGTCAGCATACGTTTGATGACCGCCTGCTGCGATTCGCCAACGGTACCCAGAGTCTTCGGGTTGAGCGCTTATTCGATTTCAAGCAAGAGCTTACCGGCGCGAAGCTGCAAAACGAATCGATATTTGAAATGTGGGGCGCCCACAGCCTGACCTGGGGAGGTGAGGCCTTTCGAACGGATACAAAGCAGGAACGTGACGGCATGGAAAGTAATCTCACGCTCGGCACACAATCCAAACAGATTGGTCCGGATTTGCTGCCGACGCGTGATTTTCCTCCATCAAGCGCCACCCAGCTGGCAGCATTTTTTCAGGATGAATGGTGGTTGTCTGACCGGATCACTATTATCGCCGGCCTGCGCTACGACAATTATTTCCTCAACCCCAAGCCCGACGCACTCTTCATACAGCGCAATCCTGGCGTGGACACAGCGGATGTCAGGCTGAGCGCATTTTCACCCAAGCTTTCCGGCATCCTGCACATGGGTTATGGCTTATCGTTTGTTGCCCAATATTCACAAGGTTTCCGGCCTCCTCCATACAATGATGTGAATATCGGTTTTACCAATTTAGGCGCAGCGTACACAGCGGTCGCCAACCCCAATCTCAAGCCTGAAGTCGTGCGTGGTGTCGAACTATCGTTACGTCATAGCAGCGATAGGGGCACCGTATCTTTTACCGCCTACGATAACCGGTATGAGGATTTTATCGACTCTTCGCGCCCACTTGTCTGTCCGGGCGATCCTCTCTGTGTGCCGGGATTGCAAACATTCCAGTCTCGTAACCTGCCAAAGGTCCGCATCTATGGCTTTGAAGGCAGACTGGACCAGCAGCTTTACCCGGGCTGGCGTTTGCGGGCCAGCTTCGCCTGGACAAAGGGACGCGATCTGGAAACCGGGCTTCCGATTATTCAAGTCAATCCGGCGACTGGCGTGCTTGGCTTGTCCTATGAACGAGGATCATTACGCATTGAATCACTGGTAACTGCCGCGATGCGCAAAACCGCCCATGAATCAAGGGGGGTGGAACGTCTGTTATTGCCGCCAGGTTATGCTGTGGTGGATCTGCTCGCTCATTGGAAATTCGCGCGAACCGGCAGGCTGTCCGTAGGGATATTCAATCTGCTGGACGAGAAATACTGGCAATGGGCAGATGTGCCGGTTAGAGATATACACACGGCAGATTCGATCGGCGGACCTGATCGCTATACGCGGCCCGGTCGCAACTTCTCCGCGAGCTTAAGTTATCAATTCTAGATTATGGAAATTCCACGGACCAAAACGGTATACCCTCGGTGTGGCTGTTAGTAACAGCTTTGTGGTTCTAACAGACCGCGTCATTCCGGTTCCGCAACGCAAATGGCCATTCCCAGCGTACTCATATGCCTGCCCTTCACCGGGCATCCGACAGCGTCGATGTTCGTCGGCGTTCGACATGGCCTGCGAGACAGGAATGGACGCAGACGGACTCCCCCGCACGTATTCCTGCCATAGCGGCAAATTACCTATCCTGCATTAGCGCTGACGGCAAAGAATGACGTATCCGGTCAGGATTTTTTTTGCACGGCTTCAGCAATAACGCGGAGCTACCCGGCTCCGCCCTCCTTACTGCAAGCCCGGTGAACGAAGGCGTAACCGGAACGTCTCTCCAATTTGGGCTGCGATAGCCCTCCCGCTACGGGGGCAACATGTTAGGAGTGTGCCGTCAAAGTGTTGCCGGCGCCGCACTAATGCTACAAGCGGAGGGGGCAATTACCAAGTTGCCATAACTGCACTCCGGGTTCCGTACAAATTTTTACCGCATCCGATAGTGATGGCAGATAATACCTTGTACGGAACGTTGTTTTATTGGCAGAGTTTTATTTCATACACGCAGGATAACGCGATGCAGCCTTCTTCTCCTCCCGTCACGTCATCCATCGACGCCGCGCGTTTCCGGCTGTTCATCGATAGCGTGAAGGATTATGCCCTCTACATCCTGAGCCCGGAAGGCTTTGTCAACAGCTGGAACGCAGGCGCCCAGCGGTTCAAGGGTTATACGGCCGACGAGATCCTCGGGCAGCATTTCTCCCGGTTTTATACGGAAGAAGACAGAGCAAGCAATCTTCCATTCCGGGCGCTGCAAATCGCGCTTGAAGAAGGCAAGTTTGAAGATGAAGGCTGGCGCGTGCGCAAGGATGGTAGTCGTTTCTGGGCGAGCGTCGTCATTGACCCGATTAGGGATCAGGAGGGTACGCTGCTAGGTTTTGCTAAGATCACCCGCGATATTACGGAACGTAAGCAGGCAGCCGAGGCCCTGCATGGCAGCGAAGAGCAGTTCCGATTACTGGTCCAAAGCGTAACCGACTATGCGATCTACATGTTGTCGTCCGATGGCATAATCACCAACTGGAATACCGGTGCGCAGCGCATTAAAGGCTTTTCTCGTGACGACGTCGTGGGCACACATTTTTCCCGGTTTTATACAGAGGAGGACAGGAATACCGGATTGCCCATGACCGCATTAAAGATTGCGTCGACGGAAGGCCGCTTTGAGGGAGAAGGCTGGCGCATTCGCAAGGACGGATCCAGGTTCTGGGCGCATGTGATAATCGATCCAATTAAAAACGAGCTCGGTGAATTGATCGCCTATGCCAAAATCACGCGTGATATCACGGAAAAGCGTCAGGCAGCGGAGAATCTACGGCGCGCCCAGGAAGCCTTGTTTCAATCCCAGAAACTGGAAGCAATCGGCCAGTTGACCGGGGGCATCGCCCATGACTTTAATAACCTGCTTAGTGTCATCATAAGTGGCATTGGAATTCTAGCCCAGGAAATACAAACGCCCACCTCTGCCAAGATTCTTGAAGGCATGGAGCGTGCCACCACACAGGGTGCGGACTTAACGAGGCAGTTATTGACGTTTGCCCGCAAACAGCCGTTAAAGCAGGATAAATACAACCTAAATCACATCATAAATTCTTTTGAAGTGGTACTTCACCAAGCTCAGACAGGCTCGGTGATCTTTGACATTAAACTCGACCCGCGATTGCCGCCCGCCATGGTCGATGCCTCGAAATTTGAGGCCGCATTATTAAACTTGGTGGTGAATGCGCGTGATGCCATGCCCGAGGGGGGAACCATCACGCTGAGCACTGAAAAAGTCGAGGTGTACCAGAACAATATCGATGGATTGCCTGCAGGATGCTATGCGAAAGTCACCATCAGGGACACTGGTACGGGTATGCCGCCTGACGTGGCCAAGAGGGCAACAGAGCCTTTCTATACCACGAAAGAGGTTGGCAAAGGTACCGGCATGGGATTGAGCCAAGTGTACGGCACAATCAAGCAATTCGGCGGTGAGCTGATTATTGAAACGGAAGTGGGGAAGGGCACAGCTATTTCCCTTTTTCTGCCCGCACAGGAAGGCGACGCGAATGAAGAATTGGCGTCGAAGTCCGAAGGGCAGTGAAAAAGCGCTGGGAGTCGACGATCAGTCGGAGGCTTTCAACGTCGCCATCGAGCTGTTTCGCAGCATGGGACCGGATGTCGATGTGCTTTTCAGCGGTATCATGATGCCGGGGATGAGCGACATTGACCAAGCCCGAGATGCGTGCAGCCTCAATCCCAATATTAAAGTGGTCTTGGTTTCGGGCTATGCCGCATCGGCCCGACAAAGGGAAATAGCAGCACGGAAGATTTTAAATTCATACAGAAACCGTATCGCATGTCGGGAATAGCCAAACTCCGCGAATGGCAGCTTAGTCATCCGTCAACGGCGTTCTACCCCTCTCCTTAGGGAACCATTGACAGGATAAGCTGGTGGGTTGGGGTTACGGACTGAAAGTCCAGATACGCGTCAGCTGAACGGTGCGTCTTAATCGGATTCCATTTTGAAATCATCGTCCGACTTCGGCTCAAAATGATGCTCCAAATACTGCTTGATCATATCTTCCGTCATTTGCCCTACCGTGGCACAAAAATATCCTCTCGCCCAAAAATACTTCCCCCAATATCTCTTCTTCAGGTGCGCAAACTCTTCAAACAGCTTGCTCAATGTGCGACCCTTGATTCGTCTCATGATCTCGCTTGGCGAGGATGTCATGCTCGGGCGGTGACTCTTTGATGATTTTGAAGGGCCGTGCGTTAACCGAAAGCATGGCCGACAATTCCATCTGGCGCGCCAAGATTTCTCATTCCTGTGTCGTTGGGACCGGTAATGAAGGCGTGGCCACAAACAAACGCTCATTGATGAGGTTGGAACCACCTGGCATATAAGCACTAAGCAAACTGCTTTTTGCGGCGTCCCATGCAAACGATCAGTCCCAATCCAGCCAGCATCAAGATATAGGCTTCCGGTTCGGGAACTTGGGGAATTGCTCTATCGGTTAGTGCAATTACTTGTCCCTTGTTATTGATTCCATAAGCGGCGTTCGCATGGGGGTCCGTAATGAAATAAAGATCGGTCAATCCCATACTGCCGGGACTCGTTATGAAGGCATGGATGGAATTATTTGAGGTTTCACTCCATCCTACGACTGCTCCGGCATCATTGATCCCATGAGCTACGCTGTAATCCCCGCCGAGCGTGCCAAGATCCGTCATCCCCCTACCATTGGGTCCGGTGACGAAGGCATGGGTAGATCCATCGATAGTTGTGGAAAACCCTACGACCTGTCCCGAATTGTTGATGTCGTAGGCATGGCTTTCCCGTCCGCCCAGCGTGCCAAGGTCGTTCATACCCTTCCCGTCTGGACCCGTGATGAAGGCATGGTAAGAACCATCTGGCAGATCACTTTCTCCCACCACTTGCCCGGAATCGTTGACGCTGGCGGCGTTGCTGTAGGATCCTCCCAGGGTGCCCAAATCCCTCATCCCCATGCCGTTGGGACCCGTTATGAAGGCGTGACCATATCCATTACCTGGAACCACACCACTGCCTCCCACTACCTGTCCGGAAGCGTTAATGGCCTGAGCTGCGCTAGAATCCCCACCCAGCATGCCAAGGTCGCTCATTCCTGTTTTGTTGGACCTGATAATGAAGGCATGAGTATATAAACTGGCGTCTGGGGTGAAGCTACTGCCGCCCACTATTTGTCCGGAATTGTTGATGCCCCGAGCGTAGCTATAATCTCCACGCAGCGTGCCAAGATCAGTTATCCCGATCCCGTTGGGACCTGTTGTGAAAGCATGGTCAGAAATGTAAGCAGGGTCAGAACCACTGGGGAGTTCACTTTCTCCCACCACTTGTCCGGAATCGTTTATGTCGGAAGCGAAGGAGGAGTATCCGCGCAGCGTATCAAGAAACCTCGTCGTGCCGTCAGGATTTATGATGATGGGGGCATTACCCAAAGTCTGGGATAAAGCCGGCGATGCAACGCTAACGCCAAGGGCTATCGCAAGGATTAAACTGCTGGTTCCCACGAGACGGGTCGTTTTCATAAGAGAGTGCTATGAAGAGGGGTGGAGGCAGGTCAATTCACAATTACTGGCGATTCTCGTGAATATGTTGAAATTGAATATTCGTTTCAGCGCATTCTTGCTGGGCCCTGCTGCTGTTTTTTCCGCTGATCAACGGGCTCCTCTTCCTCGCCGTCAAGAAAGCCCGATAATGGGTTCAGCGCGGAGGATTAGTTAATGTACAGCCAGTACGCCAAGAGCCCTTCCAAAAACGTAGCGGCAAATTGTCCATTTATCCTTCTTCCAATACAGGATGGGAAAAAAAATAAGTCCCGAGGCTAAATAAATGGGCTGATGAAGTGTTGATTTTTTTTAATCGGTGCCGGGTGAATAAGAAAAATTCAAGGGGGACGAAAAAATCATACTCCTTCCGAATAGCTGTTTTCAAGTTATTCTTGACTAAAGCATAAATAATTTTGATAACAATGTCCCAATAAAAACAGTAATATAGATAAAAGAGGACTCAATTTCTTGTCAATACGTTACGAACCATTTTCGTACGCACACTAACATCCTTACATCTACCATTCATTGGCGTCATTTAGGGTTGGCAATAATAGTTATTTAGATAAAGAAAGCCGCCAAGGCAGCATTTGCAACCAGACTGCTAATCGGGTCTCAACGCGCCCAGGGTATTCGAACAGATTCCGCAAGAACCGCGCCGTATCCTCCCCACTTTGGAGACCGGAGTGGCGTTTCTCCTTATGCATCTTCAGCCCGGCGTTTGAACGTGGCACCATCCATGTTGTATCGTCATATTCCTCATGCATGAAGTGCAAATCTGAAAGAGGAAACGAGCGCGTGAGAATTTCTCCCACAGCACCACCTCACTATTATTTCGGCAGAGAAAGCATATTCACGGGACGCTAGATCAGAGAACCGGCAGTCAAACCGGCGGGGAGAACGCAGCTATCGCGCATGAAGGCAGTGAACGACCCTCCAGCTAACGCATCGCGTTATTATTGATAAAAGACGTTATCATGGGTAAAAATAGCAAAAGGGGAGAGGCAATTTTCTTTGTGATCGCGGGATAATTATCCAGCTCAAAAATCAGGGCGATTCAACAGGTGCTTACAATCTATAATAAGGCCAAGTGCTCAAACAGTCGCGCGACCGCTTCAGCACCTGGATCAGCGTGACCGACCAAATGCTTGGCATTGACATAGGAAGCGCGGCCCGCATTCGCCTTGCTCATTTGAGCGCTGCGATCGGCGCCCGCACGCGCGGCTTTCGCTGCCTCGGTCATGCTCTCATCCAGCACATCAAGGGCTGGCGCAAGAGCATCGACCATGGTGCGGTCACCCGGACGTGCCCCGCCGATCTCCTGCATTCTCCGCAACCCGGCCTGCAACGCTTCGCGCATTGGCAAGCCGCTTGAGGCGGCGTCGCCCGCTGCGGCGAAGAAGATCGCGAGGAGCACACCGCACGAGCCTCCCATGGTTTGGGAAAGCTCCAAGCCAATGGCTCGATAGAGCTGGGTATGGTCGGCAAGTGGCAAT
The DNA here is from genome assembly GCF_000832065.1 of Nitrosospira sp. NpAV. Taxonomy (GTDB): domain Bacteria; phylum Pseudomonadota; class Gammaproteobacteria; order Burkholderiales; family Nitrosomonadaceae; genus Nitrosospira. Next base: position 105,058 of record NZ_JXQM01000008.1, on the reverse strand, counting down.
CGGTCCACGGCACTGATCAGGGCGCGTGCCGCGCCGGCTAGCGTGCTGCCGGTGTCGCCATCGCCTGACTTCGCGTCGAGCGCGTTGAGGTCGTTCTCGGCGGCAATCAGAACCTCGCAGCAACTGGTCAGGAACTCCCTGGTCGGCTTGTGCATCGAGGGCATCGGAACGACAGGCGTCAGGCCGTCCGGAAGTGCCTGAATCGAGACCTGGCCTAGCCGGGAGACCCGCGGCCATGCTGCCAGCGGCGTATGCTGCTTGAGCAGGGCGATCTCGGCATCGTCGGCAGGATAGGCTGAAATCGAGAAGCCATGCATGTCGAGAGATGTCATCATGGCCGCCGGCCCGATGACGTGGGTTATTCGCTCGCCAATCGCTGACCGCCGGATTTCGTTGAGGATGATCGACATCTCGATGACCGACGTGCCGCCGAGATTGTTGATCATAGCGACATGCGGCTTTTCTTCCATTGCAGCTGACAGGCGCTCGACCATGGTAGCGACAGCTTTACTCGCGTCCTTGAACTCGATCTGCTCAACCCCGGCTTCACCGTGGATGCCAAGCCCAAGCTCGGCCATGCCGGGCGGAATGCGATCCTCCTTTGGCGAACCTGGGATGGTGCAGGTGCTTAGCGAGATGCCGATGCTTTTTGTCTTTGACACGACCTTGCGCGCGGCCGCGGCGATGTGCGCCAAGTCGGCACCATTCTCGGCCAACGCGCCGGCTATCTTGTGCACAAAAAGCGTGCCGGCGACGCCGCGGGCTTGGGGCAAGTCGGGCAACGCCACATCATCGGCGACGATGACTAGCTCGACATTCAAGCCGAACTGGCGAGCGCGTTCGGCCGCCAGCCCGAAATTCAATCGGTCCCCAGTATAATTCTTGACGATGAGCAAGCAGCCGGACGATCCCGTCACGGCAAGGATGCCTGCCAGTACCGCGTCGACTGTCGGCGAGGCGAAGATGTCACCGCACACCGCAGCCGTCAGCATCCCTTCCCCGACGAAACCCGCATGTGCCGGTTCGTGGCCCGATCCGCCTCCCGAGATCAACGCGACCCTGGACTTGTCCCAGTCATTACGTACGACCACCCGTATGTGCGGATAGCCGTCGAGCCGCGCCAGCTTACCGCCAGACGCCGCGACCAGACCATCGACTGCTTCGGTGACGATGTTTTCTTTGGTGTTGATGAACTGGGCCATGTTTTCTCCTATCTGACTGAATTTTTGCTGGATCAAAAAGCTGCGCATGCAACATTCGTTGCTCCAAATTCGATGACCCCGTTCTTCCTTCTTATCGGATGTATTGATAAAGGGTTTTCCGGCTTATCCCAAACTCCTTCGTCAGCTTTGTCCGGTTTGTGCCAGCTGTAACCTGTGCTCGCAGCCGAGGATTTAAGAAGTCCTCAGGATGGGGTTCCTGCCAATTACCATACCCATCTTGTATACCCCCCATCTTGCTTTCCCTGGAGATACTTGATAAACATATCAATGTTATTTCCGTCATAATCGCGGGCTTGGGCCTTAAGTCATACTCTCCAAGTAGCTTAATGGTCGATTCGCGAACACTCCAGGGCTTTAAATCCGCATTGTTACGAAGAGTAAACCACGCCGATTCATACTGTTTATTGAGCGCAGCAGCCTGTTTCGCCGCTTGCTTTAAATCGTTGGTTTTGAGGTTTACCTTGATGTGTTGCTTACCCCCATAGCGGTCCAGTAGGGCTAGGGGTATTTTCCTCTGGTAATAGTAGGTGTTACCGCGCGGATAGATACTTTAAATACGCTTCCAAGGAATAGTCGCGCGTGCGGTACCACCAAAGTACCAACACAAGGACAAGATCGGCTAGATAAGGTATTGAACAGAAATAAGTAAATTCCTTATCACTGGTGCCGGGAGGGGGAATCGAACCCCCATGACCTCACAGTCGCGGGATTTTGAGTCCCGTGCGTCTACCAATTCCGCCATCCCGGCAATGCCTTTTCAGGAGGGGGCATTATTACTGAAAACACAGCTTGCGGCAACCAAGGCAGGTGAAGCCAAGACACATCGGTATAATACGCGCGATGAAAGTTCAGGATTTCGATTTCAATCTTCCCTCCGAGTTGATCGCGCAATTTCCAGCCAAGGAGCGGGGCAGTAGTCGTATGCTGCATCTGGAGGGTTCGAGCGGTCTGCTGCGGGATGCAATGTTTTCCGATTTACCCCGATATTTGCGCGCCGGCGACGTGATGGTATTCAACGACACCCGCGTCATCAAGGCGCGATTATTTGGGGTAAAGGGCAGCGGCGGCAGGGTGGAGGTGATGGTGGGGCGGGTGCTGGACGCGCATTGCGTGCTGGCGGTCATCCGGGCCAGCCACTCACCTAAACCTGGCTCCAGGTTTCTTCTTGAGGATACAATCGAGGTGACGGTGTTGGAGCGCGAGCAGGAGCTCTATACCTTGCGCTTCGATCATGAATGGTCAGCGATCGAGTTACTGGAGCGCTACGGCAGTTTGCCGCTGCCGCCATACATCTCGCGCACGGCGACAGAAACGGATGAAGCACGCTACCAGACCGTCTATGCGAAACAGGCGGGTGCTGTTGCAGCGCCTACGGCCGGGCTCCATTTCGATAAAAGCATGCTGGCTACATTAAGCGGAATGGGTGTGGTGATTGCGCATGTGACGCTGCATGTCGGCTTGGGTACATTCCAGCCCGTCCGGGTGGTAAATATTGCCGATCACCAAATGCACAAAGAGATTTTTCATGTCCCGCCAGAAACGGTGGAATCAATCCGGCGTGCGAAAGCTGCCGGTGGACGTGTACTGGCAGTCGGAACAACATCGCTGCGAGCGCTGGAGGCGGCGGCTGTGGCAGGTAAAGGTGAACTGCGATCGGGTCATGGCGATACGGATATTTTTATCACACCGGGTTACCGTTTGCGCGTGGTGGAGCGTTTGATAACCAATTTTCACCTGCCTCGCTCAACCCTGCTCATGCTTGTGTCCGCCTTTGGCGGGATGGAGAATATCCACCGCGCTTATCAACACGCGATAAATGAGCGCTACCGCTTTTTCAGCTATGGCGATGCCATGCTGATCGAAAGGGAGCCATAGAGCAGAATCCTCTTGTATGATCCGGGGGCGAACAATAAACATCATGCGGGCGGAACCCGGATGCAGTAGCGTGCAAAGCAGGCCACTGCTGGTTTAGCCTGGATTTTTGGTCAAAGTCTGGAATGGGGAGACATGAGGAGACTTAAGGTATTTTCCCGCCAGATAAAATAGTCCCCCATGCTCATCAATCATCACTTATAAAATCACTTCACTCAATTGCCCGTTTAACATGAAATTTCAACTGCATCGCAGTGATGGCATGGCCCGTCGCGGCACCCTGACGCTGACGCATGGTGTGGTGGAGACGCCAGCGTTCATGCCGGTGGGGACTTATGGCGCGGTAAAAACGATGTCGCCTGCGGAATTGCAGGAAGTTAACGCGCATATCGTGCTTGGCAACACCTTCCATTTGTGGCTGCGTCCCGGCCTTGAAGTGATCGAGGCGCATGGCGGGCTCCACCGCTTCATGGGTTGGAACGGGCCGATACTGACGGACTCCGGTGGTTTTCAGGTATTCAGCCTGGGAGTGTTGAACAAGATTACCGAAGAGGGAGTCAAATTTCGTTCGCCGGTGAATGGCGATGCGTGTTTTCTTACGCCGGAGGAATCGATGCGCATCCAGCGCATACTCAATTCGGACATCGTAATGATATTCGACGAGTGCACGCCTTACCCGGCGGACGAGCGCATAGCGGGTGAGTCCATGGAATTGAGCTTGCGCTGGGCGGAACGCTCAAAACGCGCGCATGATAACGATGGCGGCAATTCCAATGCATTGTTTGGCATCGTCCAGGGGGGAATGCACGAGAATCTGCGCGACAAATCACTGGCGGGGTTACGGAATATCGGTTTCGACGGCTATGCCATCGGCGGGCTTTCGGTGGGCGAGCCCAAGGAGGACATGCAGCGCATTCTTAAGCATGTCGCCCCCCAGCTACCCGCCGAACGGCCACGTTACCTGATGGGTGTCGGAACGCCGGCGGATATCGTCAATGCGGTAGCCCAGGGGGTGGATATGTTCGACTGCGTGCTCCCTACGCGCAATGCGCGTAATGGCTGGCTATTTACGCGCAACGGCATAATCAAGCTGCGCAACAGTCAATACCGCCTGGACACGGCGCCGCCGGATGCCCAGTGCGGCTGTTATACGTGCCGTCATTTTACTCGCGCTTATCTGCACCATCTGCAACGGATCAATGAAATCCTCGGTGCCCGTCTCAACACGCTGCACAATCTGTATTACTACCAGCAGTTGATGAGTGAAATTCGTGCCGCAATCGAGAGGGGCAAGTTCGAAGAATATGCGCAAGAATTTCAAGCCCGCGCCGCATCATGCTAAAATCGCATTTTTTTAACCCGGATAATCTATTAGAAAGAGAAAGCGAGATGCTGGCGGGCAGGTCGTGAAGCAGTTTTGCCGGTTGGGAAGAGTCCATGGCTTGATCCACGGACGCCGGGCAAGCGGCAAGAATGGACGCAAACTGACTGTCAGCACTCGATAGGCTCGGAGAGTCGTCTAATGGATTACCGGGTTTAACTATCATCGGAGAATGTCATGCTGATTAATGAAGCTTTCGCCCAGGCCGCCGCTTCCGCCCCGACCGGTGCGGATTTTATGAGCCTGCTTCCGCTGATTGGCATCTTCGCCGTATTTTATCTTCTGCTCATTCGTCCTCAGGCAAAACGTGCCAAGGAACAGAAGCTGATGATAGAGGCGCTGCAAAAAGGCGATGAGGTAGCGACCACAGGTGGTCAGTTAGGACGCGTGAGCAAAGTCAGTGGTAATTACGTAATACTCCAGATTGCCGAAAATGTACAGATCGTCATTCAAAAGGCAGCCATACAGACCCTGTTGCCCAAGGGAACGTTGAACAGCATCGAGAAGGAATAATCACGTTCCGGTAAGGCAAGACATGAGGGTGCGGCATCGTCCTTTTGTACCTTCTTTTCCTTAGTATCCATCCCAAAACCATGAACCGCTACCCTGCCTGGAAATACCTGATTATCGCGGTTACGATACTGCTGGGACTGCTCTATACCCTGCCGAATTTTTATGGTGAGTCGCCCGCAGTACAGATATCCCCCTTACGCACTGCCGCCAAAGCCGATACTGCGTTGCTGCAGCGCGTTGAGGACGCGTTAAAGAAAGCTAATCTCACCACTACTGGAATGTTCCTTGAAACGGGTGGTGTCAAAGTTCGCTTCACCGACACCGATACGCAGATCAAGGCCAAGGATATGCTGCAGTCAGTGCTGGGTAACAGTTATATGGTAGCGCTGAATCTTCTCCCCAATTCTCCCCAGTGGTTGACGCACATCGGCGCATTGCCCATGTATCTGGGGCTCGATCTGCGGGGTGGCGTACATTTCATGTTGCAGGTGGATATGCACGGGGCGCTTTCCAAAGCGCTTGACCGTTTCAGCGCCGATATACGCAGCAGCTTGCGTGAGCAGAAAATCCAGTATATCGGGCTCGAGAAGGATAGCTCGATGATCACCGTCAAGTTCCGTGATCCCGAGTCGCGCGCCAGGGCTGAGGCCGAGATCAAGAAGGCATATGCCGATCTGAGCTTGCGCGAGCGCAGTGTGAGGGATGAGTTTCATCTCACCGCTACCCTCAAGCCGGAAGCACAGAAACTCATCCAGGATACCGCCGTGCAGCAGAACATCACCACGCTGCGCAATCGTGTCAATGAACTGGGTGTGGCCGAACCCATTATTCAGCAAGCCGGCGCTGACCGCGTGGTCGTGCAATTGCCCGGTGTACAGGACACCGCCAAAGCCAAGGACATTCTGGGACGCACCGCCACGCTGGAAGTGCGAATGGTGGACGAGGAGCGTGATCTGGCCGCAGCATTGCGCGGGCAGGTTCCGTTTGGAACCGAGCTCTACAACGAGCGTGGCGGGGGTCCGTTGCTGGTCAAAAAGCAAGTGGTGTTGACGGGTGACCGCATCAACGACGCGCAGGCGGGTTTCGATAGCAACAATCAGCCAGCGGTGCATCTTAACCTCGACAACAATGGCGCGCGAATTTTCAGACAGCTGACGCACGATAATGTCGGCAAGCGCATGGCTATTTTGCTGATCGAGAAGAATCAGGCGGAAGTCGTGACGGCACCGGTAATCCGCGAGGAGATCGGCGGCGGGAGGGTACAGATCAGCGGACGCATGAGTACCGAGGAAGCCAGGGATGTGGCGCTGTTATTGCGTGCCGGGGCGCTGGCCGCACCGATGGATATCATCGAGGAGCGCACGGTGGGGCCGAGTCTCGGTGCGGACAACATCGCACGCGGATTTAATTCCACGTTGTATGGCTTTCTGACGATCGCCATTTTCATGATGGTCTATTATCTGATGTTTGGTGTCATTTCCGTAGTGGCGCTGGGCGTGAATCTGCTGCTTTTGATAGGCCTTCTCTCTATCTTACAGGCTACCCTGACGCTTCCGGGCATGGCGGCGATTGCGCTTACCATAGGCATGGCAATCGATGCAAATGTGCTGATCAACGAACGTGTTCGCGACGAACTTCGCAACGGCATGTCGCCGCAAGCCGCGATTAATGCGGGATATGAACGGGCATTTGGCACCATACTTGATTCCAACGTTACCACCCTGATCGCCGGCATCGCTTTATTTGCATTCGGTAGCGGCCCTATCAAGGGATTTGCCGTGGTGTTGTGTCTGGGTATTTTGACTTCAGTATTCAGTGCCGTGATGGTTTCGCGCGGTCTGGTCAATTTGACATATGGCGGCCGTCGCAAATTGGACGCGGTTTCCATTGGACAGGTTTGGAAGCCGGAAGTGACAAGCGCTGATGCAGGAATGAGTAGGCCGGAGCGGCCTGCCCGACTGAAAAAATAAGTGAAGAATAAGTAAAAAAATAAGTAGAAAACAGGCAGAAACGAGCGGGAGATAGGACCGGATGGAATTTTTCAGGATCAAGCGCGATATCCCCTTCATGAGCTGGGGGAAATATACCACCACCATTTCGTTACTGACTTTTATTGTGTCGGTATTTTTTCTCTTTACCAAGGGCCTGAATCTGGGTGTGGATTTTACCGGTGGCACGGTAATGGAAGTTGGCTATACCCACTCGGCGGACATCAACAAGGTGCGGAACGTGCTCGTGAAACTGGGGATGCCGGATGTCAGCGTACAGAATTTCGGCACATCCCGGGATGTGTTGATAAGACTGCCAGCCAAGCCGGATATGTCCAGCGCCAAGTTGTCCGAAACAGTGATCGCCGCCCTGCGTCAGGATGACGAGACCGCGGAGATACGCCGGGTAGAGTTTGTCGGCCCACAAGTGGGCAAAGAACTGGTGGAGAATGGTGCGTTGGCATTATTGATCGTATCGCTTGGCATCGTGGCCTATCTGGCAGTACGTTTCGAGTGGAAATTCGGTGTCTCCGGGATCATTGCCAACCTTCATGACGTCGTGATCATTCTCGGTTTCTTTGCCTTTTTCCAATGGGAGTTCTCACTTACCGTACTGGCGGCCATATTGGCGATCCTTGGCTATTCGGTAAATGAATCGGTGGTGATATTCGACCGGATACGGGAAAATTTTCGCAAGATGCGCAAGGCCCCCGTGACACAGGTCATAGATAATGCGATTACCCGTACCATATCGCGCACTATCATCACCCATGGCAGTACACAGATGGTCGTGGTCTCCATGCTGCTGTTCGGTGGCGAGGCACTGCATTACTTTGCGTTGGCGCTGACCATCGGCATCCTGTTTGGCATTTATTCCTCGGTGCTGGTGGCAAGCCCGCTCCTCATGTTGCTGGGTGTCTCACGCGAGGATATTGTCAAGCCTGAAAAGAAGAAGGAAGAGGCAGAAGCGATACCTTGATTTAGCCTTGATTTTTTAGGCACTTACCAGTTTCGTCGCAGCTCCGGTCCCGTTTTGCCTAAGGCTCGTTTTGGAACTTCTCACCACTTTTATCGATATCATCCTGCATCTGGATCAGCATCTCATCTGGCTGGTTCAGAATTACGGCAACTGGATTTATCTCATTCTGTTCCTGATTATCTTCTGTGAAACCGGGTTGGTGGTGACACCATTCCTGCCGGGAGACTCGCTCCTGTTCGTTGCAGGCGCGATTGCCGCAAGCGGCGCCATGGATGTTCAATGGCTGGCGGCCCTGCTCATGCTGGCCGCATTTTGCGGCGACAATACGAATTACTGGATTGGACGTTATTTCGGTCCCAGGATATTCAGCCGCGCGGATTCACGTCTATTAAATCGCGCCCATCTGGAAAAAACTCACCGATTCTATGAAAAGCATGGCGGCAAGACCATTATCTTCGCACGCTTTTTGCCCATCGTGCGTACCTTTGCACCTTTCGTGGCTGGCGTTGGGCGCATGGTCTATCCGTATTTCATGGCGTACAGCGCCTTCGGCAGTATTTTCTGGATCAGCTTTTTTGTATTTGGCGGCTTTTTCTTCGGCAACGTACCGATAGTGAAAAACAATCTGACCTTTTTCATTTTTGGCATCATCATTATTTCGATTTTGCCAGGCATTATCCAATTTGTACGCAGCCGCTTGGGCAATCGCGGCCAGAAAGCCTAGCATCCTGCCGGACTCTACTTTGCCGCTCCCATCTCCAGCGCCCGCCGCTGCGATTGAGTCAATTGTTCTTCTGAATGTTCCAGACCCAGCCATCCCTGCAAATTAGCAAGCGCGATGTCGGCCAGGGCCTGTATCCAGTCGTCACGTTCGTTAAGACAGGGAATATAATGAAACTCCTGACCGCCAGCCTGGATGAAAATGGCTTTGCCTTCCATGGCGATTTCTTCCAGGGTTTCAAGACAATCGGAAACGAAACCGGGACAGACGACATCAACGCGCCGGATATTTTGTTTACCGAGTTGTTCCAGCGTTTTTGCAGTGTAGGGTGTTAGCCATTCTGTTCGCCCAAACCGCGACTGGAAACAAATCTGGTATTCATCCGCTTGGAGTTCCAGTGCCTCGGCCAACAATCGCCCCGTTTTCTGGCACTCGCAATGGTAGGGGTCGCCTTTGTCCAGGGTGAAGCGCGGCACGCCGTGAAAACTTATCACCAGCTTGTCGGGTTTACCGGCTTTCATCCAGTAATCCTGCACATTTTGCGCCAACGCGGCAATGTAACCCGGATGGTCGTGATAATGCTTCACGGTGCGTATGGCAGGGGTGTTGCGCATCTTTCCCAGCTGCGCGAAGACCTCGTCGAAGGCTGAAGCGGTACTGCTGGAGGCATACTGGGGGTAGAGCGGCAGCACCAGGATACGTTCACAGCCTTGCTGCTTCATCTGCCCCAGCACTTCCGCGATGGAAGGGCTCCCAATGCTCATTGCATATTCGACCATCGGTGCGGGATGAGTGTGATCCACCAGGGCATTACGCAGCAGCTGAGTCTGGCGCTCGGTATGGACTTTGAGCGGCGAGCCCTCCGGCATCCATACTTGTGCGTATTTTTCCGCCGATTTTTTCGGACGGGTATTGAGTATGATACCGTTCAGAATCGGCCACCATGCCCATTGCGGCATTTCAATGACTCGCGGGTTGCTCAGAAATTGCTTGAGATAAGGTCGTAGCGCCTGGGCGGTGGGGGCATCAGGCGTGCCAAGATTGACCAGCAAAATACCTGTCCGGCTTTGGGTGCCATGCTCGTGAGCGGGTTCGGGGGAAATCAAGTTATTCCAATCCTCATTATTGATCAGGCAAAGAAATTACCATGAATTTCTTTGTTCCGGGCCTCACCCGCAACCCAGTCCGACCCCGCAATGGAATGCCTGGAACGCCACTGGATACCGGCTTTCGCCGGCAGGGCGCTTATACTGTGTAATCGCCGGATTAATGGAAGCGACAAGCTTTTAAATCTATAGATACTGTCCTCATCGCCTTGTTCGGTTTTCTGACGAGAAATAGCATTGGATAGCGGGCTCAGGAGGTAGGAACGGGTCGCTGGTTCAAGGGCGAATGCGGGATAATCAATGCTGCGATAGCGCGCTGGAAAGCAGTCTGGCGGTGGCATCCACAATCGGGATGATCCGTTCGTAAGCCATGCGAGTGGGGCCGACCACCCCAACGGTCCCCACAATTTTTCCCTCTACCTCGTAAGGTGCGGTAACGACGCTGAATTCATCCAGCGACAACACACCCGACTCATCGCCGATGAAAATTTGTACACCTTCCGCCTTCCGGCTGAATTCCAGCAACTGCAGCAATACGGTTTTACGTTCGAACAGGTCGAATAGCTTCTTCAGGCTGGTCATGTTGCTGGCTAGATCATGCACATCGAGCAGCTTGCGCTCACCCGCGACCACCACCGCTTCGCTGTTTGCCTGGACCGCTTCGTTACCCAGTTCTATGGCCGCGGTCATAAGGTTGGTCATATCGTGGCGCAGTTGTTTCAATTCGCTTTGAAGGCGAACGCGAATTTCATCAAAGGTACAACCGGCGTAATTCTGATTAATGAAATTGGCGGCTTCAATCAACTCCGCCGGACTGTAAGGTCTGTCGGTGAAAAGCACGCGATTCTGAACATCGCCCTCCGGCGTTACGATGATCAGCAGGATGCGTTTCTCCGACAAGGCCATGAACTCGATATAGCGGAATACCGCACTGCTCCGCTTGGGAGTTACCACCACGCCGGCAAAACGCGTCAATTCCGACAGCAACTGCGAAGCGGAGTTGATCAACCGTGAGGGATGATCCGGGTACAACTGATCTTGAAGCTGGTGGATTTCGAAAACGTCCAGGGGCTTGACCACCAGCAGTGTATCGATAAAAAAGCGGTAGCCCCGATGAGTCGGGACGCGTCCGGCTGAAGTATGGGGGCTGGCTACAAAACCCATTTCCTCAAGATCGGCCATCACATTGCGTATGGTAGCCGGGCTCAGATCCAGGCCGGAAAATTTGGAAAGCGAGCGGGAGCCCACGGGCTGACCTTCACTGATATATCGTTCTACCAGTGTCTTGAGCAGAATTTTTGCGCGTTGATTAAGCATGAGTTTATTTTACACCAGGATTCAGCTTGCCGGCTTTGGGATTGCGTTATTCGGCCCAAGGCAACAAGTAGCAACAAGTCAGTGTATCAAAGCAATTGCCATCTTTAGGTCGTTACTGCTCACTTTATTTGACCTGTAGCAAAAAATTCTGTTCAATCAGAAAGTGGCAATGGACAGGTGGGTCATGATGCTATTTTTGTTTTCATCGAGAAACTTGTTTCCATCCAAATCGGGCAGGGGGTCAACCCGCGGATTAGCGTGCAATTTATCTCACTGTGCTGGAATCTTTTGTCACCCGAAGCCCGATATGGTTTAATCTTGAAAACAACGATCAGAGAATCTTTGAGCAAATTTTTTTTAGACCAGCTATTCAGACGTTCTTAAACAGCGGGTCGTTCCCGGCAGTGTGGCGGAGTTCCCATCTTAAATTCATTAATGAATTCCTCGTTCAAAACAATAGCTCTGATCGGCAAGCACAAGAATCCAGAAATCGTGACTCCGTTATTGCGCCTGGGCCGATATCTGGAAAGCCGTGATGTGGAAGTATTGTTGGATTGCCTGACCGACGCCAATGTGGCAGAAAAGAAATATCCCGCTGTCACGATGGACGAGATTGGTGTACGCGCTGATTTGGCTATCGTGCTGGGGGGAGATGGCACCATGCTCAATATCGCCCGGAAGCTCGCGCCTTTTAACGTGCCATTGGTTGGCATCAATCAGGGCAGGCTCGGATTCCTGACGGATCTTTCCATCGATTCCATGGTGGAGACGCTGGGCGCTATGCTCGATGGCCGATATGTCATGGAGCGGCGCATGCTGCTATATGTTGAAGTAACGCGCAATAATTCCAGCATATTCAGTGCCTTGGCACTGAATGACGTGGCAGTGAACCGAGGAATCGGCGGCAACATGATAGAGTTCGAGGTGCGTATCAATGGTGAATACGTTTACTCACTGCGTTCCGATGGCCTGATCGTGGCCACCCCGACCGGCTCGACCGCGTATGCATTGTCGGCGGGCGGTCCGATCCTTCATCCCAGCCTGGACTTGATCGCGCTGGTACCTGTTAGTCCGCACACGCTGAGCAATCGGCCTATCGTGGTGGAACCCGATGCCGTCGTGGAAATCCTGATGCATCGCACCGCGGTTGCTCGTGTGCACTCCGACAGCCATTCCCATTTCGACCTGCAGGAACATGACAAGGTGGTAGTACGCCGCTCTCCCCATGAAGCAACGTTGCTGCATTCTTCGGACCATAGCTATTACCGTATGTTGCGCGAGAAGCTTGGCTGGAGCGGCTTACCCAGAAATCCGATGTGAATCTTTTATCATGCTAAAGTTTTTAAGCATTCGGGATTTTGTCATTGTCGATCGCATGGAGCTGGAGTTCGTACCCGGCTTTACGGTGCTTACGGGCGAAACCGGGGCGGGAAAGTCTATTCTGATTGATGCGCTTTCACTTGTTCTGGGTGAACGCAGCGATCCTGCCGAGGTACGCAATGGGCGCGAACGCGCTGAAATCAGCGCGGAGTTCGATATTAGGGGACTGCCGGGGATGGAAGACTGGGTGCGCGAGAACGGATTTGAAAGTAATGATGACGGCGGCGTATGTCTGATGCGCAGGATAGTGGATATTAGTGGAAGGTCGCGTGGTTTCATCAATGGATACTCCGCCACCTTGCAGCAATTACGCGCAGCAGGAGAAAGACTCGTGAACATCCATGGTCAGCATGCGCATCAGTCTATGCTGCGCAGCGATGCGCAACGTGAACTGCTTGACGCTTTCTCAGGCAACCATGGATTGCCGCAAAGTACGGCGGAAGTTTATCGTCGTTGGCAGGGCTTGCAGCAGCGGCGGCTGGCCTGGGAGCAGAATGCCACCGCTTTCCTGCAAGAGCGTGAGCAACTGGAGTGGCAAGTCAATGAACTCACCGCATTGAATTTCTCGTTTGATGAGTGGCAAACATTGCAAGCCGATCACAGCCGTTTATCGCATGCAGCAAGCTTGCTCGAAGCGGTGCAGATGGGGCTGGAAGCGCTGTCGGAAGGAGAATCGGCTGCGCTCGCGCAAATCAATTCGGTTATTTCGCGTCTGCACAACTTGCTTGATTGCGACACTGATCTTAGTACTGCTCTTGATTTGCTGGAATCGGCGCAGATTCAGCTACAGGAAGGCGTATACGAACTAGGGCGCTATCAACAGCGCCTGGATCTTGACCCGCAACGTTTGCAGGAGATGGAGGAACGGTTGTCGGCGATTCACGCTACCGCCAGAAAATATCGTGTTACCCCCGCCGAATTGCCGGATCTATCGAGAACTGCGACCGACCGGTTGAAAGAGCTCGATCAGGGGGACGACGGCGAAACGCTGGCGAAGGAAGAGGCGGCAGCGCGAAACGAATATTTCAGGCTTGCAAAGAGACTAAGTGAGGCGAGGCAAGAAGCGGCCATAACGCTTGCCCAACAAGTTACCGCGGCCATGCAAACCCTGGCGATGGCGGGTGGAGAGTTTTCGGTGGCGTTACTCCCGCTTGAACAAGGCAATGCACACGGTATGGAGCAAATCGAATTTCAGGTTTCGTCTCATCAGGGACTGCCGCTACGGCCGTTGGCAAAAGTCGCATCGGGCGGCGAGCTGTCGCGGATCAGCCTGGCAATACAGGTTATCACGAGCAAGCTCGGTGCGGCACCCACACTCATATTCGATGAAGTAGACGCAGGCATAGGCGGACGCGTGGCGGAGATCGTGGGAGGGTTACTGAAAAAACTGGGTACCGAACGGCAAGTTATGTGCATCACTCATCTGGCACAAGTCGCATCGGCGGGAGACCATCAATGGCAAGTCACCAAATCCGTCGATCCCGGTAATGGAGGGAAAGTATCGAGCCGCATCACTGTGCTTGAAAAGCAGGAGCGAGTTGAGGAGATTGCCAGGATGCTGGGCGGCGAGAAGATCACCGAAACCACGCGTAAGCACGCGGCTGAAATGTTGCGTGGCGGGAGGGATACCGGATTAAGGATATAGTGCGGCGAGCATTCCTATCCGTTATGGATTGCCTTTCAGGCTTTGCAGTAAGAGGGAATCCAGCTGCGTTCAATCATATGATCGGGCAGTTTATTAAAATCGAAAGCGATGCCATCCTCAATCATCTGACCTACATTGAACAATTGTTTGATTTCGGGAATATCATTGAAAAACAGCGTATAAAAAGGTCTAACCAGCGCTTTTGAAACCTTCATGCCCAGTGGGCCGATGAAATTTCTTCGTTGTCCTACATGGGCGACTTCATCAATCGTAATTTCATCCAGAAGTTCTTTTAAACGGCCGCAGACTTCCGGCTCGTCAACCAATATGTCGTCAAACAGGCGGTTCAGATGACAGTAGTAAGTGACACCCATCAACTCAGTTACAAACGCGGGCGAGTCCATTAGAAACCCAGGAAATTTGGGAAACTGTTCGTAGATTTTTTCCTTGATGGGTCCTAGAGGCACCCATTCGATCCTGTCCAGGCCACATGTCACCAGCATTTCATGGAATAGGCGTATGTGACAGAATTCTTCGGCTAAATGCACACGGCTGATTTTATCTTCCACCCTATATGAATTCGCCATATCGGGAACCGAATCCCATGCGCCCTTTATCCCTACCCACTCGTGCCGGGCAAATTTGTACATTCCCGTCAACATCAGTGTCATGCGATCGAGGGAATTAGGATCATCCCGCATTTCAACGTAGTTTCGATAAAAGCTCTCGGGATCAGCCAGCGGCCGCCGTAATTTTACCGGGTTGTCCTGAAAATACTTAAGGCGAGTCCGTTTCTTGGCCAAATCTCTATCATCTTCAAAGAGTTCGCCACCATGATGCTGAGTAAATTCCCAGTAATTTTCGAAATTCTCTTTTCTTTGCTGTTTCGTCGCGGGAGAAAAAATAGAACGATATTTGCCTAACTTCATAAGCTTCTGCCTCTCAATGGGTTAGTAATTTAGTTCTTTCGCGCTTCACTTGAGAATAAAACGGGCGAGAAGAGTTATGGTTGACAAAATATGCTTGTGATATTCCAGTGGGATAGGTATTGAATCCGCATGTCCAATGTTTAATCTTGGATATAGATGAGCAAGTTTATTTGTATATTATTGCAAACGGATGTAAGGGTACCGTATTGGGGCTTAATAAGTGGGAGGTTCTGGGGGATCAGCGGGCTGTCTGTTGCTCTGCCAATGCCAGGAACTCCGCTCGCTGAGCGGCATTGGTTTTTAGATCGCCGAGCATTGCGGATGTGACTGTTTCTTCACCCGCAACTGCGATTCCTCGTGACTCCATGCACATATGACGACAGCGAAGAATTACCCCAACCGCCTTGGGTTGCAGATGCTCGAGCAGGGATTGCGCAATCTGCTGGGTTAGGCGTTCCTGCACTTGTAGTCGAGCAGCAAAGCAGTTGACCAGCCGTGTCAATTTTGATAGCCCGACAATATGTCCGCTTGGGAGATAGCCCACCGTGGCATGGCCGAAGAAAGGTGCCAGGTGATGTTCGCAATGCGAGTAAACCGGTATCTCTCTGACAACGATCAATTCATCGTAGCATTCGCCCCCATCGGCGAACGTCTTGAGAATCGTGGCCGGATCCTGCTTATAACCACGTGTCCAATGTGCCCAGGCTCGGGCAACCCGGTTCGGGGTCTCGACCAGGCCTTGACGCGTGGGATCTTCGCCAACCGAACGCAACAGCCGTTGCCAATCAGCTACGCCAAATTCTGAGTCATGTGAAGTGGTCATCGTTACTATACCTTTGTTTAGATATAAAGGATTGTCCCAAGTATCGAAGGGACTTACTCACATCGGCACCGTCCCGGTTAAAGGGTCTATTCAGGTGCTGGCAGGAAACCAACGCAATGATTAATAGCGGCGCAGGGGATTATGGATGATCCCCCTATGTCTCCGTGAGACGAAAGACGTATTTTGCCATACGTCCATATCCATAATAGCACAACATAAATATGTAACTATTCAGTATTAGTAATGTGGTGTTACCGGAAAGATGGGTTTAGGGGAAAGAAACGTGATAATTCCCGGAATGAAAGTTAAAATAAGCATCGGTTTTCTCGCATTACCTGGGTGTCCAGAAGAACTGCATGCTCAGAATTTAGTGGCTAGGACAAAATTATTGCATTCGGTTTGTTCAGCTGTAACGGTGTCAATGAATCCGCCGGCGAGAACGACATCGATGAAACGTTCTTGGTAGGGAGATGGTAAATAATGGAACTAATTATCGGGATCAATCGCGACTAGCGAATTCAAGCTTAAGCAGTTTGTGTCAATCCAGCGAAGAAATTACAGATAATGAAAATTGCCACATGGAATGTCAATTCCCTTAAGGTTCGCCTCCCTCAGGTTCTTGATTGGCTGGCGATAAATCAGCCAGATGTGCTGTGTCTGCAGGAAACCAAGCTGCAAGATGAGAATTTTCCCATAGCGGCAATCGCGGAAGGGGGTTATCACACCATTTATGCCGGTCAAAAGACTTATAACGGTGTTGCCTTGCTCAGCAAGCAACCGGGAAGTGAAGTTATTACGGCGATGCCCGGTTTCGATGATCCTCAGAAACGCGTCCTCTCGGCTATCTACGAGGATGTGCGGGTAATTTGCATTTATGTGCCCAATGGGGAAAACATCGAGTCGGAAAAATATCAATATAAGTTGAAGTGGCTGGCCGCACTCAATGGATGGCTGCGGAATATGCTGAACCAACACCAGAAATTGGTGCTGCTGGGTGACTTCAACATCGCGCCGGAAGACTGCGATGTGCATGATCCGAAATTATGGGAAGGACAAGTTCTGTTCAGTTTGCCGGAGCGCGAGGCATTCCGCGACGTACTCAATCTGGGTCTTCTGGACAGCTTTCGCTTGTTCGATCAGGCGGAAAAATCCTATACGTGGTGGGACTATCGCATGATGGCCTTTCGTCGTAATATGGGTTTGCGGATAGACCATATTTTGTTGAGTAATGAGCTAGCAAAAATATGCACCGCATGCGTCATAGATAAAGCGACACGCAAGCTTGAGCGGCCTTCCGATCATGCGCCGGTAATGGTGGAACTAAGGACTAAGCCACTGGGGCTCAACGCGGATGTTTCATAAATTTATGCGCGTCTCCCTGAAATGCCATGCTTATTTATTTGCACGGGGCTGATGTCCACGCTAGCCGCTCACGAAATACTGCAGGGCGCGATAGGTCCCATGGAGAGGGCGCGCGAGATTGCCTGCTGACGGTTGACCACGCCCATTTTTTGCGCCGCATTCTGGAGATGAAAAGTCACCGTTCGTTCCGAAATGTGGACAATGTTGGCGATTTCCCAACCCGTTTTGCCCTCCGCCGCCCATAGTAAGCACTCTCTTTCCCGTTCCGTCAAACTGATTTTCTTCAGGGGCAAGGGACCCTGGCTAAGTACAATACGCTGTACCGCCTCGTGCAGATAACAGGTTAACAGCTGAGCGTGGCCCATCATCGCCAAAATGTCATTCTGCGCTTCGCGGGACTCCCGTGAAGTGGCAAGACTAAGCATTGCGGCTTCACCGCGCCCTCCATGAACAGAGAAGCTGGCACCGCTCACCAGGCCGGAATCCTTTGCTTCGCTCCTTACCCTGGCTTCCTTGCGTCCTTTGAAAACCTCGTTCTTCCAGATAACCGGAATAGTGGTTCTGGCGCAGTGTGATACGGTAGGATCGATATTGGCATAACCCTCCTCATCATAATGCTTACGCCATTCTTCCGGATAACAACTGAGGATGAATCGATAGGGACGGGTGAGCGAAGTATTTACCTGCACTCCATAAAGAAAATGTTCAAATCCCATCTGGCCAATAATGGCAGTTGTATTGCTATGCAGTTCTTCCACAGTGTTGCAATTTAGCAACGATTCGAGCAGGCTTAGATCATTCATGATTTTTCCCTTTCATGATTTATTCCCTTTGTTTCCCCAGAGGGCCCCAATAAACCATTATTTTAGTCAGGATGATTTATAAAAGATTCATATATTACAATATGTTATTTACAGATCTGTGGAGACTTTTTCAATGGCTCAACAATCTGTTTGTTAATCATACCGCGATTCAGGGCTTCCACAATATGACTATTCGCCTGTATGGACTAATTTAATTGGTCCAAAGTAGCTATTTACGCAAAACATTTATTGTGATTGATATTCCGGAAAATCAGGGAGGGATGATTATGAGCGATAGAGAAATGTTTTAATGGATTTATAGGAAAGATTCGATCGTTCTTTTCATCCGCTAATCTTATTGAGCATAGCTGGAAAATGATTGCGTTCTACGCCAGAATTTTCTCGTATCGCTCTTTCTCAAGACGAAATTCTGGGTTTTGCGATGACTGATACTCGTGAGTGTCAACTGATCGAGCTTGCCTTGTCTCGACATTGACCATAAGGGCGCGAACCAATTCCGTTCCAGTTCTTTTAAACTTTCCCGCCAACCATAAGCGTCCGCATACTGGGCCCTGCCATGCAGCGAATCAAGTACGATAAAATGATCGCCAGGTACGGCAGATTCACGCCATGCGGTCGCATCCAAGGGTAACCGCATGTGGGTTATACCTGATGCTAGCGCGAGAGCGGCGGCAAGCACATCATCGCTCCATACATGGGTATAGGGAGAGGTCATAGACTGCGGCATGACTCCACCCCCCCAAAACCAGGTACCGTTAATGGCAGGTTCGCCGCGTGCTTCGCGTGATTGGTTAAGAGGATGTTCGTGCAGCACCATCTGAACTTCGTTGAAGAGAGCATGCCAGGATGTATTGTTGGTACCGAATGGCAATAGCTCATTGATACCCTTGTTGACAACCTCGCTAAGCAAATGGGTTTCCGCCGGAGGTATTGCCGTTGCGCGTAAATACCAGCGATCGGGCCGTATCGGAACAAATACCATCTCCTGGCCACTCCCGGCAAAGTGCTGGTTAAGCAAACGAGTGAATTGTTCCGCCTCTTCCATCGAGATCCGGAACACACGGCTATCGCCCAGCAGGATCTGATCACGCTCGATGCGCAGATGCACAGGGTCGGCGCGAACCCAGTAATCGCCCCCAACCTTTATGCTTCCCGCGCCATCGGTATCGAGGGTAATTGGCGCTACTGGCCAGTCCCGTTGTTTCGGTACCCCGAAAGCCCGGCAAAGCCACGCCTCGACGGGTACTGGTTTATCCTCAGTCCGCAAACTTTTGGCTAGTAGACTTTCCAGTCCGGGCAGCGGCAAATCCCGGTAAATCTCAGGTAGGGACGCATCTGGCCAAAAGAGGGAAGGAATAAGCAAGTGTAGATTTAGGATCATCCTGAATCCGCAGTTGGGAAAGGGTGGGTACGGAAGCGGACGTAGCCGGATACGATGGTTACCGGATCAATACAAGAAACCGGACGAGCTAACGGTGGAAATAACCGGGGGAAGCAGCACTATTCTGCGGTGAGCCTTTTTAACCGCCCGCCACTGTCATCCTGTCTATCAGCAGCGACCCGCATTGTTTAGAGCCACGTATTATCACATCGCTACCCACCGCGGAAATACCGAGCAACATGTCCTTGAGGTTACCGGCGATCGTGATTTCCTCAACCGCATAACAGATCTCCCCACCTTCTACCCAATAACCGGCGGCTCCACGAGAGTAGTCTCCGGTAACAGCGTTCACACCGTGCCCGAGCAACTCGGTTACCAACAATCCTTTCCCCATTTTCTTGAGCAGTGCAGAAAATTCGAGGGCCGCACCATTATCCAGAATCAGATTGTGATTGCCCCCGGCATTGCCGGTGGTGCGCAACCCAAGCTTGCGCGCGGAATAGCTGCTGAGAAAATAGCCTTGTAAGACGCCATTTTCTATCAACCTGCGTTCATGAGTGGCGACACCCTCATCATCGAATGCTCCGCTCGCCAAACCTTTTTTCAGATGAGGCAGCTCCCGCATCTGTATATCCGGCGCAAATACCTGTGTGCCTACACTGTCCAGCAGAAATGACGACTTTCTGTAAAGACTACCACCGCTCACGGCGCTAACAAGATGCCCTATCAGGCTGGAGGCGATTGGTGCTTCAAACAATACCGGTACTTCACAGGTAGCGATTTTTCTTGCGCCCAGGCGCGCGACACTGCGCATCCCAGCTTTTTTGCCGACACTATCGGCCTGCTCCAGATCAGCGGCGTCACGTACCGTGCTATACCAATAATCACGCTGCATGGCCTCATCCTGGCTCGCGATCATCGCACAACTGATGCTGTGGCGAGAGGAAGGATAACCACCCATGAAACCGAGACTGTTGGCGTGAACGAACTGCGATTCGCTCAATGACACACTCGCCCCCTCGGAGTTGCTAATACGTTTGTCAACCGCAAACGCGGCCGCTTCACAAGCCTGAGCAAGCTCGATTGCCTGTTCCACAGGCAATTCCCAAGGGAAGTACAAATCGAGATCGGGAAATTCCCGCGCCAGTAAATCAGCATCGGCCAATCCCGCGCAATCATCGGCGGCGGTGTGTCCGGCGATGGAGAGCGCTGCCGCCACGGTATCACTCACAGCCTGGGGAGAAAAATCAGAAGTGCTCGCATGACCGCGCTTCTGGCCGATATAAACGGTCACCGAGAGGCCTTTGTCCCGATTGTATTCAATGGTCTCCACCTCACCCCGGCGCACTGTGACATTCTGGCCGAATCCATCCGAGACATCGGTTTCACAAGCGGAGGCGCCGGCCTTCTTGGCATGGTCCAGCACATCCCGTGCAATATTCTGGAGTACTGTAAAAGGATAGGAAAAACGTGGCGAAGACTTTGCGCTTTCGTTCATGGCAGCTTTATGGAAATAATAGTGGATTGGTTATTGAATGACCCCTAGTTTTCTAAGCAAGGGTCAAGTTCGGCAGGATCAAATTACATTATGGTTAAATGACGCTATGATAGCAGTTTCTTAACGTTGCATTAACCAATGCCGCCATGCAAAAAAACCGGGTAAACATTTTGGGGCAGCCCGAGCTGGAACCATCCCCCAGCAAGACCCGCCGCAAGCAAGAAATGCACGCCCTGCAGGATATTGGCGAACAGTTGGTGCAACTCGATCTCAAACGGCTGACGGAGCTGGATTTGCCGGAGGCGCTAACGGACGCCATACTCGAAGCCAGGCGGATACATAAACATGAAGCCCGCCGCCGGCAGATGCAATATATTGGCAAGTTGATGCGCGACGTTGACGCGGCGCCAATTTTGGAAAAATTTGACTTATGGAGCGGCGTAACCCTGCAAAATACCGCACGATTGCATCTGCTGGAACGCTGGCGCGATCGGCTGCTGGCGGATGAACAGGCTTTCGCTGAATTTGCGCAGAAACATCCAGATGCTGACTTGCAGCATCTGCGTGCACTCGCACGCAACGTGCGCAAGGAGAAGCTTGCGAATAAGCCACCCAGGAGCTTTCGCGCGTTGTTCCACGAATTACAGAAGATTATTCCGGAAGAGTCCAGGAAGATCGACGCAGACGACCTGGCGGAAAATGAATGACGGATATTCCAAGCGCGCAGCGGATAGGGCGAGCAACGGGTGTCAGTTTGAGCAGGGTGGATGGATGAAGCCTAGCGTATACATCCTACGTTGCGACTAGAATTTGACGCCGGTGCCGACCAATTCCGATGAAACTATTTTATAAATGAATTCCGCTGGCTCCAGGCTGTCCTGTAAATGACCGGCGACCTCAGCCTGGGGGTACATAAAAAACGGGAGCTCGCCCAATATGCTATCTTTCGCCAAGTTAATATCTCTGCCATGATTGAAGGCCACCCAATTCATTTCCCAGGCACCGAACAATTTCTCGCGCAGCGCGGCCACGCGCGGATTACTGATGGGTAAATCCTCGTCCAATGCCAGTTGGCGCACATCAGCGGGGTCCACGGGTACCCACCCCAGGCCGGCAAGATAAAATTCGGGACGGCAGTGCTGGGCGCTGGACACATCGCCTGATTGACCTAGCGTTTTATGCGCGGCGGACTCATCGATGCGAATTCCATAATTATCCCGGGCGGGCACACCGGCGGCCCGAGTGAGGCCTACAAACAGGGCATTGAGGTCGGCGCATTTTCCGCCTAGATTGCCGGATTCCAGCATGGATTTGATGTCGCCCCGTCCGCAGCCCCGCGTTGCCGGGTCGCGATAGGAATTTTCTACGACCCAATCGTATACCGCCTGGGCTTTCTTCAGAGGTGTTTGGGCATTGGCCTCTTTGACGATGGACAACGCGGTCTTGCGCACGATGCCATCCAGCGGAATATGTTTGGTCGGTTGCAGATAACGTTTCACTTCCGCCGGGATGCTGGCCGCGCCACTCTCGGTATAGTGACGCAAATCGACGACGCGATCGGTAGTCTTTATAATGCTGCTTACCGCGACGCTGCGCGGACCCGTGCCGCGCCACTCGGCATAAAACATGGGCGACGTCGTTCCCGGAATGTTGTCAAACCGGGCGATATCTGCGTTACCGCTCCATACGCTACCCTGGGAAAACTGATGGGCGGTATCGTTGGTGTCCGGTAACGGCAACCATAGACGCGCCTTTTTCCCCTCGTTGGGAAGGTCGACTTTATAGGTCAGACGGTAGCTGCGCGATCGCGGCCGGACAGCCTGTTGACCGAATACGGATGATGGAACCGGAAATAATACGGCGCTCATCCCACCGATCCCCGCTAGTTTGATAAAATCCCTACGCTTCATGATCTTCCCCCGCTATTCTGGTGCATCTTAACAATCGAAAGCGCGAATCTAATCCCGCCTTTCGGCTAAGTCAACCCCACATTTTCAACTCTTATTTCAAATCCCTTTTTTATCAATGACTACTTCTCCCACAGGGTTGCTTCCCGCCGTCGAACTTGAAACCGGAGTTCGTCCCACATACGCGGTCTTGTGGATGCATGGTCTCGGAGCCGATGGCAACGATTTTGTTCCCATTGTGGATGAGCTTGCATTGCCGTCCAGTCTCCACATCCGTTTTGTGTTCCCGCATGCACCCATGAGGCCGGTGAGCATTAACCGGGGCTTGGTGATGCGGGCATGGCACGACTATGACATGATCGATCCAGACTCCGGCGTTCATGAAGATATGATGAGCTTGCGCGATTCGCAACGGGCAATCGAAGCGCTGATAGGCCGTGAGAAGCACCGTGGTATCGAACCGGGAAATATCGTCCTGGCAGGTTTTTCCCAAGGTGGGGCCATCGCACTGCAAACCGGCTTGCGTTACCCGGAAAAACTTGCCGGCATCATGGCATTATCGTGTTACTTGCCGGCGTCGCAAATGCTCGCGGCGGAGGCGCATCGAGCTAATTCCGGCATATCGATTTTCATGGCACATGGCAGCGCCGACAACATCGTACCCAGGACGCTGGCAGCGGATTCAAGCCGGCAATTGCTTGAATCCGGCTATGCGGTGGAGTGGCATGAATATCCGATGGCACACTCTGTTTGTGCAAAGGAAATAGCCGATATCAGTGATTGGCTGAAGCGAATTTTGATGTAGCTCCGCGGAAAGCAGGACGTAGGGTGTAATAAGCGAGGCGCGTTATGCCATCTGCCGTCCCAATTTAATCCCTATTCAAACGTACCTTCATCGCACCCTCCCCAATCTGCTACGCCATATGGCGCAATGGGTTGCGCCCTGCGGTGTCGCCAATACGCGGAAAAAGGGAAGACTGCCTCAATACGGCACACGGCACAGCAGCCCCTGACATCATTTTAATCCCCGCCCAACTGCAATCTTAACGAATTCTTAACTTGCGCCTGACGCTGCCTTCACACATACTATATTACCCTCCTAACAATAGGGTATTTCCATACATATATAACAGAAACGGAGGAGACTAAAATGCATGCCACTCTTCAACACTCAGAACCGGGCAAACTGGCGGGTCAGCGGTCGAATCCGGTACTTGCAGAAGAAGATTCTGCGAAACAACGGATTGCTCATGTCGATGACGATCCGGATATCCGGGATACGGTAAAGCGTATTCTGAGCGCCAATGGATATATAGTCGATAGCTACCAGACAATGGGAGATTTCTTGGAATCCCTGCGGGAATCGGAAAATCCGCCGGATCTGGCAATTCTCGATGTGATGGTCGAAACCATGGATGCCGGTTTGGAAGCTTTTGTCGAAATCCGCAAACGCCTTCCACAGCTTCATATGATATTCATGACTTCTCTCGGGGAAGAGATCCGTCCGTATTTCACAGGCGTATCCGACGAATGGATTCTGATCGTGGAGAAGCCGGTTGAGCCCGCCAGTTTCCTATCGATTATTCGCAGCCGCCTTGAGAAGGCGAATGCGGAAATCTAAAGTGGGCGCCGTCTAGAGAACCCAGCCATGGCCATTGCCGAATTTTCCTGGGGTGAATCCAGGAGTCGCTTTGCATTCTCCGGGGTAACCGGCTCGAAGCTCAGCGATGAAGTATTAATCGGCAACGCCCGATGGTTTATTATTTTTCGATGGGGTGTGATCGGCATTCTCATCCTTTTTCAGATAGTAGCGGTAATTGCTTCAGATACGCTTACCGAAGCGGGCATCACTCATCAACAAGGATGGCCGCTCGCTATCACGCTGGTATTGTGCATCGCGAATATTGTCTGCATCTATGCCCTGGATTCCCGCCGGCAATCCAGTTATAACTCCCCGTCGATAAATATCTGGGCACAAATCATTATCGACCTTTTATGCTTGTCGGTTGTCGTCCACTATGTTGGCAGCATCGCAACACCTGCTCCGTTTTTTTATGTGCTGCACATTGCCCTATCGTGTATTTTCTTCTCGGCAATGGAAAGCCTGATAGTGACGATCCTGGTTTGCATCATGTATGCAATCGTTTTAGTGATAGAAACCCCGCTTCTTTTTCTCTCTCCCCAATCCGTGCTGATTGGTTCCGGCACATCCGGCATAAATCCGCATAAAATTGATATCCTTTCATGGATGTTTACCCTTGACGTACTGTTTGTCATTGTCTGGTATGTGGTTTCACGGCTTGCTATCGTGGTACGTACACGCGAACGCCAGCTCCTCGATGCTTACGAACAGATCAGCCGAGCCCAAGTTGAGAAAGATCGGTACGCAGTTCTGATGACACACCAGCTTAAAGCGCCGCTCGATGCGATTCGCAGCAAAATCAATCTGATAAAGGGCGATTATTGCGGAGAAGTTTCACCTGAAATAAAAGATGTCATAGCAAAAATCGATTACCGTGCTTCCGGTATGGCAGGCCTGATTCTGGATGTACTCAAACTTGAACGATTGAAAGCGGCTGCCCGAAGTGAAAATGCGCGAGAACATGTCAATATCGAAGCGGTGATCCGCAAGTGTGTCGACAAATTACACCCTATCGCCAATTCACGGCACATCGACATCAAAGTATCCGTTGAGGACTTTGTGGTTGAAGGCATTCGCAATCAGCTGGAAATTCTCTTCGAAAATATCATTTCAAATGCCATTGCCTATTCATACGATGGTGCATCGGTGGAGATTGCATCGATTATCGACAGGCAAAGTTTATCCACCATGGTAACGGTCACCGATCACGGGATTGGGATCGGAGAAAAAGACTTGCCGCATATTTTCGATGAATATTTTTATACACCCAGAGCCGTACTCCACAATAGAACATCAAGCGGAATAGGGTTATCGATAGTAAAAACCGTTGCGGAAAATAACAAACTGCAAATCAAGGTTTCCAGCGAGCCCAATAAGGGGACAGCCTTTTCCGTTGTCTTTCAGGGCGAGAAAAGTGCCTCGGTTGCGGAAAAGGGCGTGCAAGAACCTGGAAGTCCGGTTGCGCATCCAGCGAGCCCGCAGGCGGGGTCGCTGGAACCAACCGGATAGAAAGGGGAATGTTCACTCGGCGCCACCCACCCATTCGCGGCACAAATTGCCTGCCTGCTCCGTCATGAGCCATCCGAGCCAGGTTCGGTCGATAATTTTTTTCTCGACGTCTTAAGCTGTCCCCGCTGTATTTTGCTGCCGAGCCTCCTTGCCTGCGAGCTACGGGTCGGTTTGGTCGGTTTACGTATCCGGAGTGCCTGGGTTACGCTATCGATGAGTTCATATAGACGCTCCAATGCCTCCTCGCGGTTCTTCTCCTGGCTGCGATACCGTTGCGCCTTGATAACGACAACGCCTTCCTTGGTAATACGCTGATCCTTCAGTTTCAGCAGCCGTTCTTTGTAAATATCGACTAGCGATGAAGCCTGAATATCGAAGCGTAAATGAATCGCGCTGGAAACTTTGTTTACATTTTGTCCGCCAGACCCCTGCGCCCGAATTGCAGTTATCTCGATCTCGTTTTCGGGAATGATAATAGCCATATAGATTTTTTTCGCAACTTCCCGGTAATCTGAAATATCTACACTTGTTGAAACTTGGAGAGACTCACTTCCCTGGATCCTCCCAACGCGGCAAAAACGGCCTCGGTGAAAATCCAAAATCACGCGTCGCATCGGTGTGATCGAAACACAGATCGACATTCATGCGCATCGCCATTTCCGGCGTCATGTTCCGCTTACCGGGCAGTAGCATGATGACACGTATCGCACCTCGAAACAGCCACGCGGGAATGATCAGAAAACGCGCAGACTTACCAAGCGAATTAAAAATTCTTTCAACCATTTGACGGTAACTTAACGTCTCCCCGCCACTTACGTTATATGCCCGACAGAACGTAACAGGCTGACCAAGCGCGATGATGCATGCCTCCGCCAAGTCATCGGCATGTACCGGTTGCCGTAATCCCGAGGCTTCCCCCAATAATGGGAAGAAACCATAGCGCTGAATAAAGCGTGCAATTACCGCGATATTCTTATCGTGCACACAATCGTAAACCAACGTTGGACGAAATATTGTCCAATTTATTTCCAGACCACCGCCAAGCTGCGTAATAGATTCTTCCGCTGCAACAAAACGCGCTACCAGCTGTTGTTCACCGGCATCGGCAGATTTGATTTTGCTAAACAGGCTGGTTGAACCAAAGCCGATCACCCGCGTGATCCGTAGCGAACTCAAAACGGGCAGCAACGGCGGCAGCAGCCAAAGCGGAGCGAGATGAATAAGCGCCTGCGCGTTGACCCCGGGCAATTGCTCCGGATGCGTAATATCCAAGGGATACCAGAACATCCTCTTATCGATTTCGTCTGGATTCTCACGGTAATTGCGGCTGATGGCATGTACTTCGTAACCCGCATCAACGAGCCGGGGCAGCAAGAAACGTCCAATGATACTGGTTGCTCCAGTGACAATAATTTTGGGAGGAGAGGCAAGATCAGACATTGAGACATTAAACGCCAGGTTTGAGTTGAGAAAGCCCGTTCGCGGGAGGCGGTCCAGGAAGGCAGAAAGTTTGGCTTATTCCTGCCTGGATCCGGCAATGCGGCGGGCGGA
This sequence comes from Nitrosospira sp. NpAV, assembly GCF_000832065.1. Lineage (GTDB taxonomy): Bacteria > Pseudomonadota > Gammaproteobacteria > Burkholderiales > Nitrosomonadaceae > Nitrosospira. Next base: position 77,507 of record NZ_JXQM01000008.1, on the reverse strand, counting down.
GTAATATGCCGCCACAGCCGTAAAGCGCAACCATACCCCCAGCGCCACCAGCCACATCAAAACACCGGGATATTGAGATTGGAAGAATTTGCGATAGAACCGCATCATCCCTTTATGCTTGTGCCATTCCACAAAGATGGGACGAGACCGGCTGCATACTCCCTTATGATGCATAACCGGAGCATCGGGTACAAATAGAATTTTCCAGCCTTTCTGCCGAAAGCGCATGCACCAGTCGAAATCTTCACAATGCAGAAAGTAACCTTCATCCCACAGACCTACATTATCGATTGCCTCTCGCCGCACCAGCATCAGCGCACCGGAAATCGCTTCCACCTCAATCGGGTTATCGGGCAGAGCGTGTTTGTGCAGATGAAAATCAAAAAACAAACGAGGCCAATATTCCGCAAACCGATGCAGCCCAAAGGCACGAACAAAGGAGCGCCATGGGGTGGGTACCGCACGACGCCCTCCTGCCTGCTCGGTACCGTCCTCGTTGGTTAATAGCCCACCCACCATCCCGGCGTCCGGGCTGGTCTCAAGCACCTGGATCATCCGCCGCAATGAACCTGCACTCAAAACACAGTCCGGGTTCAGGAACAGCGCATAAGCGCCCATAGCCTGCGCGATACCGATGTTGCAGGCCGCGGCAAAACCGAGATTGGTCGTATTGCGAATGATCTTGAGTTTCGGTTCCTGAGGAAAGTGTTCTGTACAAAGCTCAAGACTTAAATCTGTAGAGGCATTGTCCACCACTAGCACCTCATTCACCTCGGACAATGCCGAACCAATGCATGCTGTCAGGAATTGACCAGCGTTGTAATTGACGATGATGACTGAGATTGAGGACTTATCTGAGTGAGTACCTATCTCAATAACCATTGGTATCTTTCATTTGTCTTCGCGACTCTTTTTAAGAAGAAGCAGGTGCTTATCCAGCAATCGCGATTTTCAGCACCGTAGCAACTCATGCCTTGCGTGCGGCCGTGCATTATGTAAATGCCAATCAAAAGATTTCCCTTCAACTGGTCAAGCTATCACGAAGATTTTGTATCTGTATTGTACGCCCGCATCTTTTCTCTCAATAACTCACTACTGGCAAGGATCAGATCCGTATAATGGCTATTTTCAACGCCCCAGATGGTGGATTGTTGAGATTCTTTGTGCCCCACAAGAAAGGGCTCAACAGTCAATACTTTTATGGATCCGTGTCTCTCAAGGTAGCGATCAATAGTGTTGGTTATTACATCATGGTTGGTTTCATCCCACCGTACGATAGTGTCGAATACTCGTTGGTGGTAGACGTTGAAAACTGTGCTGATTAATTTATCAATACTGGCAAAGTTGTGGCCTTGATAGATATGCGTCTCCAAGATACGCACATCCTTATCAAGATTGGCCATCAGCCCCGAAAAGATATCCCAATTCGAATTCTCATCGTTCAAGTGATGCTGTATGTCTCGCCATCGCGAGGCGAAATCGGGTGGAAACTCGACGTCATCTTCGCAGATGGTTACTTGTGGCAAACACTGTTGGCGTGCCAGCATGATTATCAACTTATAACTCATTGCGCAACCGAGCCAGCTTTGAGTGTGCCGCAGTCCTGGAAAACATGAAAAACTGAAGTGATTATCTTTGTTAAACTCATCCGTGCGTTCAACATATTCAGGCAATGTGAGGCAAATTTTGTCACTGGGTAATTTAACTTTGTGACCAGCTTGGTGCCAAAAATCTTTAAAGGTGATGTTGCCTGTTGCCAATAGAAATCTGTAGAAAAAGTAATCGAATCGATTGGGTTGCTCTTGGAGCAAAAGGCGATTCTCAGAAATACGCTGCTGACGTAAGCTGTCGTTGTCTAGCCAATAGCGTACACGTGCAACCATACCTGATATATCATCAATATCCACGAAATCAATGATCTGCAGCAACTCCCCATGTTGATCCATGTCGCTGGAACGTTCTGAGATAATGAGCTTATTCAATGATAGGCATTCCCAAATTCGGGTCGTTTCCAACAACGCCCCAGCATAGTAGTGAATGTTCACAACTATGCGAGCGCGCGCCAAGGCAGCATGAAGCGATTTCCCAAAGAGATCATTAACTATTTCTACGCGAAAATGTTTTTTAAGTTCGCGCAGAAATCCCTGCCGCCGCTTGTTTTTTACATCCCCATAAAAAATTACATCACAATCTTCCAACGTATGATCCGGCTCGGGCCCATAATTAGCGATGTAACCTATGGGAAGATAGTAGATTTGGCGCGGGCTCAAGCCCTTAAGCGTGAGGAAGCTGATATTGATCGTAGAGTAGTCGAGGATGGCGGCAGAATTTTCTAAGATACGCAGATACTCATCATTAAACCAGCGTGAACTGACCGATTGCTCCATCTGTAATGCGATGTATAAGGGCGGCAGTGATGCAAACATTTGGGGACAAATGACAAAGTAAAGCTCATCGTTGTAGCCGTGACCAGGGCGCTCATTGATGATTTGAGTTTCGACCCCAATTCGAGACAAGGCAGCCGAGATGGCATGGGCCAAGTAGAGACAATGTGGAGTGGTAAGAATGATTGTAGGCGCCACCGAATTCGATCGCAAGAGAAGTTTGGGTGTGGTGCCGGTGGGCATGGGTCCCTGACGCAGTTCTCCTCGTTTGACAATTTCAATTGCGCGACGTAATGAGTTTAGCATACCCAATTTCCGCGCGTGTAAGGCGTAACCGCGCAGAATTTCAGGGTGCTTCAGCAAGTATTTTATTGTCCCAGCCTTACGAGAAAATTCAATCCACACCTTTCGCATCAATCCACCCAAAATGTGTAGTGATCTAGTCTTGGCAGGCTCATTTCGTCAGGTCTTGCAGTACGACAAGAACAGTTTCAGCGGAAAACAGAAATCCTGAATCGTATCAGCATGATCAGAACATGGTTTTGGCAGGCGTCCCCACATCCCGGTTACTAGAAGGAGATGGAAATGTTATCTGTTTACGATTGCACTAAGCTGAAAGCGGCTCTATATGTCCCTTTAAGAGCGTCGGTTTAATTCATTTCATAAAGACCGCGACTTGTTTGAAATATATTAATAATACGCCATAACTCATAACGACTATTTATGTGATTGCGACGAAGGAACTCATAATATGCACCATTTGACTGATCGATATTCTTTCCATGATGCACAATTATGTCATCAATAACGCCAACAGTGAGTTCATGGGTCGATGCCAGCTTGCCCATGAGAAGATCGAGACCAAAGCCGCTGACACTGTAGAGGAAATACGGTAAAAAGATATCTCTTGCACGTCTAGACAATGCTGGCATCATGATTTCAACACTATTTGTTTTCCGACTCCCGGTCTTCTGGACATTGAAAAATGCTTGCCATATACACTGCGATTCAGCCGATAGTGAGGGCTGCGCTAAATCAAGCATTGCATCTTCCATTTTCTTGAAAAATGTTGAGATATCCTTAAAATTGAAAACAAGATCGTCATCGATAAAAAGAATATTGTCGTATAGATTGAATATCTCAGGCCAATGTAGCCAGCAGTTAAACATTCCTGTGAACTTTGTGCCGGCCTGCTCGCAAACATGTTCCGCGTTTCTTGTTTCGGGGAAATCGCCAGCATAGCAATTTAGAAAAATATCCCAATCACGTTTCTTTTTTGCATCAAACCACGACCAAAATTCCGTGTTTTTGGCGCACTGAACAAATACTAAATTTCGACCTTGCAGGGGCTGGGTACGACTTTTTAAAAGAGATGGTTTGATTTTGCGACGAAATTCCCGTTGGCGGCGTACTAGATCCGTATCATCGTTGGTAACAGCATTGACCATACGGCAATCAATATGTCCGGCAGCAAGCAAATGCGTTAGGATGGTTCCGTCACCCAAGTGCCCATGAACTCGGGAGAGGGCAGTCATGTCGACCTGTGGACATGGGTCTCGGTACTGTTTCCCACCGATTTCGAGATAATGGAGGAGTCCACAGCCCGTCTCGCTAAAATCAGGATTTTGCCATTCATACCAATCCAGATCAAAAAAGCGAGAAGGGCGGCTTTTCCTACCAGCTGAGTCTGTAACAAAGTGCTGGAGACTTGATTTGTCGGCGCCAAGCTTTATCTGTTGCCGGTAAAAGCCTGGATCAAAAAGAGGATTAGGCCAATCACCGCGGGCCTCACCTTCACGCACATAGTAAGCTGCAGCATCAGCTCCGGAAGAAAAGCGGCGACCTGATATTTTTCGATACCACGGCAGGTCGATGTAGCGAATCAGGATGCCAGGATTGGAGCTCATCCGCGTAGAATTCGCCTACAATATCGAACAAAACTAATAATCAGCGGTGGGACTCGATCATGAAATGCTTGCAGTTCACCGTGTCTTATTGTCGCCATAGCTTCCCCGATAGCACGTTCACCAGCTAGACGAAAAAAATTATCGAATGACTTCTTGCAAGTTTCAGAAGAGTTTATGATTTGTAATAAGCGGATTATTGGGTTTTCTAAAGCAGAGCCGAGCGCAATAATGCCCAGTCCATGCGTATGAGTAAAGTTGAAACTTACATAGTCATCCTTGATTTCATCCCAGAGTTTCCAAACTCCAAAACCTCTCTCCCTTACGTCAGTATCATGAAATAGGATAACGCTATTTTCAGATGCTTTTGGGAGCCACGTTTCATAGTCGTTCTTAACAGCCTCATAGGTATGCAGCCCATCTATATGGATGAGATCAAGGGTATGATTCTTGAACTCGGCTGCCGCTTCATTAAAATCTTTTCTAATTGCATGACCAATGCCAGTATATTTATTCTCAAGTATCCATTTAAACCGTTTATAGACATCTTCATCGTACTGCCCAACATGCTCATCTCCCAACCAGAGATCGACAGCGGTCGGCGAACAATCTATTTCAAATTTTCGTATCGCCTGGCATACGGCAAAAAAGCTAGCCCCATAGTGTGTACCGAGCTCTAGATATGTGCGTGGACGCATATAGTTCATGAGGCAAAACATGAATGGTATGTGTCCACCCCATGCGGTCGGTGTTAGCGTTTCAATTGTTGTTCCGGACGGCTCCAAAAATTTCAGCAGTTCCCCAGGCTCTTCACTCATATATGTCCAATATGCTTATATAAATTATTATTGGCTTTGCTACCTGCTAAATCGTAACGTATGTGTTACAGGATCCAAACTAATTTTCTTGGAGCCTTCTGATTCGCTCGTCGTATAGGTGGAAGAAACCGTTTCTTCCTTAATTTCGTTATCGAGGGCGAGTTTAATATCGCAAAATGAAGTCATGAGTTGTGTAAAACAAACATCCATTCGCATTTCGCTATAGCCCTTCTCCCTTAATTCATCTATATCTCTTTCATAAGGTGGGCTTAATGAATCGCCGTATCTAGATGCAATTCCCGCCATCATCTCATTCGTAAGGCTGCTGGTCTCAATGATTTGATTAATTTCGTCCCAATGAAAACCGAGATCAGTCGTGCGATCCTTACCCATGCGACGATATGACTCGACACCATGCGAAATTTTTTCGCGTAGCTGGTGTTTTGTTCTTATCGGTAGATGGTAGATGGGGAAGGCGTTTTCCACGGGGAGCCTTTGCGAGAACTTGTCTCCCATGAGGAGGGCATGGTTACCCTGCGCAACAATGTAATCGTCTAAAGGGATAAGACTAGGCTGGAAAGCAATCTTGCAGTTGAAGGAAGGCGTTGGTGGTTTCAGGAATAGCTCGTCAATTACTCGACCAGATTCCATGTCTAAAGGAACAAGATTGAGCCATGGCATTGAAATAATTGGAAAGGATCTGAATTTAGAAAGCATATGATCAAACTCTTCCCTTGACCTAAAGGGCAAGAATTCGTCCGCATCGAGAAAGAACACCCATCCTGGCACTTCGTTATCCACAACATTTCTGGCAATCCAGGTCATCAACTCCGATTGATAGTAGCCGGGTTCTTCGAAATAAAAATACTCAATACTTGGGTGTTTTTCCGAAAGGAGTTTTATGTACTCTCTAGTGCCATCAGATGAGAGGTGATCGATAAGAATAACTTGATCGAACAACGATAACGCGTGCGCACAAAAGGCCTCCACAATACTTTTCTCATTCCTGATCATTGAAATGAGTGTTATTTTCTTTCTAGTCTGATCTATAGGCTGGTTAAGCGTTTTTGGCAATTGAGCCGTAGACCGAGCACCTGAGGTAGTGATCCACGATTCATCTACGCGTGCGCTTATCGCGGTCATGACCTTCAATCGGGCGGCTATCTTAGAGACGGTCTCGTTAAGCCCTCTTTCTCGCAAAGAGGTAGCCAGAATTTTGAAATTATTGCTTATCCTATTTGGAGGCGACTGCCGCCAATGTACTGCTCGATTTAATACCCTTAAAGGCCGGGTAATTTTCCATGATCTACTTGAAAATACGCGTGCGAGAGTATTTCGAATATCACCTAACTCGCCACGGGTTTCACCTAATTCACGCTGAGTTTCTATAATCGTCTGGTTGAGGCTTGTGATCTGCTCTTTCTGCGTAGCTAGAATCTGGCTAAAGCTAGTGATTTGTTCGTTGTGTGCCGCTATAGCATTATTTGAAGAGTTGCTAATCAATAATATTGATAAATTGCGACTATAAGCCTTAATTAAATCAATTTCGAAAAAGTCCTCAGCCGGAATAATTTTCTTCTGATAATCAGCACTTTGATTTAGTAGTATTAGTAGTTGATCATTTAATAAGAAACGCTTGAGTTGATCATTACTCAGGTTCTGCACAAAATTTCTAGCATCAAGATAATTTGTTATGATTTCATCGGCGATTTGTTCACCTGTCTTTTTTTCGTTGTGCCGTCCCGAAAAATTGTAGTACTCGTTTTCTTGAAAATTATCTTTTGACAGATAGCCGCTGCCGCCAAAATGGTCATAAATATAAATGGGCTTTTTTATAGCTAGCCCATATTGCACTGTTTTTCCAATAGTAATAACCGCATCATAATTGTTCAAAAGATTCGGAGTAACTCGCACCGTTAAATGCTGATCCGTCCCAATAAAATTCACCAATACATTATTTTTTTGCAACAACGATGCTGCTTCTTTCAATTCAGCGGGTGAATGATTAGAAACGATAACTACTCGACTTAATCTTTCCGAATGTGTCCTATCACATTCCTGGGCTGCTTCATAGAAATCGACAGGTGCTGGATTTTGAAATAACTTAATCTTATCTATAGAGTCGCTGAAGTAGTTTCTTAATACATCCAATGTCTCTTGAGAATTGCATAAAATAATATCTGCTAATTTCTCTTCTGCTGCTGACACGACAGGATATTCCAGCTGTTCATAGGGCGACATATGATTAAATGTCATCCACGGCTTTTTGCCACCATGGGCAAGAAAATCAATAAAGCTTTCCGGTAAATGCTGATGATGAATCCAACAGAAATCGAGGTTGGGATAGATATCAATCAATTCTGAATCAGTTTGATCGGTAAAAACCACAACATTAGAGCCTAATGCTAGAAATTCCTGCGCAATAGGATCCTCAAATTCCGATGTAAAAATAGAGACTTTCCAATTCTGTTTGGCAAACCACGACGCAACCTCATACGTCACGATCTCGCTGCCTCTAAAACCTCTGAGCCAGAGAGTACAAATTAAAATATTTTTTTGGTGCATATCCTTTGAGTTATCCAGCGGACTAAGCGAAGAATCACTCTTGTAAAGAGATTCACTGAGATTGAATAAGTTTTCTGTTTCAATAATTTGATGTAAAGGCTTATTAGGAAACGAAAATACCGCCGGATATCGCCAAGATGTTAAGCTATTCCTCGCCTGTTTAATAAAATTTTCATCGGCGGCGCTGCTGGTATTAAGTAATTTGGAGATAAAATCTCTACGTACAAAATTCATATGGTGCATGCATATTTCATGCTCATCAAAGAATTTAAACTTGCCCCCTGGAACCGAAATCCTTCGGGTCGGATCAACAGATTCGGCAGGGAATTCACCAGCAAAATCAAATGCTAATTTATCGGTAATTTTTGCGATGAAACAAACGTTCGTTGTATCTACATCCAAGGATCTGTAAGTTGGCTTATGCACATAGAAATAAGAATGCACGCAACTATAATCGATATTTTTTTCTTCGATAACATTTTTTGCACTTTCAAATTCGGATGGAAGATAGAATTCATCAGCATCCATTAGTAGAAAATGCGTGGCCTCCTCGTCTCGAGCAATTCGCAAACCCTCACGCCGTTTTAAGAACTCATTTTTAGTTGCTGGAAGACTGAGATCTGGCTGGTATTTAATCCAGTCATCCACTAGATTGTGAATTTTTAGCTGTTCTAAAATATTAAGAGCTTCCGTACTTATCGGATGCCCGTAGTTGGAAACTTCCTGGTATATGATGGATAAATGGTCAACATAAGGGCGTATGCATTGCACTGCTTGAAATAAGGTTTCCTCGCTGTTAAAAAAATTGATGCTAGCCGATAATTTCAATTGCAATTTCCTCAGGTAAAATGTCCTGCGAGTCCGAGCGGTTTTTTATTTAATGGATAACACATATATGGGCTTATCGTTAAAATTGCTGGATATTAATCGTCTATTTGACTCCAGTAATGCTTGCTCCATAGGATTCCTTCACTAATTGGTATACCTTTTGTATTTTTTGGCGTTTCGAGATTGAGTTCTGCGCAATAGTCGGCCTTATCGTAACTAAACATCCCATGTTTATCTGAAATGCTGACTGTAATAAAGTAGCGACCCTGTAAAAAATTATTTTCGGGAATAATCAAATTAAAACAGCCTTTATTTCTTTCAACATCCATATCATCTCTTATTGTATTAAACAAAGTGACCAAATGACCCTTCTCATCAAAGATCAATACACCAAACGCAAAATCGCGAATGTCTTTATTGAAACCGAACTGAACCGTTAGTTTTATTTCTTCACCTGTTTGATATCGTTCTTTACTGAGTTCTACATTCGAAATATAGATGCTTTTTGATTTTTGTTTGTTAGCCTCTAATGATCCTTTGCTTAACTTGATATTTGATATTGATTTTTTGTTAAATTCATCATATTTCTCGCAAATGGCATGTGCATCACCTTCGTCAATAATCTTTCCTCCATCAATCCAGATTGCACGGTTACAAAAATTACGAATGCTGGGCAAGCTGTGACTAACAAAGAGAATCGCGCGCTTTTGTGAAACCATTTCTTTCATCTTTGTAATGGATTTCTCCTGGAAAGCCATATCGCCGACGCTTAGAGCCTCGTCAACAATGAGCACATCAGGTTCAACATTAATAGCAACAGAAAAAGCCAAGCGAGCGAACATACCACTGCTATAGACTCTTATGGGCTGATGAATGAATGCACCGATATCAGCAAATGCCACAATGTCATCCACACATGCGGCCATTTGTTCGCGAGAAAACCCCATCAAAGCACCTTGGAAAAAAATATTTTCAATCCCGGTGTATTCGGGGTTAAATCCTGCCCCCAACTCTAAGAGAGAAGCAATACTTCCATTGACTTGTACAGTACCTGCCGACGGTGTGAGTACACCTGCAATTATCTTAAGTAAGGTACTTTTGCCGGCGCCGTTCTTTCCCAATATTCCAATGGTTTCTCCCCGTTTCACGCTGAAATTGATATCACTCAAAGCATGAAAGTCTTGATGATATCTTTTTGCTCCTGGATGCAAAGCCTCTTTAAGCCGATCTATAGGCTTCTCATAGAGTTTAAATATTTTGCTGATTTGTTGTACACAAATAGCCACATTGTTGTAACTGTCATTTGCTTTTGGCATCAAATGACATCCGAAAAATGAGGGCGCAATTTTTTAAAAACAGTCGCTCCTGTTACCAACATTACCAGCGTAATACCCCAAAAAATCATGGTCTCGAATGGTTTTTCCCAGAACCATATTGGTTGAATAAGAGCTTCCCGGAAACCATTAACAATATAATAGATAGGATTAAACATAAATAACCAGCGCAGTCCTTCTGGGACGAGATCTATTTGCCAAAAAATTGGAGTAAGCCAGAATCCAAATTGTGTTGCCATGGCAATGAGCTGGCTCAAATCATTAAAGAAAATTACGACGCTACTTGTTAACCAGGCTAATCCAACTAGAAAAATGCTCGCGCATAAAATGTAGTAAACCAGTTGTAACCAATGCCAAGACGGTGAATAACCATATAAAACAAGTATCAGCAACATAAAAGACACAAAAAATAAATGAATAATCAGTGCCGAGCTCTGCTTTACAATTGGCAGCAAGCTCACTTTGAATACAATCTTTTTAACTAGAAAAGAGTTTTCTTTTACTGCTCCGTACGTACTAGACATGCTTTCAGAAAAATAAAACCAAGGAATTAGTCCGGTAATTAACCATAAAATAAATGGCACATCATTCACCGGTCTAGCTCTAAAGCCCACCTCGAAGACAAACCATAGAATTAGAACGGTAGCGACGGGTTGTATAAATGCCCAAAATATCCCTAGAAAGTTATTTAGATATTTAGTACGAAGATCATTCTTCACTAATGTAAATAAGAGTTGTTTATTGCTTGTCAGTGCAATTAGCAGTTCAAGAAATTGTTTAATCATTATTTCTTTTCTTGGTATTTGCTAAATACAGCCAATCAAGCTGGTGAGTAGCCGGGCAGGCAGACGTTGGGCAATATGCGTAATTAACGCTAAAGAGAGTGGTTCCGCATGGTTTGACTTCCAACGACATGTCCTTGCATTGGTATTTGTAACACTTGGTCATGCGGCTTATTAAGTAAAAGGAGTGTTCTCGCAGTTTTTTTATCTGATAGGGATTCCAAGGATGTCTATCCTCGAGCCGCGATAGGTCAAGTAAATAACTACATACATGTTAATCAGCGCGATAATCAGGTTTGATTGCGCCAGAAGTTGGCGGTCATTTCTGCCGCGATACGGAAAACGGTCTCTATGATCGGCTCAGTTAGTCAAAAATCAGCTGTTTGAGGGTACCAGATTTCTCGACACCGCCGATTATTCCACATAACACTTTTCGCGTACATTCCGCCGGGTCCTCAATAGATGTGTCAATCGTCATATAAGGCTGACCAGGCGGTGCATGAGGCGCGCTCACGCGGGTAATTCGAGGATTTCCCCTGCCTTCACATATAAGCGATCCGCGTCAATGATTAGCTGCGCCAGCCCTCAGTCGCCATGATAGGGGGAAAGCCATGATGATCACTACCCCGCATCTTTATCAAATGTGCCACTCCTGCTATGTGGTAAATGTTCCCAGCGCGTACTTGATAAGACCCCTGAACCCTTGCTCGACAAATGCCGGATACTACTCTCCGTCAAGTACATAGCGGCTATGACCTCAGATTGGTCAAATCATGTTTCAGCGCGAATGCCAGCGTAGATTTGTCGAGTGCGCGTTCTGTTCAATATGTACCTTGATTTTACGTTGACTGTTAGCCAGATAAGCCGCCTATACTTGCCTGATGCTTTCGCCGTCGCAGTGCCTTTTCAAATTTTTTTTATTTGATCTTGCATTTCCCCTAAAAGTGAATATAATTACGAATCATTCTCATTAATAATCGCGGAAGGAGCACCGAATGGAAAAGTCAGGCGTAGTTCCGGAAGTAGATGTTAATAAAAGGAATTTTGTCATGCTGGAGCAGAATGAGCGGATTTACAGTGATACCTTGTTTCAGCATGGCGACGAAGTGTTTATTCAGCATCAGGGTGAGCAATACCGTTTGCGCCGCACCCGTAACGGCAAGTTGATCTTAACTAAATAGTAGACTTGGGTCGCTTATCATGTATATTTGTGTCTGCAAAGGTGTAACCGATTCTGCAATCCGCGAGGCTGTTCACAACGGCGCTGACCGGATGCGGGATTTGAAGACCTGCCTGGGTGTGAGTGGGCAATGTGGAATATGCGCCTGCCACGCGAAGGAGGTGTTGGAACAAACGCTGATGCAGAAAACGCTGGCGCAATACCAGCCCACATAAACCCACTCGCACATGCGAGATCTCGCCTGAGGAGGCAAACATGAAAAGCAACGCAGATATCATCCAGTGGCTGAATCGCCAACTGCAGCACGAGTTGACAGCCATCAATCAGTATTTTCTCCATGCCCGTATGTACAAAAGCTGGGGCTTCAATAGCCTGGGCAAGCATGAATACGAAGAATCCATCGAGGAAATGAAGCATGCCGACGCATTGATCGAGCGGATCCTTTTTCTGGAAGGGCTGCCTAATCTGCAAGAGCTCGGCAAGCTCATGATTGGCGAAAAGGCGGAAGAATGCGTCGCTTGTGACCTCAAGCTTGAAATAATTTCCCGTGAAACCCTACTCGGCGCCGTTGCCGCGTGCGAAACCGCCAAGGACTATGTGTCGAGAGAGATTTTCGAGGACATTCTGGTAGATACCGAAGAGCACATCGACTGGCTGGAGACACAGTTGGATGTAATGCAGAAAGTAGGTATTCAGAACTGGCTACAGAGCCAGATGTAATTTATTCGTCGCTGCCGGCTTCCCTAAATCCGGCGGCGCTTTGCCAGCCAGCCCTCTCCCGGGCAAGCCAGCTATTTTTATCGGATTTGCCGGGGAACGGGCTGTGATGCAGCTTAAAAAAATAATTTCAGGCGCTATCGCCCCTTTTCCGATTGCGGCAGGATCGCGCGACGAGAAAATCCTGCTGGCTCATCTTCATGGCTTGGAAGCCATGTCCATGCATTCGCTACCTGGGTTGCTACGTGACACCATCAGTGCGGCCTGGCGCCTTGACTTCCCCACCGTTTGTATCCAGACGTTGCTGGGAAAGAAAATTGCCCATATCAAACAATTCTTAACGACCAGCTGGATCAATGGCATCCGGTCATGGGCTGAGGTACCGTTTGTCCGGCAAATTCGTACAGTAATGCGTCATTGTAAATGAGAGAGAGTTAATCGGGTGGGAGCATGAATTCCAATTACGCAGGCAGGATCACCGCGCTGATAGCTTTTGTTATGGGCTGTTGGATGTCGTTTCCGACGCAGGCGGCAGTGAGGGAGTACTGGATCGCCGCGGAAAAGACGACATGGAATTACGCGCCTTCCGGACGAAATCTGATCAAGCCTGATGCCGGGCTTGGTGTTTGGGGAGAAACTCCCGCATATACCAAGTACCGTTATATAGGTTATACGGACGGCAGCTATGCCAAGCCGCTGGCACAGCCCGAGTGGATGGGGATTCTGGGTCCTCAACTTCGGGCCGTGGTGGGGGATACCCTCAAGATTCATTTTCTGAACAAGACAGACAGACCGCTTTCCATGCATCCGCATGGGATGCTTTACGATAAAAACAGCGAAGGGGCGGATGGGTCCGGCGCGGGAGCAAGCGTCCCACCGGGCAAATCCTACACTTACACATGGGTTGCGGATGAGGACGCCGGCCCCGGACCTGCTGATCCCTCATCGATTGTCTGGCTTTATCATTCTCATGTAATGGAAGAAGAGGAGCCGAATCTGGGGCTGATCGGCACCATCGTCATTACACGCAAAGGAATGGCCCGTTCCGCCTCCAATCCCGCGCCTAGCGACGTGGATCAGGAATTTACTTCCCTATACATGATTTTTAATGAAGAAGAGGGGAAAGAAGGTGGGATGAAGCATGCGATCAACGGCCGCATTTTTGGCAATCTGGATGGTTATGAAACCCGGCTTGGCAAGCGCGTTCGCTGGCACATCGTTGCATTGGGTAACGAAACGGATAATCATACCGTCCACTGGCATGGACAAACGGTGCTAGACCATGGACGCCGGACCGATGTGATTGAGGTACTGCCCGCCAGCATGACTTCGGTCGATATGGTTCCCCGCTCCGCTGGCCACTGGCTTTTCCACTGTCACGTTGACGACCATATGATGGCCGGGATGGCCACCCGCTGGCGCGTCCTGCCGTAAAAGATACGTATGAATCATTCTCGGCATGATGTCTACGTGGCGGATGTAGATGGGGGAAAGCGTAGCGTACTCACAATAATCCAAATCGGGAGGGAACGATGGATTGCGCTTCGCTCCACTCATCCCGCTAATATTGGAGCATAAAATGCATTGAGCCTGGATAAAATAGAAAGAACGCATAGAAAAAATACAGGATGGGTGGAGTGAAGCCCACCCCATCAAAACCCATTGAGAAGGAAAAGCGTTATGAAGTCCACACACATTATATTTACTGCCATCGCCGCCATCGTTGGCGGTCTCTTTAGCTTCAATGCCTCGGCCCATGCGCTTTGGCTGGAAGGGGATGCCAAATCAACCAAGCTTTATTTTGGTGAATACAGCGAGAATTTGCGTGAAGCTTCGCCCGGCAGGCTTGACAGCATTGTCGAACCGGTGGCGGTGGTGATCGAAGCGACAGGGAAGGAAAACGCGGTCGCACCCATCCGCGAAAATGGTTACTTTGCGATTCCCACAGGCCCTACGGGTGCTGTGGGCGCCACAGTGCTGGTGCAGGCGCTTAAACAGCCTATACGTGAACCACAGGGAGAGAATCCCGGCCCTGTTTCAAAACGCTTTATGTATGCGCGTCTTGGCAAGGGCGGCAGTTTGCCTCTGGATATAGAGAACGCCGGCGATATCCTGCGCTTAAGTTTTATGGGAAAGCCTGCAGCCAAAGCCGAGATTATTATTATCGCGCCAAATGGCTGGGAGAAGCATTTGAAGACGGACGAGAAAGGAGAGGTTTCTTTTCCGCTGCCCGAATCCGGTCTTTATGTGGTTGAGGCGAAATATGAGCTGAAGAACCCAGGGGAATTCGAGGGTAAGTCCTACGCCATCGAGAGCCACAAGGTCACCCTTAGCATTTACAAATGAGTACGTTGCAATCCGGAACAGGCGAGCCCGGGTTACGGCCAACCGGAGCACGTTTAACCGAGTCCCATATAGCCGAGCCGCGCGCAGCTGATCTACCCCCGCCGCCTCCCACTGAGCCGCGCGGCTACCTTTTTCTGTCGCAAGGCATGAAGCGCGGCCGCTTTCTTGTCTGGCTGCGCCGTATGCATGCCTGGATGGGGCTATGGGGGGCGGCGATGGGTTTGCTGTTCGGCGTGTCCGGTATTCTGCTCAATCATCGCACCGAGATGAAAATTCCGCTGGCCAAGCAGGAAGAAACTCGCCAGGTGCTTACCCCACCCGCTGCCAGTCTGCAAACCCCCGAAGCATTGGAAGCATGGTTACGGGCGGAATTCAAGCTGCCCGATGCGAAATCCCGCGTGCAGAAAAAGCCTGCCGGCCCCGTTCCCTGGGGGGGCGGGCAAATCGAGCAACCGGAGAACTGGCGCATCACGCTCATCGCGCCCAATCTGAATGTGACTTCAGAGTACTGGAAAGGGGACGCGGAGACACATATTGAGCAGAAGGAAGCCAATCTTTGGGCGACTCTCGCCAACTTTCACAAAGGCAGCGGGATGTCCAACGTGTGGATATTACTCACCGATACATTGGCCGGCGCACTGCTTATTCTGGCGATAACCGGGACACTGTTGTGGAGCCGCCTGCACGGCCCGCGCCTTCTGGCGGCGGGCCTGGTAGGTACCACGCTTACTGCGTTATTGGTTCTCATGCTGAATGCACTCTCATTATCGTGAGGCTGCAGTTTCTTATCGATCGAAGCATTACCATGAAGTATCTATACAAGTTTCATCCTTCCGCTTTTCACATCCGCCAGGGGGCGTCCACAGCCAGCCAGTAGTCTTGCAGCTTCTAGTCTGCAGCTTTAGCCAGCCAATAACATTAAAAAAATAGAGACCTATCAATGAAACATCTGTCTGGATTCAGATTGAGACATATCCATTTGGGCAAATATCCTTGTTATTAGTATGGATATTATTGCCATTGCCTGCGGCGGCCCAGGAGAATGCCGGCAAGCAGGCAATAAGCGACGGGAAAAGTGAAGCAAAAGCCGCGGCATTGCCCGAAATCAAGATAACCACCGGCCGGGTTCGTCCCGGTACACTGGAGGATATAGCCCGAACGGGAAGCAAGACCGATACGCCATTACGCGATATTCCCGCCAGCATTGCGGTCGTACCGGCCTCCGTGCTGCAAGAGCAAGGCGTAACCGACATGAATGATGCCATGCGCAACGTCAGCAGTGTTCAGCCTCTGATGGGCGGCGGTTACGGATTCGGCAACAGCTTCACCTCGCGGGGGCTGGCGTTGAGCTATTTGCGCGACGATTTGCCCGACGGGGGGGCGCAAAACAGCTATTTCCGCACTATGTACGATGTCGACCGCATCGAAGTATTAAAAGGTCCGGGCTCCGCGCTATTCGGCGTTGCCGGCCCCGGCGGCAGTATCAACATGATTACCAAGAAACCGCAATATAATTTTGATTTATCAGTGGGTACCATGCTCGGCAGTTTTGGTACGCGTAATGGATATCTGGACCTGACCGGCGCTATCCCGTATATGCCAAACATGGCTGGACGTGTGATTGCCAATATGGAGCATACCGATGGTTTCCGCGGGCTTGAGCGTAATATCGTCGAGGCCTCTCCCAGCTTTATCTGGCGTTTGGCACCCAACAGAACTCTCTTGATAGACTTCGATCATCGGGAGATGAAAATCAAACCGGATAATTACGGGATACTTTTTGATTTCAATTCCAATATCGCCAACGTTTCCCGGGAAAGCCGCTATTACAGTCCCTTTAATAAAACGGATCATACGATCAATCGTCTCGGTCTTATCCATAACTGGGCGATATCCGACGTTCTAAGTATGCGTACGGCATTTACATTCGATGCCCGGACACTTGAGATAGTAAGAAATGGGGGAGGCAATCAGGGCAATGCGGCAGGTATCAGTACCGGACGCGATGCACGCTCGCAATTCGATATTGCGGGTTACACGCAGCTGCAAAACGAGTTTATCTGGAAAACGAATACCGGCCCGGTCAAACACACATTTCTCGGAGGGTTCGAATACAAGAATACAGACATCACCACCACCCGCAGTGACTTTACTTTAGCTAACGTCAATATTTTCAACCCGGTCAATATGGAGACTTCATTAAACGGACTTACCCGCAGGCCAATTTTTGACCGCAGAATCAGCAGCGACCAGACTTCTTTCTATGCCCAGGATCAGATTGATTTAACAGACAAATTCAAGCTTCGTCTCGGCATCCGCAACGACTTGGTCAAGTACAGCGACAAGGGTTTTCAATTCGTTTCAGGCAATTATGGGTATCGGGAAATCGTGCAGACGAAATCGTTGACCACCTATTCGACAGGGGGGGTATATCAGCCCACCAAGAATTTGGCTTTTTACGCGGGCTATAGCACGGGTGCTTTCATTAACCTGGCAACCGAAGGTCAAGCGGTATCCACGGCGCCCGAGACTTCGGATCAAATAGAGGTGGGAGCCAAAACCACGCTGCTGGATGGCAAAGCCGATTTTAACGTGGCACTGTTCCAAACCAGCCGCAGCAACTATTTCATCACGTTGCCCGGTTCCGGGGGGCAAGCCACCCAGGATGGCAATGACCGGTCGCGCGGGGTGGAAATGTCTCTCGGTGTGCGTCCGATGCCCGGCCTGAATATTATCGGTAACGGGGTGTGGATGGATCCTGAAACATTATCACGCAATGTGGCCACCAATGCTGTACTTGGCATAACGAGAAGCGTTTTTGGAACCCGTCCTGCTGGCGTTGCAACCCATATGGGCAGTTTGTGGGGCACCTATACGCTGCAAAGTGGCCTGGCACGTGGCTTAATGCTTGGTTTCGGGGTCACCTACAAGGGTGATAGTTATGCCGACACCTTGAATCTTCTGAAGATACCGTCTTATGTCGTGCTTGACGCCGCCGTTTCTTATCGCGTCAAAAGGGTGGATCTTGCCGTCAATATAAAGAATTTGACGGATGCAACTTATTATACCAACCCCACATTTGCCGGGGCATTACCGGGTAATCCACTTAGCGCATTCGGCTCTATCCGCTTTAATTTTAATTAGAAATCACGTTCGACAGGGATTAAATACAGGTATCGTCGCTCGCCCCGCCGCTGGCGGGCGGCGAGCATACGCTTGCCTGCAATCGACCCGCATAAGGCATGGATGTAGCAGGTGTGTAGGGCGTAATGCGCTTCGCTTGTTACGCCCTACGGTTTATGACACCTTATGCGCGTGGAGATCTTTGACGCAAAAGGTAGGATAAACCTAAACATCATCTTATCCGAGCCTCCTTTCCCCCACAATTTCAGCAAAAATCCGGCTCGATATGGCTCTTGTGCAAAAGCCGGTAACCCGCTACAGATCGTGCTTACAGCAGGTATCTTCCGTTTTTTCCTGTAAGATTCTACAGCTATCCGGGGCCTTCATTCCGTTGTCTCATAGCACCGTCATTAACAACCTAGACGGGGCAAAAAATGGGACAGATCATGCTAGCACGGCACGGAAACGGTTCACTGGATCAACGGGCGGTGATGGGAATGTATCGGCTGAGACACGAGGTCTTCCATGATCGGCTGGGGTGGGAGGTAACCAACGACAATGGCATGGAGCATGATGAGTTCGATCATGCAAACCCGGTCTATGTCCTGGCAAAAAGCGATGAGGATGAGGTATTGGGCTGCTGGCGGCTGCTTCCTACTATGGGTCCCAATATGCTGAGGGATACGTTTCCACAATTATTGCATGGGCAACCGGCGCCTCGGCAGGTGGACGTGTGGGAATTGAGCCGGTTTGCTGTGACCGTTCCAAAGTATGAAAGCGCGGGATTCGGGTTTAGCGATATTCCTGTACAAATGATGCGGACCTTGTTTCTTTTTGCGCAAAACAATGGGATAAAGCGCTATGTAACCGTAACTACCGTTGCCGTGGAAAGGCTGATACGCAAACTTGGCGTCAACGTCTCCAGATTGGGGGCGCCCATCAAGATTGGGCGGGTTCTAACCGTTGCCTGTTACATTGAGATCGACGCGACTACGGAATTTGCGCTGTTTGGTACGCTTCCCGAGAACGCGCAAAGGAAGGCCGCATGAATATTCTTCTGGTTGGAGAGAGACAGGACACACGGCGGATCGTGCAACTGTTGCTTGAGAAATCAAAACACAGGCTGGAACGAAAATCGCTGGAAAGCTTCCCTGAGCCGGACCTGGAAGCTTACGACATGGTCCTCGTGGATGGAAATGTATACGATTGCGCTCAACAGGCAACTCTATTGCAATGGATTCGGGAAGCCCGGCGACGCTATCCCCATTTACCCGTGGCAGTCATGAATGATGTGGGGTCAGACGGAGCACCCAAAAGTTATGGGGCGGGGAGCGAAACCTTGCGTACCTGTGGTGTTTTTGAATCCAGCGATGGCGTATTGAATATGCGCTGCCGCCTGCAGGAGATGGCCTTGGGTGAGACGGCCGCGTTGATGCGTGATGGATGCGAACGAACCCCGATGGAGCCGGTTACTTTTGAATATTCAGGCCCCAAGTGGAATATGATGGAAATTTCAAAGAAGCAGAGTTAGACGGATTTAATGGGCAGGACAGGGGATGCCGCGAGCGCGTTCAAGGTCCGATCCCGCTTCGGATCACATCTTCCTGCGGAGGCACTGCTCCGCCTGCGTGGCTGCACCATTCCGCGTCGTTGTATCCTGCCCTGCACTCCAAAAACCGCACATTTCATCCTTCCACTGCGGCTGGACTTAGGACTATTTTGGTTGTTTGTAAAACCTTCATAAAACTTTCATTGAAACGCCATCTCTGCCGGTTAGGCTTAACGTGCAATCAAATTTACGAATAGATCCTGGTTTAGCTTTGTATATCACAGGAGGTGACATGAAACCCGAACTATCCGCATTGGTGATGCCCGTATTATCCGCGAGTCAGGCTGATCAACCTTTGCTTAACGGGGGGCCCGGACAGGACTCACCGGCTATGAGAAATGAAGTCGGCTGCTTGAATGATACCAGTAGTACATTCAATGATCCCGATAACTTCAAGGATTCGTATCCTGGTAGGGCCCTCGGCATACGGAATTCCAACAGTTTTAACCGGCGCATTGATCATGCCGCGTGCTCCGTTATGACCAAGAAAAAGCGCTTCGGCTAGGTTTTGTGGGATATGCGCCCATATGACGAACGCCAAGCTGATGCATTATATGTACATAACCGGTTTTTGATGATTATCCGCACTAAAAAGAGGCGGGCATGAACCCTGTTGAAATCACCTTACAGTCGTCTGAGTCCGCTGACATCTTTGATGCGAGTCCTGTCGGTGCACTGCACGCGCTAATGAAACTCTACGAATCCGACGAGATCCTTGATGAAGAGGAAAGCGAGGTAGATTTGATGATTCAATTAAGCGGCATGGTGATGGTATACAACGATTTGCGAAGCGACGAGTAACTCTGCTTCATATCAGGGAACCCGGGATGGATGCCTGAGAACCCGGGTCCGCGTTGAAAAAAGCGGCTATTTGGCGGGCTCGTATACTCCTGTCTTACCCGTCCGGCGCAGCATCTTGTTGACCTCGTCGGCGTGCATTTCTTCTTCGACGATAAGTCCTCGCGCATAATCTTCCAGCAGTACCGATTTGCCTTCAGTGAGTTTCAATAGCTGATAGTAGGCCGCGCAGGCTTCGCCTTCGTGCGCAAGGGATTCCCTGAGGATGTCGCCGATGTCGTGATGATGTGTCTCCAGCAGTGGACCAATGGAAAGAGAAGGATATCCTCCTAGCAATGTAACCAGCTCGCCCGCCTTGTGGGCATGCACCAACCCCTCTTCGGCCTCTTTTTTGAGCCATTCCACGACAGGAATACGGTTGTAGCCGAACACCATCAAAGAATAGTGCGTGTAACGCACCACACCGGCCAGTTCAAGTTCCATGATTTTGTTCAGCAATGCAATGACTTTGTCTTTATCGAAGTTCATATTTTCCTCCTTTTGATTGCAAATAATCCGCGCGCGGCAGCATATTCATGGAGATAGTTCGTCATTTCCCGAGCAAAGCAGAATCCAGGGACTTCTTCCAGGCATTTGACGGTCTCTATAATAGCTTTCGGATTGCCGCGCTTAATTGGGTCATTAGATCAAAGTGCTTCTGCGTGCGCGCCCAGATATTCGGCTACGCCCTCGGGAGATGCCTTCATGCCAGGATCTCCCGTTTTCCAGCCGGCAGGGCAGAGTTCGCCGTGGCTTTCGTAGAATTGCAAAGCATCCACCATACGCAGCATTTCATCCACGTCACGTCCCAGCGGCAGGTCGTTGACTACCTGGTGACGCACGATGCCATGCTTATCGATCAGGAAGGACGCACGTAGGGCGACGTGGTCTGGGTGATCGACGCCATAAGCATGCATCACCTCGCCGCCCACGTCCGCCACCAAGGTGATGCCCACGGGACCGATGCCTCCTTTGTCCACGGTGGTGTTGCGCCACGCATAATGAGTGAACTGGGAATCCACCGAAACCCCGATTACTTCCACATTACGTTTGCGGAACTCTTCAACCCTGTGAGAGTGAGCAATGATTTCCGAAGGGCAGACGAAAGTGAAATCCAGCGGATAAAAAAACAGCACGGCATATTTTCCGGAAATCTCGGTATGAAGATTGAAAGCTTCATTGAAGTTTCCATCCGGCAGGACAGCGGGTTTGGTGAAGTCGGGTGCGAGGCGTGTGACAAGTACGGACATCGATATCTCTCCTTGTGATAACTTTAAAAATTAGGTTTGACTCAGATTTTTATACTATACATGTAAAAAACTATCGCATCTGTGCGGTGTCGCGCATGAGATGAAGTTTGTACGAAGATAGCTTATGGGCAATAAATGCCCAGATATTCCGCGATTGGCGGGTCCATTAATTCAATCTGGAATCCATCTGGTTGCTTCCGTGCCCCTTTCTCTAAAAGTCGGCGGCCAGGAATACGAGCGGGAATTGGATTTGGTCCGGCGTATGGACAGGACACGTCCGTCATCTGCAGTGCCGACCAGATGGCACAAGCCCTGTACTATAAGACCGATGTCGAGCTATTCGGGAACGAAGCCGCGCACATTGCCTCAACGGCATAGCACAATGGGTGCCGCAGGTTTTGAGATCTTAAGTTTTCTTTGGCGACAAGGTCAGGCCCGAATGAGCGTGTGCCTTTTTGTGCTGCCGACGACGACAGTGCAATATCCAATTTCTCTCCACCGGCCCTCAAGAATCGTGGATCCACTGATTCAACAGGTAGCGTGCAGCATGCGGGATTTCCGAGGCGGTCATTCCCACCGGTCCGCCCTGTTGTTTGAGCAGCATATCCGCCGCGGCTCCGTGCAGATAAACCGCCAGCAATAGTGCATTGTCCGAACTTAGTCCCTGCGCCAGTAAAGCACCTATGATGCCGGACAATACATCGCCCGTTCCCGCACTGCTTAAGCCAGGATTGCCGCTGGTATTGATATAGCGTTTGCCGCCGGATACAGCGCAAATGCTGCCCGAGCCTTTCAATACCGTTCGGCAGTTGAAGCTCTTCGCCAGATTCGCCGCAGCGGCCATGCGGTCATTCTGAATCGTCGGGGTATCCGTATTCAGAAGCCGTGCAGCTTCGGCAGGATGGGGTGTGAGAATGGATGGACCTTTGCGCTCCCGTAGCAGAGTGGCAATTCTGGAATGGGTGGCGATAAGATTCAGCGCGTCGGCATCCAGTACCAGAGGCAAGGTGGACTCCAACGCTGAACTCAGCCAGAAACAGGCATCGGCTTGCATTCCCAGCCCTGGGCCGACAACCAGGCAGCTCAGTTGATCGAGCTTGAACATTTCATGTACCGGGCGCAGCATCAGCTCAGGCTGCGCAGTGTCCACCCCGAGCGCGTTGCCGGCAATCAGACCGAGATAAACGCGCCCCGCGCCCAATTTCAATGCCGCTGCGCCCGCCAGAAGTGCGGCACCCATCATCCCTGGTGACCCGCCAATTATGCCGATGCTGCCATATGTGCCTTTGTGGCTGCTGGCGAGGCGGGGCGGCGGCAATAACTTTTGAGCCAGAATCTGATCTATCATCCATGAGCCGGGTTCTTTCAGCGAAAGTGTATTGAGATCGAGATCGTGCAGGCAAATTTCCCCGCAATATTCGGGACCCTGATGAGTCACGAGGCCGGGTTTGAGGCCGATGAACGTAACCGTCACGACTGCCCGGATCGCCGCGCCGCGTACTAGACCGCTGTCGCTGCCCAGGCCGCTGGGAATATCAATGGCCAGCACAGGCAGGTTCATGCGATTGACGGCATTGACCAGAGCAAGGTATCCACCCTCAAGTTCTCGTCCTTCATGGCGATCGAGGCCAATGCCAAATAATCCATCTATCACCGCATCCCATTTTTCATTTTCCGGGATTTCGGTATATATCTTGCCGCCTGAAGCGACCCAAGCATCCAGCATGTGCCGCGCATCGCTGGACAAGGTTGAGCGTTCGCCGGTGAACACAAGCGTTACCTTGAACCACCACCCTTGCAAATGGCGTGCCGCCGCGAAAGCGTCACCCCCATTATTACCCGGTCCGGCGAGTACCAGTACCCGGATTCGCCCGTGGATCAGCAATCTGTCCCGCGCTTCTTCGGCTGCGGCAAGACCGGCTTTCTCCATCAAGGCGGGGGGGTTAGGCAAGGTAGCCACAAGTTGCTCGATCCCGCGGATCTCGGCAGTGGTATAAATGGCGGTGGAGTAGTTACGCATATTATCGTTTATCAAACGTTTATCGGGCTGCGGCCAGCTTGTCTTCTCGTGTAAAATTATATTTTCAACTTATTGATACATTTCGCCGGATGCTTCGACTTCGTGGTGGCAGTGCGCTTTCTCCATTCCGCCTGGAAAAATTAGCGAGCGCACTTAAAATTGCTGCTCCGCAAGTTTCCCACATTTACGCAGAATATTGGCATTTTTGCGCACTCAAGCGCGCTCTGGGGCCAAACGAAATTGCCATTCTTGAAAGGCTACTCAAGGTCGCTCCAAGGGAAGTTCCCCCAGGGAGAAGTACCGGGCAGCAGGCCGATCCTCCCGCGGGGGAACTGCTGCTGGTGCTGCCTCGCCCCGGCACCATCTCGCCATGGTCATCCAAAGCCACCGATATCGCGCATCATTGCGGACTGGAAGCGATAGAGCGGCTGGAGCGCGGCGTGGCATTTTATATTCGGATGGCAGATAAGCCAGTTGCCGGACTCTCGGCCGATGGCAGGACTGCGCTGGCTGCACTGATACACGATCGCATGACTGAAGCGGTGTTCAGCTCATTCGACGATGCGGAAAAGTTATTCAGCCATTTCGAGCCCGCACCGCTCACCACTGTGGATGTGCTGGAGGGTGGATGCGATGCATTGCAAAATGCCAATAACGCGATGGGGCTTGCATTGTCGCAGGACGAGATTGACTATTTTGCGGCCTATTTCGCACGGATCGGGCGCAATCCCACCGATGTGGAATTGATGATGTTTGCCCAGGCCAATTCCGAGCATTGTCGTCACAAGATTTTCAACGCTGACTGGATGATAGACGGTGAGGCCCGGGCGAAATCGCTATTTTCGATGATACGCAATACTCATCAGCAGAATCCGCAAGGCACAGTGGTGGCGTATGCGGATAATTCTTCCATTATCGAAGGAGCGAAGGTCGTCCGCTTTTACCCCGGCGAGAATAATGCTTACGGTTATGCCGAGGAGGAAACGCACATCCTGATGAAGGTGGAAACACATAATCATCCCACTGCGATTTCGCCTTATCCGGGGGCCGCTACCGGCGTGGGCGGGGAAATCCGCGATGAGGGTGCTACCGGGCGTGGCGCCAAACCCAGAGCGGGCCTTAGCGGTTTCTCGGTTTCCAATTTGAACATTCCCGGATTTGTTCAGCCTTGGGAAGCGTACCAGCCGTCGGGGAAGGAGTCGTCCTACGGCAAGCCATTGCGCATCGCATCGGCCCTGCAAATCATGCTGGAGGGTCCTATCGGCGGCGCGGCATTCAACAATGAGTTCGGGCGGCCTAATCTGGCGGGGTATTTCCGCACCTTCGAGGAACTCGTTGCCGGCGAAATGCGCGGTTATCACAAGCCCATCATGCTGGCCGGAGGCATCGGCCATATCGCCGAACGCCATTCGTTCAAGGAGGAGTTTTCAGCCGGTGCATTGCTGGTTCAATTGGGCGGACCGGGGATGTTGATAGGTCTCGGCGGCGGTGCGGCTTCCAGCATGGATACCGGGGTGAATACGGAGAGCCTCGATTTCGATTCGGTACAACGCGGCAATGCGGAGATGGAACGGCGCGCGCAAGAAGTCATCGACTATTGCTGGCAGATGGAAAGGCAAGGCAAGGCTAATCCGATTCTTTCGATTCACGATGTTGGCGCCGGGGGTTTGTCGAATGCGCTGCCTGAGCTGCTGCATGGTTCCGGCCGAGGGGGGTGTTTCAATTTGCGCGATATTCCCTCGGAAGAATCGGGCATGTCGCCGATGCAAATCTGGAGCAACGAAGCGCAAGAGCGCTATGTGCTTGCAATCAGACCGGAGGCGCTAGCGCTGTTCCAGTCGATTTGTGAGCGTGAACGCTGTCCGTTCGCGGTGGTAGGCACAGCGACAGCGCAACAGCAGCTTACCGTGACCGACCCGATATTTGGCAATCAGCCGGTTGATATGGATCTCTCGATATTGTTGGGCAAGCCGCCAAAAATGATCCGCGATGTGAGCCATATCGAGAGAACGCTGTTGCCGTTCGACACGGCGGGGCTGAACTTGCGAGAAGCCGCCTATCGGGTGTTGCGGTTGCCCGCGGTGGCGGACAAGACTTTTCTCATAAGCATCGGCGATCGTACCGTCGGCGGTATGACCGCACGCGACCAGATGGTGGGGCCGTGGCAGATACCGGTAGCGGATGTGGCGGTGACGCTGATGGGTTACCGGACTTGTCGGGGTGAAGCCTTCGCCGTGGGTGAGCGCACGCCGGTGGCACTGATAGATCCCGCTGCTTCAGCACGCATGGCGGTAGGCGAGGCGATCACCAACATTGCGGCCGCACGGATTGAACATATCGGGGAGATCAAGCTTTCCGCCAACTGGATGGCTGCGGCTGGACACCCAGGTGAAGACGCGGCGCTGTTCGACGCCGTGCATGCGGTAGGCATGGAATTCTGCCCCCGATTGGGAATCAGTATTCCGGTGGGTAAGGATTCCATGTCGATGAAGACTGTGTGGGAATCGGAATACAGCCATGGCGGAGCGGGAATCAGAAAAGAGGTCACGGCGCCACTGTCGCTGATTGTTTCCGCCTTTGCCAGGGTAGGGGATGCGCGCAAGACCCTCACGCCGCAGCTACGCAAGGATTGTGGCGCGACGGAACTCATCCTGATCGATCTGGGTGCCGGCAGGAACCGTCTGGGCGGTTCCGCGCTCGCGCAAGTTTATAAACAGGTGGGAGATGACGCGCCGGACTTGGAGGGTCTGGAGGGCGCGGAGAAACTAAAGAGTTTCTTCGCCGCGATGCAGCGTATGAATCATGAGAACAAGATCATTGCTTATCATGACCGCTCCGATGGAGGTGTATTCGCGACATTATGTGAAATGGCATTCGCTGGCCACGTCGGTGTGACCATCAATCTCGATCAGCTGTGCTTCGATATGCTCGCGAACGACGTCGATGGCAATGAATTACGGCCGGAAGCTCTGGGTGGGAGATTCCTGGAGCGCATCATATCCGTTCTGTTCAATGAGGAACTCGGGGCGGTGGTCCAGATAAAAACTGAACACCACCGTGATGCGATGGCTATCTTGTCGGAGGCGGGCCTGCGCGATGCGTGTTTTGTTATCGGTGAGCTTAACGATAAGGATGAAATTCAGTTTCTGCGCAACAATAAGCCGGTATTCGCCGAGAAGCGCGTTGACTTGCACCGCGCCTGGTCGTCCACTACTTACGAGATGCAGAAGCTGCGCGACAATCCTGAATGCGCGCAGCAGGAATACGATCGCATTCTCGATGTCGCCGATCCCGGTTTGCATGCACAACTGAGTTTCGATGTGGATGACGATATTTCCGCACCTTACATCAATAGCGGCATCCGGCCCCGAATCGCCATTTTGCGCGAGCAAGGCGTGAATGGTCATGTGGAAATGGCTGCCGCCTTTGATCGGGCGGGGTTCCTGGCAACCGATGTGCATATGAGCGATATCGTCGCGGGACGCGTTTCTCTCAGGGACTATAAGGGATTTGCCGCATGTGGCGGATTCTCGTACGGCGACGTGCTGGGGGCGGGAGAAGGCTGGGCCAGCTCCATCCTGTTCAACCCTCGCGCACGCGACGAATTTGAAGCGTTTTTCCAGCAAGCCGATAGTTTTGCGCTGGGTGTCTGCAACGGATGTCAGATGATGAGTAATCTGCATGAAATTATTCCTGGCGCCGAGCACTGGCCGCGTTTTGTGCGTAACAAATCGGAGCAGTTCGAGGCGCGATTCGTCATGGTGGAAGTCCAGGAAAGCCCATCGCTTTTTTTTAGCGGCATGAGTGGAAGCCGAATGCCTGTCGTTGTTGCACATGGCGAAGGTTATGCTGAATTTACCGGCCAGAACAAGGTCTCATCTGTTGCGTCACCGGTTACGTTACGTTTTATCGATAATCGGGGCCAGCTCACCGAGGTTTATCCGCTCAACCCCAGCGGCTCCCCCCGAGGTATTGCCGGCGTGACGACTGAAGATGGGCGTTTCAGCATACTCATGCCGCATCCGGAGCGCGGATTTCGTGCCGTCCAGCATTCGTGGCATCCCGGTTGGCGAGACGATGCGCCGTGGATACGAATGTTCAGGAACGCACGAAAATGGCTGGGGTGATGTGTCGGTACAGCGGTGGTGTGGTGCGACTATAATTATCCAGATACGGATGAGATGAGTTCGATAATTCATGATAAGGGAGTGTCCGGCTTGACAATATTTCAAAGTGCTCTGTCCAGGCGTGCTCTGTACAAAGGGGGATTCCTGGCGGCCATGCTATTTGCGTTCGCCGCCGGTCCGCACGTCGCTTGGGCTCAAACCAAAGCGGGCAACAAGGAAAATGTGGACTGTGTGCCGATGGGAAGCTGGATCACGCCTGGCGGGGGAAAAATATCCGGTGCCGACGTCATTGCTCGCGCGGCAAAGAACTCGGTGGTGCTGCTGGGTGAAATGCACGATAACCCTGAACATCACCGGTGGCAATTACAAGTGCTGGCTGCGCTGCATGCAATGCGTCCCGACATGGTTATCGGTTTCGAGATGTTCCCGCGCAGAGTGCAGAAGGCACTTGATCAGTGGGTAGCGGGGGAACTCTCGGAAGCGCAGTTTCTTGCTGCCGCGGACTGGAACGCCGTCTGGAGTACAGATGCGAGTCTTTATTTGCCCTTGTTTCATTTTGCGCGCATGAATCGGGTGCCAATGGTGGCACTCAATATCGACACGCGTTTGCGGCGGGCGATCTCCCAGAAGGGTTTCGATGGCGTTCCGGAGAATGAGCGCGAAGGCGTGATGCCTCCCGCTGCGCCAAGCACCGCTTATCTTGATTATCTGCTGCCGTTCTACAGTGAGCATGACCGTGGTGGCAGGAAGAAAGGGGGGAGCGGCCGGGATGATCCGGATTTCCGGCGCTTCGTGGAAAGCCAGCAACTCTGGGACAGGGCAATGGCGCAAGCCATACACTCGGCGCTGGATCGGCCGGGGCGCCCCCTTGTCGTGGGGATCATGGGCTCGGGACATATCAAATATGGTTATGGGGTTCCCCATCAGTTGAAGGACCTCCGTGTTACCGATATCGGCACGTTGTTACCATGGAATAGCGGCACCCATTGCGCACAGGTGATCGGGGGGCTGGCCGATGCGGTATTTGGAGTTAACTCGTCTTCGTTCGTTTCGCACGAGCCGCCGCGCCAGCGTCTGGGTATCCGCTTTGAACTGGCGCAGGACGGCGGTGCCCGCGTGCTGCAGGTGGAGAAGGGCAGCATCGCCGAATTAGCCGGTATCCGCGACAGTGATCTCATCACGGAGGCCGCAAGTGTCACGATCAAGCGCATGAATGATATTGTGGACATCGTCAAACGCCAGGCCCCGGGAACGTGGCTGCCCCTCAAGCTAAAACGTGGCGGGGAAACGATGGAGATTATCGCCAGATTTCCAGCGGTGCCGGAATGAGTCCGGTGATGGACGGGGTGCGTATCCGCCGTATCTGGAGAAATACCGCATGGTTTTTGCTCCCGCTTTTTGTTGCAACCGTCGCGTCGGCCGCATCCACCCCGCCTCCCGTGGCGGAGGCCGCGGAAATCGACTATGACATTACGGTGCGGATTGATCCGGTTAAGCGCACCATTGAAGGGCGCAGCATCATCACGGCGAAGACATCGGAGGAGTTGACTCTGGTGCTGGGCCGCCGTTTCGAGGTGCCGCGCGGGCGTGTCGATGACTCACCGCTGGGCCCGTCCGCGATTACCGGCAAGATGCGCGCCTGGCGGATCTCGGGCGACAAGCAGATCCCGCGCCGTATCGAAGTCCATTGGCGTGGCGAACTTTCAGCGCTTGATACTTCGCTTGATCATCCGCAGACACTGGGAAGGAATGAACCGGCAAGTGGGAGTGCGGGTACTTTCTTGCCCGACTCGAGCGGCTGGTATCCCTACATAGCGGAAAAACTTGCAAGCTATCGTGTGAACATCGAACTTCCGAGCGGACAACGGGGTCTTGTCGCAGGCCGTCTTGTCGAGGAATCCGAGTCGGATGACGAATATCGTGCACGTTTCGAGTTTCTCGCGCCAACCGGCGGTATCGATCTCATGGCCGGTCCCTACAAAGTGGAAACAAACACGATGCGCGGCGCGGGTGGCAAGCCAATCGAGTTGCGAACCTACTTTCATCCGCAGATTGCGGATCTTGCACCCGACTATCTCAGTTCGGTCAAGGGTTATATCGAACTCTACGAGGCGTGGATCGGAGAGTATCCGTTTACTGAATTCAGTGTGGTATCGAGTCCGACGCCGACAGGTTTCGGTATGCCGACACTCACTTATCTTGGCATCGAGGTGCTGCGTCTGCCGTTCATCCGTGCCACTTCGCTGGGCCATGAAGTATTGCATAACTGGTGGGGAAATGGCGTATATCCCGATTACGCGCTGGGCAACTGGTCAGAGGGGCTGACCACGTTCATGGCGGATTACGCATACAAGGAGCGTGAAAGCCCGGGAGCCGCGCGCGAAATGCGTCGTGGCTGGCTGCGCGATTTCGCTGCGCTGTCACCTGGTCAGGATGCGCCGCTTACCACTTTCACTTCGCGTACTCATGGGGCTTCGCAGATCGTGGGCTACAATAAGGCCGCGATGATGTTTCTCATGTTGCGCGATTTGCTCGGGCGCGAGACCTTCGATCGCGCCCTCCAGGCATTCTGGCGCGAGCAGCGCTTTCATATTGCCTCGTGGGTGGATCTGCGGGGTGCGTTCCAGGCAGTATCCAAACAAGAGCTAAATAGTTTCTTCGACCAGTGGCTCACGCGCGCGGGAGCCCCTGTCGTGCGCATTGCGGAAGCCGGGCGTACGAAATTGGATTCCGGTCATCGTGTTACCGTTACGCTTGAGCAGACGGCGCCCGAGTACCGGTTGCGGGTCCCCATGGCGATTCGCACCGAAGAAGGTGAAGAAATGCATACGCTCGATTTGGAGCGCGGGCGTCAGACTTTTACGCTTGATGTGCGCACTCTCCCGCTGGAGGTGACCCTTGATCCGGATCTGCGGTTATTCCGGCGCCTGATGTCCGACGAGGCGCCGCCGATCCTGCGCCAGATCATGGTTGACCGGACAGCAATAGCCATTCTACTGCCGGAAAGCGGTGAAGTGCGTGGTACTGCCGAGACGCTTGCCGGCAAACTTCAGAATCGTTCCCTGAAATTGGTCCCACCGACCGATAGCCTGCCGCCCGCGCCTGCACTGGTGATTGGTTTGGAGGAGCAAGTCGATGCGTGGCTCACGCGGCATCAGTTGCCTGGCCGGCCGGAGATCGTGCGGGGCAAGGGTTCGGCCCAGGCATGGACGGTAAGTCGATCCGATGGCGTGACGCTTGCGGTAGTGTCCGCACGCGATGCGGCCTCGCTCGCAGCGCTGATACGGCCCCTGCCGCACTATGGCCGCCAGAGCTATGTCATTTTCGATGGAGCCAAGGCGATTGGCCGGGGCGCGTGGCCTACGCGCGTGCAGGCAGTGAAGCTTAATTGAAACGAATGGTCTGTATTTCCCGGATCGAAGCCCGGTCAACTACCGGGCTTTTTGCTTTTTTCCGACTTCGGGACGGGTTTTTTTGTTAAAATACAAAAAGGAACCTCTGAATAAGTCCATGTGGGCGTCCCTTCGATTGCGGCAAAATTGGCGCTCATTGCGTTGCACGCCTTGGTATCGTAGGTCAAGTTACGATTCCTGCTATCTTGGTAGTGCGCCTTGTGATCATTCCGATTTTGCTGCTATGCGCTCTACGAAGGATTTATTCAGAGGTTTTTTCATTTCTTAATTTAGTGGAGTATTTGATGGCTGTGGAAAGAACGTTGTCTATTATCAAGCCGGATGCGGTGGCTAAAAATGTCATTGGAGAAATCTATTCCCATTTCGAAACCAATGGATTGAAAATAATCGCGGCCCGCATGCTGCACCTGTCGCAGGCGGAAGCCGAGGGCTTTTACGCCGTGCATCGCAGCCGCCCGTTTTTTAATGATCTGGTGAAATTCATGATTTCGGGGCCTGTCATGGTACAGGTACTCGAAGGCGAAGATGCGATCAGAAAGAACCGGGATCTAATGGGCGCTACAGATCCAAAAAAGGCAGAAAAAGGAACCATTCGCGCGGATTTTGCCGAAAGTATCGATGCCAACGCCGTGCATGGTTCCGATGCACCTGAAACCGCGGCGGTTGAAATTGCTTATTATTTTCCGGCCCTGAACATTTATTCCAGATAGAAATGATTTTTAGCTCAACATCATGAGCGTCAATCTGCTTGATTTCGATGCAAAAGCGCTTGCCGGTTTCTGTGTGGAAATCGGCGAGAAATCCTTCCGTGCCAAGCAACTGCTGCGCTGGATACACCGGTCTGGCGAGGTCGATTTCGCTGGCATGAGTGATTTGGCGAAGGCACTGCGGGATAAGCTTTCCGCAACCGCTGTAATTGAGCCCCCCAGGGTTATCAGCGATCATGCCGCCATGGATGGCACCCGCAAGTGGCTATTGTCGGTAGGTGAGGGCAATGGCATCGAGACGGTTTTCATACCCGAAGCCAGCCGTGGCACGCTATGCGTTTCCAGCCAGGTGGGTTGTGCGCTGGCATGTACATTTTGCTCTACCGGCAGACAAGGCTTTAACCGCAATCTGACGGTAGCCGAAATTATTGGGCAGTTGTGGTGGGCGAATAAAGCGCTGGCGGAAGAGTTCGATGGCGGGGGTATCCGTAGCCGTGCGGTTACGAATGTTGTCATGATGGGCATGGGCGAGCCGCTGGCCAATTTTGAAAATGTGGTGACTGCTCTCGATTTGATGCTGGACGATAATGCTTATGGACTGTCGCGGCGGCGCGTGACGGTGAGTACTTCGGGCCTGGTTCCAGCCATGGATCGGCTGCGCGAACGTTGCCCGGTAGCGCTTGCGGTATCGCTGCATGCGCCCAACGATGCGCTGCGGAACGAGTTGGTGCCCATCAACAAAAAATATCCGATCAAGGAGTTGCTGGCGGCCTGCCGGCGTTATCTTCAGTCGGCGCCGCGAGATTTCATCACTTTTGAATATGTCATGCTGGATGGCGTCAATGATAGCGCGGCGCATGCGCATGAATTGGTACAACTGGTACGGGAAACGCCTTGTAAATTCAATCTGATTCCATTCAATCCATTTCCCAATTCGGGATACAGACGGTCCTCGCCGGAGGCGGTGCATCGTTTCCGCGATGTGCTGATGCAGGCTGAATTGATAACGACCGTGCGCAAGACCCGTGGCGATGATATTGCCGCCGCCTGCGGGCAACTTGCCGGAAAAGTACATGACAAGACCCGGCGGGTAAGCCGCGGGATTGTGGAAGCGGCAAGATGAGGCGAAGTCGGATGGGTATCTTCATAGTGCAATTGGCACCATGCAGGTCATGGACACCATTTCGGAATTCCAGGCAAGCACGAGTGCTGTGCGATCGTGGATTCGAGTCATGAACGCCACTGATAGGAACGGCGACATCGGTCATGAAGCGGACGCCAGCCCGGCCGAGATGGAAACAGGCGTGGGCCGCGAATTTCGCGCTGCGCGGTTGGCCCGTGGCATGAATATCGAGGACGTGGCGCGACAGCTGCGGTTATCGGTGCGGCAGGTTACAGCGCTGGAGGAGGATGACTACGACAATTTGGCAAGCGGAACATTTCTGCGCGGCTTCGTACGGAACTACGCCAAGCTGTTGCAGATGGATGCGGCGCCGTTATTACAGCGTTTGGAGCAAGCGCTTCCGCCTACTCCCGCGCCAACCATCTCTTATCAGACCGAGGGAATCCCCTTTCCGTCCAATCAGGGAGGAGGAAAGCGCAATCTGATCATTGCGGGGGCCGCCGTTCTGGCGCTGCTGCTGATCTTTGGAATTTATGATGGCAGTGACAAAGGAAAGCAACCGGCCGTGAAGACGGAAACGAGAACCGGGGCTGAGCGAGCAAACGTGTCACCACCCGCAAACTCGACCGGCGGGACAGTGTCATCCGCGGAAGAAGCCATGGTAGCTGAACAAAAACACGAGGTACCTCCTCCTCTTCCAGCTCCTGTTCCTATTCCTGCTGCACCGCCGGACGTTGCCACTGAATCTGGGAATACCGTGCGTGAATCGGCGAATGTTGTTGCCCCGGAACCGGCGGGTGGCGGAGATGTTCTTCGCCTTATATTTGAGGGAGAGTCATGGACTGAAGTCAAGGATAGTGGAGGCAGGTTGCTGCTTTCGCGTGTCAATCCCCGCGGGACAGAGCAGGTGTTACGCGGCAAGCCGCCCTTCTCCCTGACAATCGGTAACGCCGTTGCAGTCAAGCTGGTCTACAATAACAATCCCGTGAACCTGGCACCTTATATCAATGCTTATGGAGGGACGGCACGTCTGTCGCTCAAATGAAACTTTTACATTTATAAGATTCTCATACCTATTATGACTATGTCACAGAATATTTTTCCGCCGCGCCGAAACAGCGTCGGTGTCCGTGTAGGTCCCATCACAGTTGGCGGCGGTGCGCCGATAGTGGTGCAATCCATGACCAATACCGATACGGAAAATGAAATTGCCACCACGGTCCAGGTCGCCCAACTCGCGCGCGCCGGATCCGAACTGGTACGTATTACCGTCAATACCGCCGCTGCCGCTAAAGCGGTGGCGGGCATACGCGCGCGTCTTGATGACATGGACTGCCACGTGCCGCTGATAGGTGATTTTCATTTTAACGGTCATAAACTCGTGACCGAATATCCCGATTGTGCGAAGGCGCTTGCCAAATACCGTATCAATCCGGGTAATGTGGGACACGGCAAGAAACGCGACGAGCAATTCTCCATCCTGATAGAAGCGGCCTGTAAGTATGGCAAGCCGGTGCGTATTGGCGTCAACTGGGGTAGTCTCGATCCAGAACTGCTGGCGCGCATTATGGATGAGAACGCCCGATCCGGGGATCCGAAGGATGCGGCGCTTGTCATGCGGGAAGCATTGATTACCTCCGCACTGGAAAGCGCCGCCAGGGCGGAGGAGATTGGACTGGGACGCGACAGAATCATATTGTCCTGCAAGGTAAGCGGCGTACAGGACTTGATTGGTGTTTATCGGGACCTGGCATCGCGCTGCGACTATGCCTTGCATCTTGGCTTGACCGAAGCCGGCATGGGCTCGAAAGGGATCGTTGCCTCTACCGCTGCGCTGTCAGTGCTCCTTCTTGACGGTATAGGCGACACCATCCGTATCTCGCTTACGCCGGAGCCAGGTGGTGACCGTTCTCGCGAAGTGGTGGTGGCGCAGGAGATTCTGCAAACCACGGGTCTGCGCGCGTTTGTCCCGCTGGTCGCGGCATGTCCGGGTTGCGGGCGTACCACCAGCACTTATTTTCAGGAGCTGGCGGAAAGTATTCAGGGCTATGTACGTACGCAGATGCTGGTGTGGCGCGAGGAATACGAAGGCGTGGAAAACATGACATTGGCGGTGATGGGGTGCGTGGTCAACGGACCTGGGGAAAGCAAGCACGCCAATATCGGCATCAGCCTGCCCGGTTCGGGGGAGAGGCCGGTGGCGCCAGTCTATGTGGATGGGCAGAAATCGGTGACCTTGAAAGGCGACAATATCGCAGGAGAATTTCGCCAGATCGTCGATGAGTATGTGCAGATGAAATACCCGAAGAAGTCAGGCACCGCAGAAATCAGGCAATGACCAGATCCATCCAGGCCATTCGCGGGATGAATGACATCCTGCCTGACCAGATATACCTTTGGGATTTCTTTGAACAGACCGTGCGGGAGTGGATGACGGCTTATGGCTACCGTAACATCCGCATGCCGATTGTCGAGCAGACTGATCTGTTCGTGCGTTCCATAGGCGCGGTGACCGATATCGTCGAGAAGGAGATGTATTCCTTTCAGGATAGTCTCAACGGTGACAGTTTGACATTACGCCCGGAAGGAACCGCTTCCTGCGTGCGCGCGGTGCTGGAACACAATCTGCTTTATCCGGGACCGCAGAGACTGTACTATTCCGGTCCAATGTTCCGCCATGAGCGTCCGCAGAAGGGGCGGTACCGTCAGTTCCATCAGGTAGGCGTCGAAGCGCTGGGTTACCCCGGCCCGGATATTGACGCCGAGCTCATCGTCATGTGCGCGGAATTATGGAAGAAGCTGGGTATTTCGGATGTGCGCCTGGAAATTGGCACGCTGGGTAGCGCCGAATCGCGCGCCTTGCATCGGGCGCGATTGATCGGGTATCTGGAGCGGCATCTGGGTGGACTCGATGACGATGCCTGCCGGCGGTTGCACAGCAATCCATTACGGATACTTGATAGCAAGAATTCCGAGATGAGGGAGATTATTGACGGCGCACCACGGTTGCTGGATGACCTGGATGAAGACTCGCTGGTACATTTCGAGACATTGCAACGACTCCTGCGTGACCAGGGAGTAGACTTTGAGATCAACCCGCGGCTGGTAAGAGGGCTGGATTATTACAATCGCACGGTATTCGAATGGATTACCGGGAAGCTCGGTGCACAAGGCGCCATATGCGCCGGCGGACGTTATGACGGATTGGTGGAGCAGATTGGCGGCAAGCCGTCATCGGCGGCGCCAGCATGCGGCTTCGCCATGGGCGTGGAGCGTGTGCTGGCGCTGATGGTGGAATGTGGCGGGGATATACCGCGCCCCGTACCGGATGTATATGTGTTACACCAGGGCGAGACTGCGAATGGGGCGGCCTGGAAAGCCGTGAGATATTTGCGCGATAGCGGACTCAAAGCAATTTTGCACTGTGGCGATGGCGGTTTCAAGGCACAAATGAAGAAAGCGGATGCCAGTGGCGCGCGTTTCGCCGTTATTATCGGCGATGATGAAGCGCAAGCGGGCGAGATAAGCATCAAGCCGCTGCGTGAGGCGGCGGAGCAGGTTAGAGTGGGATTGACCGAAGCGGTCGATCTACTTAAGAGAACTTGAATCAGTAATTCTTACAGGAAGTTAAATGGCAACCTATGATCTGGAAGAACAGGAAAAAATAGATGGGCTGAAATCCTGGTGGGAAGCCTATGGTACGCTGGTGATTGTAATTGTGGCAACCTTGATTGCCGGGATAGCAGGCCAGCAGGCATGGAAATACTATCAGGCGCAACAGACCACGCAGGCAGCTGAGCTGTATTCTTCATTGTTGCAGATCGACGCGAATGGTGATCCCAAGAAAATTAGTGACGCCGCGCGTTTGCTGATGGAAGGCTTTCCCGCCAGCGGCTATGCGGCGCGCGCGGCATTGATCTCAGCGCGGGCCAGTCTCGATGCGGGTGACGTCCAGACCGCCAAAAGCCGCCTGCAATGGACGCTGGATAACGCCAAGGAAGAAGAATTGAAAGATCTCGTGCGATTGCGGCTGGCAGGCATATTGCTGGATGAGAGAAAATACGAGGATGCCGTGAGGCTGCTGGATACCAAGCATGGTGAATCCTTTGATGGTCTGTATGCGGATCTCAAAGGGGATGTTCTTACTTCGGCGGGGAAGGTTCCCGAGGCACGTGCCGCCTATCAAATGGCGCTCGGCAAGCTGGGCAAGAAAGGCACCTATCATAGCATCGTTCAAATGAAGCTCGATGCCTTGGCGGAAGGCAAATAGATCATTGCGGTAACGTGTAACAAGCCCGCGAATCAAGCGTGGTCGGCGGATTCCACCGAGGGTTTATTCGGAGATTCGCCAGGATTATTCGCACGATCCCGCATCCGGCATTGATCGCTTTTTTTGTTTAACGTCATGACCCATAATAAATTTATTCACCATTTGGATCCCACTTTCTTGGTGAGCTCGCTACGACTGCCGGCTTCAGGATGATTCAGCGGTATATCCTGCTGCTGGTGCCGCTATTGGCATTTTCCGGATGCGTGAGTCTTGTCGATATGACGCGGGACCTCGCGCGCGACTTGGCGGATATCGATGTGGCGGGTCTCACCGGTGGACTCCTTGGCGGAGAGACTTTTGAGCTGAGTCCGGAACAGACAGCTCAATTAAAGCCGGTTCCAGCGGCGCGTCCATTGTGGCAGAACGGCATTGAAGAAAATAAAGCAATGGGATTTATGCCTGCATTCCAGAACGGCGCCGTTTATGCCGCAGGTTTGAATGGATTCCTTGTGCGTTTTGATCCCGCCACCGGTAAGTTAGCGGGAAGTGTCAATACCAAACGTAGTTTGTCGGGCGGAGTGGGTGCGGGTGAGGGGATGCTGCTGGTTGGAACCTTCAAAGGTGAAGTTCTGGCCTATGACGACAAGGACGGTAAAGCGCTGTGGACGGCCCAGGTATCAACCGAGGTGTTAAGTCCGCCGCGGGCAGCTAACGGCACCGTGGTGGTTCGCACTGGAGATGGCAGGATTTTCAGTCTGGATGCGGCTACCGGCAAACGTAAATGGATATACCAGGGAGCAACCCCGTCGCTGACGGTTCGGAGTTTTGCGGGTGTATTGATCTCGCGAGACATGGTGTTCGCCGGGTTTGCAGGCGGGAAACTGGTGGCGATAAATTTGGCGAACGGAGGCGTAGCCTGGGAAGCGGTCGTATCGCGGCCACGCGGCGCGACTGAGCTGGAACGGATGGCGGACGTCACCAGTTTGCCGGTAGCTGATGAACAGCAGATATGCGCTGTCGCTTATCAAGGACGTGTTGCCTGCTTTGAGATCGCTAATGGAAATCAGATCTGGGCGCGAGACGTATCGAGCAGCGCAGGCCTTGCCATGAATAACGATTATATCTATGTAAGCGACGCTCAAGGTGCGGTAGTGGCTTACAATAAAAGAGACGGTACCAGTATCTGGAAGCAGGATTTGCTCAACGGCGTCCAATTATCTCCACCGCTTATTCAGGACACGCATGTGGTGGTGGGCGATTCTCTAGGTTTTGTGAATCTCATCAGAAATGATACCGGTAGTATTGTCGCCCGCTCCGCTACTGACGGGAGCGCCATCATTGCTCGTCCCGTAGCTCTGCCGAATGGTTTCGTGGTGCAGACCATGAAAGGCGGTCTCTATGCTTTTAGCATGTAGCAGGCAAAGTTGGCCTAATCCATTTATTCTAGAAAGCGCCTCTCCTCGTCCTTGCGAGACGAAGGATAGGCGATATTCACATAAGAAGAAGCCATGAAACCCACCCTGGTACTGGTCGGGCGGCCCAATGTCGGGAAATCAACGCTCTTTAATCGCCTGACCCGCAGCCGTGACGCGATTGTGGCGGATATACCGGGATTGACGCGGGATCGCCACTACGGCCATGGCAGGCTGGGTGATAAGCCCTATCTGGTGGTCGACACCGGCGGGTTCGAGCCGATGGTGAAGGACGGTATTTTACATGAGATGGCCAAGCAGACTCGACAAGCAGTG
This sequence comes from Nitrosospira sp. NpAV, assembly GCF_000832065.1. Classification (GTDB taxonomy): domain Bacteria; phylum Pseudomonadota; class Gammaproteobacteria; order Burkholderiales; family Nitrosomonadaceae; genus Nitrosospira. The sequence continues at coordinate 38,422 of NZ_JXQM01000008.1, read as the reverse complement.
GATGAAGCAGATAGGGTGCTGTTCATTGTCGATGGCAGAAATGGTTTGGCGCCGCACGATAAGGTAATTGCGGAGCAATTGCGTAAAACCGGACGCAGAATCATGCTGGTGGTGAACAAAACGGAAGGCATGGCATTATCCGTTGTCACGGCCGAATTTCACGAACTGGGTCTGGGAGAGCCCTGTGCGATCTCCGCCGCCCACGGCGACAACGTGAACGAGCTGGTGGGGCTGGCGTTAGCGGATTTTCCACCGCCCCAAGAAGAAGAAAAAGAAGACAGGCATCCAAAGATTGCTATTGTTGGGCGTCCCAATGTTGGCAAATCCACGCTGGTGAATACGCTGCTGGGTGAGGAGCGCGTCATCGCGTTTGATCAACCGGGGACCACTCGCGATAGTATCTATGTTGATTTTCTTCGCAACGGCCGTCCGTATACGCTGATAGACACCGCCGGTTTGCGCCGCCGCGGCAAGGTATTTGAGACCGTGGAAAAATTCTCGGTGGTAAAGACTTTGCAGTCGGTGGAAGACGCAAACGTGGTGGTACTGGTCTTGGATGCGGGAAACGAAATTTCCGACCAGGATACACATATCGCCGGATTCATTCTGGAAACAGGGCGCGCGCTGGTGGTGGCGGTTAACAAATGGGATGGTCTGGATGTTTACCAGCGCGAAACCATCAAGAGCGATATCGCCCGGAAACTTGCTTTTTTGCTGAGTTTTGCCAAATTTCACTATATCTCGGCGCTGCGAGGCAATGGCATGAAAGGACTTCTTCCATCGATTGATGCGGCTTATGCCGCAGCGATGGCAAATCTATCCACTCCCAAGCTTACCCGCACCCTGATGGCGGCGGTAGAAAAGCAGCCGCCGCCGCATGCCGGCATATCACGTCCCAAGCTCCGTTATGCCCATCAGGGTGGCTCCAATCCACCCCTGATCGTGATCCATGGCAGTGGCGTTGATAAAGTTTCCGAAACGTATCGGCGTTATCTTGAGAATACGTTCCGCGAAGCCTTCCAGCTCGAGGGTACGCCGTTGCGCGTGGTGTTCAGATCGGGCCGTAATCCCTATGCCGAAAAAGGGCCGGCCCCCCTCAGCGAAGCGGAAGCAAAACGCGCTCACCGCCGCCGCATGGTTGGCAGGAAGAAATATGGTTAAGCATGAATCGCCCTGACAGGCATGGAAGGAAGTTGGCAGCCAGTTCCTGTCCGGCATTGCCGGCATAACGCGCTAATGCAATACCCTTGGAACGCTCAAGATGAACTCAGGAATAGCGGCGTCGAAGCGGAGTCCGTCTTCAGCCACCATTTGATAGCTGCCTTTCATCGATCCAACCGGTGTGGAAATGGCGGTGCCACTTGTATACTCGAAACTGTCGCCGGGTTTTAGCAGCGGCTGTTCTCCGACCACCCCCAGCCCTCGCACTTCCTGTACACCGCCGGTCCCATCAGCAATAATCCAATGGCGGCTGATGAGTTGCGCCGAGACCGTGCCCGTGTTGGCAAGCATGATGGTATAGGCGAAAACGTAACGGTCGAGCGCTTCGTCCGACTGTTCGGGGAGGTAGGTAGTCTGAACCGTTACAATAACCTCATATTTTTTACTTTCAGCCATCCACGCATTGCACACTATTTTTTGAGCCACGGCAAGGGTGCCGACCACAAAATGTATGGAGTCATGTCATAAAAGTGAGCGGCAAGCGCTTACTACGGTTAAAATGACACTTTTAATTAAAGGAAGCCGTCATGGCTAATTATCGCATTGCTCCCAGCATCCTTTCCGCAAATTTTGCCAAACTGGGCGAGGAGATCACCGCCGTTATCGATTCAGGGGCGGATATCATCCATTTTGATGTGATGGATAACCATTACGTGCCCAATCTTACTATTGGCCCCCTCGTGTGTGAGGCGATCCGCCCCTTGACTCAGGCGATAATCGATGTGCACCTGATGGTCGAGCCGGTTGACCGCATCGTTCCAGACTTTGCCAAGGCTGGAGCCAATATTATTTCCTTTCATCCCGAGGCATCGAGGCATATTGATCGCACCATCGGGCTGATTAAGGAACAGGGCTGCAAGGCAGGTCTGGTATTCAATCCCGCGACGCCTTTATATTATCTCGATCACGTGCTCGATAAGCTGGACCTGGTGCTGATCATGTCGGTAAACCCTGGTTTCGGTGGACAGAAATTCATCCCTGAAGCACTAGAAAAATTAAAGGCGGTGCGTAAGCGGATTAATGCAACGGGCAAAGACATCATGCTGGAGATTGATGGCGGCGTAAAAGTGGATAACATTGCCGAGATTGCTCGTGCGGGAGCCGACACTTTTGTTGCCGGGTCCGCCATTTACGGTGCAGGCAAGGACAGCGATCCGCATCGCTATGATAGTGTGGTTGCGGCGTTGCGGTCGGAGCTGGCGAAAGCTTAGTTAGTTTTCAATAAAAAGATATCTCTAAATCCAGGTTCGCGACCCCTCGTAGGGTTGCTGAACTTTATTTTGATCGTTAGGAACACTCCGTGAACAAAAGCGTTTCACAGCTCGCGAATGCCCCTGCGGCCGACGTTAAATTTCCCCTGTTGATCAAAGCGGTGATGATTGATCTGGACGGGACGCTTCTCGATACAGCATGCGATCTTGCTGCAGCGGCCAATATGATGTTACGGGAATTGGGTAGGGAGGAGCTGCCGCTGGAGACCATCCAATCCTATATCGGCAAGGGCATACAGAAGCTCGTGAAGCGCTCGCTAACCGGCAGTCTCGATGATGAGCCCGATATTGAATTATTCGAGCGGGCGATGCCGATCTACGAGCGCGATTATGCTAAAACGCTCAGCATCAATACACGACCCTATCCAGGCGTAATAGAGGGATTGAACGCATTGCGGGAAGTGGATTTTCGCCTGGCGTGCGTTACCAACAAGGCCGAGGCGTTCACGTTGCCGCTACTTCGTGACACTGGCCTGTTGGGTTATTTCGATATTGTCCTGTCAGGCGACAGTCTCCCGAAAAAGAAGCCTGATCCGATGCCCTTGCTGCATGCTTGCAAGCATTTCGGCATTCCATCCCACGAAATGCTGCTGATCGGGGACTCGCTCAATGACGCTGAAGCGGCACGGGCGGCGGGTTGCCATGTCTTTTGCGTACCCTATGGGTACAATGAGGGACGCGATGTGCGCGAACTGGACTGCGATGCCATCGTTGAGTCCGTATACGATGCGACGAAACTGATTCAGAAATTGTCATGATCCGCGAAAACACCGGAATCGAGGAATACGCGATAAATGCCTGGCGTCCCTGGCGCCCTGGCCTTGATCGCTGGCGTGCCTAGCACTCGCACGCCGCTGTACTTCCTTTCCTGTTTTTTTGTGGAGTCAAATCATGACTGAAACTGAATTCAATGACCTTGTGACGCAAGGCTACAACCGTATCCCGGTCGTCTTGCAGACGTTTGCCGATCTCGATACTCCCCTCTCGGTTTATCTCAAACTTGCCAGCCGGCCTTATTCGTATTTACTCGAGTCGGTACAAGGTGGCGAGCGCTTCGGGCGCTACTCCTTTATCGGCCTGCCCGCCACGACCCGCATCGAGGCGTGGGGTAATCTTGTCAGAATTACCAATGGTGCGGAATCGCAGGAAATTGCGGTGGAAGATCCGCTGGCTTTAGTGGAATCCTATCTATCGCGCTTCAAGGTAGCGGCATATCCCGGTTTGCCCCGTTTCTGCGGGGGGCTTGTGGGCTATTTCGCCTACGATGCCGTGCGGTATATCGAACATAAACTTGCCGGTCATGCTCGCCCGGATACTCTCAATACCCCCGATATATTGTTGCTGCTGTCCGAAGAACTCGCGGTGGTCGATAATCTTTCCGGCAAACTCTATCTCATCGTTTATGCCGCCCCTGGCAACACCGGTCCAACGGAAGCAGGGGAGGCGTATAAAGCCGCAAAAAAACGCCTGAAAGAGTTGCTCGTCAATCTCCGTAAGCCGGTAGAAATTCCGCTTGAAGCGCCAGGCAAATCGGCCGAGGCTGTTTCTGAATTCAATGAGGCAGATTTCATTGAGGCGGTAGAACGCGCCAAGCGTTATATTTTTGAGGGCGACATCATGCAGGTCGTCTTATCGCAGCGCACCAGCAAGCCTTATGACGCGTCGCCGCTGGCGCTTTACCGCGCGCTGCGCAGTCTCAATCCTTCGCCGTACATGTTTTATTACCACTTTGGCGAGTTTCACGTAGTCGGCGCGTCGCCGGAAATCCTGGTGCGCCTGGAAGGCGGCACCGTGACGGTGCGCCCCATCGCCGGCACTCGTCCGCGCGGCAAGACCATCCAGGAAGATTCCGCGCTGGCGGACGATCTGCTGGCCGATCCGAAGGAGCGTGCGGAACATTTGATGCTGATGGACCTCGGACGCAACGATGTCGGCCGCGTTGCGCAGACCGGAACGGTCAAGGTCACGGAGAACATGCAGATCGAGCACTATTCTCATGTCATGCACATCGTTTCCAATGTGGACGGCAAGCTCAAGCCTGGCCTGAATGCGATGGATGTGCTGCGCGCCACTTTCCCGGCGGGCACCGTGAGCGGCGCTCCAAAGGTACGGGCGATGGAAATCATCGATGAACTGGAAGTCTCCAAACGTGGTATCTACGCGGGCGCGGTCGGCTATCTGGGATTCAATGGCGATATGGATCTGGCCATTGCCATCCGTACCGGTGTCATCAAAGACGGCAAGCTGCATGTACAGGCGGGCGCGGGCATCGTGGCCGATTCCGTGCCGCAAAGCGAATGGATCGAGACTCAGAATAAGGCCAAGGCGCTGCTGCGTGCAGCGGAGATTGCGGAAGGTGGGTTGGATAGCAAGATCGAGTAGAGGATGATTCCAGGGGGCTCCTCGTTTCCCATGCGATGGGTCAGGTTAGACCATGCGGGAACCCACGGATTCTATGACTTTGACCTTGTTTGTTCTTGCCTGACTGGACGAACCCCATCTTGGGTGGATCCTGGCAATCGGGCTTGTTCCACCAGGAAATCGACGAACGCTCGTACGCGCGACGGCAGCAGGCGGCCGTGAGGATAAATTAGACTGACCGGACGCGATCGCCCGGAGAAGTCTTGCAGAACCTCGACCAGAGCGCCTTCGGCTAGATCTTTCTCGACGATGAGCCGGTAAGTCTGGAACAGTCCCGCACTCGCCCTGGCCAGCGTCACTCCGGCAAGTACATCCTCCGCGCAACTGTAGTTTCCCGTCGAGAGAACTTCCTTTTCGTGGCCATTCTCCTTGAACAGCTAGGCGATCCGCCGCCCGCTACTCGGTAGATCGAACTGGATGCACTCGTGCTGTTCCAGGTCTGACAATGTTCGCGGCAAGCCCGCCCGCTTCAGATAAGCGGGACTCGCGATCATCACCAGTGCGGCATCTTCGAGGTGCCGGGAAACCATCATCGAATCTGGCTGTGCGCGGAAGCGGATCGCCACATCGAAGTTCTCGTCGTGAAAGTCGATGTTGCGATTGCTGATGTGCGTTTCCACTTTGATCAGCGGGTACTTTGCACGAAACCTGGGCAGCAGCGGTAGCAGACGATAGTGTCCGTAAGTCGTGGGCGCGCTGATGCGGATCGTGCCTGACGGCTGCACCTGCTCCCCGGTGACCTTGCGCTCGGCCTCGATGAGTTGATTGAGCGCGGCGCGGCTTTGCTCGAAGTAGAGCCTGCCGCCTTCGGTCAGGCGGATGCTGCGCGTGGAGCGCACGAACAAACGTACTCCCAGGCGCTTTTCCAAACGTGAAATCGAGCGGCTGACTGCCGCGGGCGTGACACCCGCCGTATTGGCGGCCGCGGTGAAGCTGCCGGCCTCAGCAGCCAGGCAGAACAGCTCGATGCTTCCAAGCAGGACATCGTCGAATTGCCGGCGCATATTCATTACATCATGTAATAAGATAGGTGTAGCATACCCAATTTTTCTTACCCTGTGTATCTAATATAGTGCCTCCACACCGGTGACAGCTTTCTGGCTCGACACCGGTAGTTAAAAACTAACCTATGGAGGTACATCATGAATAATTCAGACAACACCGTCATCATCACCGGCGCCACCAGTGGCATCGGCTTAGGCCTGGCCGAAGCTTTCCTCAAGGAAGGCTATAACGTCGTCGGCACCGGCCGTTCCACCGAGCGCTTGCAGGCCACCGCCGCACAGCTGAATGCGGGTGAGCGCTTCCTCGGTGTCGCGGGCGATGCCGGCAAACCCGAATCCGCCCGCGAGGTGTTCGAACAGGCGATCGCCAAGTACGGCAAGGTCGATGTGCTGGTGAACAACGCCGGCATCTTTACCGCTAAGCCGTTTGTTCAGTTTACGCCGGAGGAGATCGAGGAACAGATTTCTACCAACCTGAAGAGTGTGTTGTACGCATCGCAGGAAGCGGCGAAGCACATGGTTGGGCGCAAACGCGGCAAGATCATCAATATCACCGCTTCCCTTGCGCTTCAGCCGCACGGCAGCGTTCCGGCGCTGCTGGCGGTAACCCTCAAGGGTGGCATCAACCAGGCCACGAGGGCCCTTGCGCTGGAATTGGCACCCTATGGCGTGACGGTCAACGCGGTCGCTCCGGGGGTCGTCGATACCCCGATGCATGCACCAGAAAACCATGCGGCACTTGGCAGCCTGCACCCCCTGGGCCGCATCGCGAGCATCGATGAGATCAGCGCAGCCGCACTTTACCTCGTCAAGGCCGATTTCGTAACCGGCACCGTGTTGCCGGTGGATGGGGGCTTCAGCGCCGGGCGCTGAGATATGTCGCATCCTCGGTCTCCGGCAAGCGGGCAGCAACGCAGAGATCGCGGGGATTATCGACGCGTTGCCCCTGTGCCCCTGGATGACAATAGAAACCATTCCATTGACGCCACATCCCAACGACCCGATGGGGCCGTTGAGGACGTGGCACATGAACAAGGAGAGAGCCATGCCTTTCATCAGTATCCGCATCACCCGCGAGGGCGCCACCGCCCAACAAAAAGCACAGATCATCAGGGAAGTCACCGAGACTCTTGAACGCGTGCTACACAAGCCGCCCGAATGGACGCACGTCGTAATCGAGGAGATCGATACCGACAACTGGGGGGTTGGTGGCCGTACGATCACCGAGATCCGCAAGAGCCAACGCGAGCATGACGACCCATAAGCCACTGCGGCAGGACTCACCCTCGATACGGAGGTCCCAAATGAAGAATACGAAGAAGTTATTCCTGATCACCGGTGCCAATGGGGGCCTGGGCCTCGCTTTCGCCGAGGCGGCCCTGCAGGCTGGGCACCATGTGATCGGCACCGCGCGGCGCGAGGATGATCGCACCGCCTTTGAATCTCAGCATCGGACGAAGGCCAAGGCGGTGATCCTGGATGTCAGCTGCTTTGACACTATCGAGCCTGTTGTTCGCCGGATCGAAAAGGAGTGGGGTGCGATCGATGTGTTGGTCAATAATGCGGGCTATGGCCACGAAGGCATTCTTGAAGAGTCACCGCTCCTTGAGCTGATTCGTCAGTTCGAGGTCAACGTATTCGGCGCGGTGGCTATGATCAAGGCTGTGCTGCCGGGCATGCGCCAGCGGCACCGCGGCCATATCGTCAACATCACGTCGATGGCAGGCTACATGGGCTTACCCGGCATTGCATACTACAGCGGCAGCAAATTCGCGCTCGAAGGCATCAGCGATGCACTGTCTCGAGAAGTCATGGGTCTCGGCATCAAGGTCACAGCAGTGGCACCAGGGTCCTTCCGCACCGAACGGGCGGGACGCTCGATGGTCCGCTCCGGACGCTTGATCGCAGATTATGACGCGGTGTTCGATTCAGTGCGCAAGCACCGGCAGGAATACAGCGGCCGCCAAGCCGATGATCCGGCCAAGGCCGCTCAGGCTTTGCTTCGCATCGTCGATGCACCCAACCCGCCAGCGCACCTGTTGCTGGGCAACGATGCACGTCGCCTCGTGGAGGGGCAGTTGTCCGAATTGGGCAAGGAGATCAAGGCCTGGGAATCCATCACGCGCTCGACCGATTTTGGTTGATCGGCCGCCGCGCTTTTTCTAGTTCAACCAACTGTGCCCACACGGGCTTAACAAGGAGAAATGACATGACTCAACTCAGTAAGGTTCTTTACACCGCCAAGACACACACCAGGGGAGGCCGCGAAGGCGGGTCCCGCAGCTCCGACGGCCATCTCGAGGTAAAGTTTTCGCGCCCAGGCGGCCGGGACAACGGTACCAATCCGGAGCAGCTGTTTGCCGCGGGCTGGTCGGCTTGCTTCCTCAGCTCCATCGAACTCGCCGCCATGCGGCAAAAGGTGACACTACCCGAGGATCGCTCCATCGATGCTGAAGTGGACTTGGGGATGAACGGTGACGCCTACCTGCTGCGGGCGTCGCTGAAGGTCAGCTTGCCGGGAATCGAGCGCAAAGTTGCCCAGGCTCTGGTTGACGCCGCACACCAGATCTGCCCGTACTCAGGGGCGACGCGCGGAAACATCGACGTCAACATTACCCTGGCATGATGGGACGCGCAAGTGCGGGCGGATGGTCTGGGTTCGCCTGGGACCTAAACCCGCACGACGCGATGCCGAGCTCCACCCCAATATTACTGTACCACTATCCACCCTATGGGGTTATCTTTGCCGACTGAAAGGAATTGATATGAATCTGAACGGAAATACCATTTTCATTTATGAATGATAAAAGATGCTATCAACAGTAAATTGTCTTGAACTTGCTAACGGGCGACCTTGTTCGGTGCATGCTTGCAGCCATTGCCATTGCAGCCATATCATGATCTTTCGTAAGCCCAATGCAGCAACGCATCCATCGCTGGCTGCGCAATTCCCGATTTTGGATGATTGACAAAAAAGATTACGACCACGCGCTTGCCTGATTTATCGAGCACGTAACCCGCCATGGTTTTTACGCCATCCAGCAAGCCGGTCTTGATATGGGCCTGGCCAGCGGTGGCACTGCCGTTCAACCGCTTCTTCATGGTTCCATCCACCCCGACGATCGGCAAGGATGAAATGAACTCGGGCATGACCGGGCTTTGGAATGCCGCCAGCAAAAGCTTTCCCAGGTGACCGGTACTGATGCGCTCGTTGCGTGATAATCCCGAGCCGTTTTCAATGATCAGCTCCGGGAAACTGAGTTGTTTGGATGCCAGCCATCGCCGGAGGGCCATATCCGATTTGGCGAGCGTTGCGGGGGGCTTATCATGATCACTCGCTGCGTCGTGGATAGTGCCGCTGATCCCACTGGCAGGCACCTCCAGGGGGATGCCCGCCGCCGCCGGGGCTGTAGTGGGCCCCGCAGTCAGCCCGGTTGTGAGCCCCGCAGTCAGCGCGCTAGTCAGTCCCAACGCAAGATATAGCTGCCGCGCTGCGGTGTTGTTACTGAACTTATTGATGTCGCGTACGATGTCCGCGAGCGGGGGGGATTGATGGATTTCCAACGGCGCTACTCCTTCCGGGGCCACGCCGGTGCGTACCTTGCCGCGCAATACTCCCCCCTGTTCTTCCCATAATTGCCTGAACAGGCCGAAGATATAATCGGCGGTATCGTGCACGCTGAGATACAGGGTCTTTTCACCGCAATCAATGGAATAGCTGCCATTGAGCGCAATCGATACGCGGACATTGCCATTGCTGACGGTACGAATATCGGCGGCGAGCGCATCGCGCCATTCGTTGCAAGGGCCATTGGTAAGCGTCAGACTGTTCTTGAGATCCAGTGATGGCAGGGGCGGGTCGGCTACGATGCGAACAGCCTTGCTTCCGGACTGCGGGATCAGGCGCAGCGCCAGGGTTCGGTAATTCACCAGCAGCGCTTCGGGAAGGACATTGTATGCACGGTGGGGTTTGCCGTCGAAGGCGGCCGGATTGCCGTTGGGCAAATCGAAATAGCTGCTATCCAGTACCAGGTCACCGGTAATTTCGCGTAACCCGGTCTGGCGCAGGCGTCGCGTAAGCAGCCAGAAATTTTCCAGATTCAGTTTCGGGTCGCCGTAACCCTTGATCACCAGATCGCCCCGCAGCGTACCATTTTCCAGCATGCCATTGGCGTATAACTCGGTTTTCCAGGTATACGCTGGCCCCAGTAGTTCCAGTCCGGCAAAAGTCGTGACCAGTTTCATTACTGATGCGGGATTCATTGCCGTGCCGGCGTTGACGGCGAGCAACGGCTTGGCCGCACCGATCTCCTGAACGTAAATACCTACCGCGGATTGTGGGATACCCGCCTGTTTAAGCGCCTGACTGACGGCGACCGGCATATTGTGCGAAAAGGCAGGGAGCGATGCAGCGGCAAGCACAGAACAACAGAGGACAATTGCCGCGCTGAAGCGCCAGAGGGTCTTCAAGCGGCGCTCCGGCAAGTATTTATGCCTCATACTACTTGAAACTCCCGGTCATAAGCCCTATTATTAGCACTCGTTAGCAGTGAGTGCTAACAGATTTTTGTGGCAAATCCGGAAATCTGAGCACAAAAATATCAGTTTTCCCATAGATTTCATTGTGTTAATTCTAAAACAGGAGAAAGAAACATGCAGATTCGTCCGTTACACGACCGCGTTATTGTCAAGCGACTGGAAGAAGAACGCAAGACCGCATCCGGTATTGTCATTCCTGACAGCGCGGCGGAAAAGCCCGATCAAGGCGAAATTATTGCCGTAGGCAAAGGCAAGGTCGGCGACGACGGCAAGGTTCGTCCGCTGGACGTAAAGGTTGGCGACAAGGTGCTATTCGGCAAATATTCCGGGCAGACGGTGAAAGTGTCGGGGGAAGAGCTGCTGGTGATGCGTGAAGAAGACCTCATGGGAGTCATCGAGGGTTAATTTGCCAACTACGGTTAAACAACATTTTCTGGAAATTAGGAGAAAGAGATTATGGCAGCGAAAGAAGTGAAATTTGGCGATTCAGCCCGCCACAAAATGGTGGCCGGCGTCAACATTCTGGCCGATGCGGTTAAGGTTACTTTAGGTCCCAAGGGCCGCAATGTTGTGCTGGAGCGTTCTTATGGCGCCCCCACCATTACCAAGGACGGTGTTTCGGTAGCGAAGGAAATCGAACTGAAGGACAAGTTCGAGAATATGGGCGCGCAAATGGTGAAGGAAGTGGCAAGCAAGACGTCCGACGTCGCGGGCGACGGTACGACCACGGCCACTGTTCTGGCACAGTCCATCGTCAAGGAAGGCATGAAGTATGTCGCCGCTGGGATGAATCCAATGGATTTGAAACGTGGCATCGATAAGGCCGTTGCCGCGACCGTTGACGAACTCAAGAAATTGTCCAAGCCCTGCACCACTGGCAAGGAAATCGCGCAGGTGGGAAGCATATCCGCCAATTCGGATCCGGAAATCGGCAAGATCATTGCGGACGCGATGGAAAAAGTGGGCAAGGAAGGTGTCATTACGGTGGAAGACGGCTCGGGTCTGCAAAATGAGCTGGAAGTCGTCGAAGGCATGCAATTTGATCGCGGCTACCTTTCCCCGTATTTCATCAACAACGCGGACAGGCAGATCGCGTTGCTGGAGAATCCCTTTGTTTTACTGCACGACAAGAAGATTTCCAACATCCGCGAATTGCTCCCCGTACTGGAGCTCGTAGCCAAAGCCGGTAAGCCGCTGTTGATCATTGCTGAAGATGTGGACGGAGAGGCGCTTGCAACCCTGGTGGTGAATAATATCCGCGGCATCCTGAAAACCTGCGCGGTCAAAGCGCCAGGCTTCGGCGACCGCCGTAAAGCCATGCTGGAAGACATCGCTATCCTCACAGGCGGCACAGTGATTGCCGAGGAAGTTGGACTGTCACTCGAGAAGGCAACCCTGAAGGAGTTGGGACAAGCCAAGCGCATTGAAGTCGGCAAGGAAGAAACCACTGTTATCGACGGCGCTGGAGATGCCGCAAACATTGAGAGCCGCGTCAAGCAGGTTCGCAATCAAATCGAAGAAGCCACGAGCGACTACGACAAGGAAAAACTGCAGGAGCGCGTAGCGAAGCTGGCAGGCGGGGTAGCACTGATCAAAGTGGGCGCAGCGACCGAAGTGGAGATGAAAGAGAAGAAAGCGCGTGTGGAAGACGCGCTCCATGCCACTCGCGCCGCAGTGGAGGAAGGTATCGTTCCGGGTGGCGGCGTGGCATTGTTGCGCACCCTTAGCGCGGTGTCCAGTCTCAAAGGCGACAACCATGATCAGGATGCCGGCATCAAGATTGTTTTGCGTGCGCTGGAAGAGCCTCTGCGCCAGATTGTCGCCAACTGCGGCGATGAGCCTTCGGTAGTCATCAACAAAGTGCTGGAAGGCAAGGGTAACTTTGGTTACAACGCCGCCAGCAGTGAATATGGCGACATGGTGGAAATGGGTGTTCTGGATCCTACCAAGGTTACGCGTTATGCATTGCAACATGCAGCTTCTGTGGCGAGCTTGATGCTGACTACCGACGCGCTGGTGGCGGAAATACCGAAGGAAGAGTCCGGCGGTGCCGGCGGCATGGGTGGTATGGGCGGCATGGGTGGCATGGGCGGTATGGGTGGCATGGATATGTAAGGCTGGCCGTATCTGTTTTATTGGAAATGAAGTACGATAGAAAACCCCGCCCCGGTGGGGTTTTTTATTATCGCAACCAGCCTGACTCGCGCAAGCCGGGATCCATTTTGCGATGTACGGTATGCCCCTTATAATTGCCCATTATAAGAATTTTTTTTCGTCTATGTCAGAAGCGCGAAAGGTTACGCGCACGCGCTAGCGTCACGGGCATCTCCTCTCATAAACTCCGGACTGTGGCGGCCAAATGTTTTTCTCATAATAAATTATGACCCCAGATCAGTATTGTCAGGAAAAAGCGATTCAGAGCGGTTCCAGTTTTTATTACAGCTTTCTCTATCTGCCATCGGAAAAGCGCCGCGCCATTACCGCCTTATATGCTTTCTGCCGCGAGGTGGATGATGTGGTGGATGAGTGCACCGATGCGTCGGTAGCGCGAACCAAGCTTGCATGGTGGCGGCAGGAGGTTGCAGCCATATTTGATGCCGGACAGGGAAATGAACCCAGCCACCCGGTGGCGAAAGCACTGGTCAGCGTGTCGAAAACGTTCAATCTCACAGCTGAGCGATTGAATGAAATCATTGATGGCATGGAAATGGATCTTAATTATAATCGCTATGCTGATTTCGACACCCTGAGGCTTTATTGCTACCATGTGGCGAGCGTGGTGGGGTTATGTTCGGCGGAGATTTTTGGCTATCGCAATCCCGACACCCTGAAATATGCGCAGGATCTGGGGCTCGCTTTCCAACTCACTAATATCATCCGCGACGTCGGCGAAGATGCGCGCCGCGACCGTATCTATCTGCCCCAGGATGAGCTGGTTCGTTTTGGAGTATCCAATGAGGACATTCTCCATTCGCGCGAGACGGACAATTTCAGGCGGCTGATGGAATTTCAGATTGAACGTGCGGAAAGTTATTACACGCGAGCCTTCGCTGCATTACCTGCGGAAGACCGTAAGAACCAGCGGCCTGGCATCGTCATGGCAGCGATTTATCAAACCCTGCTAAAAGAAATCAAGCAGGATGGGTGCCATATTATGCGGCAACGCGTAAGCCTCACGCCGATGCGTAAATTATGGATCGCATGGACGACCTGGATCAAAGGGTAAGCTACGGCTTTACCGGCATGTTCTCCTACTGGCCATCTGCCAACCATCGGATTCGGGATGAATAATTTTAGAGATTACCGTGCGTCGCCGGATCTGCTCAAGGATCGTGTGATTCTTGTTACCGGAGCGGGCCAAGGCATAGGGCGTGTTGCGGCCCTCGCCTATGCCGCTCACGGCGCCACCGTAATTCTGCATGGGCGCCGGGTTGAGAAACTGGAAAGCGTGTACGACGAGATCGAGGCCAGCGGGGGGGTTCAGCCCACAATTTTCCCGCTTGACCTGGAGAAGGCGGGAGACAAGGATTTTCAGGCGATTGCTCAAGCCATCAAGATGCAGTTGGGCAGACTGGATGGCATTCTTCATAACGCGGCATTGATATTCAGCCTGACCCCGCTGCAGAATCAGACACTGGAACAATGGCTATCGCTGCTACGTGTCAATTTGATTGCGCCATTTGCCCTGACACGAGCCTGTTTGCCGCTGCTGAAGGCCTCGCCGGATGCTAGCGTGATCATGACTTCGGAAATGCATGGTCACGATCCCGCAGCCTATTGGGGCGGTTTTGCGGTGGCCAAGGCCGCGCTGGAGGCGCTGGCCAAAATTCAGGCGCAAGAATGGCAAATGCTTCCGAATCTGCGCGTCAACGTGATAATTCCGGGACCGGTCCATACCCCGCAACGGACGAGAACTCATCCCGGTGAGGTCAAGCAGGATTTGCCCCGGCCGGAGCACCTAATGCCAAGTTACTTATATCTGATGGGTCCGGATAGCAAAGCTGTAAGCGGCCAGACCGTGTTTTGCTAGATCGTCCGAAGTATGGGCTGCCGCAGCAGGGAGAAATAGGTATAATTGGCTTGAGCGGCGCGCGAAAGTGGCGGAATTGGTAGACGCACCAGATTTAGGTTCTGGCGCCGAAAGGTGTGGGGGTTCGAGTCCCCCCTTTCGCACCAGGGAACTGTAATAGGTGCGGAGAATGTTGCGATGTAGCGCCGCATGAATGTTATCAACCAGTCGGGAAATGGTATGCAATCGAATGTCGAAGACCTGGGTGCGCTGGAGCGTCGCCTTAACGTTTCGATTCCTCAGGAAAAAATCGAAACGGAAGTTGAAAGCCGCCTGAAGCGTTTGGCGCGCACGGCAAAAATACACGGTTTCCGGCCAGGCAAAGTCCCGCTGAAAATTGTTACGCAGCAATACGGCCCGCAGGTGCGTCAGGAGGTCATGGGTGACGTACTGCAGAGAAATTTCAGCGAGGCTGTGCGCGAACAAAAGCTGCGAGTTGCGGGTTATCCGCGTTTCGAACCGAAGCAAGTGACGGAAGACGCCTCTCAGTTTGAATTCAGCGCAACATTTGAGGTCTATCCAGATGTGGTTCTGGGTGACTTGAGTGGAACTCGAGTCGATCAGCCTGTGGTCAACGTGGTCGACTCTGACGTCGATAAGACGCTGGAGATTCTGCGCAAGCAGCGAGTTCAGTACGAACCGGCGGAGCGGCCTGCAGTAACAGGCGACCGCGTGACCATCGATTATCGTGGCTTGATCGATGGGGAGGAATTTGCGGGCGGCAAGGCGGAGAATTTTGCCCTTGTACTGGGCGAAGGCCGACTGCTCAAGGATTTTGAGGAACCTCTTGGGGGGATGAGCACGGGGGAGAGCAAAACGTTTGAAGTAACCTTTCCGGCAGATTATCATGGGAAAGAGGTCGCCGGAAAGACGGCAACGTTTGAAGTGAAGTTAAATAATGTAGAAGCATCGAGGCTGCCGGATGTGGATGCTGAATTCGCCAAGTCACTGGGTGTTGCGGATGGCAGCATCGAAAAAATGCGCGAGGAAATTCGGGCCAACCTGGAGCGGGAAGTATCGAAACGGGTAAAAGCGAAAATCAAGGAACAAGTCATGCAGTCATTGCTTGATGCGACTGTGATTCAGGCACCTAAGGCATTGGTGGAGCGGGAACTGGAGCGGCTCATGCAGGATGCGCAAAATGACCTTGAGTCGCGCGGCATGAGTGCCAAGAACGTGCCGCTTCCCAGGGATTTGTTTCATGAGCGGGCACAACGCCGGGTGAGCCTTGGTTTGATCCTGGCCGAAGTGGTAAAGATAAATGGCCTGCATGCAAAGCCGGAGCAGGTGCGAACAGTGGTGGAGGATCTCGCACAGAGTTATGAGAATCCGGCTGAAGTAGTTAAGTGGCACTATGCCTCAAAGGATCGCCTCAACGAGGCGGAGTCGGCGGTACTGGAAGATAATGTGGTGACATGGGTGCTGGAGAAGGCTGCGGTAGTGGATAAGCCCATGACGCTGGATGAATTGATGGGAAAATCATGACATGATGCAACAACTTGATTGGAAACAGCGCAACCTCGATCCGAACAATCTAGGGTTGATTCCCATGGTGATCGAGACGAGCGGGAGGGGTGAACGCGCCTACGACATATACTCACGCCTACTGAAGGAGAGGGTGATATTTCTCGTGGGACCGGTAACCGAGGCTTCCGCCAATCTGATCGTGGCGCAGCTGCTGTTCCTGGAATCGGAAAATGCGGACAAGGATATTCATTTCTATATCAATTCTCCCGGGGGTGTGGTATCCGCCGGAATGGCGATATACGATACCATGCAGTTTATTAAACCTGATGTCAGTACGCTCTGCATAGGTCAGGCCGCGAGTATGGGGTCGCTGTTATTGACAGCCGGCGCAAACGGCAAGCGTTTTTGCCTTCCGAATTCACGTGTTATGATTCATCAGCCGATGGGTGGCTTTCAGGGCCAAGCTTCGGATATCGAGATCCACGCCAAAGAAATTCTGTTTCTTAAAGGCCGATTGAATGCACTCATGGCAAAGCATACGGGCCAGAGCATCGAGACCATCGAGAAAGACACCGACCGCGATAACTTCCTCAGCGCGGAGGAGTCAGTAAAATACGGCTTGGTGGATGCTGTGCTCACTGCCAGAAATGAGAGTGCGGGCTGAATGATCCAGAGTGATCTATAATGACCATGGATGGAGATAGATTTAATTTTTAGCGACGAGCGTACCGGCTCGGATAATGCGGGATAAAACTATGTCAGAGAAAACTGGCGGCGAAAAACTGCTTTATTGTTCCTTCTGCGGCAAAAGCCAGCACGAAGTAAAGAAGCTCATTGCGGGCCCATCGGTATTCATTTGCGATGAATGTATAGAACTCTGCAATGACATTATTCGTGAGGAAATACAAGGTGCTGAAGCTGCCAAGCTCACCAAGTCGGATTTGCCGGTACCGCACGAAATCTGCCAAATTCTCGATCAATACGTCATTGGTCAGGAACCGGCCAAAAAGATTCTGTCGGTGGCGGTATACAATCATTACAAACGTCTAAGGAATCTGGCAAAAAGCGCAGATGCCGACGACATCGAGTTGGCGAAAAGCAACATACTGCTTATCGGCCCGACCGGTTCGGGCAAGACATTGCTTGCGCAGACGCTGGCCCGTCTGCTGGATGTGCCCTTCGTCATGGCCGACGCGACAACGCTAACCGAAGCGGGTTATGTCGGCGAGGATGTGGAAAACATCATCCAGAAGTTACTGCAAAAATGTAATTACGACGCGGAAAAAGCGCAGCAGGGCATTGTTTATATCGACGAGATCGATAAGATCTCCCGTAAATCGGATAACCCGTCAATTACCCGGGATGTATCGGGGGAAGGGGTGCAGCAGGCTTTGCTGAAACTGATTGAGGGAACGATTGCCTCGGTGCCTCCTCAGGGCGGAAGAAAACACCCTAATCAGGAATTTGTCCAGGTAGACACCACCAATATTCTTTTCATTTGCGGCGGTGCGTTCGACGGTCTCGACAAGGTCATACGCGCCCGCTCCGAGAAAGGCGGGATAGGTTTCAGTGCCAATGTGAGGAGCCGCGAGAATCGCAAGAACTTTGGTGCCGTATTGCGGGGAGTGGAGCCGGAAGATCTTGTCAAGTATGGGTTGATTCCGGAATTTGTCGGGCGTTTGCCGGTGGTTGCCACCCTCGAAGAGCTGGACGAATCGGCGCTGATTCAAATCCTGACCGAACCCAAAAACGCGCTTATCAAACAATATCAAAAAATGTTTCACATGGAAGGCGGCGTCGATCTCGAGTTCCGCGAGCAAGCACTCAAGGCGATTGCCAAAAAAGCGTTGGCGCGCAAGACAGGCGCGCGCGGTTTGCGCTCCATACTGGAGAGTACACTGCTGGACACCATGTTCGATCTGCCATCGCTGGAAAACGTCGCTAAGGTGGTCATTGATCATGGTTCCGTGGGTGGCGATATCAAACCCATTCTGATTTACTCGGATAAGCCGAAAGTGGCCAAAAGTTTTTGACCCGGGTCCTGTTGCTTGGTCCGTTGCCTTGAATTTTCTCGCGGCGTCCCCATAACCTTTGTTTGACCTTTATAGGTGAGCCGATATGTCTTCCCCAGTTAATAACCCCAGTCAGGTGTCACTGCCGTTATTGCCATTGCGCGATGTCGTAGTATTTCCGCATATGGTGATTCCGTTATTCGTCGGACGGCCCAAGTCTATCAAGGCACTCGAAATCGCCATGGAGTCCGGCAAGAGTATTCTCCTGGTTGCGCAAAAGTTTGCCGCCAAGGATGAACCGGCTCCTGACGACCTCTACGGTGTATGCAGCGTTGCAAATCTGCTGCAAATGCTTAAGCTGCCCGATGGCACCGTCAAGGTGCTGGTTGAGGGAAGCCGCCGCGCGCGGATCATAAAGGTGGTTGATGATGGCAACTACTTCTCCGGCCAAGCGGCGTTACTGCCTCCGGATGCCGTAGATAACCACGAAGTTGAGGCAATGCGGCGTGCGATGCTGGCCCAATTCGATCAGTATGTAAAACTCAACAAGAAAATACCGCCCGAGATCCTGACTTCGCTCAGCGGCATCGATGAAGCAGGACGTCTGGCCGATACGATCGCCGCCCACCTGCCATTGAAACTTGAGCAAAAGCAGGAAGTGCTGGAAATTTTCGATGTTCCAAAACGTTTGGAACACCTGCTGGGGCTGCTCGAAACTGAGCTTGACATACTGCAGGTGGAAAAGCGTATTCGTGGAAGAGTGAAGCGCCAGATGGAGAAAAGCCAACGCGACTACTATCTCAATGAGCAGGTGAAGGCCATTCAGAAGGAGCTCGGCGAGGGCGAAGACGGTGCTGACCTGGAGGAGATCGACAGGAAGATCAAGGCCGCGCAGATGTCCAAGGAGGGGCGCGCAAAGGCGGAAGCGGAATTGAAGAAATTGCGTTTGATGTCTCCCATGTCGGCTGAAGCCACTGTGGTCCGCAATTACATTGATGCGCTGGTAGCGTTGCCATGGAAGAAAAAGAATAAGATCAGCAAGGATCTCAATGCCGCTGAAGTGGTGCTGGAGCAGGATCATTACGGTCTTGATAAGGTCAAGGAACGCATCGTCGAATATTTGGCCGTGCAGCAGCGCGTCGATAAGCTGAAAGCGCCCATTCTTTGCCTGGTGGGACCGCCTGGCGTGGGCAAGACGTCATTGGGACAATCCATCGCCCGTGCTACCAACCGTAAGTTCGTGCGCATGTCCTTGGGTGGCGTGCGCGACGAGGCCGAGATACGCGGCCATCGCCGTACCTACATTGGGTCGATGCCTGGCAAGATCTTGCAAAACATGACTAAGGTGGGTGTCAAGAATCCATTATTTCTGCTCGACGAGGTGGACAAAATGGGCATGGATTTCCGTGGCGACCCATCATCCGCGCTGCTGGAAGTGCTGGACCCGGAGCAGAATCACTCATTCGTGGATCACTATATCGAGGTTGAGTATGATTTGTCGGACGTCATGTTTGTTGCTACCGCCAACACCCTGAATATCCCTCCGGCATTGCTGGACCGCATGGAGGTGATCAGGCTATCGGGTTATACCGAAGATGAGAAACTCAATATCGCAACGCGCTACTTATTGCCTAAACAGATAAAAAATCACGGACTCAAGGAAGAGGAACTGGCGGTATCTGAATCCGCCCTGCGTGATATTACCCGTTATTACACACGAGAGGCAGGTGTACGGGCGATGGAACGGGAAATCTCGAAAATATGCCGTAAAGTGGTCAAGGCATTGCTGCTCAAGAGTGATCAGAAAAAAATTACCATCAGCGGACGGAATCTGGATAAATACCTGGGGGTGAGACGTTATACCTATGGGGTGGCGGAAGAGAAAAATCAGGTAGGGCAAGTTACCGGTCTGGCATGGACGGAGGTAGGTGGAGAGTTACTCACCATTGAGGCGGTAGTATTACCGGGCAAGGGAAAAACCATTACTACCGGAAAATTGGGGGAAGTAATGCAGGAATCGGTTCAGGCCGCGCTGTCGGTGGTACGCAGCCGTTCAAGAACGTTGGGTATTGCCGATGATTTTTATCAGAAGAACGACATTCATATTCATTTGCCAGAAGGCGCGACGCCCAAAGATGGGCCTAGCGCGGGGATTGGAATTTGCATTGCGATGGTCTCGGCGCTAACAGGCATCGCGGCCCGGGCAAATGTGGCAATGACGGGAGAAATTACCCTGCGTGGCGAGGTGCTGCCCATCGGCGGGCTCAAGGAAAAGCTTTTGGCGGCGCACCGCGGCGGCATAAAGATAGTGCTGATTCCGGAAGACAACGTCAAGGATCTGACCGAAATCCCGGAGAATATCAAGAATCGCTTGGATATTCATCCGGTTAAGTGGATAGATCAGGTGCTGGATCTGGCATTGGAACGCAAGCCGGAAGCGCTTCCCGTTACGCCGTCGTCCGTGCCCGCCCCCGTTGGAGTTGATGGGGATACCGCTACCACCACTACGGTTATCAAGCATTAAACTCCGAGAAGGTTTATTTGAATTTTTATTTTTCAGTCGCTGGTTTATTCCATTTCAAGAAATTGGACTTGGTTGCTGAAGAAAACAAGGTTTTCCCGTGACAAGTTTGTGTACGAAATGTTTCCGAAATATTTTCACAATTGCTTGACCAAGCACAAACGGCTTGATATAAAACCAATTGCAAGGGTTTTTCTGTAACTAAAATAACGAAAGGGGAATCACCGTGAATAAATCTGAACTCATCGATGCCATCGCCAAGTCTTCCGATATTTCCAAGGCCTCTGCAGGTAACGCGCTGGATGGTGCATTATCCGCAATTAAAGCCGCTCTAAAAAAAGGTCAAAGTGTAACGCTCGTCGGATTTGGAACCTTCAAAGTAGGTAAGCGCGCGGCCCGTACCGGCCGCAATCCCCGTACGGGTGCGGCAATCAAAATAAAGGCCGCAAAAGTTCCGAAATTCAGCGCTGGCAAGGCGCTTAAGGATGCAGTAAACTAGCGTCCTTCGGACGGGGGTGCTTAGCTCAGTTGGTAGAGCGTCGCCCTTACAAGGCGAATGTCGGCGGTTCGACCCCGTCAGCACCCACCAGCAGAAACTTACAGATCATTGGAGTGGTAGTTCAGTTGGTTAGAATACCGGCCTGTCACGCCGGGGGTCGCGGGTTCGAGTCCCGTCCACTCCGCCAGATTTTGTGCTAAACCAGGGCGAACGCGAGTTCGCCTTTTTTATGCGTTTCCTAAATTTTTAATAATGTTTGATTTTGTTCACAGAAAAAAACGTATCGTCCAGGCTATCCTGGCGCTCGCCGCATTACCGTTTCTGTTTTGGGGAATCGAGTCATATAACAGCAGTGACGGCGGAGACTATCTCGCATTGGCGGCGGGTGAAAAGATCCCGCGTCAGGAATTCGAGCAGGCTTTGCGCAATCAGCAGGAAAGCATGCGGGCAACCATGGGAGAAAATTTTAACGATGCGATGCTGGAGAATCCGGAATTGCGGTCTGCGGTATTGGAGGGACTGATCCAGCAACGGTTGCTAAAGCACGAAGCCGCTCGCGTTGGGCTGATGGTGCCGGATTCACAGTTGATAGCAGTTATACAAGATATTTCCGCCTTTCAGGAAGATGGCAAATTTTCCAAACAACGCTATGAAGAGTTGCTGCGTGGCCAGGGAATGAATCCGCGAGCATTCGAAGCGCGTGTACGCCAGGAAATGATGCGGCAGCAACTGACGGACGCATATACCGGGAATGGTTTCGTTCCTGTTTCGGTGGCGGAAAGAATTATGCAGCTGGGTGGGGAGAAGCGCGAAATCAGCGTGGTTCAGGTACAACCGGAGCAATTCCTGTCGCAGATAAAACCCGATGATGCGGCAATCAAGTCATATTATGAGAGTCACCAAGCCGAGTTTCAGCTGCCGGAGCAGGTACGTGTCGAATATCTGGTGTTGTCTCTGGACAATTTGACAAAAGAGCAGCAGGTGAGTACCGACGAAGCAATAAAGTATTTTGAAGAACATCGGAGTGAGTTTGAGCAACCCGAGGAGCGCCGCGCGAGCCACATCCTGATAACGGTTTCCGCTGCGGCATCCGATGCAGAGAAGGCCGCGGCGCGCGCCAAGGCTGAACAATTGCTTATCCAGGTAAGACAGGCTCCGCAAAACTTTGCTGAACTTGCCAAGCAGCATTCCCAGGATCCGGGTTCGGCGATCAATGGCGGTGATCTCGGCTTCTTCGCCCGCGGCATGATGGTCAAGACATTTGAAGATGCGGTTTTCCAGATGAAACTGGATGAGATCAGTAATCTGGTCGAAACAAATCACGGTTTCCACATCATCAAGCTCTCGACGATTAAACCCCCTAAACTGGTCAGTTTTGATGAAGTAAAGAGCCAGGTCGAGGAGGAACTGAAGAAGCAGAAAGCCGGGAAAATTTTTGGTGAAATGGCTGAAGGTTTCAGCAATATGGTATATGAGCAGAGCGATAGCTTGCAGCCCGCCGCAGAGAAATTCGGCTTACGCATCCAGCAAAGTGAGTGGATTGCAAAAAGTGCGGGTACTCCTCCTTATTTCAATAATGGAAGATTGCTGCAGGCGATATTTTCCGAAGACGCGCTTAAGAACAAGCGTAACACCGAGGCGGTGGAGACTACGCCAAATACGCTTGTTTCAGCCAGGGTTCTGGACCACAGGCCAGCGACGACACCGCCGATTGCAGCATTGCGGGATAAAATCAGCGAACTGCTGGCCCGCAAGGGAGCGGCGGAGGCTGCCATAAAGTCAGGCAGGGAGAAACTTGCACAGTTACAGGAAGGAAAAAATGGAATCGTTGCGTGGGGCGCTACCCAGCAAGTTTCCAGAAAGGAGCCCCAAGGTCTGGATAATGAAACCCTGCGGGCGGTTTTCAAGGCTGAGGTAACCAAACTTCCATCTTATGCCGGTGTGGAAAATTCTCAGGGGGGCTTTACATTAATCCGCGTCAGCCGTGCCATTGAACCGGCTCCGGCGGAGGCGTCCGAACGCAAGACCTTTGCCCGGCAATTGCAGCAGGTGCATGCCCAGGAGGAACTTACATCTTATCTTGCCGGAGTCAGAAAGCAGTATGACGTGACGGTCAGGAATGAGGCTTTGGAGAAGAAATAAGAACCCTGTATTTAGTGTGTCAGAAACCTCTGAATCAGCTCTTCGTAGAGCGCTTTGCCGGCAAAACCTAGGAAGTTGTTCAGAGGTTCTTCAAGATTAGGGTTCACTGATATCAAAAGCGACCGTATTAAATCCTGCGTCGACATGGGTAACTTCACCGGTAATGCCGCTGGCCAGATCGCTACACAAGAAGGCCGCGACGTTACCCACCTCTGCAATGGACACATTACGTCGTAACGGCGCGACTTTCTCCGTATAGCCCAGCAATTTTCCAAAATTGCCGATTCCCGCCGCTGCCAGGGTTTTAATCGGACCGGCGGAAATCGCGTTGACACGGATTCCCTTGGGCCCCAGGCTCGATGCCATGAAGCGCACATTGGCCTCAAGGCTTGCCTTAGCCAAGCCCATTACGTTGTAGTTCGGCATAACCCGTACCGCTCCGAGATAGGTAAGCGTTAGCAGCGAACCATTCCTGCCCTGCATGAGGGGCATTCCCGCTTTTGCCAGGGCCGCGAAACTGTAGGAACTGATATCGTGAGCGATGCGGAAGGCTTCGCGGTTTACACTGTCGAGGTAGTCTCCGCTCAAGGCTTCTCGCGGTGCAAAGGCGATCGAGTGAACGATGCCATCAAGGCCGTCCCAATGTTTTCCTAAACTATCAAAACAACGGGCAATTTCCTCATCGTTCGAAACATCGCAGGGAAACAGCAGGTCACTTTCAAATTCGGTGATTATTTTTTCAACTCGTCCGCGTACGACTTCTCCTTGATAGGTAAAGGCCAATTGCGCGCCTTCGCGATGCATGGCTTTTGCAATGCCGTAGGCAATGGAGCGATTACTAAGCAGTCCAGTGATGAGGATGCGTTTATCGGCGAGAAGTGTCATGTCATATCCTTGGAAGGTGGAAAATTTGAGGAATTATCCTAAATCTGGCAATTTGGCCGGAGCGTATGGTTTCTGAGGATCGGGCACCTTGAACGGGGTGGCGGCATTCCGTACGCTGCTCGATTTTCGCGTCGGGAGCTCGGCGAAGCGTCCGGGCGCTCCATTCCCAGGAATTGCAACGCAGCCGTGTGCCGCAAAACCATGCAATCCATCCGTAGCGAACTCACCCAAAAGGGGAGGGTCAAATGGCGCAAAAAGTCATTGTGGATCATGGCGCCCAGCTTGAAAAATGAGTGAGAAATGAGTGATTAGCTGCCGGATTTGGAATTATAGCCTCAAGTCTTTCCCGCTTGTAGAATCATGAACGTCGCCGGAGCTCGAGCGACGTTTCCGTTTTTAGTATTTACGTTACACTATCGCTCAATGAAGGCACTATCCAAATATCTGCTGGTATCGCTTGTGGTCTTCATTTGCGCCTGTAGCGGCAATTCATGGAACAGTCCCTATCCGGCAGCCGATACGGGTAAAAATATTCTCTATACTCCGTTTGCCGAGCGCCCAAAGCATCTTGACCCCGTGCAATCCTATAGCTCCAACGAAATTCTGTTGACAGCGCAGATCTATGAACCGCCGCTGCAATACCATTACCTGAAACGTCCCTATACACTCATCCCATCAGCAGCCGCGGAAATGCCGGTTGCGCAATATTTTGACGAAAACGGAAAGCGCCTGCATGACAGCGCGGATGCCAAGCAAATCGCCTATACGATTTATGAAATTTCCATCAAGCCCGGTATCCGATATCAGCCTCACCCGGCGTTCGCCACAAATGAGCGGGGAGAATTTCTCTATCATGATCTCACCCCGGATGATATAGCCAACGTCTACAAGCTGTCCGATTTTAGCCACACGGGTTCCCGAGAATTGACGGCCGAAGATTATGTTTTCGAGATCAAGCGATTGGCGCACCCCAAATTGCATTCACCAATCTTCGGCCTGATGGCGGATTACATTGTAGGTCTTAAGGAGTACTCCATGACGCTTCAGACCGCTGTCGTGGCGCAGTTCAACGGGCAGGGCAGCGATGCCTATCTGGATTTGAACAATTATCCGCTGGAAGGCGCGGAAGCAGTGAGCCGTTACACTTATCGCATCAAGATCAGGGGTAAATATCCCCAGTTCATGTATTGGCTGGCAATGCCTTTTTTTGCGCCTATTCCATGGGAAGCGGAACGTTTTTATACTCAGAAAGGGTTGGCGGAAAAAAATATCACCTTTGATTGGTATCCCGTGGGCACCGGACCTTATATGCTCACCGAGAACGACCCCAATCGTATGATGATACTGGAAAGAAATCCCAATTTTCACGGTGAGGCTTATCCGTCCGAGGGCATGCCGGATGATGTGGAGGCGGGCATGCTTGCAGATGCGGGCAGGCCGCTGCCCTTTATCGATAAAGTGATATCCAGCCGCGATAAGGAAAGTATTCCGCGCTGGAACAAATTCCTTCAGGGCTACTATGACGCCTCGGCCATTGGCTCTGACAGTTTCGATCAGGCGGTGCAACTGACAGGCCAGGGGGAGGCCACCGTGACCGAAGCGATGAAGCGTCAGGGCATCCGATTGGAAACCGCTGTGGCGGCTTCCACGAACTACATGGGCTTCAATATGTTTGACCCGGTGGTCGGTGGAGTCACCAAGCAAGGGCGCGAGTCCGCCAGAAAATTGCGCCAGGCCATTTCGATCGCGGTGGATTACGAAGAATATGTATCGATATTTGCCAATGGCCGTGGCATCCCGGCCCAAGGTCCCATTCCCCCGGGCATTTCCGGTCATCGAGAGGGCGAGAAGGGGACTAACCCGATAGTCTACGATTGGGTGAACGGACGGGCACGGCGCAAACCGATTGAAGCCGCCAAGGCGCTGTTGGCGGAGGCGGGTTATCCCAACGGGATGGACGCGAAAACCGGCGCGCCGCTGGTGCTGTATTTCGATGTGACTGCCCGCGGCATCGATGACAAATCGAGTCTCGACTGGATGCGCAAACAATTCCAGAAACTCAACATCCAGCTGGTGGTTCGCAGTACCGACTACAATCGCTTTCAGGACAAAATACGCAAGGGCAATGCACAAATCTTCGAGTGGGGTTGGAACGCCGATTATCCTGATCCGGAGAATTTCCTGTTCCTGTTGCATGGCCCCCAGCAAAAAGTCGGCAACGAAGGCGAGAATGCCTCCAATTACTCCAATCCGGAGTACGACCGGCTGTTCGAGCAAATGAAGAACATGGAAAACAGCCCCGAACGCCAGCAGATCATCGATCGCATGATCGACATCCTGCGTCATGATGCGCCCTGGCTTTGGGGATATCATCCCAAGGATTATGGGTTGTATCATGCCTGGTACGGCAACGTTAAGCCGAACAGACTATCGCACAATAACATCAAGTACTTCCGGATAGACACGGAGCTGCGCGAGCGGAAGCGCCAAGAATGGAACGAGCCGGTGCTGTGGCCAATCGGGCTCGGATTGATCGTGCTGGCGGCGGGCCTGGCCCCAGCCGTGGCCGTTTATCGCCGCAGGGAGCGAGGAGCGGGGATCAGGAAGCGGGAACCCGAAACCGGAAAGCCGCATCAGAGAGGCGGCATTGCTTAATTACATCATCCGGCGCGTGCTTTATGCCATTCCCATTTTGATCGGTGTGAACCTGATCACTTTTACCTTATTCTTTGTGGTTAACAGCCCCGATGACATGGCACGGATGCAATTGGGCATCAAACGTGTCACGCCCGAGGCCATTACCAAATGGAAGCAGGAACGTGGCTATGATAAGCCCCTCATGTTTAACGATGCGGTGGAGGGTACCGAAAAATTCACGCGTACTATTTTTTTCGAGAAATCGGTGGCCATGTTTGCCTTTGATTTTGGACGGGCCGATGACGGGCGCGACATTGCTCACGAAATCAAGACACGCATGCTGCCCAGCCTCGCCATTGCGCTGCCCGTGTTCCTGCTGGGATTGTTTGTCTACATTTTTTTTGCGCTGACAATGGTATTTTTTCGCGCCACCTACGTGGATTTCTGGGGTGTGGTACTATGCGTCGCCCTTATGTCCATCTCCAGTTTGTTCTATATCATTGGCGGTCAATTTTTGATAAGCAAGATGTGGCACCTGGTACCCATTTCGGGGTATGGAAGCGGATGGAATGCCGCCAAATTCCTGGTATTGCCGGTTATTATCGGCGTGATTAGCGGCGCGGGTGCCAGCACCCGGTGGTATCGCACCATTTTCCTCGAAGAAATGGGTAAAGATTACGTGCGCACTGCTCGCGCCAAAGGATTGTCTGAAAGCCTTGTGCTATTCAGGCATGTGCTCAGAAACGCGATGATTCCGATACTGACCGGTGCGGTCGTGCTGATTCCGCTGCTATTTCTGGGAAGCCTTATTGCCGAATCCTTTTTTGGTATTCCTGGATTGGGCAGCTATACCATCGATGCGATCAACTCACAGGACTTTGCCGTGGTGCGCGCCATGGTTTTCCTGGGATCCCTGCTTTACATCATCGGACTGATATTAACGGACATCTCCTATACGCTGGTGGATCCAAGAGTAAGGCTGGAATGATGATCCCGATCCGGCCGACCGCCCATTCTCAGCGCGGGGTGCATTGCGCCTTCTTGTCATCCCGCCATCCAGTCACTGCAATCACCGGTTTCGGGATAGCGGCTGAACAAGAATAGTTATGTCTTTCAAACCCATCATTCTCTGGACAGATGCGCTCGTCTACTTGCTGGTGATAGTCATAATCGCCTTTGTCTGGTATGTGCGGCGCAACGAGTATCTTCTGGCGCCATGGCGGCGTGTGGGGCACAGTGCGAGTGGAATGGCGGCACTCACGGTTTTGACATTTTTTATTGCTATCGGGTTACTTGATACCGTGCATATACGTCCCGCCATTGAGAATAGTAATGGTAGCAGCGGTGAAAAGGCGTACAGCGTGGAGGTATTAAGCCTGCTTGATATCATTGCAACTCCTTTACGGACGCGCGTGGAAAAGACTTATTCGGCACCCTTTGCCGCATTTCTTTACACCAAAGAAACAGCAGAGCTTCCGGATGGACGGCAGATACGGGAATTCCCCCGGTTGCAGTTCGGTGGCGCCCATCTGCAGAATCCTGAAACCGAGCTTGCCGCCGACGTAGCCTGGAAAGCAGGGGTGGGTGGAGGCCTGGGGCTTCTGCTGTGGGGCCTGGTAGTGGTTTCTTTAACAGGGTTGCTGGCGAACCGCAGGGATGAAAAATTCCTGTCAGCGTTTTCCGCCATCTGGCGCGGCTCCACCCAGGTTCCATGGAATGCGATATGCATCACGCTTGCACTCTTATTGCTATTTTGCGGTGCCGCGCTGGCATTATCCGGCAGTTATCATATATTTGGCACCGATAAGGTAGGCCAGGACGTATTTTACCAGTCGCTCAAGAGCATCCGCACGGGTCTGGTGATTGGCACGCTTACCACGCTGATGATGCTGCCATTTGCGCTGCTCCTGGGCATCACGGCCGGTTATTTTCGTGGCTGGGTGGACGATGCCATTCAATATCTGTACACCACGCTGAGTTCGATCCCGAGTGTCCTGCTGATTGCGGCAACGGTATTGATGATGCAGGTTTATATAGAAAGCCGTCCCGAATTGTTCGATACCATCGCCGCGCGTGCCGACCTGCGTCTGCTGTTTCTTTGCATCATACTCGGGGTCACCAGTTGGACTGGTTTATGCCGGTTGCTGCGCGGCGAGACCTTGAAGCTGCGCGAGATGGAATATATTCAGGCAGCCCATGCCTTCGGTGTTTCGCATTGGCGCATCATCAGTCGCCATATTCTGCCGAATGTGATGCATATCGTGCTGATTGCTACCGTGATGGATTTCAGCGGATTGGTTCTGGCAGAGGCTGTACTGTCTTATGTAGGCGTCGGTGTTGATCCTTCCATGATCAGTTTTGGCACCATGATTAACGCTGCACGCTTGGAAATGGCGCGTGAACCGATGGTATGGTGGGCGTTGCTTGCCGCCTTCAGCTTCATGTTCGCGCTGGTGTTGAGCGCCAATCTTTTCGCGGATGCGGTACAGAATGCCTTTGATCCGCGAGCAAGAACGTTATCGGCGAAAGCGATTATATTGCGTCGCCGGAGACATGAAGAAAACCCGCAAGCCCAATCCGTTTCGCCTACGGTTGAGGGTTCCTCCAAGCCATGAATCCTCTGCTGCAAATTGACAATCTTGCAACCGTTCTCCATACCGGAGCAGCGCCGGTATGGGCGGTGGATGGACTTACGCTGCAAATCCTGAAAGGTGAGACCTTCGCGTTACTGGGTGAATCCGGTTGCGGCAAGTCCATGACGGCCCTCTCGATCATGCGATTGTTGCCAGAGGCGGGGGAGATTGTCTCGGGATCCGTCAGAATTGGCGAAGAGGACCTGCTTTTGCTTCCGGAAGCCGCTATGCGTAACGTTCGCGGGCGGCGCATCAGCATGATATTTCAGGAGCCGATGCTAAGCTTGAATCCGGTAATGACGGTGGCGGACCAGATTGGCGAGGTATTGCGGCGGCATTTTAATTTAAGCGGTGCGGCGGCACAGGAACGCGTACTGGAAATATTGAATCAGGTGGGTATACCGGATGCGGCACGCCGCATGAATGAGTATCCCTTCCAGTTTTCGGGCGGAATGAAGCAACGGATGATGATCGCCATGGCGCTGGCTGGGGAGCCTGAGCTACTCATCGCCGATGAGCCGACCACCGCACTGGATGTCACCATCCAAGCCCAGGTGCTGGATCTCATGCGAGGCTTGCAGCAACGAGGCGGCATGGCGATTCTACTCATCACTCATGACCTTGCGGTGGCGGCGGAGATGGCGCATCGGGTGGCGGTGATGTACGCGGGTGAGATTGTGGAGACGGCGACGCGCGAGAATTTTTTTAGCGGCCCGGCGCACCCTTATTCCCAGAAATTGTTTGCTTCCCTGCCAGGGAAAGCCATGCGCAAGCAGGGACTGCGGCTGGCGGCAATCGGCGGAAATGTTCCCGCGCTGTCACGCGAATTCGTTGGCTGCCGTTTTGCCGACCGCTGCGATCACGCTTGGGAATTGTGCCACGAGATCGCGCCAAGGTGGAACGTCGTGGCCGGCGGACATCAGGTGAGATGTCATCTCTTTAATAAGGATACCAGCCCCAGCGTTCAGGATCCGGAACTCGGCAGTCAGCGCCTTGAAGCCACGGTTGCGGACTCTGAAGGATCAATGAAGTCGGGTTCTCGGACCCCATTGACTTCCGAATCAGGAGATTCCAGCCCTTATCTGCTGTCCGTCACCGGTCTCAAAGTTTACTTCCCGATACATAAGGGACTGATGAAAAGCATCACCGGGTATGTCAAGGCGGTGGATGGCGTATCGCTGACGATTGGGCAGGGCAAGACGCTGGCACTGGTGGGAGAATCCGGCTGCGGCAAGACAACCGCCGGCAAGGGTATTCTACAATTGATTCCGCCCTCCGCAGGCAGCGTACGTTACAACGGGCTTGAACTCGTGGGGATGGAACGCAAGCGCTTGCGCAAGATGCGCGCTGAATTCCAGCTCATATTTCAGGATCCCTATTCATCCCTCAACCCGCGTATGCGTATTGTGGACATCATTGAAGAGGGCATGGATGCCCTGAGCGTCGGAGGCAGGGGTGAAGCCAGTCATGCGGGGCCTCATTCCGCCGGCAAGAAAGGAAGAGTGGATACGCTCCTGGAAAGTGTCGGGTTGCCGCCGGAAACCAAATGGCGCTATCCGCATGAATTCTCCGGTGGTCAACGCCAACGTGTCGCCATTGCCCGTGCCCTGGCGGTCAGCCCCAGGCTGATCGTTTGCGACGAGCCCACCAGTGCGCTGGATGTATCGGTACAGGCGCAGATCCTGAATCTGCTGAAGGATTTGCAGAGCAGTCTGGGCCTGGCTTATTTATTTATTACGCATAATATCTCGGTGGTGGAGTATATCGCCGATGAAGTGGCGGTGATGTATCTGGGAAGAATCGTGGAACAGGGGCGCGTGGAGGAGGTATTGGATCATCCCAGGCATCCCTATACTCAGGCGCTGCTGTCGGCGGTACCTGTCATAGATCTCGCATCAAAGCGCCCGATCATCCATTTGCATGGGGATCTGCCCTCTCCCGCCAATCCGCCCTCCGGCTGCCATTTCCATCCCCGCTGTCCCCACGCCATGCCGATATGTCGAGAGCGTTACCCCGAAACAAGCGCATTCAGTTCTACGCACACGGCGCGGTGCTACCTTTACCCACAGGAACAAGATTCAGCATAAGGGCTATTTTGATGACGGTCGATCAAGAAGTGGCGCGTCGCCGCACGTTTGCCATAATCTCACATCCGGATGCGGGAAAAACCACATTGACGGAAAAGCTGTTGCTGTTTGCCGGCGCCATTCATATCGCCGGCAGCGTCAAGGCGCGGAAAGCGAGCCGTCACGCCACGTCGGACTGGATGGAGATCGAGAAGCAAAGGGGGATTTCAGTAGCCAGCTCCGTGATGCAGATGGAATACCGGGGTTGCATCATCAACCTGCTGGATACGCCGGGTCACCAGGATTTTTCCGAAGACACCTACCGGGTGCTGACCGCGGTAGATGCGGCATTGATGGTGATCGACGCCGCCAATGGCGTGGAGGCCCAGACGTTGCGTTTGCTGGAAGTGTGCCGGGCGCGTAATACGCCCATCCTCACTTTCGTGAACAAAATGGATCGAGAAGTACGTGAACCGCTCGATCTCATTGACGAAATCGAACGAACGTTGAACATGACGGCGGTGCCTTTTACCTGGCCACTGGGCATGGGCCGTGGTTTTCATGGTGTATTCGACTTGCGACGGGACCGCATGCGCGTTTTTCGCCCCGGTGCGGATAGACTGGATGAGCAGGACGAAATCATTGAAGGCCTGGATAATCCCGAAATCGCGCTGCGTTTCGCAGCGGATGCCGCCCACACCCGTCAGGAAATCGAATTGATACGTGGCGCCTCGCCAGAATTCAGCCATGCAGCTTTTCTCGCCGGCCTGCAGACCCCGATCTTTTTTGGCTCGGCCATCAACAATTTTGGCGTACGCGAGGTACTTGACGCACTGGTCGATCTGGCGCCATCACCCACATCGCGGCAAGCGCTTCAGCGCCAGGTGCAACCTGCAGAAGCGATGTTTTCCGGCGTCGTGTTCAAGATTCAGGCGAACATGAATCCCGCCCACCGGGATCGCATCGCGTTCGTGCGGATCTGTTCGGGCCGCTTCGAGCGCGGAATGAACCTCAGGGTCGTGCGTAACGATAAGGATATCCGCACCAATGGCGTAGTATCCTTTCTGTCACAGCGGCGAGAGTTGCTTGATATCGC
The DNA here is from genome assembly GCF_000832065.1 of Nitrosospira sp. NpAV. Taxonomy (GTDB): domain Bacteria; phylum Pseudomonadota; class Gammaproteobacteria; order Burkholderiales; family Nitrosomonadaceae; genus Nitrosospira. Next base: position 5,939 of record NZ_JXQM01000008.1, on the reverse strand, counting down.
CTACTCCGGGGATATCATCGGCATACCCAATCATGGAACATTACAATTAGGGGACACACTGACGCAAGGCGAACGCTTGCAGTTTACGGGCTTGCCGTTTTTCGCACCTGAAATTTTCCAGACAGTGGAGATTGCCGATCCCATGCGCAGCAAGCAGCTCAAATTGGGACTTACCCAGTTAGGTGAAGAGGGAGCAATCCAGGTATTTCGGCCCCATGCCGGAGGCGCTTTGCTGCTGGGTGCGGTGGGCACGTTGCAGTTCGAAGTGGTGGCGCACCGGCTCAAGCATGAGTATGGCGTGGATGCCCGCCTCGCGTCGGCGAAGTATCAGATGGCGCGCTGGGTCACATCCGATGATCCACGCGAACTGAAGCGATTCATCGACACCAATGCGCATCGGGTAGCCTACGATGCAGTGGGCGCGCCCACTTTCCTGGCCTCATTCGGAGCGGAATTGAGCGTCGCTCAGGAAAGCTGGAAGCATATTCAGTTTCATAGGCTGCGAGAGCATGCTGGATTGGTATTCCAGACCCATATGGAGGGATAATTCACCCTCTGTCCGTGGATGTTTTTGAACGGAACGCCGTAAATGGCCCCTTCCATGCGGAAATTCCACGGGGCATGAGGAAGCTGTTTTGATTTATACTCGTCCTTCGATCCAACTCCGCGGCTGGCGTCCTGTAGCGCATTGCCTGAAAAAGAAGCCCGGTGGGGCGTAATATATGATGTGTGGATGATGCCGGGTTGAAAACGAATAAAAAATAAGCGGCATAAGCAGCAACTGCAGCAACTGCCGGATTTAGGTTATGGCAACTTCAAAAAATAAAAGTACATCGACCAAAAAAAATGGAAACACTTGGTCCGGGCGGTTCGATGAGCCGGTTTCGGAACTGGTGCAGCGTTATACCGCATCGGTTGGCTTTGACCGCAAGCTCGCGGAATACGACATTGAGGGATCGCTTGCTCACGCATGGATGCTCTCTGGCGCGGGTATTATCAATGCGGATGACCTGGCTGCCATCGAATCCGGCTTGGGTCGAATTCGCGACGAAATCCGCAGCGGTGAATTCATCTGGCTTCTGGAACTGGAAGATGTGCATCTCAATATCGAGAAACGCCTCACCACACTGATCGGCGATGCCGGCAAACGGTTGCATACCGCGCGATCGCGCAACGATCAGGTCGCCACTGACGTGCGACTTTATTTGCGTGCCGCGATAGACAATATTATCAGGCTTATCCATGGACTGCAGCGCGCGTTGTTGGACCTTGCCGAACAGCATGTGGATACCGTGATGCCAGGCTTCACGCATTTGCAGGTGGCGCAGCCGGTTGTCTTCGGTCATCATCTCATGGCGTATTTTGAAATGCTGAGACGCGATGTCGAACGATTATCCGATTGCCGGAAGCGCGTGAACAAACTGCCGCTGGGCGCGGCGGCGCTGGCGGGGACCAGTTATCCTATCGATCGCAAGGCGGTGGCGCAGCGACTGGGGTTTGAAGGTATTTGCGAAAATTCGCTGGATGCGGTTTCCGACCGGGATTTTGCCATCGAGTTCTGCGCAGACGCGGCACTGATCATGACGCATCTTTCCCGGCTGTCCGAAGAATTAATTTTATGGATGAATCCATCGTTTGGCTTCATTGATCTCGCCGACCGGTTCTGTACCGGCTCATCCATCATGCCACAAAAAAAGAATCCGGATGTACCGGAACTGGTACGTGGTAAAACCGGGCGCGTCAATGGCCACCTGGTTGCATTGCTGACGCTGATGAAAGGTCAGCCGCTCGCTTACAATAAAGACAATCAGGAAGACAAGGAGCCACTTTTTGACACGGTGGAAACGCTCACTGACACGCTGCGTATCTACGCCGATATGCTCACCGGCGTGCGCGTCAACCAGGATGCAATGCGCAACGCGGCGATGCGGGGTTACGCCACGGCCACGGACTTGGCCGATTACCTCACGAAAAAAGGGTTGCCTTTTCGCGAAGCGCATGAGGCCGTAGCCACAGCGGTGCGCTTCGCTGACAGGAGCGGCAGGGACCTGAGCGCGCTTACCCTCTCGGAATTGCAAGAATTCTCTCGATTGATCGACAGTGATGTCTATGCTGTACTGACCCTGGAAGGCTCGATAAGTAGCCGTGGCCATATTGGCGGAACAGCGCCGGCACAGGTAAGGGCAGCCATCAGGCGGGCAAGGAAGTGGCTGTCCTGAAGCGGTGATCGGGCATTCGTTTATGCGACCCTGGGCAGATATCGCGGCACAAATCTCCAGCTCCGCCGGCTTTTCGTTCGACGTGGAAAAAACCGTTTCCATCGGTGGCGGCTGTATCAACGAAACTTATCGGATTGAAGGCACCGGCCGGCAATTTTTCCTCAAACTGAATGATGCGGACAACCTGCCGATGTTTGAGGCTGAAGCCGCGGGTCTGCAAGAAATCCGGCGCTCCCGTACACTGCGCGTTCCAGCACCCGTTTGCTGGGGGAGAAATGATTCCCAGGCATGGCTGGTGCTGGAGTATCTGGAAATGGGTAACCTTTCCAGTAGCGGCGCCACGGCCATGGGCGAAGGATTGGCTGCGATGCATCGTGTTTATTCCGAAAAATTCGGATGGATGCGCGATAACACCATCGGTGCCACGCCGCAAATCAATAGTTATTCTTCCAACTGGATACAATTCTGGCGCGAGCAGCGTTTGGGCTACCAATTACAGCTTGCCCAAGTTAATGGCTATACTGGGAAATTACGGACACAGGGCGAACAATTGATGGCGCAGCTGGAATTATTTTTTCCGGAAGCGAAGCCGGTTGCTTCATTACTGCACGGTGACCTGTGGAGCGGCAACTATGGTTTTGACCGTGCGGGGCAGCCGGTACTATTTGACCCGGCCGTATATTATGGCGATCGCGAGGCGGATATCGCCATGACCGAACTTTTTGGCGGATTTCCTGCTGCTTTTTATGCGGCTTACCGGGAAGCCTATCCGCTCGACCCTGGTTACGCTACACGAAAAACGCTTTATAACTTGTATCATATCCTGAATCATCTCAATTTATTCGGCAGTGGGTATCTTCGCCAAGCGGAACAAATGACAAGCAGGTTACTCGCCGAAATTCGCTAAGAAGGAAATAGGCGGCCACGGAAAAAAAGAGCGGTCAACTGATGGATTCATGCTCATGGATCCTGGGTCAAAACTCAAGCGGATCTACATCCAATACCCATCGCACCCTTTGTGCCGAAAGCGTGTCGAGTTTGGCTCGCCATACAGAGAGAAATTCCTGTAATTGCTTGCGCGAGCCGGACTGTATAAGCAGGTATGCGCGCTCCATTCCTTTTAACCGTGCCATTTGCGCGGGAACCGGATCGAATATCTCAATGCGCTGCGGCGCCTTCGCCATGGCTGCCGCTCTGGCAAGAAAATCCAGTACGGTGTCAATCTGGAGTCCCTCTGCCCGCAATAATGCTTGGTAGACATACGGAGGAAATCCCGCCGACTTCCTTTCCGCCAGGAGTGTTTGCGCAAGTGAGCCATAATCCTGCCGCCGCAGTGCCTGATAGAGCGGATGGTCCGGAAATTCGGTTTGAATCAGCACTTCCCCTGAAATAGTGGCGCGTCCAGCTCGGCCCGCCACCTGCATCAATTGGGCAAACAAGCGCTCGGATGCGCGAAAATCAGTACTGAACAGTGATGCATCGGAATTCAGGATGCTAACCAGCGACAGATTTGGAAAATCATGTCCTTTCGCGAGGATCTGTGTCCCAACCAGAATATCCACACGCTGTTCCTGGATATCCTTCAGTATTTTTTGCCACGCATTTTTTCGGCGCGTACTGTCGCGATCGATGCGCACAATTCGTGCCTCGGGGAAACGGTCGGCCAATGCAGCCTCCACCCGCTGCGTGCCGTGGCCAAAGGGTGCGATGTCTTGGTCGCCGCATTCAGGGCAGATAGAGGGAAAACGCTCCTGATGACCGCAATAGTGGCATCGCAATTTTTTCTCACGCAGATGTACTACCAGACGGCTGGCGCAACGGTGACAGGTCGCTGTCCATGCGCATGATTTGCACAGCAGCACAGGTGCATAACCACGCCGATTAATGAAGACCAGGCTTTGCTGGTTTAAAGTGAGACACTTCTCCAGTGCGGTGATCAATGGAGCCGAAAAACCTTCTTTCGTTTTGGCGGCGCGGGTATCGATACAACGCACGGCTGGCAGCGTGGCGTTCTTCACCGCACGGGATGACAGATGCAATCTGAGGTAGCGGCCGCGTAGCGCATTGTAGTAACTTTCGAGCGAAGGGGTGGCGGAACCCAGTATCACCGGTGCATTGGCATGCTTGGCGCGAAAGATTGCCACGTCCCGGGCCGAATAACGCAAGCCCTCCTGTTGTTTGAACGAGATATCCTGTTCCTCGTCCACAATGATCAGGCCAAGTTTTGGCAGTGGTGTGAATACTGCCAGGCGCGTACCCAGTATTATCATGGCTTCGCCCCGCTGCGCCTGCAGCCAGGCATTCACGCGTTCACCAGGATTGAGTCCGCTGTGAAGACTGACCAATTGTGTGGCGGGAAAGCGCGAGCGAAAGATTGCTTCCAGTTGCGGTGTCAGATTGATTTCGGGCACCAGCACCAGTGTTTGCCGCCCCTGACGCAACAGCAATGAAATCAATTGCAGGTATACCTCTGTTTTGCCGCTGCCGGTAATGCCATGTAACAGCCAGGTGTTGAAGTCGCTTATTTTGGCGGCCACGTTATTGACGGCGCTTTCCTGATCCGCGGTAAGGACGGGGCCTGGCGAAGTTACTTCACTCCGCGAGGCCGCACTGGAAGGAAGCGTGGCCACTGTTTCCTCGACCCAGCTCAGCATCATGAATTCCTTTAATACAGCGGGTGCACGCCGCGAAAGCTGTTTCACCTCCTCAATATGCATGATGCCGGATTCTTTCAGTCCCGCCAGCAAACGACGCTTGACGATATTACGGGCAGGAATGGTCGATAGGCTGATGGCATATCCCATGGGTGTAAGGCGATATTGAGAGGCGGCAGGGTCCGCCACGATGGGTTTAATACTGCGTAGCCTGCCGGGGAGTCCGTTCATTACCACCTCACCCAGCGGATGATGATAGTAAGTACTGCAGAATCGAAACAGATCGAGCAATGACGAGGATAGCGGGGGGATATCCCGGAATATGTGGGTGGCATGCCTGAGTTTGGAGGACGGAATCAGGGACCGGGTAGACACTCCCATAATTACCCCTGTCATTTGCTTTTTTCCAAATGGGACGCACACACGGACGCCGATATCCTGCGCCGTTGTATCCAACGCAAGATAGTCGAACAAGGTATTGACAGGAACGTCGAGCGCGACGTGAATAACAGGCATCTTGGAATGAAGACTGAAACCGGATTTATGGAAAATTCGAGGATATTATCCTCTGAAAGCCCGCCGTTGATTTACCTTATGCTGATCCGAGCCATAAACAATATCGATGGCGCCGATAGAGATTTGCCTGGAGAGCCGGTAACAAATGACATGTGATTTATCATCGGAACCGGAAATCGAGAGCTTCCGTTGCGCATGCCACCCTCGAGCAAGTTTTGCAAAACAATAGCGGTGAGTAGCGGTGAGCTTATGAAAGAATAATTTATCTGCTCAACATTCGGTGGCGGTTTTAGTATACGGGTTTAGGATGTCGGATTTCTTTACATATCTTTGTTTAATGAGCCAGAAGTTATATTCAACCTGCTGATTTAAAGAATATCTATATTTTGGCATGAGATATGCTTGCAATTGAAACGATGCGCGGTCCGCAATGGATGCCGAATTGGCATGTCGGGTTTGTTTCGAAAAGAAAGAACAGGAGATACACTCTATAATTTCATCTTGGAATCATAAGTTTATCGACATTCAAGGCAAGAACCGGGCGGACTGT
>NZ_JXQM01000077.1 GCF_000832065.1 Nitrosospira sp. NpAV | reverse complement strand
AGTGGCGTCAATATGAAGAAATCTTTCCCAAGCTGCAACAATCCAGCATTGGCATCATCTCGCTGGAATGCCAAAACTCCCGTGTTCCGATGGATTTGATCGAGCTTATACGGGGTAAAAAGGTGATGGTGGGCGCCATTGACGTGGCCACCAACAACATTGAGACGCCCGAGGAGGTGGCTAACACCTTGCGTAAAGCACTTGAGTTTGTGGATGCTGACAAGCTTTATCCCGCTACCAACTGTGGCATGACTCCCTTATCGCGTCAGGTGGCAAGAGGCAAACTACATACGTTAAGTGCCGGGGCTGAAATCGTCCGAAGAGAGCTTTTGGCCTAGGTTGAAAGCGGAGTGCAGGGGGACGGGTTATCCGGTAGTCAAATCATATGCTACTTCCGGCCCTCCTAATACTGTTGAGCTACATCTAATTTTCAGGACATGCCATGTCACTTTCCAGTATTGCTATCGAGCCATTGAGCTATCGCGAAGCGCTCGGGCAC
>NZ_JXQM01000076.1 GCF_000832065.1 Nitrosospira sp. NpAV | reverse complement strand
GATAATGGGTCTGGATCGGCGTAAACGAGGTCGAGGTCCTGTGGTGGTTAAGACGGTGGCCGGAACGGTGTTTGTAGTGATGGTGTCGAGCGTATACAGCATGATTGAGATCCAGAAACGTTGGGTCGATGATGATGGACCGGTTAGTTCAACGGACCAGGTTCTTATGGTCTGACACCTTCTTGAAGCTACTCTCATGGGGGCCACAATTTTCCTAGCACTAATGATAGATA
>NZ_JXQM01000075.1 GCF_000832065.1 Nitrosospira sp. NpAV | reverse complement strand
TTGTTCAGGCGTCAGCCGTGCACGCCGTTGCGCAAGGTCTCTATTCGACATAAGCAATTCCTCTCATAAATGCTTCATTTCGTTAACAGGCGACCGGACCGCTGGCAGAGGATAGATCGGCAAAAATCATGAACTCGACCTCCAAAATCCTGTTTGATCAACTCCATTCAGCTCTCCAGTAAGTCAAGCAATTCCGACATTCCCATCAGCTCGGCATGCTCAACATGTCCCACGAATCCAAGCAACCGTTTCCCCTGTATGACGGATGCAATATCGGTCAGTAAAGAATTCTCGAAATACGAACGTAGCGGCAATGAAATGGATAAAATCTGTTGCAGCTTCTGCTGCACTTGCAGGATTGCAAGCGAATGTCCGCCCAGTTCAAAGAAATTATCATTGCGCCCCACCCGGCCAATACCCAATACTTCGGCCCAGATGCCC
>NZ_JXQM01000074.1 GCF_000832065.1 Nitrosospira sp. NpAV | reverse complement strand
CTCGTTAAATTAATCATCGCCCTACTTCTTCAATATCCTGGCTACAGCCAACTTGACACCGTCTGTTTCAAAATCAACAATCCCTGCTACTTTGATAGTGGAGATTATGTATTCCACATACGCGGAACCATTGCTTCACGGCCCAGCATCTCGGGACGCAGCAGACCCCAAATATGCAGCATAATCCGCCGTGCCGTCTCGCTCGAATTCCCCTGATAACGTGCAACCACGACCGGTTTCAACCGTGAAATACCGAGATGACCGGCGCCGTTCGCAATGGCACCCGCTTCCTCGCGCACTGTATCCAGGATCGCGGGGGACACGTCTTTCCCCACGGCAATCAGGGTAGCACAGACGGTATTGCCGGCAAGCACCAGGGGACTTTTCATTGCCGTACTGCCACCAGCCAAGCGGAGTTGCTCGAACCAGATCAGCTTCCCCTCGCGGCGGATGCCGATGCGTTGCGCAATCTGCCCCTTGGTGAAGGACTCGCCGGAGGCGGTCCGGCCGAAACATAAAATCTCGCAACCGATATAGCTTGCCTCCTTCTCCAGCACGACTTGATGATCGAGCGCCACATTTACATCATCGAAAAAGATGGTCTCCTGCGGCACCCACTCAAGCATGCCTCCGGCGCCCACTTCGAGCTTTATATTCTGACGCGAAACATGGCCGTTGGCCTTATACCATTTGGCTGCGCCGGGCGTCGTGATTTGCGCCTTTGCCACCGCGCCAACCTTGACGGCGATATCCAGTTTGTCTCCGCCTACTACTCCGCCCGGTGGATGGATGATGACGGCCTGGCAAAGGTCCTGGCCATCGGGATAAAAGGGTTTCTGCACCAGCAACGGGCCGAAATGATCCCTCCCCACCAATCGGGTCGTGCCGCCATCTTTCGCAAAAGTGAGAGACAGCCTTGCTTCAAGACGCGCTTGAGGCAATCCGGGCGCAGGACTGGAGGGGTGCTGGGCGGGATAGATTCGACGAACCACAGCGGCAGAGTTCTGCTTGGCAGCTAAATCAGTGAGAATCGTGGAGTGCATTTTTTTTGTTTGTTATTCACTGCTTCTAAAGATGTTTTCATAATCGCCCAATTTGTGATCAAGGGGCGCTCCCTATACTATATAACCAGACCGGCGTGCCCCGTCCATTCACAGACACTACATCTGCAACTGAAACGAGAGTTTGAATACGTCC
>NZ_JXQM01000073.1 GCF_000832065.1 Nitrosospira sp. NpAV | reverse complement strand
TTTTACTTTTCCTTGATAACCCAGGCCGCGCAAGATCCCTCGCGCCAACGTGGTTTTGCCGGCGCCGAGATTGCCGCTCAGGAAAATGATAAGACCCGGATGCAATACGGCTGCGATTTCTGCGCCGAACGCCAGTGTTGCGTTTTCTTCATCAAGATTGCGCATAACGTGATGTCTGGCGGCGGAATCGGTATGATGGGGGCTATGCAAGAAAAAATATCCCAAGTAATCTGGTGGGTCCGTCCGGCTTACCGAACGCGGGTTTCACTAAGATTGTACTAAAGTCCTATTTGCTCATGCCGCTGAAGTTGATAC
>NZ_JXQM01000072.1 GCF_000832065.1 Nitrosospira sp. NpAV | reverse complement strand
GAATGCAGGTGGATCAAAGTTGAAAGCTGTAGGGTTCAATTCCATCACACTTTAATCGAGGAGATTTTTAAAATGGCTGCAATTATCAACACCAACGTAATTTCGCTGAATGCGCAACGTAACCTGAGCAGTTCGCAAAGTGCGCTCGCCACGTCCCTGCAACGCCTGTCTTCCGGCATGCGCATCAACAGCGCCAAGGACGATGCGGCGGGGTTGGCGATTTCCGATCGCATGACTTCCCAGATTCGCGGCCTGAACCAGGCGGCGCGCAATGCCAACGACGGCATCTCGATGGCGCAGACCGCCGAGGGTGCGTTGGGAGAAATCGGCAACAACCTGCAGCGCATCCGCGAGCTGGCGGTGCAATCGCGCAACGCGAGCAACAGCGTGAGCGACCGTACCGCGCTCAATAACGAAGTCCAGCAGCTCAAGGA
>NZ_JXQM01000071.1 GCF_000832065.1 Nitrosospira sp. NpAV | reverse complement strand
CCCAGTAACTAGACCTACCATGCAACGGAGAGGGCGCGGAAGTGATAACTTTTGGCGCAGGGGCTTGAGCACGAGGTTCAGGCGCGGGGCTGTTAGCAGCCGATTGCGTCTGCGCTATGCTTTCATCAGGTTTCCATACCCAATGATGATCCTGCCAGTCCCAATAGCCAGATAACCAAACATGCGAAGGAGAACGCACACTGGGCTCCTTTTCAGGCGCA
>NZ_JXQM01000070.1 GCF_000832065.1 Nitrosospira sp. NpAV | reverse complement strand
CTCCAAATTCAACATTGTTTTAAACTCATTTCTTACCGAGAAACATCTTCGATTGCTTTTTTACGAGGAAATATAAAATCGAATCTCATCCTACGGTCAATCCAAATCCAAATTTGTAGTCTTTCATTTTTATGATCTATCTCAGCAGAGAGAATAAAATTTAGACCCATATTTAACCGCTCTTCCAGAAAAGCAGTCGTGCACCCATTTGAATCAATCTTTCCCCTCAACCGACACTGTCTAAGGATGTAAT
>NZ_JXQM01000007.1 GCF_000832065.1 Nitrosospira sp. NpAV | reverse complement strand
GTAAGGCGGATCCAATAGAACTCTGGTAGGGCAGCCGCCCCGCTCCTGCAAGACCGGGGAGCAGGGCGGTATCATTTATGTTCCAGCCAGGCTTAAAAATGATTGGACCGGGTATAAGCAACCAAAAACGAAGTCGCATAGTGACTTATTGACTTATACGCGACACTCAAATCCTGCGACAAATTTAATCATTCCGCGCAGGAACCAGTACCTCCCGATTACCGTTGGTTTGCATGGCCGAAACAAGGCCGGCACGCTCCATCTCCTCGATTAACCGGGCGGCCCGGTTATAACCAATCCGCAAGTGGCGTTGCACCAGCGAGATTGAGGCGCGGCGCGTCTTGAGCACGATGGCGACGGCTTCATCATAGAGCGGATCGGCTTCACCGTTGTCCAGTCCCGCCATGCCGTTATTTTCTCCTGCATTGCCGCCGCCTTCTTCTTCAATTGAATTCAGCACGCCCTCCACATAGCGCGGCTCGCCATGTTCCTTGATATATTCCACCACACGGTGCACTTCCTGATCGGCGACAAAAGCGCCATGCACCCGCTGTGGGTAGCCGCTGCCAGGAGGCAGATAAAGCATATCCCCCTGCCCCAACAGCGTCTCCGCCCCCATCTGATCGAGTATGGTACGTGAGTCCACTTTACTCGATACCTGAAATGCTACCCGCGTCGGAATATTGGCCTTGATCAGGCCAGTGATCACATCCACCGAAGGCCGTTGCGTGGCGAGCAGCAAATGCACACCCGCGGCACGGGCTTTCTGCGCCAGTCTTGCGATCAACTCCTCGACTTTCTTGCCCACCACCATCATCAAGTCCGCCAGTTCGTCTATGACCACTACAATCAGCGGCATCTCCTCCAGCGGCTCGGGCATATCCGGCGTCAGGCTGAACGGATTGGTCAGCGGCTTGTCGTTCTTGATCGCCTCGCGGATTTTTTGATTGTAACCACCGAGATTACGCACGCCCAGCGACGACATCAGCTTGTAGCGGCGCTCCATCTCCGCCACGCACCAGCGCAATGCGCTTGCCGCCTGCCGCATATCGGTCACCACAGGCGCCAGCAGATGGGGAATGCCTTCGTACACAGACAGCTCAAGCATTTTTGGATCCACCAGGATCAGGCGCACTTGCTCAGGCGTAGCCTTGTAGATAAGGCTCAGGATCATGGCATTGATCGCCACCGACTTACCCGATCCCGTCGTTCCCGCAACCAGCACATGCGGCATTCTCCCCAAGTCAGCCACCACCGGATGACCGCCTATATCCTTGCCTAATGCGATAGTCAATGGCGACCCCATGTCGGAATATGCCTGCGAACTGAGGATTTCCGATAGCCGTACCACCTGCCGTTTGGGATTGGGAATCTCCAGGCCCATGCTGGTCTTGCCGGGAATGGTCTCTACCACGCGTATACTCACCACTGAGAGCGAGCGCGCCAGATCTTTCACCAGATTGAGAATCTGATTACCTTTAACGCCTACCGCCGGTTCGATCTCATAGCGGGTAATGACCGGTCCGGGATATGCCGCCACCACTTTGACCTCGACCCCAAAATCGATCAGCTTGCGTTCGATCAGACGGGACGTGAATTCAAGCGTATCCGTCGACAGCATTTCCACATCCTTGGGCGGCTCATCCAGCAGATGCAGCGGCGGCAAGGGTGAATCAGGTAAATCCACGAATAGCGGCGTCTGTTTCTCTTTGATGACGCGCGACGACTTGAGGATGATGGTAGCCGGAGGTTCGATATGCAAAGGCGGACTTTCATGGAAACGCTTCTTACCAACCTCGACCAATTCGTCGCGTTTGATTGCCGAAACCAGGCCTGCGCGCCGATCTTGCCAGTCCTCCCAGCGGCGCGCGGCAAACAACCAGGTACCTTCAATTACCGCCCCCAGCTTCTCGGCGAAGCGCACCCACGACAGGCCGGTGAATAAGCTGAATCCGATCGCCATCAATATCAGCAATGCCAAAGTGGCACCGGTAAAACCCAGCATTTGCGACAAATTTCCGTTGATCAACTGACCCAGCACGCCTCCTGGAGCCTGCGGCAGCATTATTTTAAGGGTATATAACCGTAGTGCTTCAAACCCACTGCTGGCGGCCAGCAATACCACGAAACCTGCCGCTGAGACAAATAACGGGCGGCGATCAAATATTCCCACGGCGTCGATGCGATGATAACTCCATGCCACCAGATAAAGGAAAAACAACACCCACCACCAGGCGGAAGCACCGAGCAGATACAGCAGCAAGTCCGCCAGCCAGGCGCCCGCAACACCTCCAGGGTTATGCGGAGCACCATCGCCGCTATGCGACCAGCCAGGGTCGGCACGATCATAGCCATAAAATATCAGCACCAGATAAAGCGCCACCCCCAGTAAGGCGAGTCCGCAGGATTCACGCAATAGCCTGACGATTCTGGACGGCAGGGGATTGGAGCTCGGCTTTTTCGCCATTGGCTTGTTGACGAAGCTCATGAGTAGTACCCAGGAAAACAGGGCCAAGGAAAAATAAGTCTGATTATATAGAGTTAACCCGAGGGGAAAAAGCAAACCCCGCGATGAAGTCCTATCGGATACGAAGCCACAATAGAACGATAGGGAAATTTATATGCGACGCCATCTCTCATTGACTCGATAAGCCGGCTCAGGAATTGGCGCGGAACCTCATTCCATGATTCATGGGAGCAAATTCAGGCATGCGCCCCTTTAACAAGTTTTTCATCCAATATCTCGATCCAATGATTGACTGCTAGCGATGTGCCGCCTTGCACGTGCATGAGGCAACCTATATTGGCGGTCGCGATGCGTGAAGGGCTGCCCGATTCCAGTGCCATCACCTTATTTTTTAATAACTGTTGCGATAGCTCCGGTTGCAGGATGGAGTAGGTTCCCGCCGATCCGCAGCAAAGATGCGCGTCCGGGACAACCGTCAATTCAAAACCCGCTGTAACCAGAATCCTCTCGACGACACCGCGAATCCGCATGCCGTGTTGCAGCGTACAGGGAGAATGAAAAGCAAGTTTCGATTTTTTCTTGTCAACTGGCAGGCTGCCGATGAGGGTAGCCAACGCCGAGGTTTCCATTTCGATTATTTCGCTGATATCTTTACACAATTCCGAAATGCGAGCTGCTTTTTCCGCATAGACTGGATCATGGCGCAACAAGTGGCCATATTCCTTCACCGTCACGCCGCAACCGCTGGCTGTCATGACGATCGCTTCCACTCCTCCTCTTTCTTGCAGGGCATTGATTCCCCTTTCCTTTCCAACATACGGCCACCAGGCATCCACATTGCGGCGCATGTAATCCAATCCTTCCTGCTGGGCATTGAGATGGTACGAAACCGCTCCACAACAACCCGCGTTTTCCGCTTTGATCAGCGATATGCCAAGCTTGTCCAATACCCGCGCGGTCGCGGCATTTATATTGGGAGCCAACGCCGGTTGCACGCAACCTTCGAGTACCAGCATCTTGCGTGCATGGCGAGCAGGGGGCCATGCTCCAGTAAAGGGCATTTCTTTCGCTCTCGGCGGTATCGAATCTTTCAGTCCGCCTGGAAGCAATGGGCGAACACCCCGTCCCAGTTTCAATAAGGACGCAAACACCTTGGCGTTAGGCAAGGTCTGGCGCAGTGCGTACCGCATGACCCCGGCCGCCGCGCCACGCCCCACTTTTTTTTCAACGATGCCCCGGCCGATATCCACCAGCCGCCCATAGCGCACGCCGGATGGACAAACTGTCTCGCAGGCGCGGCAGGTAAGGCAACGGTCAAGATGCAATTGGGTTTTTTGCGTAACCGGCTCGCCTTCCAGCATCTGTTTCATCAGATAAATACGGCCGCGCGGACTATCCAGCTCATCGCCCAGCAGCTGATAGGTCGGGCAGGTGGCAAGGCAGAAACCACAGTGCACACAAGTCCGCAATATGGCATCGGCTTCTTGCCCTTCGGGGGAATCTTTAATGAAGTCGGCGAGTTGGGTTTGCATTTAGTATTGAGGATACATCCGGCCCGGATTGAGTATCCCCATGGGATCGAATTTTTCCTTTAAACGCCGTTGAATAGTCATCATCGCCGGTTCGAGCGGATGAAATACATCGGCGCATGATTCATGGCCGCGAAACAGCGTGGCGTGACCGCCTGCAGCTTTCGCGATTTCGCGTGCAACACCGGCATCGATTCCCGTCTCATCTGCCCACCAGCGTAGCGCGCCTCCCCATTCCATCAATTGCTTACCCGGCAAAGGCAGCGGCGGGGCTGTCGATTTTATGGATAGACGCCAGAGGGGTTTTCCGGATTGAAAAAATGAATGCGACTGTTCGCGTACCGATTCCCAAAAAACCCCTCCATCATCGATTTCATCGCCACCCAGCTTCGCATGCGCTGCACGCACCGCAGGCTCGGCGCCGGAGAGTCTTACGGCAAGCCCGCCATCGCAAAAACAGGTGGCGGAAACCGGCAGCGGCTTAGCGGCCCAACGATTCATCCTTTCAATGGCTTCAGCTTCCTTCATGGCCATGTGCAACGTGATCTCCATTGCCGGCAGCGGCAGCACTTTGAGTGAAACTTCCAGCAACAGACCCAACGTTCCCATCGAACCTGTCATCAAACGCGAAACATCATAGCCCGCGACATTTTTCATTACCTGCCCGCCAAAACGCAGGTCATCTCCTCTGCCGTCAAGCATGCGCACGCCCAGCACAAAGTCCCGCACTGCTCCGGCGGATGCCCGGCGCGGGCCAGAAAGGCCAGTGGCGACGCAACCGCCAAGGGTAGCAGTGGAACCAAAATACGGCGGCTCGAACGCCATCATTTGACCATGCTTGCGCAACTCGGTTTCGAGATCAGCCAAACGAGTACCGGCGCGGGCCGTCAACACCAGTTCGGTTCGCTCGTAATCCACGATTCCGGCGTAAGTGCTCGCATCAAGAACGCGGTCATTCTGCCCCGGGATGCGATTACCGTAGAAATCCTTGCTGCCTCCGCTGCGTATGCGTAACGGCACTTTGTCTTCGGCAGCGGCACGGATAATGCCGGCAAATTGGCCTACAATATCTTGCATGGACAAGGGTTACGGATCTGTTTATCGTTCAAAACCTCGGCAACTCCGGAAATTTTTCCTCGCCCCGATGCACATGCATCGCGCCGTGTTCGGCACAGCGGCGTAGAGTCGGAACGGCTTTTCCGGGATTCAATAGCCCCTCCGGATCGAATGCCGCCTTTACCGCATGAAACATCTCAAGTTCCCCGGGCTTGAATTGGGAACACATCTGATTGATTTTTTCGATGCCGACTCCGTGCTCTCCGGTAATGGTTCCGCCGGCCTGAATACACATTTGAAGGATTTTCGCGCCAAATTTCTCAGTCATTTCCAGTTCGCCCGTCTTATTGGCATCGTAAAGAATCAACGGATGCAGATTACCGTCACCCGCGTGGAAGACATTCATGCAACGCAACCCATATTCGACGGAGAGCGCTTCAATCCCACTCAATACCTGCGCGAGTTTGTTGCGTGGAATAGTCCCGTCCATGCAATAGTAATCAGGTGAAACGCGACCCGCCGCCGGAAACGCGGCCTTGCGCCCAGCCCAGAACTTGAGCCGCTCCGCTTCATCACGGGAGGTTATGATTTCGGTTGCGCCGCTCTTGTTCATGATCTCGTCAATACGACGGATCTCCTCCACAACTTCCTCCACCGTACCGTCGGATTCGCACAGCAGGATCGCGGCTGCATCAAGATTGTAGCCGGCATGGACATACTCTTCCACTGCGCGCGCGGTGATTTTATCCATCATTTCCATGCCAGCCGGAATAATGCCCGCACCGATCACGTTCGCCACCGCATCCGCCGCTTTACGGATGTCGTCAAAGGCCACCATGACGACTTGCGCCTTTTCCGGTCTGGGCAGGAGTTTTACCGTAACTTCGGTAACGACACCCAGCATGCCCTCACTACCTGTCATCAACGCCAACAAGTCATAGCCCGGTGAGTCCAGGCACTCGCCGCCGATTTCCAGAATCTCACCTGCGATGGTTACCACCCTCAATTTGAGGATATTGTGCACGGTAAGCCCATACTTCAGACAGTGCACGCCTCCCGAATTTTCTGCCACATTGCCTCCGATGGAGCAGGCAATCTGCGAAGAAGGGTCGGGAGCATAGTACAAGCCGTAGGGTGCTGCCGCTTCGCTAATGGCAAGATTACGCACGCCCGGTTGGACCCGGGCACTGCGCGCCACCGGATCAATTTCAAGTATGCGTTTCAGTTTGGCGAGCGAGAGCAGCACGCCCTCTGCATGGGGCAGCGCACCACCGGATAAACCGGTGCCGGCACCGCGCGCCACGACCGGGGTTTTGGCGGCATGACAGGCCTTGAGGACCTCAATCACTTCGCCCTCTGTTTGCGGCAGCGCGACGATCATGGGCGCTTGCCGATAGGCCGACAAACCGTCGCACTCATACGGCCTTAAGTCTTCGGTCTCATGGAGCACCGCGTCCGGCGGAAGAAACGTGCGCAGCCTGGTGGCGAGTTCGAGAGAATTCATGGCTCGATAGTCCGGTTTATTAAATCTTTATTAAATCTCATGATTCGCCAATTTTTCCAACGCCTGCACCAAGGCCGAACTGTCCCGCTTCGCGCCGCCGTGCGCGATACATGCGCTGAACAACTCCTGCGTGACGGCGGTATTGGGTAAACTCACCCCCAGTGCGCGCGCACTCGCTAGCGCGAGATTCAAATCCTTCTGATGCAGTTCGATGCGGAATCCCGGATCGAATGCACGCTTGATCATGCGTTCGCCATGCACCTCCAGGACACGCGATGCGGCGAATCCGCCCATGAGGGCTTGACGTACCCTGGCCGGGTCCACGCCGGCCTTGGATGCAAGCAGCAACGCCTCACCCACGGCCTCGATGGTAAGCGCGACGATGATCTGATTGGCAATCTTGCAAGTCTGACCAGCGCCGTTATCACCGATCAAGGTGACGCTTTTGCCCAGCAACTCGAAAACAGGCTTCACTTTCTCAAATACCGTTTCCGTGGCCCCCGTCATGATGGTAAGGGTGGCATTCTTCGCGCCTATATCACCACCCGACACGGGAGCATCCACATAATCGCAACCGAGCTGGTTGATCCTGGCGGCGAATACCCGGGTCTCAATGGGAGAGATGGAACTCATATCCACCACGATCTTGCCTGGCGTCAATCCCTCCGCTACGCCATTCTCACCGAATAACACGCGTTCTACATCCGGGGTATCGGGTAGCATGGTAATGATGATGCCTGCCTTTTGCGCCACTTCTCTGGGCGAGAAACAAGTTTCGCCCCCTTGTTCGAGCAATTCCTGCGGCACGCCGCTACGCGAATGCAGAAACAATGCGTGCCCGCCATTGATAAGATGGCCGGCCATGGGCTTACCCATGATGCCAAGACCGATAAAGCCAATATCCATCACACTTATACTCATTAATTTGCTATATACCTTGCCGGCCGGCGTTTCCGGCTCGCTGTCTCCGATTTCAGGATTTTCTCATGCATCTGGGTTACGCTACTAAACTTTACCAACGTCCAGCTGACTAATACAGCTACCATACCTCAAAAGTATGCCGCATAAACTTTGGAAACATCAAAATTCTAGTTGAAAATAATTTATCATTCGCTATTCGCAAGGAACCCGGAATGACCGAATCTCAGTACGATATGTATAACCTCATCGGTGACGGAACGATCGTCAGTCAGCACTTTGCCTCCACCGTCCAGAGCACGATAAGCGCCCATTTTGAAATGGTGAAGGGTTGAGCCGGCAACCTATAGTCATCATCGGCAGCGGGTTGGCGGGATATACCGTCGCTCGCGAATTTCGCAAACTGGACACCGAAACATCCATCCAGATCATTTCCGCGGATCATGGCGGATTCTATTCAAAGCCTATGCTGTCAAATGCCCTGGCCACAGGTAAAACGCCGTTATCCATACTCAATGCCAACGCGGAAAAAATGGCCGAGCAATTGAAGATGACCATTCGTTCGCATAGTCGCGTAACGGCTTTTGACCCTGCCAGTAAAAATGTGACCTTGCAAGGTGGAGAAAAGCTTCCTTACAGTCAACTCATTCTAGCCCTGGGAGCTGATCCGATCCGTCTGCCGCTGGAGGGAGACGGGGTCGACGCAATTTTGTCGGTAAATGATCTCGACGACTACCACCAACTATGCATTACGCTAAAGGGAAAAAAGGATGTGACGATTTTGGGTGCAGGGCTGATCGGCTGTGAATTTGCCAACGATCTGGCCGTGGCCGGTTATCGGGTACGTGTAATAGATATCAGCGCCCGCCCTCTGGGACGGCTCCTGCCACAGGCTGGGGGCGCCTTTCTGCAACAAAGGCTGGAGGCTGTTGGTATAGTTTTCCATATGGGCGCGGCGACACAGCGCGTGGAACGAATTCAAGAAAGCTTGCGCTTGACGCTCGACAATGGGGAAGTCATCCAAACGGATGTCTTGCTCTCCGCCATAGGATTACGCCCGCGCACTGCCCTGGCGGAAGCAGCCGGCATTAAGGTGAATCGCGGCATTACGGTAAGCCGCTCGCTACAAACCCGGTACTCGGACATCTATGCGCTCGGTGATTGCGCCGAGGTGGATGGCAGGGTACTGCCTTTCGTGATGCCGATCATGCACGCCGCGCGTGGTCTCGCGGCAACGCTTGCCCGCACTCCAACTCTGGTACGGTACCCCGCTATGCCCGTAGTAGTTAAAACCCCGGCCTGCGCAACCGTGGTCTCACCTCCCGACCCTCATGCGCAAGGCGAATGGCTGATAGAGGAAAGCGAAAACGGCGTGAAAGCATTGTTCCAAAGTGCGCAAGGCAAGCTGCTGGGCTATGCGCTGCTGGGTATGGCAACCAGGGAAAAGAATTTGCTTGCCGCACAATTACCAGCGGTGATGGAATAAGGCCAGGAAGCGAATAGTGTGGGCCTTGCAAGCGCTCGTACCGCCCAACCCAGCACAGCACCGAGCGCTTGCGCAGCTCTCAGCCCCGGCTATGATCCCGGTATCTAGAACCCGCGATTAAGCCTAGTAACCCTTCGTGCGCATGCATGTAGCGTAGGCAGCCTGGTATTGCGCATCGTGAGACTTGGTCTCGTTGAGTCCATAGAGACCTCCCCCCGCCGCGCCGGTTACGCCGCCAATAGCAGCGCCTTTGCCTGCACCTTTCCCACCGCCCGCAATGGCACCGCCAGCCGCACCCACAGCCGCGCCAATAGCAGCACCCAGTGCGGCATTCTTGAGCACTTCTTCGGTTTTGCTATTTACCTCTTCATTCGCATACCGGTTGCATTCCTCTATGACTGAGTTTGAAGGATATGCAGCCCGCGGTGGACTTGATGGGCGGGCGGTCTGCTGGCGCGCTACGGGCGCGGGACTCACGGTGGTAGCCGCCTTCCCCCCCGCTGCAGGCGTTTGTGCCTCACTGATTTGCGCCGTTGGAGAATCAGGCTCGGTCTTGGAATCTCGTCCTACAACGAGCATGGTAGCCGCCACCGTTGCGCCCACCAACAGTATTCCAATCGTGGCGAGCTTCCAGGGATTAAGGGATTCGTTCGACATCTATATTCTCCTTCTAAAAAAGACTTCGTTATCTCTGATACGTGATTATCGAGCGCCAGGGCCGGTTGGAATCGTGACCCTGGCTGCGCTGGCCTGCCTTACTTGTTCTTACCATGCCCGCCGGCCTTGCCGCCGTGATTCTTGTTATGGCCTTTACCCTTGCCACCACCATCCTTGTCATTGCCGCGAGCCTTGTCGCCGTCATCATTCTCGTGGTCATCATCCTTGCCGCCACGGGCCTTGTCCCCATTCTTCTTGCCATTCTTCTTGCCCTGCTTCCTATCCTGGTTCTGCTGATGTCTCAGGTCCGCACGGTCTTTACCTTTTGTTGCACCGGTAGACCATTGGGCGTTCGAGTTCTCATTGGCTTTCTCGCTCCTATGATCAATGGCGACTCCACCACCACGCTTCTTGTCCTCGTCTACACTCACGCCACCAGTCTGCCCAGCGCTGTCCTCCTGCGCCAGCACCGGATTGCCATAACCAAGAACAATACCCGCCAACAATGCCACCAATCCGATTTTGCCCACGTCCGATCTCCTCTTTATGATTTAAAATGTTCGCTTGAAATCAAAGGTGAATCTTTTTCCCAACCAAACAATCATTTGTGACTACCCATTATTCTCATCGCAGGGAATGCGAATAAAATTTCAGGTTCTTAAAAAAACTTTATCCATAATCTATCTTACGGATTTTGATAGCGATGACCATTGGACTTAAGTACACCTGTCAATGAGTAGAAATACGCATGCTTGCAGCAAATCAGAAACGCGACTCTGACTATTCCCTGCAACCATGCCTGATATAACGCATCAACGGAGAATTGGTTGTCATAAACTCTCGAAGCCATCGTGGCGACCTGTCAATGCATGAAGTCGCTTGGTGATATTGGACGGCGGATGAGGAGCCGATTAATAAAAACAGAGAACACCGATATTTCCGGCTGCAACAATGGGGATGAGCGAGAGCTGCTTAATGGGTACCCAATAGACCGAGTTGCGCCCGGCAGGCCTGCCCGATGCCAACTCTGACGAAACCGACTGATTCAGATGGCAGCGGGTGACGCGACTGCTGGTGCTACCCATCTATGATGGCCGCAACTGCGCTTGCAGCAGCGCTCCGATGTCGGTGTGAGGCAGTGGCTTGGCAAAAAGATAGCCCTGTGCCTCGTCGCAATTCTGTATCTTCAGCATTCCTGCCTGTTTGTTGGTTTCGACCCCTTCGGCGACAACTTTCAAGTTCAACGCATGTGCAAGCGAAATCACCATCGACACGATGCTTGCGCTGTGCTGATCGTTCTCCATATTGATGATAAATGATCGATCGATCTTGACCGTATCGATCGGGAGTCGAGAGAAGTAGCTCAGAGATGAGTAGCCAGTGCCGAAATCGTCCATCGATATTTCGATCCCGGCGATCCGGATTGCCTTGAGTTTGGCGACACTATCCGCGAAATTCTCCATAATCTGGCTTTCCGTGATCTCGATGCCGATCCCGCGAAGGCCGTGATTGCAGCTCGACGCGACCCTTTCAAGCGTTGCGACGAAATCCTTCTGGCGCAACTGCACAGGGGAGACATTAACCGCGACGGATGGTGGCTGTAACCCAAGCGTATGCCACTGCATGAAATCCAGGGCCGATTTCCGCAGTGCCCATTCGCCGACCTCAAGAATCATGCCGGTCTCCTCCAGCATCGGGATGAATTTGTCCGGTGGTACCATGCCGGTGGCCGGATCGTTCCAGCGGATCAATGCCTCCAGGCCCGCGATACGGCCGCTTCTCAGATCGGTCTTCGGCTGATAGTGCAGCACGAACTCATCGCGCTCGATGGCATGACGCAGGCTAGTCTCAAGCATGAACCGCTCGGCAACCCTCGTGTTGATCTGCGGCGAGTAGAACAATAGCTTCTGCTGGGTATCCTTGGCAAGCTGAAGCGCCGCCTCGGCATTGCGCACCAATAGCTCGGCACTGGCTCCGTCATTAGGAAACAGCGCGACGCTTACCTTCGCCGAGACGGAGATGTCGCGCTTTGCAGCCGTGAGCGGCGCTTTGAGGCATCCCATGATGCGGTTTTCGGCAAAGGATGCGATCTCTGTTTCGTTCCTGACATCATCAAGGACGAATGCGAAATGTTCCGAGCTGATTCGGGCCAACTGGCAGGCTTCGCCGATAGACTCATGCAAACGGTGCGCGACTTCGACGATTACGGCATCGCTGACCTGGCGGCCAAGCGTTTCGTTGATACTGCGCAGCTGCTCAAGTTCTGCCAGTACGATGGCAACCTTGCGCCCATTAAGTTCTGCGGCGAGGACCAGCGCGTTAACGCGATCATGGAAAAGTGTGCGGTTAGCCAGGCCGGTCAACGTATCGTAATAGGCGAAATAGTGGAGTCGCTCTGCTTTCTCGATATGATCGAGTGCGAACGAAATATCGCCCGCAAGCTCTTCCAGCAGCTTGATCTCTTCGTCATCGAAAAAACCCACTTCACCGGTGTAAAGCGAGAGCACGCCAACTGGCTTGCCGGCAACCATCAGTGGAAATGCGGCGATCGAGCGATAGCCGCATTCGAGCGCGAGTTGTCCTAACCCCGGCCGCAAATCGCCCGCCGGGTCGTGCGTCAATTTGAACTGTTGCTCGCGTATGGCGCGGCTTAACAGATCTTCATCATCGCTTGGACCGTTCTGGACATATAACTTGAGGCCATCCAAATAGCGCTGCGCACCCTCTCCCCGCCAAGTGACCGGCCTCACCTCATTCGTGTTTCCATCATACAGGCCGAGCCACGCCATGCGAAACTTGCCGTGCTCCACGGCGATGCGGGCAGGCTTCATCGAACAATTCCTGCCGGTCACCGATGCGTACGATCGCGGAATTGATACCACTGAGCACCCCATGAATGCGGCTCAGTCGTGCGATCTTGATTTCCGCCTGCTTGCGCTCGGTGATTTCGATCTGAAGCTGTGCAGCGTGGCGCTGTATGGTATGGTACTGTGCGGCATTTTCATAAAGTACGGCGCTTTCCGCGGCGATCAGGGCTGCGAGCTTCTCGTCGGCGTCGCTGAAGCTGTTCGCGCCGATCTTGTCCGCGAAGTAAAGCCAACCATAGAACTGGATCGGCATATCGATCGGCACGGCAAGCAGATTGGTGACCGCCGGATGCACGGGCGACAGGAGCATGGCTGATTCGGCGGCATCCATGCCTTGCCTCCGCAGTGGGTGTCGTTGGGTCACGAGCTGCGAAATCAGATCGGCCGAGGATATCGCTTCGCGCAACCGCTTGATGGTCTGTACATCAACTCCTTTGGCAAAAAAATGTTTCAAGCCCTCCCCTTTTTCGTCGAGCATTACAACCGCGGCGTATCGCGAATCGATCAGCTTGCAGGCACAGGTGAAAAAAGTTTCAACCATCCGGTCCGGTTCACGCTCAGCGCCGACTCGCAGCCGCAGTTCGATCATTCCATACAAGCGCTCGCTGATCCGCCGTAAATCACCGACTGCGCGTGAATATTTGTCTGCGACTTCGAGCAAGGGTGCGCGCTCCCCCTGCTGTTCCCTGCCGCTGGCGCTTTCAGATTTCAACGCAAGGCGCACGGTACGCAGGTCTTCGAGATTTTCCGCTAAATGAGCGCTTATTGCCTGCAATTCGAGTTCGGAACTGACCGGCGGGCTCGCGGGCTGGACAGCGGCATGCGACTCACCGGCACTGAGCAATGCTCGACGGACGGCATCAAGAATAACCTGCGGCTTGCTGGGCTTGAGCAATACCTCCGTCACGCCGCAGTTTCGTCCTAATAACGCAGCCTCGTCCCTGAGATAAGTAGCGGTGTAAAAGATCACGGGCGTCGATGCGATCTTGGGATCGGCTCGTACATCCTGGGTGTACTGGTAGCCATCCAGGAGGGGCATGAGGATGTCAGTGATGACGAGGTCCGGGTGCTGCTCGCGTGTCAGCTTCAGCGCCTGTAGGCCATCTTCGGCTTCGAGGAGCTTGTGACCGCCATAGCTGAGCAGCTTCAGCAGGAACTCCCTGTTGGTAGGGCGATCGTCGACAACGAGTATGGTCGCCATGGTCAAGCAATCATGCCGTGCATGATGATGCGATTGTGCTTGGCTTCGTATGCCCGCTGAAAGGGTATGCCGAAAGGGTATGCCGCCGGCTTCATCCAATTGCTGCCGCCATTCCAGTCCAATTGGGTCATCGCCGACCAATCGCTGTTCGGATGATTGGTAATCATAAACACAATTGTGATCATGTTTGCTCCGTTATGGTATTGATAATGATGCACGTCATGGTTATACGTGATCCAGTACTATGGTAAAGGTGCTGCCCTTGCCGAACTGGCTATTGAAGACAATGTGGCCGCCGATCAGGTCGGTTAGTTTCTGGCTCAGATGCAAACCAAGGCCGGTACCCTCGAAGCGCCGTGCCGAGGTCGATTCGAGCTGCTGAAATGCCTGGAACAGCTTCTGCCGATCTTCGTCGCGAATGCCGACACCAGTGTCGGTAATGCTAATTTCAGCTACAACATGGCCATTTTCACGGCGCTGCGCGAGCGCGATGCCAACCTTGCCCTTGTCTGTATACTTGATGGCATTGTTGGCGAGATTGATGATGATCTGAGATAGCGTGCGCCGATCGGTATTAATGATGACGTCATCATGAGGGTGGCTAACTTCGAACTCAAGGCCTTTGTTCTCGGCCAACGGACGCAATGTCGCGGCGACACTATTGATGACCTGCTGGCACACTACCGGCTCGAACTTGAGCGTGATCTTGCCCGATTCGATCTTGGCGAGATCGAGCAAATCGTTGATCAGTGATAACAGGTGCGTGGCGCTGGCCTCCACGGTCTGTAGCTGGCTCTCCTGGTCGGCGTTGAGCGGGCCGGGCAACTTCATCAAGAGCGTGCCGGTGAAGCCGATGATGGCATTCAATGGCGTGCGCAGTTCATGCGACATTGAGGTGAGGAATCGATCCTTGGCAAAATTGGCATTTTCCAGCTCGACATTCTTCTCCTGCAGGATCTGCTCGAAACGCTTGCGTTCAGTCACGTCGCGCGCCGCGGCAAATACGCCCTGCAGCTTGCCCTCGCGATCATAGAACGTGGTGGCGTTGCAAGACACCACCGTTTCGGTGCCATCCTTGGCACGCATAGTCAACTCGTAGTTCGTTACCTTGCTTTTTTGCAGCACCAATTCGACCCCCGCTTCAACGCGGGCCGGATCGGTGAAGTAGTTCTTGAATGGCGTGCCGATCAGCTCATCGCGCGTATGCCCGGTCAGCGCTTCCATCTGCTGGTTGACGTCGCTGATGATGCCGAGCGGATCAGTCGTTATCAATGCTTCGACGTTCGATTCGATCAGCGAGTGCGGGTAAGGCTGAGCTGTCTTTAACTGCTCGCTGAGACGCATCTCATCCGAGATGTCCTTCGAGATTAGCAGGAAGCCGGTCGGCTTGCCGGAGGCGTCGCGGCACGGCGTGATCACCAGGCGCGCGGTAAAACGCCGGCCGTTGTTGCGAATGCACTGGATTGCACCTTCCCATTTGCCGTCGTGCAATGCCACCTGCATTATTGAGCGGTGCTTGCCGGCGCTGACATCTTCGGGTACATGAAGGATCGATGAATTGGCCTTGCCTACCACTTCCTCGGCCTCGTAGCCGTAAATGCGGTGCGCACCCTCGTTCCACAGTAAAATAGTGCCTTCGAGACTTTTGCCGATAATGGAGTATTCAGTGGATGCCTGAAGGATACTGGTAATGAAATCCAACGCTTCGGCGGTATCGCCCAGGATGGCGGCATCAAACAGCTTGGTGGACATGAGTTCCCCCATCTCATGCTCCCGGCATGTGAGCGTCGATGCTGGTTGAGGTGACGTCGGCGGTTTCCTGAGCGATGTTGCTAGCAGGAGGAATCAAACCCAGCGCTATACAAGGGTTATCGTCCATTGATTCCATCTTACCAAGGGATGATGATGGGAGCTATGAGACTACAAAACGACGACTTTAAACAGCTGTAAGATCTTACAGGGGGTCGAGAATGTTGAGATCGATCAAAGAAGGTGCCGAATCAGCAAAGAAAGCGACCTCGGCAGAGCGGCGGAATCAGCGCGGGTAATTTCTGGCGGAAAGCGGGAAATCCGGCTATAACATTCACAAAGTTCGGATGAGATGCAAAGTATGCCTCTCTTTGATGCCATCCACCGCTTCCGGCAGCTGATGCCCGCCATAATGGAACGGGTCATCAAAAGTCAGCGATTCAGCACATGATCGTCATCAATCAGAGCGTGGTGGCGCCTCTCCTTCATCCGATTCTTGCAAACAGGCCTTGATGTGATCAACCAGCACCTGCGGGTCGATCGGACGCCGCAGGAAACGTGCTGCACCCAGTGTCAACGCTTCATCCGGATCGTTGTCGCGCCCGGATGAGGCGGTAAGAAACATGAACGGAATATCAGCCAGTCGAGGATTGGTGCGCAGGCGCCGGATAAAACTGAAACCATCCTCATTGGGCATGTGCAAATCGCACAGGATCAAGTCGAATCGGTCGTTCTGTGCGCGCTGCAGGCCTTGCTGCACATTTTCGGCGAACAGCAGCGAACAACCAAAGGGCTCCAGCGTGCTGCGGATCAGCTCGCGATTCACCGGCGTGTCATCCACCACCAGGATCGTTGCGCCTTTCAGCTCTCGGGGTACTGTGGCGGCTGACGCAGAGTCGGTACCGGGTGCCGAGTGCCCTTCTGGCAGTCGTCGCGTACGCAATTCCGGTGGCAAAAACTCTTCGATCTGGCTGACAAAGGTGGTAGGCTCGATCGGCTTGCCGATATAGCTGTCGAAACCCGCTTCCAGCATCTTCTCACGGTCGCCGACCATCGCCAGCGCGGTTACCGCAATCACCGGAATCGTCTGCAGCTTCGGGTTGCTCTTCAGCAGGCGCACTATCTCATACCCATCGCGCTTAGGCAGGTGCACATCGCACAGGATTAGATCGAAGGCTTCCTGCTGCGCCGCCTCCCAGCCTTTTTCCCCATCGGTCGCACTGTGTGCACCGTAGCCGAAAGCATTCAGCAGATATACCATCAACGCCATGTTAGCGGGATTGTCTTCGATGATTAGTATTTGGGCTGGCACTATACCTCCATCTTCCTGGTTGGAAATCGGCTCCCCTACACCACTGGAAGGAAACCTTATGCGTCGATTCTGGCTTGCAGGATCATTCCCGGCGTAGTGTAAGAGTAAAGACGCTTCCCTTGCCATAATCACTACGCAAGGAAAGCTGTGCGTTGATCATGTTAGCCAGCTTCTGACTTAGGTACAGGCCCAGGCCGGTCCCTTCGAAGCGCCGGGTTGAGCTGTTGTCGATCTGGCTAAACGCCTGAAACAGCTTGTCCTGATCTTCGGGTTTGATGCCGACTCCGCTATCAATGACCTCGATCGCCAGAGAAGATTGACCCTCATCCGGCGTTTCCAGCCGTACCTGTACTTTTCCGTTGGCGGTGAACTTGATCGCATTGTTGACCAGGTTAATTACGATCTGGCTTAACGCCCGCCGATCGGTCTGGATCACGATATCGTCGAGAGGCAGCGCCAGCTCGAAGGCGAGGCCTTTTTGCTCGGCTTGCGGGCACAGGGTTTCGGCCAGATCCCTGAGTACGTTCTGGCATACTACTGGCTCTATAGTGCTGCTAAATTTGCCCGATTCGATTTTTGCCAGATCGAGCAAATCGTTGATCAGCGACAGCAGATGACGGGCGCTGGACTGGATCGTCTTTAGCTGCGTGTCCTGATCGGCAGTCAGCGGACCGGGCAGCCTCATCAGCAGGGTGCCGGTAAAGCCTAGGATCGCGTTCAGCGGAGTGCGCAGTTCATGCGACATGCCGGCCAGAAAACGGTCCTTCGAAATATTCGCGTTTTCCAGCTCAAGATTTTTCTCATGCAGGCTGCGCTCGATAAGCTTGCGTTCGGTGACATCGCGGATCGAGCTCGACACCAGCATGCCCTCTTCGGTTTCAAGAGGACTCAGGCTGATTTCAACCGGAAACTCGGTGCCATCCTGACGCAAGCCATACAGTTCCAGCCCGGCACCCATCGGCCGCGCCCGCGGCGTATGGAAAAAATTACCTCGGTATCCCGGGTGTTGCCCCCTGAAACGTGACGGAATCAGTTTCTCGATTTTATCGCCGAGAAGCTGCGTGCGCGGATAGCCAAACAGCTTTTCGGTTTGCGAATTGACCAGCACGATTTCGCCATCGCTGTTGACAATCACGATTGCGTCCGGCGCCGATTCTAAGAGGCCACGAAATTTCTGCTCCGCCTTCCTTCGTTCGGTGACATCGCGGATCGCACTCGTCACCAGCATGCCCTCTTCGGTTTCGATCGGACTCAGGCTGATCTCAACCGGAAACTCCATACCATCCTTGCGCAAGCCATATAGCTCCAGTCCGGCGCCCATGGTACGGTTACGCGGCTTTGCAAAATAATTGGAGCGATGGCCGACATGGATGTCGCGATAGCGCTGCGGCAACAACACTTCCACCAGCTGGCCGCGCAGCTCCTCGGCCCGGTAACCGAACAGCTTCTCGGCCTGGGTATTGACCAGCACGATGGAGCCGGTCGAGTTCACTATAACAATCCCATCGGGCGTCGAATCGAGCAGGGTGCCGAATTTGGTACTGACCAGCTTGGCATCGCGCAGCGCTTTCAGGTACGTGATGTCCTTGCTGCTGATCAGCAGGTAGGTATTCTGCCCCTGCTCGTTGCACAGGATCTTGCGCGAAATATTGACATAGATGAGTGCCCCATCCTTTTTCCGGCACAACGCCTCATGGACGAGGGCTCCTCCACGCAGAAAATCATCCGGATTGTTATTGTCCTTCTGTATCTGCAGGTTATGCGGGGCGATCAGTGTATCGAGCAAGTGTTCCAGAGCTTCGGCTCTAGCATAGCCGAATACCGATTCGGCGCCCTTGTTCCAATAGACCACCTTTCCGTCGAGTGTTGTGATTACGATGCCATCCGGCATTTCGTCCAAGACCAGCTTGCCCAAATCCGTCATCATCACTTTAGCTCACAAGAAAATTTGTCCGAGAAATCAGGTATGCCATCAAGCGCTGAAGATTGCTGATACGCCAAAGAAACTATTGCCTAGTCAAAGCATGTTCCCGCCGGCATTCTGGAGTCGACTCTTTTTCGTGGACATTTTGATTTTAAGGAGTCCGCGATGTCCAAATACATCCTCCTGTCCGATGGAATTTCGCCAACAGTTGATTGAGCTGGTTCGCACTGGTATTTGCGCCCATATACCCGAGCAGGGAGCTAGATAGTTAGCTGATTCCCCCCTGACGCCAAGGCCAATCATGCGGATGCGGATGCGGAGGCTGATGCTAATCCAGCTCCTCGGCGAGCTAAGGTATAGGTGTGCCCAGATACCGGCCCGTTAAGCGCCTACAGTCTAACATTGCACTCAACTATTCGGCAATTTGGGTCCAGCGCACAAAATTACTCGCAGACTCTACGAGCCCGCTCGCGATGCGGCGTGCGCCATCGCCAAGACAGAGGCATACCAACAATCACGCAGGACAGATAAAAGTGGAAATGCTGTTTACCCATCTCAAACGCATCCTGATTGGATCGATTGTGTTTGCGAGGTCTAAGTGGTACGCAAATGAGTTTCTATTGGCGATAACTGTCCAGAATTTACGATAGAGGGCGCGTCATTTGAAATCTGATATTGGGAGATTTACTTACCCGGAAAAACACAATAGTGCGCCCTGCTTCTGTTTCTTACAACAGAGTCCTATTTTTTTATTTCCGTACCGGTATTGGGTTCACCATCAAGCTTGCCTTCGAGGAACACCCGGCTGGCTGCAATGTCTTCCGCTTCGAGTGTCATGAGATCAATTTTGGCCAATGATTTCTTGGTTCCCTCGAACAAGCGATTGGCTTGGCGCAGCCGCGCCCGATCAAGGGCATTGCGAATGGAACGTGCGTTGGCAAAATGCTCCAGCTTCATGCGTAACCGGATATAGTCACCGAATGTTTTTTCACCCTCGGGACTGAAGCGATAGTTCTGCGCAGCCAGCATGAGCTTGGCGATTGCAAGCAACTCATCGGCATTATAGTCGGGAAAGTCGATGTGATGGGCAATACGCGAACGCATACCGGGATTACTGTGGAAGAATTTGTCCATCCGGTCTTTGTAGCCCGCCAGAATCACAACCAGATCATCACGATTGTTCTCCATTGCTTGCAAAAGGATTTCAATCGATTCCGCGCCATAATCACGTTCGTTCTCGGGCTTGTAAAGATAATAGGCCTCGTCAATGAATAGCACGCCGCCCATTGCTTTCTTCAATACTTCCTTGGTTTTCGGCGCGGTATGGCCGATATACTGGCCCACCAGATCGTCGCGGGTGACGGAGACTAGATGTCCCTCACGCACATACCCCAAGCGGTGCAAGATTTCGGACATCCTTAACGCTACGGTGGTTTTTCCGGTACCGGGATTGCCGGTAAAGCACATGTGCAGGCTGGGCGCCCCAGCGGTCAGATCCAACTTCTTACGCACGCGATCGACAAGCAATAGCGCCGCAGTTTCGCGGATACGGGTTTTGACGGGCTTCAAGCCGATCAATTCAAGATCAAGTTTATCCAGTACTTCCTTGATGTTGGAAGCGCGAAATTCAGCGCCCAGATCTACTGAATCAGTATCGAAGGGGGCGAGTTCCTTTGATGGTTTTTTCATGTTTGCTCCCCACAATGAAGTACGTAAGACATCAAATGCACGTTGGCTGTATTTGCTTGGTAAACGGGGTTGCTCACCAAGTTCATGAGTGGGCCGGTAGATGGAGAATGTAAATTCTCATCCCCATCCACCTTCGCCCAGATAGATCCCTTCCCTGGAGAAGAAGGGGAGGAACTCTCATTAATACCGTTCGGATTCCGCTTTGTCGGTTGCGTAGGAATGAATGGTGTAACGAATGCTACGGCCGTCCACTTCCTGGCGTACCACGCCAAAGCCCGGCTCTTTCTTCGGACGGTTGACGATATACGACATAGTCGGACTTTCCACCCCGCGCGTCGAGTTAAATGCGGTTACCCGGATATAATGATTCGGATAAGTTTTGCGGCAGTCATTGATTTCCGACAGGATCCCGGCGGGATCTTTCAAGTCAAACATCGGATTGCCGAACATTTCCCAATATGTATTGCGCGGATGGGGATCGTCCGTGTACTCGATGCCTATCGCCCAACCGTTTTTCAACGCATATTTGATTTGCGCTGAAATTTGTTTATCCGTCAGTGGCGGCAGGAAAGAGAATTGCCCCTGCGTGATGCGATTTCCTACATTGGTCATCATAATTATTATCTCCTACGTATGGTTAGACGCTGGCCGTGGTTGAGGGTACGAAATCGGCTGTGTCGGTTGATTCGTAATTGAAGGTAATATCCTTCCATGTATCCAGCGCCTGTTTGAGTGGTGTGCACCATTTGGCAGCTGCCTCAAGAATCTGGGGACCTTCTTTCACATAGTCACGGCCTTCATTGCGCGCCAGTATCATAGCTTCCAACGCAACGCGATTGGCAACCGCCCCCGCTTGTATGCCCATCGGATGACCGATGGTGCCGCCGCCGAACTGCAGTATCACATCTTCGCCGAGATAATCCAGCAACTGGTGCATTTGGCCGGCGTGAATGCCGCCCGAAGCGACCGGCATAACCTTATTCAGCGAGGCCCAGTCTTGATCGAAGAACAAACCGGTTTCGACGTTTCGCGGTGTATGTGTATCCCGCAGAGTGTCATAAAAGCCCTTGATCATGAGCGGATCGCCCTCGAGTTTGCCAACCACCGTGCCGGCATGAATATGATCCACGCCCGCCATCCGCATCCACTTGCAGATCACGCGGAAATTCATGCCATGATTTTTCTGGCGTGAATAGGTTGAGTTACCGGCGCGATGCAGATGCAGGATCATGTCATTCTTGCGCGCCCATTTGGCCATCGACTGAATTGCGGTGTAGCCGATCACCAGATCGACCATGATGATCACCGATCCCAGCGACTTGGCGAATTCCGCGCGTTCGTACATGTCTTCCATGGTGCCCGCAGTGACATTCAGATAGTGGCCCTTGACTTCACCCGTTGCAGCGGAGGCCTTGTTGACCGCCTCCATACAGTAGAGAAAACGGTCGCGCCAGTGCATAAAGGGCTGCGAATTGATGTT
Source organism: Nitrosospira sp. NpAV (assembly GCF_000832065.1). Lineage (GTDB taxonomy): Bacteria > Pseudomonadota > Gammaproteobacteria > Burkholderiales > Nitrosomonadaceae > Nitrosospira. Next base: position 164,829 of record NZ_JXQM01000007.1, on the reverse strand, counting down.
CTCGTCGTCTTTCATGAAGTCGAGCCCACCCTTGAGGCCTTCGTATACCACGCGTCCATAGTTACGGCCGGAGAGTCCCAGTTTCGGTTTGGTGGTGGCGCCGAGCAATGGCCGGCCAAACTTGTCGAGACGCTCGCGCTCTACCACAATACCCGTGGCGGGACCCTGGAAGGTTTTCAGGTAAGCGACAGGAATGCGCATATCCTCCAGGCGGAGCGCTTTCACGGCTTTGAAGCCAAATACGTTGCCAATGATGGAGGCGGTCAGGTTGGCGATGGAACCTGCCTCGAACAAGTCCAGATCATAGGCGATGTAGGCGAAGTACTGCGCCTCATTCTTGGTCCCGGGACCGGTATTGGGCACGAGTTCCGAGCGATAAGCCTTCGCACGATAGAGCTCGCAAGCGGTCAGGCGGTCAGTCCATACAACGGTCCAGGTAGCGGTGGATGACTCGCCGGCGACTGCGGCGGCCGCTTCCTCATGATCCACGCCGGCTTGTGGAGTGATGCGGAACAGGGCGATGATATCCGTGTCTTTGGGTACGTAACCAGGTTCCCAATAGCCCATTTTCTTATAGGGAATGACACCAGACTTGTAGCGTTCTTTACCTTCTTTCATTGTTTCGGAAGCCATAATTATCTCCAAGTTGTTGAGAAAACCACACCATGTCCACTTTTCACGAAATATGAACAGCAGGCAATACCAGTTCAATAACAATATTTTCCGGTGCGTTGGACGTATCATGTAATATAATCATCATAAATAACAATCAAATATATCGATGTACTTGATAGACTTATATCTATGGACAACAGGAGTAACTCATGCGCCATAGCACCTTGCGTCAACTTGAAGTTTTCGAAACCATTGCCCGTCTGGGCAGTTTTACACGCGCCGCGGAAGAGCTATTCTTGACTCAACCCACGGTGTCGATGCAAATCAAGAAATTAACTGATGCAGTCGGTTTGACGCTGTTCGAACAAGTTGGTAAAAAAATCTATCTTACCGATGCCGGACGAGCGTTGCATCAAACCTGCCGCGACATTTTCGAACACCTCGCGCGATTCGAGATGGTTGCGGCAGACATGAAAGGACTCAAGGCTGGCAAACTGCGGCTTGCGGTGGTGACTACCGCAAAATATTTCGCGCCGCGCTTGCTTGGCATGTTCTGTCAGCAATATCCAGGCGTCGAGGTCTCGCTCAAAGTTGCCAACCGTGAGTGTCTATTGGAACGCTTGGCAGACAATCAGGACGATCTCTATATCTTGGGTCAGCCGCCGGAGGAAGTAGATGCGGTGGCACAGGCGTTCTTGGAGAATCCGCTGGTCGTGCTTGCACCCATCAATCATCCGCTTGCCAATAAAAAAAGAATCTCGCTTAAGCGTATAGCCGAAGAGCCATTTTTGTCGCGTGAGCCAGGTTCCGGCACGCGCATTGCGACTGAACGTATCTTTTCTGAACAGGGCTTGAAGTTGAAAATCCGAATGGAGCTCGGAAGTAATGAGGCGATCAAGCAGACTATCATCGGAGGCTTGGGCATATCAGTCTTGTCACACCATACCTTGGGGTTGGATGCGTCCATGGGACAACTAGCCGTTCTTGATGTGGAGGGCTTCCCTATTCATCGCCATTGGTACTACGCCTATCCATCAGGAAAACAGTTGTCTATTGTGGCGCAGGCCTTTTTGGGTTACTTACAGCAAGCACCGCGGTTTTTGGTTGAAGGATCCAGCCAGTACGCGAACATCAGCCACTGAACCGCCCCAATTCGCCTAGACTCCAACATCTAAGAGAATGGGATAACAACCAAGGAGTCCATCATCAAAGGGGCCCACGCATTTTCAACTAGATCAACAAGAAAAGGAGCCATGAAACCCCTGAGTCTCGCATTGGCAATATTGCCATGTAGACATGTTTGCCACTATCTAGCTACGCATATTGACATTTGTCTATATACGCAACGAATAAATTTCACGCTCTATCGACATAGTTAACTGGCGCATGATCTGCCAATAGTTTTGGGGGCTTCTTAAGGCTTTCTAGTAGTTCAAGAAAGAAGGATTTTTTGTCCTCGGTTTGTGGCTCCTTAAGCAATTGCAATAGCCCAACGTGGCGAAATCCCATTGCTTCAGGAGGAAGCAACGCTGCTGCATCTTTGTTGTCAACAACGCGATGGATCGGTACGATTTGCAGGGAAGCAGCAAACGCTTCGTTTCCCACCCGGGGTGATCCAAATGTATAAACTGCGCGCGGCGCATATCGCGCTGCCGCCAGAGTGGCAAGTGCTGCGCCCAAGCTATGTCCGGTATAAAAGATAGGACAGATAAGCTGGGAGAGCTCCTTCTCGATCTCATCCCACACCGAGTCAAGCGCTTTCCTGAAACCCTTGTGAACCCCCACCTCGTGTCGATTCCAGGGAAGTAATCCACATTCCATGTCGGTAACATAATCCCTTTTGCTGTCGGTACCCCTGAATACCAGGATCGCAAAGGAAGGGGGGGTCATGGGTTCAACGAGCATTGCATGCGTATCCATGTCCACTGAGGCAAAAAAGGCGCGCTGTCTCAATCCCGCCTTTTCCAGAAAGCTAGCCCGGCTCGGCTGCGGAGCGAACATGACTTCCTCCACATCTTGCCGGTAAAACAAGCGGCAAAGCTCTGCGAGCCACAGCGCATTGGTGCGACTGTACTCGGGCCCTGCCTCCGGGTCGAATGATGAAAATTCCCTGCGAGCGAAGAAGTCTGTTGCTCCTCCGGGGTTTAGAAGGTCTTGCCATGTTGTCATTGACATCGATCAATGGGAAATGAGGCCGAAAGATGACGAGATTGATAAGCGTGAATTATATTGCTACGTCTCTATCGGCCCGCCAACCGGTACAGAATATGGTGTTGATCCACCAGCTGTTCCAGGCGCAGGCGGAACAGGTCATCCAGGCACTTGACTCTTGCTTTTTCGGCTTCATGAATTCACCAGAAATCAGGGGCTAACAACCCCAATTCTGGCAAAGCCTTCATCCATTGTATTCCTCTGAATTCTAATATCAATGCGGGTTAGGCGGGCTTTTCAGGGAGGACTAAATAAGCTGATCCAAGACAGACTTGATTCCTCTTCTTGTGATCTTCTTTCTTGGGACTTTCCTTGGTGGACCTACCCTTTTTTTGATCCCCTTTCCGCGTGACCCATATTCTTGAGGTCATTTAATAGTACTAGCGATACCGAACGCTTTACAATTCGTTGAAAGAAGGGATACGAGTACGAGAATTCAACCCGAGGATAGGTCATCATCACTTTATAGTATGTATCATGTAACTCAACAGGGTCTATATGTGTCACATACGACCCATTTCCTAAGGGTATCAGATCGAGCTTCTTAATAGTTTCCCAGCTTTCCCCTTTAACTCCACACTAGCTTTTGTTACATCGGAGGCCGCCCCACCGAGATTGACCCGGACTTCGACATATTCCTGTTTTGAACGAGTCACGCTTGTTTTGTCGAGTGACAGGTCAACGGTATAACACATCTCAATCGCAACAAACCACCATATAAAAAAAGTGCTGCTGGGAAGCGTGCTGCCCAGAGGTCTCAGTGTAATTCCGGAAAAAGCCGAAACATCAAGTAAAGTAGGAAAAAAATAACAGCGACACCCGGTATATATGAAAGACGTAACCATGGCGAAACACTAGACAATTCATCCCTTAACCACAATTCCAAGCCGCTGCTCAATACCATGGCCATTGCAACCATCACAGAATAGGCACCCATGAACCAAACAATGATCAAAGATATATATGTGCGGTTGCCCTTCACATCGAGCCATTTCTCCACTTCTTGCATTGCCGCCTTGTCCCTAAAGGGATGCAAGCCGAGCCATAGCCCTCTATAACACATGTAAATCAATGAATAGGTCACCGTACTCATTCCAAGCGCTAGGAAACGTAAGTAATATAAACCAACCAAATCTAGGCTGGGGCATTTCTCCAGGCAACGAGGTAGTCCAAAAGTGTATGTTTAAAGACCGTTGGAACATTGCAACATACGGCCACATGTTCATCAGAATGCCCACCCCGGAAACGAACGTCGTGGCAGTTACGAAGCGTAGTTGTTCCTTCCAGCGATCATCTTCATTTGGCATAGACTTCACCTTGTGGCTATCTTTATTTAGCTAAAAGTGGCAAAGCTACAACGACCCACTTGAGTGGTTTAGGAAGCATGATTTTTTATCAGCATAGATCAATCTGCAAAACAGTGCGTGCGTTGCACTGCATATTGAGGCCAACACACGAAAATAATTTTACGTACGCTAGTGCGCCTCAAACCCCAATTAGGAAAATTCCGAGGGTTTGGGCTTACAACCCGAACTACTGTTTCTAAAAACTAAAATTTTTGGAAGCGGGGGATCAGGGGCGTTTATCGCCAGATCGAAGAAGTGGCGGGGTGAGGGCTATGCTCAGACAAGTATAAATGTGGTGGAGAGGCATTGACTCATCATGCCCACTGTGGGGGGGTGATCAGTTTGAGACATCAAGAGAGAAACAAAAAAACGCGAAAAACCGCACGACATAAGGCACAACGGGAAATCTATCAGATTTTCATTATTTGAGACAAATTAAGAAAAAACGAGAAAAAGTGATGAGTTTTGCGCTCTATTTGAGACTGAGCTAATTACATTCTGCGTCCTGACCAAACAACACGCCCCACAACGCGTAACGCGGCGGCTCCTGCTCGGTTCAACACCTCACTATCGTATTGTTTATTGTCGCTTATAACGGTCACCGTACCGTCTAGTTTTCGCTGAATACGCTTGACCAGAAGGTCTCCGTCATGCTGCAGGACGTAGATGGCATTATCTTCAATCCGCCCATTGCGTATATCGACTAGGATCATGTCGCCACTGGTGAGAGTGGGTTCCATGCTGTCGCCTTTTACACTGATCAACGCTAGGTCTTTCGCCGATACACCAAGAGCATTTCTTATCCATTCAGAACGGAAGGCCCAATGATCAACAATCTGCTCAGAATGAACCACAGAGCCGTGTCCAGCACTCGCATGTAAGTCATAACGCGGCACTTGCACAAACTCTTCAAGGTTGGCTTGCCGGTAATCATCAGCCCTCCGACCATAATGAACGCAAGCCTTATCCAACTGAGGCTTTTTAGTTGTTAGTGGCTTAATTTCATTGATCTTATCAAGAATGCTCTGGGGTACCAGGAAAAATTTAACCCCGTCTTTAGCACCCTTCCCCGGCCTATGTATTAGTGGCCATGCTTCTCGCGTCGCTGTTTTGTAAATCCCGGCCCTGGATTTTGGTAATCCAGGAATCTTTAGCTCCGCAAGCATCGTTGCGGGGAAGTATTCCCCTTCCTTGCTTAAGATAGTGCCCCTGCTCGTATCCACCAACATATTCGAATTTAGTAGCTTTTCAAGTTTAGCGGTCATAACTGTCACCTAACTGTTACCAACTGCAAAATTACAGAAATCGTTAGGAAAGCATTTTTGTAATTTAAATACAGATAGTTATTAACATATGGGCATTAATGAACTGTCACCTATCTGTTACCTTTAAATTATTAGTTGACAGGTATACAGAACGGGTTTACAGTTCGCCTCATGTATAAAAACAAGTCACCGTTAAACACTGCAAAAAAACCAGCCTTAAAAGACTGGCATCGCGCAGATATTATTGCTGCCGTTCGCAAAACGGGGACTAACTTACAGCGGCTTTCACGTGATCATGGCCTTGGTCGCACCACGCTCAGTAACGCGTTGTATGGCCCATGCCCTAGATATGAACGCCTAATCGCGGAGCATCTCAGAACCATTCCACAAACTATCTGGCCCAGTCGGTATCACCTGGATGGCAGTCCCAGAAGCGGACGTGGTGAGCGTGGCCTCGGACGCTACAAAGCTAAAACTCTGAATGGTAGCACTATCAGAAAATCACGCAATGTATATCCGGTAGACAATCGGAAGGTTGCGTAATGAGCAAGCGCGACAAATTTACTTCTGATTTGTTCGAGATCCCTCAACCAGCGCCAAATGCAGCCGGAAGTTTGCACTGCAGAGTGCAGATCGCTCACACCATGAGCGAAGCCTTAATCGGGTACGACCGTTATGAGGTGGCGGGCACCATGAGCCGCTTGCTAGGACGCGATATCAGCAAGCACATGCTGGACGCCTACACCGCTGAGTCCCGAGAAGATCATATTCCGCCGCTAGATACGGCTATTGCTTTCGATATGGCAACCAACGATGTGCGCCTGCTCAATCTATGCGCATCAAAACTTGGCGCGCGCGTGGCCCTTGGCAAAGATGCCCTTAATGCGGAACTTGGCAAGCTTGAGCGCCTGCGCGATGAAGCGGCCAAGCAGATAAAGCAACTTAAACGAGTAATGGGCGTGGCGTTATGAGAACCCACTATTCCTGCGCTGAATTAGCGGCGATGAAGTTACCTGGATTACCGTTAACAAAAAAGGGTTGGATCGATCTCGTTACACGCGAGAAATGGTTAAAACAACAGCGAGTTGGACGTGGCGGCGGTTCAGAATACCAACTCCCGTCCGCTCTGATTGCCACCATTAAAGAGTGCACGCTACAGGCAATGGTCAAAGCCGCGCCGGTAGAGCAATCGCAAGTGACCGCGCTCTCAACCATCAAGCCAGGAGAGTTAAAGGACTGGCAGCGCCAAACAGCCGAAGCTCGCGCTGCAATATGTGCGGAAGTTCGCCGTCTGGCGGAGGTTGGAGGCACCGAGCGCGCAGTACGTACCGTTATCGAATTGGCGGAAAAGGGTGGCCTCGCACCACACCTGCAGAGACTGGTTACCGTGGCCAACGCAAAGGCCGGTGCAGGACGTGCAATCTCGCGCGGTACGCTCTATCGTTGGCTCAACGATTCACAAGCCGGATGGACCAAGCTAGCGCCAAAATCGCGCGAGTCGATCGACGTTCCGGCGTGGGCACCGTACCTGTTGAAGTTTTTCCAGCAGCCGCAGAAACCAAGCCTGGCTTATTGCATTGAGCAGCTCGCTGCAGCGCTTCCAGCCACCATCACACCGCCTTCATATGACGCCGCAAACCGGTTTCTTAAGAAAATGGGAAAGGTTGAGGTCCAGCGCGGGCGCATGGGTGGCCGCGAAATCAAAAACATCCGCCCATTCGTGCGGCGTGACACAAGCCAGATGTGGCCGAGCGATGCCTACACGGCAGATGGTCATACCTTTGACGGTGAAGTTTCACATCCCGCTCACGGCAGAGCGTTCCGGCCAGAGATTACCACGGTGCTCGATATTGCCACACGCCGGGCGGTAGGCTGGTCGGCCGGGTTGGCAGAGTCCACGTGGGCGGTTCTGGATGCGTTGCGCCACGCCTGCGAAAAGGGTGGTATTCCCGCGATCTTCTATGTTGATAACGGCTCTGGTTACCGCAATGCCGCCATGTCTGACGCTGCAAACGGCTTCATGGAGCGCTTGGGCATTACGCTCACCCATAGCCTGCCGTACAACTCCCAAGCTCGCGGAATCATCGAGCGTTCACATCAAACCATTTGGGTGCGCGGCGCCAAGGGCCTGCCGACTTACATGGGCGCGCAAATGGATGGCGAATCACGGCAACGAGTTTACAAGCTTACCCGCGCCGACATCAAAACCAGCGGCACGTCTCAACTGTTGATGGCATGGCGGGACTTCACCATCTGGTGTCAGCAGCAGGTAGATGCATATAACAACCGGCCACATCGTGCGCTGATGAAGGTGCGCGGTAATGACGGAAAGCTGCGGCATCAGACGCCAAACGAGGCATGGGCGCAAGCTGTTTCGGAAGGCTGGAAGCTCGTGGCTGTTGAGGCCGATGAGGCTGATGATCTCTTCCGGCCATACAAGGAAGCGAAAGTCAGCCGCGCCGAAATACGTTTATTCGGCAACCTCTATTACCACCGCGATCTTGAGCCCTATCACCAGGAAATGGTACGCGTCGGCTACGACATTCATGATGCCAGCCGTGTATGGGTGCGAGATCAGGCCGGCCGCATGATTTGCGTTGCCGAATTCGAGGCCAACAAACGCAACTATTTCCCGGAATCCTTCATTGAGCAAGCTGCCCAGAAGCGCGCTACAGGCCGAATCAAGCGCGCGCAGGTCAAGATCGATGAAGCCGAGGCCGAACTCAACCCGCCGCAAATGCTGGAATACCAGCCAGCAATCGAATTACCACCGATGCGTATTGAATACCCCCGAGAGGAGAAGGAAAGGCAGTCGGATAAGCCAGGCGTGGAAGTCGTCGAAACCGCTGTGGCCAGTGTTGTCGGTCTGCCCAAGCGTCGCCCGATGTTCGATACCGACGCGAGCAAATATCGTTGGCTGATGACCAATGAAGATCAGATCACTGGCGAGGATAACAGCTGGCTGGGGTGGTACAGAAAGACTTCAGAATTTGAGGATCTGTTCGAGGAAGAGGTGACCGCACGGTAGTTGACGCTACCGCACGGTCTTTTTAGTGCAGCAAAGCAAATAGGAGTGTATCAGGTGAAAAAACAATTTGTCAAAACGAGTAATTACGAGAGGTTCCGCACAGGTATCACCGCTGTTGAAACGCGTGGCGCCGCCGAGGCCAGTCTGCTGCTGATCACCGGCGAGGCTGGATATGGAAAATCAGCCACTGTCGACCAGTGGGCCATCAGCCAGGGCGCCGCTTATTTGCGCGCCAAGGTTGAGTGGACACCTCGTTACTTCATGACTGAGCTGGCCGAATCGCTCAAGCTCGATTCACGCGGCCGCGCAAAGGACATATTCGCCCGCATCGCCGGTTTCCTCGGCGGACAGCAAATACCGCTGGTGATCGATGAAATAGAACACTGCTTGCGCGATAACGCACTGGTACTGGAAGCGATCCGGGATCTGTCCGATCTCACGGAGGTTCTCGTAGTGCTGGTGGGTATGGAGCAAGTGCAGGCCAAGATTGCGCGCCATGCCCAGATCAGCAGCCGGATCGCCAAGGTTGTCACTTTCCTGCCCGCCACACTTGAAGATGTTCGGCTCACCTGCCGCCAGCTGGCGGACGTCGAAATTGCGGAAGACTTGGTAGCGGAAATTCACCAGCAAAGCGGTGGACGTATGCGCGAAATCATGAATGCGATCGCAACCTGCGAGCGTCACGCTTCGCGCAATAGCGCCAACAAGATCGCATTGGCCGACATGGCGGGACAAACCCTCACGCATGACTGGCAAGCGCGCCGCCCGCGTTTGATCAAGGCCGGAGCGCGCTGAGATGAGAGCATCAATCAGAAAACCAATTATCGAGCCCAAGTGGAAGTGTGGCGAATGTGGCGACCTTCATGATGACGAAGATGAGGCGCGGGAGTGCTGTGAGCCATCTGTCTTTGAGGTGTATGTATGCCCAACGTGTGGCGAGGAGCACTCCGCCGAAGCTGAAGCTATCGACTGCTGCAACTTCGATCCAGATGGGCCACCCCCGCCCCCGAGTGCGGAGGAACTGGAAGCTGCGGGCCAGATGCGCCTCCCGTTACCAAGCGTAATTGCGGGAGGGCGTTAAATGGCCTGGATCTCCGAACAACTGTTAACGGCCATCGGCAAGCATGCACTCAACGAGTGTATTACCGATGCCAGGCTGCTCGCGCTGACCGGCCTGAATGACAAGCAGGTAGAAAACTCGGCTCTCAAGTTACGCAAACATGAGCTGATCGAGTTGACCGGCCCCGGTTGCTACCGCCTTACCGATGCGGGAAGGGAGGCACTGGCGGCAGGTAAAGCTAATCTGCGCTCCGGTCCGAAAGGTGGCAGCCGCACAAATACACGCATCTGCAAGGATACTCTGCGCATCCGTGTATGGCGCGCTATACGCATCCTCCGCAAATTCAGCATTCCAGATCTGGAGCTGCTAGTGGCCCAGGGTGGTGAGAAGGATATCGGCTCCAATATCGGCAAGTACGTACGTGCATTAGAGCGTGCCGGTTACCTGATCAGGCTGCAAAAGCGCGAGGCCGGGACAGCGCTTACTTCCAATGGCTTCATTCGCTGGTGGCTGCCGGATGATAAGGATACCGGTCTGCATGCGCCGGTTTTGAGTGTTGCTAAAGGCGCCCTCTATGACCGCAACACGGAGGAAAGGAGGCCGCTATGTGGATGAGCCTACTCGCATCTGCTGTTGCTGCCAGTAACAAAGCCAAAGTGGCAGAAGATCTCGGCGTGTCACGCACCGCGATCAGCCTAGTGGTCTCCGGCAAATATCCTGCTAGCACCGACAAGATCGCGGCACGCGTGATCGAAACCTATGGCCGGGTGATCTGCCCGCACCTGGGCGAAGAAATCACGCTAGCCGAGTGTAAGCAGTACCACACCGGCCAAGTGCCAACCAGCAGCCCGCGCGCGATGAAGCACTGGCGCGCCTGCCAGACCTGTCCTCATAACCACTCGAATCAAGGGAGGAAATCATGAAAATGATACGGAAATTGGTGCTTGCATGCAGGTTATGGACTGACCCCAGTCTGGGATATACCTGGCGCGGGGCGTTGCGTACCGCCTCTGTGATGGTGAGGGCATCATGACAATAGTCCATCCCCTTCCTGATGCTCCGTCCATCGGCATTAATCATCAGATGATGGATACCCTTAGGCGGGTTAAAAGCGTTGCTCTAATGCTTGCCCATCAAGGGTTCCGCATCATCGATATTCAAATGAATCCGATAGCTTCGGTCATTACCATCATGCCGGAGGCCCGGTGCGCAAATCTGGGCGCTGCTGAGATCGGTCGTAATGAGCACCGTGGCGGAATGGATTACACGATGGTCGTGTCGCATGAGGGTGTCGACGTTCAGTGGACAATCACCAAACGCAGGAGTATGCCATGACGGAAATACAGTCGCTTTTAGGCACCATCGCAAAGCTAGCGGACGTCATGCGGCGCTGCGACGCGGAGGTGCCACAGGATAATCCCACTACCAATGATGAGTGGGATGGGGCCTTGAGAGAGGCCGCACAGGTTTTGCTTGAAGCAGAAGAGGTGGCGCTATGAACTGGTATATGCCGCCCGACCAACAGCATCCCGGACAATCCATTGGCGTCATCGGTTTAGCGGTCATTATTGGCCTCGCCGCAGTGTTTGGTACCGTATCGTGGTTCAGTAACCGTACCATCGATCAGAGTCGCGAGATCGCGCGTCAGGCACGCGAAATCTCACAGCTATCATCGGGGATCTGCCCGGCTGTCGAGGCAGGTGAGCAGCGCCCAGCTGTGCATGGGGGGCAATCATGACTACCGTAGTGGTGAATGGTGTTGACCTCGAATTGCTGAGAGATCGTGTTCATGAGGGCTATAACGCTTCCAGCGCAACCGTTATCGCCCTGATACAGATTGCGCTGGCCGAGCCTGCGCTGCGCGAAGAGTTGAAGGTAGAGCGCTCTGCTCTGCAAGCCATGTCAAGAGATATCGCCGAAATCGCTTTTACACGGATAAGTGATGGCCCTGACGCGGCCATTAGCGCTCTGGATGATTTTATCAAGAGACGCATCCGGCTGATGCCGATCGATACCAAGCGGGGGGTGCATTGATGACCGATAAAGAAAAAATACTTGCCGCCCTCAAGGGCTGCAATGTGCAATCGCCAATGTCCTTTACCGAGTTGATTGAGAAAACCGGGATTCCCGCTATGTCGCTGATAGTAATTCTGCAGGATCTCTTTGATGCTCGTGCGATTAACCGCGCCACTGTCATGCGCGATGGTCTGACGCGGGTTATGGTGTGGCCAACCGGTGTTCTGCCAAAAATTCCATTCCGCCAATTCACAATCAATCCGAAGAAATCCATTTTGCCGGATTCAGACCAATCGCAAAAACGGATAACCCCAACTCCAAAAATTGAGGAAAAAATTATGTCAACCGAAAAAAGCAAAGCGCGAATCATACTCGAAATCATTGCTAAGCAAGGTACTGCAACATTTAAGCAGTTGACCGACGCCTCCGGCGCATCCTCCGTCAGCCCATTTATCAAAGGGTATATTGGGAGAGGAGAGATCATCGTTGAGGGTCTACCCGGCGCCAAGTCTTGCCGCATGGCGCCCGGCGTGACCGCTGAAAGTCTCCTGTCTGAGGAGCGTAAAAAATCCACCACAGGTCTCCTGTCTGGCGAGTTCAAAAAATCCATCACGGAAACGGCCCCAGCATCATCAGCGCCAGCGCAGGCCGAGCATGTTGTTGATACCACCGGCATGATCCAGCCCTGGAAGCCGGTGCAACCCGAGGCGAGAACGAGTGCCGACGTTCCTGCCCGCCCGCGTTTTCGGCTTGCACGTACGTCAGATCAAACTCTCATGTTGTTCGGGCTGAATGCAGAGCCTATCGAACTCGACCTGGAACAAACGCAGCTCCTAGTTAGTTTCGTGAAAAATGAGGATCGTCCGTGCGCCTGATCTGCCCTTGCTGCCAAACCGATTTTCCGATCGAGGCGGGCATTAACGATATGGCCGCACGCAATGCGATAGTGCGAGCGTTCTCGCTCACTCCGATCGGGGATCTGCTGCTGGCTTATGTACAGCTATTCAAGCCGACGCAGCGCGCGGTTTCCATGCCGCGCCTGGTCAAGTTGATGGACGAACTTTTGCCAATGATTCAGAACGGGAAGATCGAACGCGGCAGCCGTATTTATTCGGCGCCTCAAGAATACTGGCGTCAGGCAATTGAAGAGATGCTGGCTAAACGCGATGCCCTAACGCTGCCGCTCAAGTCACATGGTTACTTGCTCACCATCATTGCGGGTTATGCCGACAAGGCCGAATCGAAGGCAGAATCAAAATCTGAAAACAGGCGAGCAGGAAAAACGCCTGTGGGTGGACAGATTGCACAAACACAAGCGGCGGAGTCGCATGATCCGATGCCGGAACGTCTGTTTATGCCGCAGTCCGTCAGAGAGCAGCTTAATAAATTCAAAGAGCAGGTTAGTAACTTTCGAGGTAACGATGACGACACCTAATCAAGTCCTGTTCACGCTCTCCAGCCATATAGGCAAGGGGCACGGGATCTCCGTGAAACAGTTATCGACGCTGGTAGGGGTGAATCCGCGCATGGTGCGCCTGTACGTCAGCCAACTGCGGGAAGACGGCTATGCGGTCTGCGGTACGCCGAGAACTGGGTATTACATGGCCGAAACCGCCGATGATTTGGAAGAAACATGCAAATTTCTACGCGGCCGCGCCATGCATAGCTTGGTACTGGAATCGCGCCTGCGCAAGATTTCATTACCCGATCTGCTTGGGCAGATCCACTTAAGGACTTAATCGTGAGAAGTATTGGACAGATGATTTTAGACCTTGATTCCTTAAGAAATCGACGGGGCCATGAGCTAACACAATGGGAAGACGAATTCATGACTTCGATAGCTGGGAAAACGGATTGCGGCAGAAATACAAGCAGTATGAGCGATAAACAGGTAACGGTTATTGATCGGCTTCATCAGAAATATCTTGTCATCAACAGCAAAGATTAACCACAAGAGGAGAAATACATGGCTAAAACCGCCACCAGACTTAAAGCCCCGGCACAGGTCTATGTGCCACAGACCAAAGATGATGCCGCTGCCGATATCCGCAAAATTGGCGATCTGCAACGCGTGCTGTTGCGGTCAACCACGGAAATGAACGATGCGATCGCGGCGATCACACACAACTTCCAGCCCCGGCTGGATGCCCTCAACGAGCAGTTGAAAATGTTGCAAGATGGCGTGCAAGGCTACTGCGAGGCACATCGGAGCGAGCTGACAAACGGTGGTCGGGTCAAAACGGCCAATCTAATTACGGGCGAAGTGCAGTGGCGCAAGCGCCCGGCTAGTGTTTCGGTGCGTGGCGTTGATGACGTGATCGAAACCTTGAAGCGCCTGGGCTTTAGCAAGTTCGTGCGCACAAAGGAGGAAATCAATAAAGATGCAATCCTCAATGAGCCAGATGAAGTGCGCGGCGTGGCAGGCATTAAGGTGGTAACTGATGTCGAGGATTTTGTTATTACCCCTTTCGAGCGCGAAGTGGTGGCGTGAATGGACATTCGCCCGGACATTCTCACCAGTAAGGGTCACTACTTTAATTTCCTTGACCCGGAAAACAGCTGCATTGAAATTGAGGATATAGCCACGGCACTTTCAAATCTCTGCCGTTTCAATGGACATACCAGCAGCTTTTATTCAGTTGCCGAACATTCCTGGTACGTCAGCATCCTTGTTCCTCGGCAGCACGCTCTGGCCGGGCTGCTGCATGACGCAGCAGAGGCTTATGTGGGGGATATTACCCGGCCGCTTAAACAGTTACTGCCTGAATACAAACTGATCGAGAAACGCGTCGAAGCGGCTATATTCAAGCGTTTCGGATTGCCGCTGGAATTGCCTGCCTGCATTAAACAGGCAGATCTAATAATGCTGGCAACAGAGCAGCGCGACCTGATGCCCGCTCATGATGACGAATGGTCTCTGATTACAGGCATCAAACCTTATCATCAGAAGATTGGCGCCTGTTCGCCTGCTGCTGCCAGAGCCTTGTTCCTGGAGCGGTTCCAAGATCTGGTGGGCACATGACCATTACAAAAGAGCAATGGAAAGAAGTTGAGCTTAGCCTGTCGTACTCATTTGGGCAGGTGAAACTGCGCTGCGATGGGTACGAAATCACTGCGCAGGTTCGAGCCGGGATAGCGCCGCTTCGCAGCTACATCTATGTTTATGTGGATGGCTATATCAGAGGGGAATGGCTGAAGGGAGGACATGAAATTCCTCTCAAATTCCATCGGAAGAAAAGTCTTTTCGTTCATTCGGCCAAGTTGCGCGCCGAGGCCAAAGAGGCGTTGAAAAAACGGCGGCTCGATAAAGGGCTGCGGGATTTTTACCAAAGTGCATTTAAATCCATATTGGTCTGGGAGCCTAGCTGGACGACGCCTATGTCGTTTATCCGCCACATCCGTAAATCCTGCACGTCGATCGAACTGATCAAGATGGGATACGGAGACTGAGATGAAACCGCGTCCTGCCCCTGATCTGCGGAAACGTGAGCTGGCACAGATCCATATTGCCAAGGCCCAGCTAGGCCTTGATGATGACACATACCGGGGCATGTTATGGACCGTTGCGCGGGTACGTACGTCGGCCGAACTCGACCACGTAGGGCGTCGCCGGGTGATCGAGCATTTGCATAGTCGTGGCTGGAAAAATGAAAAGAAACGCGTCCGGACGCCGGATGCCACGTACGCAAAGAAGCCGTTGATCGCCAAAATCGGCGCGATGTTGACGGCCTCGGGCCGCCCCTGGGAATACGCGGACGGAATGGCGCGGCATATGTTCAAGGTAGAAAAAGCAGCCTGGTGCGATGTGAGGCAACTGCGCAAAATCGTCGCGGCGCTGAATTATGACGCGAAGCGTAAACAGGGCGAGAATGGCTGAGATAGACGAAAGCCTGCTGCCGGGCATTCTGCGGGATATCGCTGGCCTTATCGGCTTGCCTGGCACGCTCACGCTAGTGCAGCACTATGGGGGCGTACGCTTGTATATCCCGAAGCGGTTCGATCCAGATCATGTGCTGGTTAAGATTCTGGGCGCCGCTGCCGTAGTTAAACTCATTGAGCACTTCGGGGGGGAGGATCACTTCGATATTCCGAAGGCGCTGATTGCCAGTGTGGCCGTACGCAACGCCAAGATAAAGGTGGAATACGGTGAATTGAGTCAGCGTCAACTGGCACTCAAATATGATCTCACCGAACGCCAGGTGCGTAACATACTGGCTGGGGTAGAAGAAGATGATGGTCAAGTAGCGTTATTCTAAAAAGGAGAATTAGATGAAACGAGTGATGGCGGTCTTGGCAATGGTCTTGGCAGCGCCTGTATTTGCCGGAGAGAATGACCTATCCGATGCGGAAGCAAAAAAAATAGCGCGGCATATGCTTGCTTCTATCGAGGCAGGGCGGGCAGATTTACGGGACGCAAACAAAGAAAGCTATCAGATGCAGGTGAGGCCAAAGCTGGAAGCGCTAATCAAGAGCTGGCCTGAAACAAATGGTGGAAACCGCGCGATCTTCCCTTACTTCGATTGTCAGCAAGCGGTCATTGATTTAATGGGATATGCGGATACATTTTTCTTGCTTGCCGACGGTAAGGGTAACCGCGAATTGCGCCAGCGCCGAAAGAGTCAATTCGAAAATAGCAATACAGGATGCGCCTCCAGCATAAAAAATCCAGACATGAGCCTGAAAGACATCCAATAAGCGTATTTGACAGCCGGTTAAATCCGGCATAAGCTACTTTTCCTCCGCCCGGCTCGTCCGGGCGGAACTATTTCCGCCTTAACTCTCCCTTCCGCCATCGCCAGAATGGCGGCATGTCATCAAGGCCCATCAATCTAATCGTTATCCATTGCGCTGCCACGCCTAACGGGCGGCGCACAACCGTGGAAGACGTCAACGCTTGGCATCGTGAACGCGGATTCAGGCGGTCTCCGGAATTCCGCGCACGGCAAAATCCATCACTGGATGCCATCGGTTACCACTTCTTTATCCAGATCAACGGCGCCATCGCGACCGGGCGCCATCTCGATGAGATCGGCGCGCACGTGCAAGGCTACAACCAAAAAAGCATTGGCGTGTGCATGGCTGGTACGGACAAATTCAGTACTGCACAATGGGATACGCTGCGTGGCAATGTGCGGCTGCTGATGGAGATGTACCCGGAGGCTCGGGTAGTCGGTCACCGTGATCTTCCAAAAGTTGCGAAATCCTGCCCTGGCTTTAATGTAGCGGACTGGCTTCGTGGTGATATGGAGCCGCTGGCCGGACATGAGTTTGAGGTTAACCGCGCATGAAGCCTGCCGATCTAATCAGGGATGCGGGCACCGGTCAGTTATCCCACACCAAGCTATGGGCGAACGTGGCATACGTTACCGCCACAGTTTCTTTCTTGCACCTGGTGTTTGTGTGCCATGTACCGCCTGACGCGGACATATGGTTGATCTATCTGGGTGTGGTCGGTTCGCACTGTGCCGTCAGCAAGCTGATTTCGATGAGATACCGCAATGGGCGGCGCCCCGATGATTTGGACAGCGCTGCCTATCGCGACAACCCACGAGACCTGTCATAAATGGCAAAGGCTCTAACTCTGTGTGCGGTCGGCCTGGTAGTAGTGGCGCTTCTGTGGCTGTGGCATGTTTCGCAGCTCCAGCCTTTGCCGCAAGTCAGCGTTTCCACTCCAGCAGAGACCGCGCCGGAAGTTGAAGATGCCCCCAAGGTTCCAGTTGTCACCAAGGCGCCGATTCGGGTTTATAGCGGCGGGAAGGTGCTCAAGAAAAAATTAAACCTTCCGTCCGCAGTGGCGGAAGATCCAGCCCGTGAAATCATCGCGTCTAGTCAAGCCAAGGCGGACGATCATCCGCAGACCATTACCACCGTTATCAACACCACAACCGGCGACAGTGAGACTTACATTCGCCGTGACCCGCTGCCGTGGCTCGCATGGGATACCAGCGGCGAAGTCGGAGTTTACGCCGGGATTAAAAACGGACAACAGGCGGTGCGGCTTCAAGCCAGGCAGGGCATTGTGCAGGTTAAGGCATTACACCTTGGGGTTATGGGGTCGATCGATCAAGCCGCTGGGGGCGCGTCAACGCTGAGCGGCACCGATTACTTCGTTGGCGTCGGCGCCTGGGTAAAGTGGTGACTCATGGATTTTTATGATCGTGCCCAAGCGCTGGAGCAAGCAGAACGGGAAAACATCCTGGCCCGTCAGCGTGCCGGTGCAAAGGCGCGGGATAAGCCCTCCCTAACCCATTGTGAAGATTGCGGCCTAAAAATACCGAAAGCCAGGCGGCTGACCGGGCGCGGAATCACCCGCTGTATCGGGTGCCAACAAGCTCATGAATATCAAAATAAACATAGAGGTGGGAGATGATGACTGATGAACACACGCGACTGCTGGGCAAGATCGAGGGCAAGCTCGACATGGTAATCGCGAGCCAAGAGCAAACCAATGTCCGGCTGGAAGGGATCGATGGCCGAGTGCGGGGTATCGAAGCCAAAGCCGCAGTGAATGGCGCCCTGACTGGGGGGCTGGTATCGATAGGTGTGGCACTGGCGATCGAGAATGGCAAACGGGCGATCGGCCTGTAACCTTTCATGGCGCACCCTCAAGAAAAAATAACGGCCGCACGTGCGGCCTACGTGTATGAAGCGTTAACCCTGGAGGCAATTGCCCAGAAATGTAACGTTTCAAAAGGTACGCTCGCACGCTGGAAAAAGACCGCCCAGGACGGGGGAGATGACTGGGACCGGGCGCGCGCCGCTGCACGGTTATCCGGCCAAGGGGCGGAAGCGGTAACGCAGGCTGTACTGGAGGATTTCGTGTTGTTGTTTCAAAGCACGCTGACCGAAGTAAAGACTGATAAGGACATCAAGCCGCTGGCCAAGGCGGAAGTAATCAGCAGGCTATCGGACGCTTATAACAAAACGATGAGTGCGGTCTCCAAAGGTAACCCGAAACTCAATAAATTGGCGGTGGCGATGGAAGTATTGCAGGTTCTGGCCGCCTTTATCCAACGGCATTACCCCAGGCACGCCAATGCTTTTGGCGAGATCCTGGAGCCTTTTGGTGAGGAAGTGGCGAAGAGCTATGGCTAACCGCTCTTCCCGCCGTGAATTCCTTGATGGCATTGCCAGCCTGGCCGCCGAGTATCGCCGCCAGATCGAGGCTGGCGTTGATGGCTTTACACCCGATCCGGCCGCACGCAAAGCGCGCGTGGAACAAGCGAACTCCGATCTGGAATACTTCGCGCGCATTTACTTCCCGCACTACGTGAAGCACGCCAACGCGGAACTTCATGACTTTCTTTACAAACGCCTGCTCGAAATTGTGGATAACGGGGTCGGGGACCATGATGCGATCGCCGCCCCGCGGGGAAACGCAAAATCGACGATCGTTACCCAGATCTTCGTGATCTTTTGCCTGGTTACCGGACGTAAGCGATTCCCGGTCATCATCATGGATGCGCTCGATCAGGCGCTGCCTATGCTGGAAGCGATCAAGGCAGAACTTGAATTTAACCCACGCCTGGCAATGGATTACCCAGACGCGACCGGCCGGGGCCGAGTATGGCAGGTCGGCACGATCATTACAGCCAATGATGCCAAGGTGCAGGCATTTGGCTCCGGAAAAAAGATGCGCGGTTTGCGGCATGGTCCGCACCGCCCGGATCTGGCGATTGGCGACGATCTGGAAAACGATGAGAACGTGCGCAGTCCAGAGCAGCGCGACAAGCTGGAATCATGGCTGAAAAAAACAGTCCTGTCTCTCGGCCCGGCCGATGATTCTATGGATGTGATCTTGATTGGCACCATTCTGCACTACGACTCAGTCCTGGCGCGGCAGCTCAAGAACCCTTTATGGAAGTCGCGCAAATTCAAAGCTGTGCTCGAATGGCCGCACCGCATGGACCTGTGGGATAAGTGGGAAGAAGTTCTGCTTAACGTGGGTGAGGACGCGGCGCGGATATTCTACGCGGAGCGCTCGACCGAGATGGAGGCGGGCGCGGCGGTAAGCTGGCCAGCCGCACAGCCGCTCTACAAGCTAATGGTGAAACGTGCCAGGGATGGCCGTGCTGCTTTCGATAGCGAGCAGCAGAATGATCCGGTGTCGGGTGACGATGCGCCATTTGCCAACGTAATCCAGTTCTGGGTCAACCGGCTGAGTGAGTGGGTGTTTTACGGCGCGTGCGACCCCAGCCTGGGCAAACATGGCGCCAGCCGCGATCCCTCTGCATTGCTGGTAGGCGGGTTTAATCGGCTCACCGGCATTCTCGATGTTGTGGAAGCGCTGATCAAGAAACGCCTTCCGGATCGCATCATTGAGGACATTATTTTGCTGCAGGTGCAATACCACTGCCTGTTATGGGTGGTCGAGACTGTCCAGTTCCAGGAGTTCCTCCGCACTGAGTTGGTCAAGCGTAGTGCGAAGCGTGGCATCCCGGTGCCAGCGCGCCCGGTGATCCCACACGCCGATAAGCTGCTGCGTATCGAGTCGCTGCAGCCACATATGGCTAACGGTTTGATCCGCCTGCATCCGTCGCAGGCCACGCTAATCGATCAGCTGCGGCACTTTCCCAAGGCGGACCATGACGACGGCCCGGATGCCCTTCAAATGCTGTGGATGGCGGCGGTTACGCGCGGCATTGGCATGGCATACCAAAGCGCACGTAGCGGCGCGGATGAACCAACCGGAGTAGGCGCATGGTAGCCATCGTTGATATCAACGGCAATCCGATCAATACCGGGTTGATCAAGGAAGCTCAGAGCGCCAGAGTCGGCAGTCTCCGGCATGAATTCGCCGGACACCCAAGCAGGGGGCTTACCCCGGCCAAGCTGGCCCGGATCATGGAATCCGCCGAGCTGGGCGACATTCGTGCCCAGCACGATCTATTCCTGGATATGGAAGAGAAAGACGGCCATATCTATGCCGAGATGAGCAAGCGCAAACGCGCGCTACTCACGGTTGACTGGAATATCGTGCCGCCACGCAAGGCATCGGCAAAAGAGAAGAAGGCCGCCGCCTATCTCAAAGAGCTGCTATCCGACGTCTCAAATTTCGAGGATGTGATACTGGATGCGCTGGACGCGATCGGCCACGGTTTTGCCTGCCAGGAGATTGAGTGGCAGATGCTGGGGGGTGAATGGCTGCCAAAAATGATCAGTCACCGGCCGCAAAGCTGGTTTCAGACCGACCGCGCCACACGATCACAGATCCGCCTGCGCGATATGACGATGGATGGCGCCGAGTTGACGCCATTCGGCTGGATCACGCATGTGCACAAAGCCAAGTCAGGTTATGTTGCTCGCGCTGGGCTGCATCGAGTGCTGGCCTGGCCTTTCTTGTTCAAGAATTACAGCGTGCGCGATCTGGCGGAGTTCCTGGAAATCTACGGTTTGCCGATGCGACTTGGCACGTATCCATCTGGCGTCAGCGATGATGAGAAAGCCACGCTGCTGCGCGCAGTAACGCAGATCGGCCACGATGCGGCAGGGATTATTCCCGAAGGGATGATGATCGATTTTAAAGAAGCCGCCAAGGGTAGCCATGATCCGTTCAAGGCCATGATGGATTGGTGCGAGCGAACTCAGAGCAAGGCGATTCTGGGCGGCACGCTGACCAGCCAAGCGGACGGCAAAACCAGCACGAACGCGCTCGGCCAGGTGCACAACGAGGTGCGTCACGATCTCAAGGTATCCGATGCGATCCAGTTGGCGGGCACGCTGACGCGCGACCTGGTGTATCCGTTACTTGCGCTCAACATCGGCGGGGTTGATGACATACGCCGGGTGCCGCGCTTCGTGTTTGATGTGCGTGAACCCGAGGATCTGCAGACTTATGCTAACGCGCTGCCCGCGTTGGTAGATATCGGCTTTCCTGTGCCGGTTTCCTGGGCACAAGACAAGCTGCGCATCCCGGTGCCTGGCGAAGGCGAGGAGGTGCTAGCCAGAGTATCCGGCGGCGCCGGGCAGCCGCCTGTGACAGCCACCGTTGCATTATCGGCGCTGCCTCCTGGTGAGGATGAATTTGACCAGCTGTCTGATGAACTGGCTAACGACTGGGAGCGTGTGACAGATCCGCTCATTGCACCCCTTATTGCGTTGGCGGCAGAGGCTGAGAGTTTTGGAGAATTCCAGTCACGGCTGCCGGATTTGCTTAAAAAGATGGATGCCGCCGCGTTGGCCGACATGCTGGCACAAGGGCAATTCGCCGCCCGGATCTGGGGGCGCGTTAATGCTTCGGGGCAGGATGCATGAGCGAGATTAACAGGCACATCAATTTAGGCCAAGGGATAACCGCCGAGATCGCGACCGGCACGTTCATCATTCTCCGTGGGCATAAAGATCCAGATGTGATACCAGGCGACACCGTATTCTCATTTCTGCTGCACGATATAGGTGCAAACCAGGTTGAGATCAAGATTTACAACGGTCGAGCAATGAAGCCGAGCGAACGTGCGCGGGTGCAGCAGTTTGTCGAGCAGATCGAATATAAGATCGGACTTATTGAAAGATTCAAGAATGGGAGGTCCCCCCGTGCAATGAAGATCAGGGCGAAGGATGGCATATCAGAAACAGATTGTTAACATCGATAAAGGAGATTCAACATGGGCGCATTAACCAATTATGCGGAAAACAAGATCATTGATGCGCTTCTACGAGCGCAGGCACTGGGTGTTCCGGCGACGTTCTATGTCGCGCTTTTTACAGTTGACCCGACAGACGGCAGTGCAGGCACCGAAGTCAGTGGCGGAAGCTACGCGCGTGTTGCGGTAGCTTGCAGCCTGGCTAATTGGGCGGGAACGCAGAGTGGCGGCAGCACTACCGCATCGAGCGGCACTAGCGGCACCACCAGCAATAACGTCGTTATCACTTTTCCGGCACCGACGGCAAATTGGGGGGTGGTCGGCGCATGGGGGTTGTTGGACGCGTCGAGCAGCGGCAATCTTTGGATCTACTCCGCCTTGGCCGCACCCAAGACAATCAACAATGGCGACGCTGCGCCCAGTTTCGCCATCGGCGCCGCTACGTTCCAGATCGACAATTAATGGTGTGCCATGTCAATGCTCGCAGATGAGATTGCAAACGATCCGACCGCGAAGGGGTATGCGGCCTATCTGGCGGATCAACCCGGTCAGGTAGTTGATCTACTCAACGCAAATACAGAATCAATGCACAAAGAGCGATGGATCACCACGCTCACTCTTATGGCTGAGTTAGAGATAGACATGGCCAGAAGTGTTCTGACCAAGCTGGAAGCATTATCGGCGACGGACATCGTGGTGAAAGAATTCATGGCTCATCTGCGATCTGACAAAGGTGCGGACATTGGTCACCCTAACACGATCGCAATGATTGATCTGCTAATGGTTGTGCCCGCTCCGGCCGGATTTTCTGCGGAAGAAGGCGCGGCGTTAAAAGGTCTCTCTCTCCGGCCTGCATCACGTATGGAAGTTCTCGGCCTGCCATATGCGACTGAAGAAATTCTGAGGACTAGATAATGACTGTATTCACGCAATCACAGGGCGCTCGCAGCGCATCGGTACTCACTCTCGGGACTCTGGCCAGCGCCACGTATGTCGCGTCGGCCGCGATCGACCTGGGTGCAGCAGTCCCGTTGGATGTCACTTTAGAGCTTGAATGTGACCCAAACGGAACTCCGGCTGGTAATAAACAGTTGCTAATTTTTGCCAAGCTGTCACTAAACAATACGGACTTCGGCAGCGGGCCGGAGTCGGGCACAGACACCAGCCAAGAAAATGATCTGCATTTCATCGGCGCAATGCCATGCGTCGACACAAACACGCACCGCAAATTTTTTAGCCTCGCTGGGTTGCCGGTAACCCGCTACCTAAAGCTGGTTGTAAAGAACGACATGGGCGTCTCGCTGACCTCGGGCGCCGTTTATCGAGCGGACATTACCGGCGCATCGGCCTAAGTTCATGGCAATCGGATTTGGAGCCAAAGGGGTAGGATCGACCGATAAGGTTACTGGCCCGACCGAGGGCATTCCTGCGCAGTTCAGCTTCCACATCTGGACGAACCGGAATGGAGAGGGAGCCGGAAATCTGGGGCGAATTTTCGGGCGCGAGGGAGCGAATCCCTTTGTTCTGTGTAATCACAATGACGTAACCAGTTATAGACTTTTCATTGGCGCGGGCGCTGCAACAAATTGGCTCTGGAATCGTCCGGCAGAGGGAGTATGGGCTCCGCTCGGGTTCTCTATTGATACATCATCTTCGGCCAATGATCCAACAGTCTATCAAGATGGAGTCCGCCTCACGGTAGGGGCAGGACTTACACAATCGGGCAGCGATTCTTCCTGGCCCGTGGGATCGGACACTTGGTATTTCGGCAATAATCCTGGTGGAACACGTAATTGGAATGGATCTCTTGCCGAGGTAGCCTGGTGGAATACGATTCTTACTGATGCCGAGTTTTATGCGCTGCAAAAAGGGGTATCGGCTGAGCAGGTTCGCCCCGAATCGTTAGTACGCTACCTGGCGATGGTCAGGGTGGCGGATGAGAAAGGGCTTGGGGTAACTGGTACCGCCTCGCTGCTACCCCATCCTGACATCAGGCGGACACCTCAGGTAAGGCGGATATGGGCCACAACCGCAGGTGGCGCGGCTGCGCTCGCGGGCGATGCCCAGGCGGCTGCGGTGGCCTCAGGAGCGCTGACAACGCAGATCGAAATCACCGGCACAGCCCTATCCGTGGCGGCGGCAATCGGTACGTTGACTACGCAGATCAATCTGGCCAGTGATGCCGTTTCCGTTTCCACGGCCAGCGGCACGTTAACTGCAAGAATCCAGCTATCCGGGGCCGCACTCGCCCAGGCAATATCTTCAGCGGCGCTTTCCGGCGGCATAAACCTTTCCGCCGCAGCCGTGGCCGAAGCGGCCGCGAGCGGGATGCTGGACACCGTTATTCGCCTGATTGGTTCCGCCGTCGGCACCGCGTCGGCCAGCGGTAATCTGAGTACCGGGGCCTCGGGTGAGCTGGAAGGCAACGCACAGGCATCGGCAACGGCATCAGCCAGCTTGACTGCACAGATCCGCCTCAATGCCGCCGCTGTTGCCCAGGCCGCAGCATCGGCCAGCCTGGTTAGTGGGATTCGCCTTAAGGGCGATGCGCAAGGTGGCGCCTCTGCCAATGGCGAGCTTAGCGCATCGATCACTCTCGCGGCCTCCGCGATATCGCAGGCTATTGTCAGCGGAAGTCTGACCACGCACATCCAGCTGGACGGTCCGGCCATCGCACAGGCGATCGCGATCGCAACATTGCATACCGGGATCAATCTGGCCGGATCTGCTGCAAGCAGTGCGTCGGCATATGGAGATCTGAGTATTGGCACGGAATACTCGGCGGGGCTATTGACGACGCGTCACGCACTGGCAGGAAGCATCCTGCACACTGTCGGACGGCCGATCACGCAACTCACCACGGAGGTTGGATATGCCTGCAGCGGCTAGTTATCTCATCGGCTCGGTCGTGCGTGTATCCGTATCTATTACCGATTGCGCAACCAACATCCTTGCAGACCCGGGTGGATTGATCCTTAAGGTGAAGCCTCCCGCCGAGGCGCCCACCACATTTACTTATGGCGTGGATTCGGAAGTGATCAAGGATGCCGACGGCGTCTACCATGCCGACATTACGCTGGACAAATCGGGTGAGTGGCGCTGGCGCTGGGAAGCCAGCACGCCCAATGTCGGAGTGGTCGAGGGTGATCTCGCCGTACGAGCCAGCCGCGTAGTCTGACATGATTCAGCTAAAAGCGCTTCCGCCAAAAGAGGCGATCGCCTATTTCCGGCAGAAGGGCTACAAGATCGGGTTTAACTGGCAGGATGTCTGGCAACAGGAACACCAGGCTGCGTTTACCGTGGCCAAGGCCATGCAACTCGATATCCTGCGCGACATCCGGTCTGGGATTGATGCCGCGCTGGCAAACGGCACCACGTTCGCCGACTTCCGTAATAACCTCAAGCCGCTACTGATGCAGAAAGGCTGGTGGGGCCGTGCGGAGATGACCGATCCCGATACGGGAAAAGTCAAGGAAGTGCAGCTCGGCAGCACGCGCCGTCTCAAAACGATCTACGATACCAATCTGCGTACGGCGCATTCCGAAGGGCAATGGGAGCGCATCCAGGCGAACAAGGCAAGCTTGCCCTATCTGCAGTACTCCGGCAATAACAGCGAACATCCACGCCTTCAGCACGCGGCATGGGACGGGTTGATATTGCCAGCCGATGATCCGTTCTACCAGGCACACATGCCGGTCAAGGCGTGGGGCTGCAAATGCCGGGTAATCCAGCTAAGCCAAGGGATGATGGATCGGCGCGGGTTGACTGTGAGCGATGCGCCTGTGGTGCCGGAATACACCTTTGTGAACAAGCGCAGCGGCGAGGTACAGCAGATCCCGAAGGGGGTAGATCCCGCTTTCCATTATCCGCCAGGTGGACGGCGGGAGAATCTACCAAAGTTCGTTACTGAAAAGATCATCCAGGCTCCGGCCGACGTCGGCGCCAGCTGGTGGCAAACAATGTCTCCGCTGATGTCGCCGGGAGTGGCGCAGAGCTTTGTCGCGTTTGTGACGGATACTCTAGTGGCTGGCCGTGGCCAAGGGAAGTTTGCGGTGGCCGGTTTCGCGCATCCTGATGATGTGGAATTCTTGCGCACGATGGATAAGCCTCCCGTGTCGGCTGAAATTGCGATCCAGGATAGGTTAATTGTGGGCAAGAAGGCCGAACGTCATGCCAATGCTGGCGATGCGCTGACAACCGAGGAGTGGGAGGCGTTACCGGAAGGACTTGCGAATCCGCGTGCGGTACTATACGACACTGAGACGGGGAATCTGCTCTACGTCTTGGACAGCATTGATGACCCGCGCAAGCAGAAGCTGGTGGTGCAGTCCGATTTTGTGCCAAAGAAACCCAAGAGCAAGCTCAATATGGCAAGAGCAGCTTTTAAAGTTGACCCGCTTGCTCTGAAAAATGAGAAGAGATACCGCTTGGTGAGAGGCAACTTGAATTAGGAAACGGATGGGAGGCCGGACGTCCCTCCATCAACGAATACTCGGAAACGTTACTGTGGACTCCGAAATTTCCACAGCTCACCCGTTCGATAAAAGTATAGTCCCAGTGGGGAAAAGCAGCAAGCTGAAAGATGGGGGTTTAAGCGTTTGAGAGACGTATCCGGCTACTATGCCCCTGAAAAATTCAGATACCCGCGTTAGACCCCCGTTAAATTCGCTCATAGCGGCATTGAAACGCGGAGCAAAACCTATGTTTCGCATCTTATCGGTTGACGGTAGAGTTTTTAGGGTGCTAATCTAATTTAGATCCTAATCCCTTCCGGGGCGGAAACGCTTCCGCCTTAACTACCTTCCCGGCCGCCCGCACAATGGCGGCATGAATCGCAAACCGAAAACCTTCCCCCTCGCAATTGGTTTTGCCGCGTGCGCATTTGCGCTGTCCGCCAGTGCCGAGGTGCAATTGCTTCCCGCCGGAAAGTTCCGCGCCACGGATGGTCGTCCCAAGGATGCGCCGCACTGGTACATCGATGCAACACTGGCTCAAGCCATCATTGACCAACTTGCCGGGCGGAGCAATCCCCTGGTGATCGACTATGAGCATCAATCCCTGCTGGCTGCAAAAAACGGCCAGCCTGCCCCGGCGGCGGCTTGGTTCAAGAAGCTTGAATGGCGTGAGGGCGATGGCCTTTATGCGATTGATGTTGAATGGACTGCACGCGCCTCAGCCTTGATCGAGGCGAAGGAGTATCTCTACATTTCCCCGGTTTTCAGCTACGACAAAAAAACCGGTGCGATCAGATCAATCTTTAACGCGGCATTAACCAATAACCCAGCCCTTGATGGGATGGACGACGTGGTGGCACAGGCTGCCGCTACACGCTTTTCAACTGAAACACAGGAGCTTTTAACTATGAACCTTGATGAGCTGTTGAACAATATCCGTTGGCTTCTAAATCTGCCAACACTGGCCACCACGGAAGAGGTTGTAGCGGAGCTGCAGAAAGCCGTTGACGTAATAAAAAACGGCAATCCGGAAGCGGCCACGGTTGGATTCAGCTTGCCCACGCTGCTCGCCGCGCGGAACACGGAAATTGTTGAACTCAAGGCTGCCTCACCAGATCCGGCCAAGTATGTGCCAATCGATACCATGAAAGCGGTGCAGGATGAGCTGGCGTCGCTACGGGCAGAAGTTAACGGGCGCGAGGTGGATAGCCTGGTTACCGCCGCGCTTGCCGACGGGCGTCTGTTGCCTCCGCAAGAAGCATGGGCGCGTGAACTGGGTGGCAAGGATATCGCGGCGCTGAAAGGCTATCTCGATACCGCGCAGCCGGTTGCGGCTCTCAGTGGTACTCAGACCGGCGGCAAGAAGCCTGGTGAAGGTGGGAACGATGAGCAGCTCACTGAATCGCAATTGGCCGTATGCAAAGCAATGGGCGTCTCGCCGGAAGAATTCAAGAAAACACTCGGCGCGCCAGTTTAAAGAACCTGGTCGCGCGGGATCGCCCGGCCACTTGGCCTCGCGAAGATTAAAACATCAGACAAGGAGAAAGATATGGCACTCGCAGCAGATCGCAACACACACATGCAAGACGGGGAATTGATCTCCGTCCCCGTAGCCACTGGCGTCACCATTTACGCGGGCGCGTTGGTGGTGGCCAACGCCAGTGGTTACGCAACCCCCGGCGCTGTTGCTACCACGCTAACTTACCTTGGTCGGGCTGAAGAGCAAGTAGTGAATCCCGGCGCCAATGGCGCCAAGAACGTGCTTGTGCGCCGCCGCAAAGCGTTCAAGTGGCTCAATCACGGCGCCGATGCGGTAACTCAGGCCGACCTTGGCAAAACTTGTTATGTCATTGATGACCAAACAGTGGCCAAGACCAATGGTACCAATACCCGTTCCGCTGCCGGAGTTGTGATCGGAGTCGATTCGGACGGCGTCTGGGTGCAGTAAAGATTCAAAGCTAGAGAAGAAAAGCAGCTCTATTTATTTATCTACCAGGAGAAACAACGATGCATTTTTCTAAAATTCTCACTCTGATCGGCGCCGGTCTTGTGGCGCTGCTGGCGCTTCTGCCGTTCGGTGCGATAGCCGGGCAACATGATGCCGGTTCCGGCATCGAGCTGCTTGGTTTTGCTGGGATGCTGGTGAACAAAGACACAATCAGCAATGTATTTATCAGCCTCAAAACCTCATTCGTCAATGCGTTCGACGCGGCGCCATCTGTCTGGCAAAAAATTGCCATGAAAGTACCATCCACTACTGGGCAAAATGATTACGCCTGGCTATCCGCTTTCCCGAAAATGCGGAAGTGGGTTGGCGATAAGTTTGTTAAATCCCTCGAAGCCTTCAAATACACGATCGTTAATGACGACTGGGAAGCCACTATAGAAGTTGATCGCAATCACATCGAGGATGATCAGCTTGGCATTTATGCGCCTCAAGCTCAAATGGCCGGTTTCTCAGCTAAGCAATTGCCGGATGAGATTGTGATGGCTCTGGTCAATGGTGGCTTCGCCAACCAGTGCTACGACGGTCAATATTATTTTGACACTGATCACCCGGTGGCGGGTGCATCGGTCTCCAATAAGGGTGCGGTAGCGCTATCCGCCGCTACGCAGGCGCTTGCTATCGCCAGTTATGGCGCGGGCCGCACGGCGATGCGCAAATTCAAAGACGATGAAGGCCGTCCCCTCAATATCATCCCGAACGTATTGCTCGTGCCCCCTGCGCTTGAGGCAATTGCCCTGGCACTTATCAATAACGATCGCCTCGACGATGGCAAAGCCAATCCCTACAAAGGAACGGCTGAAGTGGTGGTGGATGCCCGGCTGACTTCCGATACGGCCTGGTTCCTGCTAGACACCACGAAGCCGGTCAAGCCTTTTATTTACCAGGAGCGCAAGGCGCCGGTGTTCGTCGAGCAGATAGATCCGCAAACTGACGATGTATTCAGCCGCAAGAAATTCAAGTTCGGCGCGGAAGCGCGGGCGGCGGGCGGTTATGGTTTTTGGCAGATGGCCTGGGGATCAACCGGTTAATTGCCGCTGACGCTTGATGTGAGCGCTCCGTTAAGACGGAGCGTAATTGAATAAAACCCTGCCCGTGCCTGCAAGCGATGGGGGAGGATAAAGACGATTCACCTCCCCCCGCCTCTGCAGATTAATGGAGATCGATATGGCAAAGAGAAACCCTGCAGTACCAGCTCAATCAAGCGTGGTGTCCGGTGAGACGGAAGCTATGCTGGAATCTGCCCAATCTGTGTCCGAACCTCAAGGGACACGCGAAGCAGAACTTCCTCCCGCGCCTGGGCCGGAAGTCCAGAAAGAGAAAGTGGTGCATGCGTTGATTGTCCAGGCCGAGCGCAACGGTTTCCGGCGCGCCGGAATTCAATTCGGTACGGAGCCTGTCACTTTGAACGCGGCTGATCTGACCCCGGAGCAACTTGACCAAATTATCAGCGAGCCGCTGCTGAGCGTCGCTTTTATCGATATCGCAGCTGAGTAATGACGTACGCCACCGCCACTAACCTGCTTGACCAGTTCGGCGCTGAAGAGATCGCGCAGCGGGCTGATCGTGGCATGCCGCGCATGGTGACGGCGGAGATGCTCAAGACGGCCGCCGCCGCAGGAAGCCTTGCCGGTTACACCACGGATGAGCAGGCGGCAACAGTGGCAGCGCTGACGCTGATCGAGAGCAAGCTGCTGGATGCGGATAGCACGATCAACGGCTATCTCGCTACTCGTTACACAGTACCTCTGATTGCCGTGCCGCGCTTGGTAATGGTGGCGGCCTGTGATCTTGCCCGCTATGCGCTGTACGACGACATGGCTACCGACACCGTAACCGAACGTAACAAAAACGTTATCAAGCAGCTTGAGGCGATCGCCAAGGGTTTAATCAGCCTGGGTGTGGATGTCTCCGGCAATCGGCCGACCGCCAACGACGCGGCGCAGATTTCGTCTACCACGCCGGTATTCCGGCGCGGTAACGCGGAAGGATTTATCTAATGGCCGTGCCTGGCATTGCCGTCAGCGTTTCGCATGACGATGCCAAGATCAGGGCGGTGTTGCTCAACCTGATTGCGCTCGGCCGCGACAACAAGGATGCGATGCGCGACATCGCTACGCTGGGAGAAAACAGCACGCGTGAGCGCTTCCGTACCGAGATCGGGCCGGATGGCAGGCGCTGGAAACCGAGCATCCGCGTGCAGATCAGTGGGGGCAGGACGTTGACCAAAGATGGACACCTGGGTGATTCAATCACCAGTCATTCCGGCCGTGACTTTGCGGAATGGGGTGTTAACCGTATCTATGCCGCTATCCATCAATTTGGCGGCGTAATCAAACCGAGAAATGCATCATCGCTACGCTTTAAGCTGGCTAACGGTGCGTTTGTCACCACCAAATCGGTAACCATCCCGGCGCGGCCTTTCCTGGGCATTAATGCCGGAGATGAGGCTGACATACTGGATATTCTGCAAATGCGGATTCAAGGAATTATCAATGCTGGCTGAAGCTGAAAATGATCTGATTGCGCTGATAAAGGGGGCACCCATTGGTGCCAAGCTGCGCGATGTAGCCAGTCTGCCGGACCTGTCGGGAGACAGCCTGGTGAAAAAATTCACCACGGATGCACCGGCGGTATATCTCGCCGCCGGATCTCTGCGGGTGGCGGATCGTTCGGCCCGGCTGCGCTTCGGTGTCGCCTGTATCGCACGCAACAGTCGGGGGCACATTGCCGCGCGCCAGGGAGACGGCGGCGCCATCGGGCCGGTGGGCTTATATGAAATGCTGGAAGCGGTTGCAGGATTGCTTGATGGTGCGTTCGCGGGGCAGAGCAGTTGGAAGGTAACCGCAATCGATTTCATGGCCGAGGATCTGCTCTATAAGGCTGGCGTTTACGCCGGGGTGGTACAGATCGAGACGTACGGCACGGTGGATCTGCCCGTACCGGTGGATGAGGAAGCGCTTAACGACTTCGCTACGTTCCATAGTGATATGGATATCCCGCCGCATGAGACTGCGGCCGAGCATAACAAGTGGTTGCAAGAGCCGCCTGACCAGACTGCATCCAAGCCGGATGCCGTTGACCAGGTAACGCTGCCCACATCATAAAGGAGAGACGATGCAGAAATTTATCAAACCCGCGCCAGACTTGCATGTGCGCATGCCGAACGGGAACGTTCTGCCGGCAGAGGGAGCGTCGGTCGAGTTAAACAGCTACTGGCTACGCCGCCTTGCGGATGGCGATGTAATTGAAGTCGAGAAACCGAAAGGCAAGAAAATTTAGGTAAACCTTCAACCAGGCCAAAAAAGCAAACTGACCTTTATGTTTGACCAGATAAGTTAACCAGGAGAAATAAGCCATGCCAGAAAATGTAAGTTTCGCCGAGATCCCGGTCGATATCCGTACTCCCGGCCAATACATTGAAATCGACAACAGCAAGGCGGTTCAGGGGTTGCCGCAGCAAGAGCGCAAGATCTTGATTCTCGGTCAGCGCCTGACCGCCGGTACTGTGGCACAGCAGATCCCAACGCGGATGCTGAATGCAGACCAGGCGGCCGGGTATTTCGGGCGCGGCTCGCAGCTGCACGGCATGATTGCCGCCGCCAAGATCGCTAACCCCTACTCGGACATGTGGGCCGTGGCGCTGGATGATCTGCTCGCTGGCGTGGTGGCGACCGGCACGATCACCGTGACCGGCTCCCCAACCGAGGCAGGCACGATCAAATTGTATATCGGTGGCGTTCGTCTGCAGGCCGGAGTCGCCGCAGGCGATACGGTAACCGTGGTGGCCGCCTCTATCGCGGCCGCAATCAACGCGGCAGCTGATCTTCCGGTTACCGCCACTCCCTCAGTTGGAGTGGTGACTATCACCGCGCGACACAAAGGCGAGTGCGGCAACGCGATCGACATCCGGCTTAACTACTACATGGGCGAAGCCACACCGAAGGGCGTCAGCCTGGCTATCGTGGCAATGGCCAGCGGTAGCGGGAATCCGAATGTATCTAATGCGCTTTCGGCCATCGGCAATGACCAGTACTACACCATCGTTACCCCCTGGACGGACTCGGCCAACATGGTGGCGCTGGAAAATGAGTTGGGTACACGCTGGGGGCCAATGTCCCAAAAGACCGGCCATGCTTTCGCCGGGCTCTCCGGCACACATGGAACATTGACCACTTACGGCGCCGCGCGTAACTCTCTGCATTCGACCATTGTTGGTTCCGGCAAATCACCCACCGCACCGTGGATCTGGGCGGCGGTGTTGGCATCCGTGTGTGAGTTCAATGGCGCGATCGATCCGGCCCGGCCTTTCCAAACGCTGCTACTGTCGGGATTGCTGCCGCCGAGCGAAAAGGAACGTTTTACGCGCGAGGAACGCAACCTGTTGCTCAAGGATGGTATCAGTACTTTCCTGGTCGACGCGGGTGGCCGTGTGCTGATCGAGCGCGTTGTCACTACCTATCAGACTAATGCGTTCGGGATCGAGGATATCAGTTACCTGGATCTGGAAACCAAATGGACGGTGGATTACATCCGCTATGCGGTACGGGCGCGCATAGCGCTGCGCTTTCCCCGCTATAAGCTGGCCGACGATGGTACGAACTTCGCACCTGGACAAGCGATTGTCACGCCGCGCGTGATCCGGGCTGAGCTGCTCGGATTATTCCGCGAATTGGAGCAAGTTGGCCTGGTGGAAGACTTCGACCAGTTCAAGGCCGATTTGCTGGTGGTGCGTTCCGACAGCGATCCGAACCGGGTCAATGCGGTGATCCCGCCCGATATTGTTAATCAGTTCCGGGTGTTCGCGGCGGCGGTGCAATTCAGGCTGTAACTCGAAAAAGTAAACGGGGGAGAAAATGGAAAATCAGCACCGTCAGATTAAAGGCTACCGCGAATTAACATCAGCTGAGATAGCCCTTATGAATGAAATTAAGACCAAAGGCGCCGAGCTTGGCGAGTTAGTAGAAAAACTCAGAGCGACCGAAGGACTTGATCAGCGATGGGTGAGTATAGGCGCAACCGACTTTCAAACCGCGCTAATGGCGCTCACGCGAGCCGTGGCACAACCTACGTTTTTCTAATCAACAGTTATCCGGAATTTCCGGATAACTGAGGGTTAAACCAGATCAATTTTTAACGGGAGAGTTACATGTCGAATCAAGTTACCGGCCGCGTTTTTGTCAGTGTTAACGGCAAGCGCCTGGCGTCGAAAGAAGGTGCAAAGCTGGGTTTCGGCGGCATCGAGCGCGAAGCCGTGCTGGGAGACAGCGGTGTGCTCGGGTATAGCGAGAAGACTGCGGTGCCCTATGTGGAATGCACCATTGCGCACAAAGGGGATACGTCGCTCAAAGAGCTGCAGGATACCACCGATGCATCGGTCACATTCGAGGCCGATACAGGCAAGGTGTACATGCTGCGTAACGCGTGGTCCGCCAAAGCCATAGAGCTTGACAAGGGAGAAGTGGCGCTGCGCTTTGAAGGCATCAGTGCGGAGGAAGCATAGCCATGCAAACCACAACCGGAAAATTTAAGCACGGCCTCAAGATCGGCGATGAAGTGTATACCGATTTTGAGATGCGCGAAATCACGGTGCAGGATATGACCGATGCCGAGGTGGCGGCGACGCGCCAGGGCGGCGGCATGCATACGCCGATGACATTCAACGCACACGCAATGGTGCGGCAGTTGCAGTCTGTCTCTAATCAGAATGGCGGTATTTATCAAGGGCCATTCACTTTTGCCATGCTGCAACGTCTGAAGCCCGCCGACTACTGGGAGCTGCGCGGGGCGCAGCAGGAGTTGGACGAACTGGGGGAAGCCGAGTAGCGCAGCAGAAGGGAACACTGGATAGGATTTTTCTGCTTGCGCTGAAAACAGGCTGGTCGTACCAAGAAATAAAGGCTCTCCCAGTCTTTGAGTTTAATCATTATCTGTCGCACCTGACCAAAATCAAGAATGGCTAATCGCGATCTCACCCTAGCAATGAAACTGCACGCGGACGCAACCCGGTTTGTCTCTGGGTTGACTACTGCGGGGGGTGGTGTGCGCCGTTTCGCCGGGGGCGTCAAACGTGAATTTGACGCGATCAAGGGCATGTTGAGTAGCGTCGAGGGGAAACTGGCATCGGTCGGCGTATCAGTCGGCACGGTGGCCGCCATCGTGCAGTCAGCGCGCATGGACAAGAGCTTGACGCAAATCGGGCAGACGGCAGGCGCCAGCCAGGCAGATGTGGCTGGGTTGCGCTCCGAACTTTTTCGCATGGCGAAAGACACGGGGCAGAACGTTGAGGATCTGCAGCAGGGTTTTAACAACGCCGTGCAGTCAGGGCTGCGGTTCACCGAAGCGCTACCAGTCCTTGATGCCACCAACAAGGCAATGGCGGTAACCGGAGCAAATGCGGATAGCTTGACTGGATCGCTCACCGTTGCTGCTACCGCTTTCAATTTCGATCTTACGAAGCCGGACATGGCCGTCACCCTGCTGGAAAAGATGACGATTGCCGGACGCCTGGGCAATGCTGAACTGGAAAACCTGTCCAGCATTTTCGGCCGCATTGGACCTAACGCAGCGGCGGCCGGGTTTGGCTTCGATCAAACACTTGCATTCGTGGAAGGGCTATCTCAGATCGAGCGCCAGCCCGAACGGCTGGCCACGCTGGCAGACAGCACCCTCAGGCTATTTACCAATCTGCGCTACATGAAGGAAGCGCAGAAAGCCACGGGAGTAAAATTCTTCGATACTTCCACGGGCGACCGTCGTGATCCGATGAAGGTTCTGGCAGACATAAAAAAGCAGTATGACCAGCTAAACACGGAAAAGGATCGTTCACTATTCGTGCAGAAAGCATTCGGCAATGCGGATCTGGACACCATCAAGGGCATGCGCGTTTTGCTTTCCGGCGACATGCTGGGAAACATCAGCCAGATGACCGCCGGTATCGGCGCGGCAGGCGGTACGTTTGCGCAGGATATGCCCGGCGCCATCAACAACGCGATTGATCAGGTGGGCAGGCTGAAGGCATCTTTGCGCAATGCTGCGGATAGCTTTATTCAACCTATTAATGCCGGTATTTCGGACGCCATCAAAACTATGATGGATAGCAAGAGTGCTGGCGGCATGGGCCTGGATGGGAAAGACATGCTCGTTGGCGGGGCTGCTGGATTGCTAGGATTGTTCGGCGCTGGACGCTACGGTGGCAAGGCTATCGGCGCATTGGCTAAACGTTTCGGCGGGACGGCAGCCGGACTGGCGGAGGGCAAGGCGCTGGAAGCTGCGGCAGGTGTGACACCCGTGTATGTAGTCAATATGCCGGGCGGAGGTTTGTCCAACATGACGGGGGGCGTGGCGGGAGACCTGGTCGGAGCGGCGGGCGGGGGGATGCTGGCTAAGCTGGTTACATTGATCGGCGGTGGGATGCTGGCTAAAGCGGGACTTGTGGCCACGGCTGTCGGCGCCACGGGTTATGGACTTTATAAGGCAACTGAAGGCACCGAGGTAGGGAATGCGATCAGCGCCACAATTTCCAAGGCACTATCGTTTTTTAGCAATCAGGATGCACAACAGGCCATTGCGCTCAATGAGAAATTGCGCACTACCGATATCGGCGGCACTATCAATATTCGCGTCGATTCCGAAGGCCGCGCCGGTATCGTAAGTACATCATCGAGCAATAAGAACGTACGATTCAACGTCGATGCGGGCATGACGATGGCGGGGGCGATGTAATGGCTGCATGGCGCGATCAGCTTCAGGCAGCCACCTTTCGTAGTGTACCGTTCCACGTGCGCTCAGCAGATGCCACGATCGGACGCCGCACGGTCTCGCACGAATACCCTGGCAAGGATGTGCCCTATGTCGAGGATCTTGGGCGGCGTGCGCGTGAGTTCACGCTTGAGGCGTTTGTGCTGGGTTCGGATGTCATGCGCGCTCGCGATGCACTGATCGAGGCCCTCGAAGCACCGGGAACTGGTGAGCTGGTACATCCATATAAAGGCCGTATGAAGGTGGCCGTGCCGAACGGACGCTGGTCGCAATCAATGGATGAGGGTGGTGTGGTCCGTTTCTCGATCACCTTCCAGGAATCAAGCGACGTTGTACAGCCAACGGTGCGTGCCGATACCCAGACCGGCGTCGAGGTTGCCGCCAGTGACGCCGAGACCGCAGTTAAGTCAGCATTCGAGGATGTATTTTCTGTCGATAAGCAACCTGATTTTGTCAGTACCGGCGCGCTGGCCAGCATCGCGGTAGCGCTCGCCGCAATTAAAACATCGTCAAACAGCGTTCTGCAAAACACAGCAACCACCCCGCAATTTGTCCGCGATCTGAGCATGATTGGCAGTACTGCCAGCAGCTTGATCCGCTTTCCTTCGAGCCTGGCTGGCAGCGTTTTTGCTCAAATCAGCGGTATGCGCGCGATCGCGCTTTCGCCAGCAGCGGCGTTTCTCTCGCTTTCGGGACTGTTCGATCTGGGCGTTACCGGGTTGTCATCTATTGCGGGCACCACTTCTGCACGTAAACAGCAGGCTGCAAACCAGCAAGCTGTGATCGATCTGACCCGCAATGCGGCACTGGTCGAAGCGGCCCGGGCCAGCAGTCAGATGGAATTTGCCAGTTACGACGACGCGATCGCTGTACGCACGGACCTAGCTACTCGATTGGAAGCTGCCGCCGAAACCGCGCCCGACACTACCTATACGGCACTGATCGACTTGCGCTCGGCTGTTGTTCACGATATCACGTCGCGCGGCGCCGATCTGTCGCGCATCGTGCAATTCACGCCTAATACAACGCTACCCGCCCTGGTTGTGGCACATCAGCTCTATGGCGATGCCGCACGAGAGACAGAGATCGTGGCGCGCAACCGCATCCGCCATCCGGGATTTGTGACTGGCGGCCACTCGCTTGAGGTGCTCACATGAGCAATGTCGAGATGCGTGTTAACGGTGCATTTTACGGCGGCTGGAAGACTATCCGCATCGAGCGTGGAATCGAGCAGATCGCCGGTACGTTCGAGTTGTCAGTTACCGATCGCTGGGTGGAACAATCGGCCGTTCGGCAAATTAACCCTGGCCAGTCATGCCAAGTGCTGATCGATCAGGCGGTAGTGATTACCGGTTACGTCGACACCGTAACCCCACAGTACGATAAACAGCAGCACACCATTACCGTGAGCGGTCGTGACAAAACGGGCGACCTGGTGGACTGCTCTGCAATTCACAAGAGCGGGCAATGGTCTGGCCGTAAGTTAGATCAGATTGCTGTCGATTTATGTCAGTCGTTCGGCATTAAGGTGTTTAGAAATACCGATGTGGGTAGTGCTTTCAATCCTCCATTCTCAATAGAAGAAAGCGAGACGGCATTCGAATGCCTGGAGCGCGCTGCCAGAATGAAGGCTGTCTTGCTGGTTTCCGATGGATTGGGCAACCTGGTATTGACCCGCGCGGGTTCCGGTGCCCCGGTGGCAACGCTAACAGAAGGTGAAAACATTCTCGCGGCCAGAGGGGAATTCTCCTGGAAGGATCGCTACAGCCGCTACGTTATCAAGAGTCAAGGCGTAGGCAGTGATGACTTTTCCGGTCCGCAGGTTGCGCATCAGCAAGCCGAATCACGAGACTCGGCAATTACCCGCTACAGGCCATTGATCACATTGGCCGAAGATCAGGGTACCGGCGCCACACTTTCACAGCGCGCTCAGTGGGAGCGTAACGTCCGTATGGGCCGGGGCAATCGCGCCACGATCACGGTGCAGGGATGGGCGAGTGAGGGCAACTTGTGGAAGCCTAACACGATGGTGCATCTGCGCTCCCCCATGCTTTATGCAGATGCGGATCTGCTGATCGCGTCGGTGGTATTCATGCTTGATGAGCAAGGTACGCGCACCGAGCTGCAACTGGTACGGCGGGAAGCCTTCGACTTGGTGGCCGGAGTCAGCCTAACCGGCAAGCAGGATAAAGCGAAGAAGAGCAAAAGTGATGACTGGAGTATCGGATTTTGATGCGCACTATTAATAAGATGATCGCGCCATTGGCCCGTCGTGTACGGCTAATGGTGGGTCGCGGAGTACTTTCCCTGGTCAACGATGGCCTCAAGATGCAAGGAGTGCAGGTGCAGTTACTTGCGGGCGAAGTACGCGATCTTGAGCGCTTTCAGGATTATGGATTTACTTCCGTGCCGCATGGCGGCGCCGAAGTTGCGGCAGTGTTTATCGATGGCAACCGCGATCACGGTATTGCTATTCGTGTCGATGACCGGCGCTACCGGCTCAAGGGGCTGCAACCCGGCGAGGTGGCGATTTATACGGACCAAGGCGATAAGATTGTAATGCAGCGCGGGGGGGTGATTGAGGTGACCGCGAGCACCAAAGTGCGAATGGTGACACCCCTGCTTGAAGTCACCGGCGATATCAAAAGCTTTCAGCCATGAGCGACGTTAAGACTCTCTTTTTCGGCTTCGAGCAGGGTGCCGATTATGCCATAGATGCCCTTGGCCTGACCGCAGACGACGGATTGGAAACGGCTGTGATCCTTTCGCTCTTTACGGATCGTCAAGCCGAGTCTGGCGATATCATCCCCGATGCCACGGCCGATAGGCGTGGCTGGTGGGCGGACATGTTTGCCGATGTGCCAGCGGACAAGATCGGTAGCCGGTTGTGGTTGCTGCATCGGGAAAAACAACTGCAATCTGTGGTAATCCGTGCCCGCGAATATGCCCAGGAGGCACTTGACTGGCTGGTTGAGGATGGCGTGGCAAAGGCAGTGAATATCACCACCGCAATCGTGCGCATGGGTGTGCTAGGTATATACATCGAGATCATTCGGCCTGATAGCACCGTTGCGAAATACCGCTTTGAGAATTTCTGGAAGGCCGCATAAATGCCATTCTCCCGCCCAGCACTTGCCGATCTGATAGAGCGTTCGATCAACGATATCGAAGCACGCCTGCCAGGCGTCGATGCCCGGCTACGTCGTTCCAACTTAAACGTACTTTCACGCGTGCATGCCGGTGCAGTGCATGGGTTGTATGGTTATCTTGATTGGCTGGCCAGGCAGGTTATTTACGACACAGCCGAAGCGGAAATACTCGACCGCTGGTCGACAATTTGGCTTACACAACCGCGCAAGGTTGCCACACCAGCGGTTGGCAATGTCGCGTTCACCGGCACGAATGCCACACTCATTCCGGCGGGTACAGTGATGCAGCGCGCGGATGCGGCGGAATTTACCACTGATGCCGATGCCACCATATCATCAGGAACCGCTACCGTTGCCGTGACCGCCTCGGTGGCGGGTGCGGCAGGTAATACAGATGCCGCTACCGCGTTAACTATGGTGGTGCCGATTGCCGGAATTAACGGTTCGGCCACCGTTGCCACTGGAGGGCTTTCTCAAGGGTCCGATACCGAGGCGGACGCCAGTCTTCGCGCCCGGTTGATTGCCCGCATCCAGCAGCCGCCACATGGCGGTGCGGATTATGACTATATCGCCTGGACACTTGAGGTTGCTGGTGTGACCCGTGCATGGGTGTACCCGCAGGAGCTGGGGCCTGGCACCGTCGCTGTGCGCTTTGTACGCGATGACGATGTAAGCATCATTCCAGACGCGGGAGAGGTCGCGGCGGTGCAAGACTATATTGATGCCCGCCGTCCGGTAACGGCCGCTGTCATGGTCACAGCCCCGGTAGCGGTGGCGCTAAATTTCACCATCGCAGCGACACCGAATACAGCAGCGGTCAAGGATGCCATTGAGGCCGAGCTTGCCGATCTGTTGCTCCGCGAAGCCGAGCCGGGCGGCACAATCCTGCTCTCGCATATTCGCCAGGCGATCAGTATCGCAGCAGGCGAAAATAATTACACGATGACTGTGCCGAATGCGGACGTAACACACGCCACCGGCCAGATGGCGACGATGGGAACAATCATATGGGCATGACAGCCAACGATTATCTACGTCAGCTGCAATCGTTGCTACCGCAAGGCCAGGCATGGCCGCGCGACGCCGAGGCGACACTTACTCAGCTGTTGGCGGCCTTGGCCGAGGAATTTGCCCGCGTGGACCGGCGTGGCGAGGATCTGATCAACGAGGCAGATCCGCGAAATACATCGGATCTATTAACCGATTGGGAACGGATTGCCGGTTTGCCTGATACCTGCCTTACCGCTGGTCAGACCGTCGAGCAGCGGCGTGCCGCACTGGTTTCTAAGCTGAC
The DNA here is from genome assembly GCF_000832065.1 of Nitrosospira sp. NpAV. Classification (GTDB taxonomy): domain Bacteria; phylum Pseudomonadota; class Gammaproteobacteria; order Burkholderiales; family Nitrosomonadaceae; genus Nitrosospira. The sequence continues at coordinate 124,042 of NZ_JXQM01000007.1, read as the reverse complement.
CAGCCTGGGTGGCCAGAGCAGACAATACTTTATCAATATAGCCGCTGCGCTCGGTTACCCTGGCGCAACGATTGACGAATTCAGGCCGATGAATTGCAACGATGATTGCAATGATGCAGTGGCATCTGAGGCGGATCGGTTTGCCTGGAGGATCAATCTGCCATCACTTGGCGGCGCAATAGTCATGAACTGTAACAGTACCTGTAATGATGCGCTCCAAGCGTGGGGCGATGAGGTTATCGAGTGCCGGATCAATCACTTTAAGCCAGCGCATACCACGGCTATTTTCGCTTACGTGTAAGGAGAAAGAATGCAACGAATTGACACCGCAACCAAGGCTGTTGACCTTTTCGGGGCTGGCAAACATGGCTTCAAAGATGGAAATCAATCGCTCGGGATCGCCCCAACAGATCTCAACGCCGCGATCTTCAATGCCATACAGGAAGAAATTGCGAATGTAATCGAGGGTGCAGGAATGGCACTCGACCCTGGTAGCAGAACTCAGCTTAAAGAAGCTTTGGAGTTATCGAATTTTGATATCGGAACCAAGTTGTTATTTTTTCAAGCAGCGGCGCCGATAGGCTGGACACAGATCACTACGCACAACAATAAGGCGTTGAGAATTGTCAGCGGTCCTGGAGGTGGTTCGGGTGGTTCAGTCGCGTTTACCACCGCTTTTGCGTCTCAGGCAGTGAATGGCTCGAATAGTGCGACCACGCTGACAACGGCCCAAACGCCACCGCATCCTCATGCATTTAACGTGTATAACACCGGCGGCGCGGGATCGAATCCAAGTGGCGGCTCTGGAGGTTCGCCCTCAGCTTCGCCAGGCACCGCTACTGACGGAGGTAGTGGTGGTTCACACAATCACACTTTTACCGGTACTGCCATAAATCTGGCAGTGCAATATATTGACATGATTCTGGCGAGCAAAAACTAATGGATATAAGACAAGCAGACTGTCCACTCGGTGCCAAGTGTGAAGACGTTAAAACTGATGGCGGCAAGCAGTATATCGCTCGCTGCCCTTGGTACATAAAGGTTGCCGGAGTTGATACCAATACCGGCAAAGAGGTCGAGGATTTTGGGTGCGCAATTGCCTGGATGCCAACGCTGATGATTAACACGGCCAACGAGTCACGCAAGGGGGTGGCGGCCACCGAGTCGTTCCGCAATGAAATGGTGAAAGAGGGTGAAAGAAACCGCCAATCTTTTGCCACACTCAACAATTCACCGCATATCCATAATCCAATGATGGTGGCTAACTCACACCCACCCCTTTACATTCCAATGGCAATTTCAAAGGAGAAACTATGCGAGTAACGATTATTCGAGACGATGGCGTTGTTGGAGTTGGCGGCGTATTTCGTCAGGTAGACCTCTCTGCCCTATTTGAGGGAGTCAGGGTGGTGCAATGGGATGGCACCCAAGGGCATGTCGAGTATGACGATACGGCCAACACCCTATTGGGTGACATCGATCCCTTTCAGCCATTCATCGATTTATGGATCGCGGCCGCACCACAGCCGCCTGCGCCTCCGACCACTGCGCAGATGATATCCGCCGCATTGGCACGCATTAATGGGGACTATCAATCGGCTGTAAAAGTGGTAACTGCCGACTACCCGGAGGAGGAGGTAAAAAGCTGGCCAAAGCAGGAAGAAGAGGCGCGCGCATGGGAGTTGAATAATGACATGCCCACACCCTGGATCGATGGGGCGGTAATAGGGCGCGGGATCACTAAGGCCGCCTTCGTTGCTAAGATCCTCGCAAAAGCCGCTCTGTTTTCTCCGATTCACGGTGAACTAACCGGGAAGGCACAGGGCCTGCGCGATCAGATCGAGGCGCTGGGTGTGACTCCCACTCAGCAACAACTGGACGCAATCCAATGGTAATTTTTTCTCTCAAGCCAGGGCGACCGTTATGGGTAGAGATTGGCTATCAATTTCTCCACATGGGTTACTCAGGAATTTTGTGGATATTGATTCTGCTGCCTATTCCGGCCTGGGGCGCCGGGGTTCTGTCTTTCGTCGGAGGGATTGTTCGCGAGCTGGAACAACATAATTGGGACTGGCGCGCCCTGGGGAGGCAGGATCTGTTCTTTTGGGGGCTGGCTTCCCTGCTATTAACAGTTATTTTTTACGCAGCATGAAAGTCAAGGGCATCACTTTTAACCACAGACGAAGGAGATAGACCATGAACGTTGAAGATGTGAAAGCTCAAATAAAAGCACTTCAAGATACGCTGACCGCCGCATTAACCGAGGCCAAAAATCTGAATCAGCAGGCCGATGCTGTTGTAGACAGAGGATTGAATGCGATCGAGCAATCGAGTTACTCCGCTCCTATCGTGATAGGTATCTCGATGGCGATGCTGACGGTTGGCGGATTGATAGGCTGGGCAGCGAAGAGCCTGTTTGGCTGATCACCATCTGCGTATAGATTACACAGATGAGAGAGCGACCGGAATCATGCGCTAACATGATCCCGGTCGCCATAACCCACAGAATATAGCTGTGAGCCATAGCCAAGGCTCCCTGCCACGTACGCGGCAATCGGAGTCTAGCATAACCATTTATAAGGCTCACGTAATGCACAACCCTATTATTCCCTGGATCGGCGGGAAACGACGCCTGGCAAACAAGATTATCCCGCTATTCCCAGACCATGAATGTTATGTAGAGCCGTTCGCAGGAGCGGCTGCACTGTATTTTCGTAAAGCCCCAGCGCCGGTCGAAGTATTGAATGATATCAATGGCGAGCTGGTCAATTTGTACCGAATAGTTAAATACCATTTGGAGGAATTTGTCCGGCAATTCAAATGGGCGTTAACCAGCCGTGAAATTTACAAGTGGACGCAAATTACCCCAACGGAAACGTTGACCGATGTCCAGCGCGCGGCGCGGTTCTTTTATCTTCAAAAGCTTGCTTTCGGCGGAAGGGTGGAAAGCCAGAGCTTTGGCACAGCTACTACTTGTCCACCAAGGCTAAACTTACTGAGGTTGGAGGAGGATTTAAGCCAGGCGCATCTGCGGTTGGCACGCACATACATAGAACACGTGAACTGGCAGGAATGTATGCGCCGATATGATCGCCCCCATACCTTATTTTATTGTGATCCTCCCTACTGGGGCACTGAAGGATATGGGGTTGATTTCGGCCTGGAGCAATACGATCAAATGGCTGATCTGGCCCGATCGATCAGAGGAAAAATGATTGTAAGCGTCAACGATATCCCTGAAATGCGCAAAGCGTTTAGCGGTCTAACAACGGAATCGGTAGACATCAATTATACCGTTGGTGGTACTCAGGGGCGGGGCAGGCGTTCAGAATTAATCATAAGGAACTGGAAATAATCTAGAATGCTGGGCGAGGAGGAAATGCCCAATGCTAGTTCGTTCTAAACACATTCAATTTAATTTCGAGAAGCATCGTAAAACAAGTCAGGAAGTAGAAGATGCCGTTCAGACGCAGGGGCTATCACAGAACGACGCGGAGTCCCTGCTCTCTCCGGAACGCTTCCGCCCATTTATCCAGGAGGTCGGAAAGCGTTGCTTCCATTGCTGCGGAGACCTGCAACAACTACCAGCGGTCATGTGGCATGGCCATAATCCAACAACACCGGAACCGGAACCACTCGAAATATGGTTCCACCCAGGGTGTGTTGAAAAATTCGTTCAACTATTATTGCGCGATGCCAACGAGGTCAGCCTAGGTAAGGAAGAGGCGGATGAGATTTTGCACCATTGGAAGAGCTGGAACAAGGAATGGAAGAATTGGGATCAATAAAATAGCGTTTCAGGCAGTCTCAAATGAAGCGCAAAATAGTCTCAAATGGTGCGCGCAGTTACACCCACGTGCCCAATTCTAATGTGCGATCGCATAATATTTACTTACACCTGCACTTACATAAAATAGAAAAGGGTTACACTCCCGAGAATCGGAAGGATAACTCTTTGATTATTGGTGGGTCGTGAGCGGCTCGAACGCTCGACCTACGGATTAAGAGTCCGCTGCTCTACCAACTGAGCTAACGACCCGGAATTTTCAAGGAGTGTGGCTGAAACAAGAAGCTTGAATCTCGGCTTCGTATTGACCAAACTTCATAGTAGCGAATGCTACCACATCCGTTGAGAAATTCGAATGGATGATGTGCGATGGATTTTTTTATCTACCCGGGGAAAGGTGCTTTAACGCACACTAATCGACTGCAAGCGCTGGTTGCAAAGTCGTGCTGACCGTGTCTAAATTACAAAGTAGAAACCAGGCATGGTTATCATTTTTCCCTCTGATTTACTATCCCCTTATATCCCCCCCTTAGATTAATTATTCGAGCGGAGTAAACATGCATTTCAATATACGAACGGGCCGTCTCGCAGACGCGGAGGCGGGCGGAATGATCTGCTACGAGGCATTCAGGACGATATCCGGACAACATAATTTCCCGTCGGATTTTCCCTCGACCGAGGTGGCATGTGACCTCTTTTCATCGCTGTTGTCACGCCCTGACGTATACTCGGTGGTAGCTGAGAGCGAGGGGCGGATCATAGGCAGCAATTTCCTGTGGGAAGATGCGGTCATCGCGGGTATCGGTCCGCTAACGGTCGCCCCGGATGTCCAAAACAGCACGGTTGGCAGATGCCTGATGGAAGACGTATTGGCGCGTGCCTGGCAGAAACGGTTCGCCGGAGTGCGCCTGGTGCAAGCCGCGTATCATAACCGCTCCCTGGCCCTCTACACCAAGCTGGGATTCGAGGTACGGGAGCCGCTGGCAAACCTGCAGGGGCCGGCGCTGGAGCTCGACATCCCAGGCTACATCGTGCGTCCCGCGCAAGCTGGGGATGAAGAGGCTTGCAATCGGCTTTGTCAGAACGTCCATGGATATGATCGGGGTCACGAGCTGCGCCAAGCGATCCAACAAGGCACTGCCACCGTGGTCGAACACGCCGGTCGCATCACCGGTTACGCCACATTAATCGGGTTCTTTGGGCATGCCGTGGGGGAGAGCAATGAAGACCTCAAGGCCCTCATTGGGGCTGCGAAAGACTTCCCGGGGCCGGGCTTTCTCCTGCCCACGCGCAATGGCGAGCTGTTCCGCTGGTGCTTGCAGCACGGACTTCGCATTGTCCAGCCCATGACGTTGATGAGCTTTGGGCTCTATACCCAGCCTTCGGGCGCCTTCCTGCCTTCGATTCTCTTTTGAAGTAGAGGCGAAACGACGGATGTCACGGTGAGTACAGAGGGGTGAGCCGTCAGGCTCCCGGCTTGACCTTCCCGGCTTCAATCTCCTGATTGCCAAGTGCGAGAATCTTAAGTAGCGCCAGCGTCTCCTGCGTTTCCTCATAAGAAGCCACGTCCTGGATTACTGCCTTTGCCTCGCCTTTTATCAATTGCAAAGCTTAACGCTAGCTTGCCTATTCAGAACTGTAGCACATGATTTTTCTCGTAACCTCTTCCCTGCCGACAGGATTCCCTGTCCAATTTTTCACCTCGTGGGTTTCCTCATTCATTACAGTGTAGCCATTGGGACACAATTCCTTAGACCGCTCATTCAATCCCTTCACTGTGTATGCTTCTCCTAATAGAGAACCGACATCCTTTGCTAAAAGATAAGTTTTAACACCTCTTTCCGATGTCACCAAAGTCTCCCTAATAGAACCAGTCCCAGCGCAGCCACTTAAAATGGATAAAGCGATTGCTAAAAGCGCGATTCTTTTCAATTTAAAAAGCTCCTCATTGATTAATATTCTCGGAACGATCAAGATAATCATCAACTCGCTTCGGCGGGTTTTTTATTGCCAATTAATTTGATGTGATTAACCTATCGCGCTCATCACGGCAGCGCGTTTCAGCATCCAAACCATAGGATCTGTGAACACAGAGAATGTCGGGCTCAGGTGTGGGGGGCGTTTTTCTATGGTGGAGAGATTATATGGCAGACCTGAAATTGCAACGAACTTGGAAAAGAATTTTGCCTCTTGAACCCCTTTCTCTTCTTCGTTGCTCATGCTCACCTCTTTTTGTAAAGAATTTGCATCCTATCCACTGCTGAGCTTTATATCAAGAAAGATAAAAAGGCATCGTGGGCGAAAATATTCTGCGGAAAATAGGTGGGCAATATATCGCACAGGCACTTAACACGCTACCAGACACTGAGAAATAAAAAAATAATTTTATAGAAACTTTGATCAAGTTCTCGGTGTTTGGCCTGGTGCGGTTAAATGCCAATGCATGACTGGAAGGCAGGGAAAATATCGTTATCGCTTTTGGTCGATTATTGAGGCGTTAAAGTGGAGTAAGGGAGCATCCTGCTAATGCGAAATAGCGCACAGATTGTTTTTGGCTGCGGAGTAATATTTGATACAGCAACCCTGCTAAATCGAATATTAGGAGCGACCCATGAGCATTAAATCTATTTCGAAGGATTGGATCATCGTTGGTTTACTGGGTGGATTGGTCGGCTTTGTTTACACGCAAGAAGGCACTGCTGGAGCCCCAAGGGCGGCTGAAGCTGGGGTAACTTCTGGTGGATCCGCGGTAGAAACCGCTGGCGCTGGTGCATCTGCTGGTACGGCAAGAAAAGCGGGGGGCAGTGCAGGAGGAAATGGCAGCGTGCCAGGATTAGGTGGCTCCGCTAGCGATCCAGGTGGCGTCACTCCCCCTAGTAAAAAGGGTCCGCCAAGTACTTCCGGCTCCAACGCATCTGGGCGAACTCCGGGGATGGGGGCAAGTCCATCAACGCTACCAGGCGCTGCGGGGGATTAAGTAATGCTGCAGTGGGAGGCCTAAAACTCCTAAAGGGGGTCGAAATGACCGACGACGAGAAAGCCAGCCCGAAGGTGGTGGCGGGGACTTCTTGGGACTTGTTGAAACACCTAATTGGTGGAGACGAGGAGGATCGAACTCCCGACCTTCGCATTGCGAACGCGACGCTCTCCCAGCTGAGCTACGTCCCCGATTATTACGCGTATTTTATAACAAAAAGCGGTGGCATAATATTGAGGTTTCTGAAGCATTGGCAATGATGTGGTAATTCCGGGGGTATTTCGGTAGACAATTGCACTTATAAGCATTACCGAGGCTCAAGCCCTTCACACCCAGTCCTTGCCAATCAGAAAATCCGTATAGAGCTTATCTTCAGGGGTGCCAGCCTCGGGTTTCCAGTCATAGCGCCATTTCACGATGGGCGGCAACGACATCAGAATGGATTCGGTACGTCCGCCCGATTGCAAGCCGAACAGAGTGCCACGATCCCACACCAGATTGAATTCCACATAGCGGCCCCGGCGATAGGCCTGGAAGTCGCGTTCAGGTTCACCATAGGGCGTATTGAGGTGCCGCTCCAGTAGCGGCACGTAGGCAGGGAGGAAATGATCGCCGACACTTTTAGTCAGATTGAAACAGGTATCGAAATCCGGTTTGCTCAAATCATCAAAAAAAATACCGCCTATGCCGCGCGGCTCCTTGCGGTGCCTCAGATAAAAATACTCGTCGCACCATTTCTTGAAGCGTGCATGATGGTCGCCACCGAACGGTTGCAGTGCATCTTTACAAGTCCGGTGAAAGTGTATGGCGTCTTCTTCAAACCCATAGTAAGGCGTCAGGTCCATTCCGCCGCCGAACCACCAGACCGGCTCGGCCCCCTCCTTATGCGCTTCCAGGTAACGGACATTCAGGTGCACCGTAGGTGCATAAGGATTGCGCGGATGCAGCACCAGCGACACGCCCATTGCCTCGAACGAACGTCCCGACAGTTCAGGCCGGGCGGCGGTGGCCGAGGCGGGCAGCCCGCCACCGAACACGTGTGAGTAATTCACTCCGCCACGCTCAAGTACGTTGCCCTCTTCCATCACACAGCTTAATCCACCACCGCCTTCGGGACGTTCCCATGGATCGCGGCGAAAACATTTGCCATCCACCTCTTCCAGACGCGCGACAATGCGTTGCTGAAGTCCGGTGAAAAATTCTTTAACTTGCTGCGTTGTATCCATGCAAACTCCCGATCCCCATCCCGCCCTACAGGCTACGCACTACAGATTCACTATTTTCGTTGGTTGATAGCGCGATACCCGATGTCGTGGCGCATCTGACAACCGTTGAAGTGAATTTGCTCGGCAACGTCATAGGCGCGGCGCTGCGCCATCTTCACGCTATCCCCCAGCGCGGTAACACATAATACACGCCCACCCGCAGTCACGATTTCCTTGCCGTTTTCCCCCCCCAGAGCCGTGCCTGCATGGAACACGCAAAAATCTTTTTCCGGTAGCGCCATGGATGGGAGTTCCGCCAAACCATGAATCACGTCTCCCTTACGCGGCGTGTCCGGATAACCTGGGGCTGCCATTACTACACCCAGGGCGGTGCGGCGATCCCATTCCGCCTCTATCTTGTCGAGCGTTCCGTTCATGGCGTGTTCCATCAGCGTTACCAGATCGCTTTTCAGCCGCAGCATGATGACTTCCGCTTCCGGATCGCCCATGCGGCAATTGAACTCCAGTACCTTTACGCCGCCATCCGGCGCTATCATCAACCCGGCATAAAGAAACCCGGTGTATTTCTCGCCTTCCTGCTCCAGGCCGTTGATCGTCGCCTGGATCACTTCACGCATTATCTTGGCATGCAGCTTGGGCGTGATGACGGGTGCGGGAGAATACGCGCCCATGCCCCCGGTATTGGGCCCTTGATCACCTTCTTTGAGGCGTTTGTGATCCTGACTGGTGGCAAGCGGCAACACATGGCGGCCATCAGCCATGACGATGAAACTCGCCTCCTCGCCTTCCAGAAATTCCTCGATCACGATCCCGGCACCCGCATCCCCCACGCGATTTTCAACCAGCATCGCGTCTACGGCGGCGTGGGCCTCCGCCAGCGTCGTGGCAACCACCACCCCTTTGCCCGCCGCAAGGCCATCGGCCTTGATGACGATAGGTGCACCTGTCTGATCCACATAATGATGGGCTTCGGCAGCGGAACTGAAGCTGGCATAAGAAGCGGTAGGAATACCGTGACGCTGCATGAAAGCCTTGGCAAAACCCTTAGACGTTTCCAGTTGCGCGGCCTGCCGGGTGGGACCGAAAATCTTCTGGCCCGCCGCGCGGAAAGCATCCACGACGCCCGCCGCCAGGGGAGCCTCCGGCCCGACGATGGTGAACGCGATGGACTCCTTTTTGGCGAATTCCACCAATTCGGGAATCCCGGTAATGGAAAGATTCTCAAAGTCGCTTTCCAGCGACGTGCCGGCGTTGCCGGGGGCGATAAACACCTTTATGGGACGCGTGACACGCGCCGCCTGGAGCAGTCTCCATGCTATCGCATGCTCCCTGCCGCCGCCGCCAATTACAAGTAGTTTCATATCAGGTGTCTCTACATTCAAGTTTTGCGAGCATCCGCTTCGCGGTCCTGGACTTTAGTGGTGGTCTTCGCAATACCAGGCACACCACTCCCAGCGCCTCAATGTCTGAAGTGCCGCGCGCCGGTCAATACCATCGCCACGCCCTGCTCATCCGCGGCGGCAATCACTTCTTCATCGCGCACACTGCCGCCAGGCTGGATGACCGCCTTCGCACCCGCCTGAACGACGACATCCAGTCCATCGCGGAACGGGAAAAATGCATCCGAGGCAACGACCGAACCGGTGAGCGCGAGTCCTGCATTCTGCGCTTTGATGGAAGCAATGCGGGCGCTATCCACACGGCTCATCTGTCCCGCGCCTACGCCCAGCGTCTGGCCATGGGCGCAATACACGATAGCATTGGATTTGACGAACTTCGCCACGCGCCACGCAAACAACAGATCCTGCAACTGCTGCGGCGTCGGTTGTATCTTGGTCACGACTTTCAGTTGCGCCGCGGCGACGTTGAGGTTATCCGGCGTTTGCACCAGCAATCCGCCGCCCACGCGCTTGAAGTCGAAAGCATTGCCTCCCGCCTGGAGCGGCAAGGTCAGCACGCGCACGTTAGTTTTTCGGGCGAGAATCTGTTTTGCGTCGTCGCTTAATTCCGGCGCGATGATCACTTCGACAAACTGCTTGATCACCGCCTCGGCCGCGGCGCCGTCGAGCGCGCGATTGAAAGCGATGATGCCGCCAAAAGCGGAAGTGGGATCAGTGGCAAACGCCAGCTGATAAGCCGCAAGTGGTGTATCGGCCACAGCCACGCCGCAGGGGTTGGCATGCTTGATGATGACACAGGCAGGGGAATCAAACGTCTTGACACATTCCCAAGCAGCATCGGCATCGGCGATATTGTTGTACGACAATTCCTTACCCTGCAATTGAGTGTAGCTGGCAAGGCTGCCGGGGGCGGGCGCGAGGTCGCGATAAAAGGCCGCCTGCTGATGGGGATTTTCACCGTAACGCAAATGCTGGCCAATGCTGAAATTAAGATTGAGGCGCTCGGGAAACGCCTGGCGCTGTCCACGTTGCTCATCCTTCGGATCGATCGAAGTAAGATAATTGCTGATGGCGCTATCGTAGGCAGCGGTATGCGAGAAGGCCTTGCAGGCAAGCTGGAAACGGACTTCCTGCCTCACTGCGCCGCCGGTGGATTTCATCTCCTCCAACAGTGGCGCATAATCCTCCGGATCGGTAACGATCGTCACGCTCTTATAGTTCTTTGCCGCGGCTCGCACCATGGTGGGACCGCCGATATCAATATTCTCGATGGCCTCTTCCAGGCTGCAATCGGAACGGGCCACGGTTTGGCTGAAGGGATAAAGATTCACCACCACCAGCTCAATGCCGGAAATCCCCGCCTTTTCCATCGCCACCATGTGTTCGGGCGCGTCCTTCCGCGCCAGGATGCCCGCATGGATTTTCGGATGCAGGGTTTTTACCCGCCCGTCGAGCATCTCGGGAAAGCCGGTGTAATCGCTTACTTCGGTAACGGTCAGGCCGGCATCCTTCAGCAGCTTGGCGGTACCGCCGGTGGAAAGAATGATCACTCCCAGGCGGCGCAACTCACGCGCAAACTCGACAATTCCGGTTTTTTCGGAAACGCTGATGAGGGCTTGTTTAATCGTCATTTATTAGAATTATCCTGAATCCGCTAGTCAGATGAAAATTTTTACAACTTAAATTACTAAACCGGCAAGCAGGCAACCCACCGCCGGATCAGGATTATAGCCGAATGTACCGCCCGACCTATCCACAGATCCTCGCACTATCGTACCGGGCTAGGCTACATGGCCTATTTGATCTGATACTGCTTCATTTTATTGCGCAGCGTATTGCGATTGATACCGAGCAACTCGGCGGCACGCGTCTGATTTCCCTTGGCGTGGTTCATCACCAGTTCGATCAAGGGCTTCTCCACGCTATGTATTACCATTTCGTAGATGGCATGAGGCTTTTCACCATCCAGATCGTTGAAATAACCGTTCACCGCTTCGCGCACGCAGCGGGCGATTTCGTTCTCGTTAATAATGCTCATGCGACCAACTCCTCGGGCTCAACGTAAGTCAAGCGCCGGCCGTGGCCGGCAAGCTCACTAAAAAATTCGTTAACCGCCAGCACCTGCTGATCTGTCGTTTGCAATTGATTCATTGCATGACGAAATACAGCAGAGCCGACCAGACCTTTGGTATACCAGGAGATATGCTTGCGGGCGACGCGCACACCGGAATACTCACCGTAAAAATCATATAGCTCATGCAAATGCTTGATGAGCACTCGATGGATCTCACTCACTTCCGGTAGCTGGAGATGCTTGCCGGTGGCGAGATAGTGGCTGATCTCACGAAATATCCATGGCCGGCCCTGGGCAGCGCGGCCGATCATGACGGCATCGGCCCCGGTGTAGTCGAGTACCCGCCTTGCCTCTTCAGGCGTAGTGATATCGCCGTTGGCGATGACCGGAATTTTCACCACAGCCTTTACCTCGGCGATGGTGTCGTACTCGGCATGCCCCGCATAAGCGCAAGCGCGGGTACGTCCATGAATAGCCAGCGCCTGGACCCCCGCGCTCTCGGCAATGTTCGCCACCGCCAGCGCATTTCTATGCTGTGTATCCCAACCGGTGCGGATCTTTAGCGTGACAGGAACATTTACCGCGCCCACCACGGCATCAAGTATCTTTCCCACCAGCGGTTGATCCTGCAACAATGCGGAGCCCGCCATTACGTTGCAGATTTTCTTGGCCGGACAGCCCATATTGATATCTATGATCTGTGCCCCTTGCGCCACATTGTAGCGTGCGGCTTCAGCCATCATGGCCGGGTCTGCACCCGCAATTTGCACCGAAATGGGATCAACCTCTCCTTCATGATTGGCGCGTCTCCGGGTTTTTTCGGAACCCCACAACAAGGAGTTGCTCGATACCATTTCCGACACAGCCATGCCCGCCCCCATACTCTTGCATAACTGCCGGAAGGGGCGATCGGTCACCCCCGCCATGGGTGCGACGATAAGATTGTTTTTAAGAATATGAGGACCGATCCGCATGCTTCTACTTTTAAATAGTGGGGAGCTAACCCGGGAGATGGAGGATAAGCGTTACAATTTTATTTTAACAGGCTATTGAAATTCACGTAGCGCGTTGGCGACGAGTACGCGTAAGCGTATCGTTATGCGGTGACAATGGATAGATGTAAGATTTTACAGGTGACGCCAGTTAATATTTACTGTAGCCCCCGTGAGGTTTGGGGAAATATACAAACTTAATTGATTGCGAAACTCACTGCTTCATCTCGACAAACATTTTTTACGAGTTAACCTCTAGCACCAAACATCATGCGCCGGGCAACGAAACGCTTGGCTTGCGGAAGGCAATCCAGCGCACTTAACCCGACGCTGCGCACGCTTCCCAATACAGGATCGTCATTGGAAAAAAGTTTCACCAGGGAATCAGTGAATAACCGCCCGCCGCCGCTATCCATCCGGCGCCTGTAACGATATCTCGCAAGCATTGCGGGAGTTCCTGTCTCAGCGGGAGCCGAGATAACTTCGTCAGCCAGTTCCCAGGCATCACGCAAACCCAGATTAAAACCTTGCCCGGCAACCGGATGCAGCGTTTGTGCGGCATTGCCGATCAATACCGCACGGCAAGCCGTGACGGGGGTGGCGTATTTAAGCACGAGAGGAAAGCCGGAACGCTTACCGGCCTCGACGAGTTTGCCGAGACGATCGCCGAAATGCTCATGTAACCGGACAAGAAACGCCGCATCGTCCAAAGCAAGAATCTCCTGGGCCGCTGAGGGAGAAACGGTCCACACCAAGGCAAAATACTCGCCTGAAGGCAGGAGTGCCACCGGGCCATCCGGGGTGAAACGTTCATAGGCCACGCCTGCCTGAGCGGGAGAACGCGTGAATTCGCTCCCGCCACGGCCGGTTATTTTCGGAGCGCACTCACTTTTGATACGCGCGACAACCGCCCATTGCTGATAGTCATGCACATGCTGGGTCACGCCGTCGATTTTCGCAGTGAGGCGGCCGCCATCCGCCAGCACCAGCAGCCGGCCGACGGCTTGTTTCGCCACTCCATCATGCTGAAATTCAATCCGCCCCGATTCAATTCCGGTTTCCAATTGCGTCACCTGCGCCCCGGTCAGATAATCGACGTCACATTTTTTCAGCGCCTTATGCATGGACCGGAATACATCATGGTGATTGATTACATAACCCAAAGCCGGCACACCAATATCGTCGGCGGTCATGACGGTTCGGCCGAAACCCCCGCGATTGGAGATATGAATGGTCGTAATGGGCGTAACATCCGGTAATGGCTTCCATACGCCCAAACGCTCTAAAATAAGCCGGCTGCCGTGGGACAACGCCAACGGACGGGAGTCTTCCGTTTTCTCGGGTAACCCGCGCGCTTCCAGCAGCAGGGCGGACACGCCACTGCCGCGCAATGCCAATGCCAGCGCCATGCCTACCGGGCCACCACCAATAATGATAAGGTCATACTCGTGCTTCAGCGTGATTTTTTCGCGGCTCATATGTCGTACATTTAGGGCTTATTTAGTGTGTGGTTTGTCCGTTCGTTCTTCGACAATTTCCGCATCCTCGATTACCACATATTCTCCTTCCTCCATTTCCCTGGCTTTACGTAACTTACGCCGCAGCCACCATAACCGAAATGAAATACCAGCGGCGGCTATGGCGAATAAGGCAAGAAAAGCGGTAAAGAAGAAAACGCCCAAAACAGCCATGGCAATCAATACGGGAATAAGGAGCAGGTAAGCCGCCCATCGGCTGCCAGGAGACACATGCACAATCTCCTCTTCGGGCATGCCCGTTTTCTCATTCCGGATGATGCGTCTTATGACTATCTTTCTATCTTCATTCATTATCCTGAATCCGGCAGTTAGACTATTGATCTTTCCTTTCCTGCATCAATTCTTCAATCTCCACCACCGTCTTGGGGGCAGCCGGCGTCAATACTTCGCATCCGGTTTCTGTTACCGCCACATCATCTTCGATACGCACGCCGATATCCCAGAAATGACGAGGCACATTATCCGCGGGGCGGACGTAGCAACCCGGTTCCACCGTCAGGGTCATTCCCGGTTGCAGTGGACGCCATTCCCCATCGCGCTTGTATTCACCTGGGTCGTGCACATCGAGTCCCAGCCAGTGACCGGTGCGATGCATGTAAAAGCGCTTATAGTCTTCCGATTGTATGACTGTATCCAGGCTACCCTGGCACAGACCTAAATCTATAAAACCCTGGACCAGCACCCGCAGTGCCGCTTCATGCGGCGCATCCCAGGAATTGCCTGGCTGCACCGCGCTTATCGCCGCCGCCTGCGCCGACAGCACCAGTTGATACAAATCCTTTTGCGCCGAACTGAATTTTCCATCCACCGGGAATGTACGCGTAATGTCGGATGCATAACCATCCACCTCGCAGCCGGCGTCGATGAGTAACAAATCGCCGCTATTCAGACAGGCATTGTTCTCGACATAATGCAATACACAGGCATTGGCGCCGCCTGCAACGATAGATGTATAGGCGGGTGCTTGCGCGCCATGACGGCGGAACTCGTGCAGCAACCCAGCCTCCACTTCATATTCGCTCATACCGGGCCGGGTTTCCCGCATTGCGCGGCGATGGGCGCCACTGGAAATCTCGGCCGCGCGGCGCATGACCTGAAGCTCTTCCGCGCTTTTGAATAGACGCATCTCATCCAGCAAGGGCCGGACATCATCAATTCTGGCGGGCGCGGTGACCCCGCTGCGCGCCTGTTGCCGTACCTGATTGATCCAGCCGGTCACACGCGTATCCCATGCGGTATCGTGTCCCAACGAGCAAAACACGGTAGAGTGGTTTGCCAGCAGGCTCGGCAGCATGTCGTCCAGCCTGAAAATAGGGTATGCCTCATCGAAATCGAATATTTCTCGCGCAGCCCCGGGGCCATAGCGGAAACCATCCCAGATTTCCCGCTCCAGATCTTTGTCGCGGCAGAAAAGGATATGTTTGGATTCTTTTTCATCGCTCTCCGCCACAATCACCAGCACCGCCTCCGGTTCGCGAAAGCCCGTCAGGTAATAAAAATAGCTGTCGAAACGATAGGGAAAATATGCGTCGCGATTCCGCACCTGTTCCGGCGCAGTGGGAATGATGGCAACGCCCTTTTGCATCTGGGATGCCAAATGCCGCCGCCGCTCACGGAATGATTTAACTGGGATCATCACTAATTTTTACAGTATTTGCCGGATAATGCAAAGCAAGTGTCGAGGCAGAAATTCTCATCCCGATCCCTTACTTAACCGGATATCGAGCGAGTGCAGGCGTTCCGGCGTACCCACGTCTACCCATGCGCCTCGATAATGTTGGCCGCCGACTTTTCCTGCCGCAATTGCCTGGCGCAGCAGTGGCGCAAGTTTTGCCACTGTGCCAGGTACGACATCCTTAAACAGTCTGGGTTGATACACACCGATTCCGCTAAAAGTGAGCGTATTTTTTTCTGAAAGCATCACTCTACCCGAATCGAAGGCAAAATCACCACCAGGATGATGGATCGGGTTATCCACCAGCACCAAATGCGCCAGATCTGCATCAGGATGGGTTTGCATATGCCGCAGGACCGGCAATAGTATCGAAAAATCGATTCCGCAATAGATGTCGGCATTCACCGTCACGAACGGCTGTTCTCCATCAGCTGACCCCTTGTGCAGAATAGTCAGCGCCTGGGCGATGCCGCCGGCGGTTTCCAGCGCAACCGGCTCACGCGAATAACGGATGCCGATCCCGTAATGTTTTCCATCGCCCAGGGCAGCCTCGATCATCTGGCCCAGATGAGCATGATTAATAACCACTTCAACAAAACCCGCGCGCGCGAGGTTCTCAAGATGATACTCAATCAGCGATTTGCCCCCTGCCCGCAGCAACGGTTTGGGCAACGCATCGGTCAGGGGGCGCATGCGCTCGCCGCGTCCCGCGGCCAGAATCATGGCCTTGAACCTATTCAGATTGAACGGCGCCAATTCAGAATGTGTAGCCAACTTTTGCTTCCGGCGGCTTGTTTTCCAGCCCATCCAGCAGTGTCAGCAGAGGATTAAGTTCGCGGTAACGCTCGCAGGCCTTGCGCAAGTATGCCATTACCAGCGGCATGTCCCTGAGATAGCCCGCTTTGCCGTCGCGGTGATACAGGCGCGCGAATATTCCCAGTACCTTGATATGGCGCTGTACGCCCATCCATTCAAAATCACGGTAAAAATCAGCAAAATCCGCAGCCACCGGCAATCCCGCTTTCCGCGCCTCTTCCCAGTAGCGTATTATCCAGTCCAGGATACGTTCCTCGTCCCAAAAGATATAAGCATCCTTGAACAGCGATGCCAGGTCGTAGGTAATGGGGCCATAAACCGCGTCCTGGAAATCGAGAATGCCGGGATTGGGAGTCGTAACCATCAGATTGCGCGAATGGTAGTCACGATGCACGAATACTCTGGCTTGAGCCAAGTTATTCCGCATAATTTGCTGGAAAATCGTATCAAGCAACGCTTTCTGGCTTGCTCCAAGTGCTATCTGCAAATGCTTCGCCACATACCAGTCCGGGAAGAGATCGAGCTCCCTCCGCAATAACGCTTCATCATACTCCGGCAGCATATCCGGACGGCTTGCCAACTGGATTTTAAGGAGCGCCGCCACCGCATCGCGATACAGGCGGTCGGCGCTATCGGGATCACTGCTCAGCGCCTGAAGGTAAGTGGTGCTTCCGAGATCCGAAAGCAGCAGGAAACCCTGCGCCAGATCCCGCGCCAATACGGCGGGCACATGCGCGCCGGCGGCAGCGAATAGTTCCGCCACATGCACAAAAGGCGCGCAATCTTCCTGCTGCGGCGGCGCATCCATCGCGATCAATGTTCCGTCGCTGAAAGTTGCGCGAAAATAACGCCGGAAACTCGCATCGGCGGAAGCCGGCGACAATGTGTAGCTTTTATCGGGAAACTGTGTCCTGATCCAGTTTTCCAGAAGTTGCAAGCGCTCCATGGTAATCCACTGATTTGCCTAAATGCCAGAAGTATGAGATTTTAGCATCATGCAACACTCCTCATCGGTCGGATGACGAGCGGCAATCATGGAGAAAATCATGCTCAACCAAAAAGTATTGGACGAAATCGTAACCAAGGTTAACGAACTGCTCGCGCAGAGCCCCGTGAAGGATGTAGAGAAGAATCTGAGAGTTATGCTGTCGGGAATGTTCACCCGGCTAGATCTGGTGACGCGGGACGAATTCGAGGTGCAACAGGAAGTCTTGAAACGCACGCGCGAGAAATTGACCATGCTGGAAGCAAGGATCGCCGGGCTGGAGAATCCCACGAAATCAGACAGCCTGGACACTCCAGTGGAGACACTGGATGACCTCACGGAAACGGAATAACACGCAAGCCTCAAACCGAGGAGAATTCATGCATGCAATAAAAATTGCAACGAGTTTGCCAATGTGAAAATACCGCTCGGTCAACCGCAATCCGCAATGACTCATGTTGATCCTATTGATCCCTGATTGAGAATTTGTTTGCATGCCGCTCGCTATTCTTTATAGCCGCGCTATCTCGGGCATGGAGTCTCCGCTGGTTACGGTGGAAGCTCATATCGCCAATGGTCTACCCAGTTTCACCATCGTCGGACTACCGGAAGCGGAAGTAAAGGAAAGCAAAGACAGGGTGCGGGCGGCATTGCAAAATGCTCAATTTGAATTTCCCGCCCGACGCATTACCGTCAATCTCGCCCCCGCCGATCTGCCCAAGGAAAGCGGACGTTTTGATCTCCCCATTGCATTGGGCATCCTCGCGGCAACGGGTCAAATTCCCTCGAATAAACTTGATCAGTATGAATGGGCGGGGGAACTTGCGCTGACCGGAGAATTACGTGCAATACGCGGCGCATTGGCGATGACTTACGGGGCATCGCTTTCGGGCCGCAGTTTCGTGCTGCCACAGCAGAATGCCGCCGAGGCGGCCTTGGTCAAGGAGTCGGTGGTCTATCCCGCGACATCGTTATTGCAGATTTGCGCCCACCTTGCCGGGCGCGAGCCATTGCAGCGTTATACCGCGGATGACAGGGCAAACGCAGCTGACGTGCCTCGATATCCCGGCATGGAAGAAGTCAAAGGCCAGGCGCATGCCAAGCGCGCGCTGGAAATTGCAGCAGCCGGGAACCATAGTGTGTTGATGGTGGGTCCGCCCGGCACGGGTAAATCCATGCTGGCGGCGCGCTTCCCCGGCATTCTGCCATCCATGACTGACGATGAGGCCCTTGAATCCGCCGCGATGCAATCCCTGAGCAGTGGCGGCTTCAACATTGCACGCTGGAAACGCCGCCCATACCGTTCACCACACCATACCGCCTCGGGCGTGGCCCTGGTGGGTGGCGGCAGCAATCCCCGCCCCGGTGAGATTTCGCTGGCAATGAATGGCGTATTATTTCTAGATGAGTTGCCGGAATTTGACCGCAAAGTGCTCGAAGTCCTGCGCGAGCCGCTGGAATCGGGACGCATCACCATATCACGCGCGGCACGCCAGGCCGACTTCCCCGCCCGGTTCCAATTGATCGCGGCGATGAATCCCTGTCCTTGCGGTTACCTCGGGCATTACAGTGGAAAATGCCGCTGCACTCCCGACCAGGTGGCACGCTATCGCGGCAAAATTTCCGGTCCCCTGCTCGACCGCATCGACATACAGATCGAGGTAACCGCCGTACCGCAGGAAGATTTGATGCGCCAGACCCAGAGCGAATCAAGCGATATGGTCAGGCAGCGGGTTGAATCCGCGCATCAGCGGCAATTGACACGTCAGGACAAGGCCAATGCGCGGCTGACGGTAAAGGAAATCGACAAATACTGCGTACCGGATACGTTGGGCGAGAATTTACTCAAACAGGCCATCAGCCGCCTGAATTTTTCCGCACGGGCTTATCATCGCGTACTGAAAGTGGCCCGCACCATCGCCGATCTGGCGGCAAGCGACGGTATAGCCAGTACACATATCGCGGAAGCGGTGCAGTACCGGAGACTGGACAGAAATTAGATGTGAAACTATGCAAATGCGCTAGCAGTCATTTGAAATTGAATACGATCCGGCAATAACAAATATTTCATATTGTTCGTCTCTCACTTTCTAGGGGGGACCGCTACTACCGGATTTAGGTTTTATGGAGTTTTTTGATGCAAAACGCCGATACGCTGTTTCGGGGTGCAAAGCTCTTTGATGGCACGCTTTCATCCATCGCCGT
The DNA here is from genome assembly GCF_000832065.1 of Nitrosospira sp. NpAV. Lineage (GTDB taxonomy): Bacteria > Pseudomonadota > Gammaproteobacteria > Burkholderiales > Nitrosomonadaceae > Nitrosospira. The sequence goes on along the minus strand of NZ_JXQM01000007.1, from coordinate 104,367 downwards.
CAAGGATGGCAAGATTATTTCTATCGAATCCGGTAGCGGCATAAACATCCCGGCGAACCATGTCGTCGATCTCGGCGGGGCGCTGGTTGTCCCGGGTTTCGTCGAAGGCCATATCCATCTTGACACCAGCTTTTATGGAGATGCCTGGAAGCCCCACAAAGCATGCACCGCCGGGTTTGACGTGCGCGAACGTGTCGAATTCCAGCGCCGGAACCTCGCTGAGGCGGCGCCAATGGCCGAGCGCGCCCGCAGCCAGCTTGAGCTCTGTATTGCCAATGGATCGACACATATGCGCAGCCACGTCATGGTGGATGCAGTCACCGGTCTCAAATCCCTTGAAACCCTACTCGCTGTCCGTGAAGAATATCGGGATATTATTGATATCCAACTTGCCGCCTTTCCGCAGAATGGCATCATCACCTGCCCGGGTACGGCAGAACTGCTGGATGCCGCCTTCGATATGGGCTGTAACGTGATCGGCGGACTCGACCCTGCTTCGTTCGATAGAGAGGCCAAGGCACATCTCGATGTGGTTTTCGGTATTGCCGAGAAGCGCGACGTCGATATCGATATTCACCTTCACGATCCCAATAGGCTTGGCATCTTCGAACTGGAAGAAATTGCCGCCCGTACCCGCGCACTGGGCATGCAAGGCCATGTTGCCGTCAGCCACGCCTATGCGCTCGGCGAGGTTTCGCCCGATGTTGTCAGTCGCACCGCGCAGATCCTTGCCGAGGCGGGCATTGCGATCATGACCAATGCGCCGGGGGACCGCTCCTTTCCACCCATCCTGGAATTGCGCAGGGCGGGCGTTACCGTTTTCAGCGGCAGCGATAATATCCGCGATTCCTGGTGGCCCTATGGGGATGGCGATATGCTGGGTCGGGCCATGATGATTGGCTATCGTTCAGGCTTCTATACGGACAACGATCTCCGCGTCGCCTTCGATGTCGTGACCGAAGCAGGCGCAAAAGCGCTCGGATTCACCGATTATGGATTGCGCAAGAACGCAAATGCCGACTTCGTGACGCTCAACGCGGAACATATCCCTGAGGCCGTCGTGTCAGTGCCGAAGCATCGCTCGGTATATAAAGCGGGTAAATGTGTTGTCAGGGACGGTGTGCTGGTTAGAAAGTAAAATAGATCAAAACAAAATCAGGCAGTACAGGGGATCGGATTAGCTGACGCGTTTTTTTCCAATATTCAGAACCAAATCTTTTGAGAGAACTACATGCCAAACAATAAAACCGGTAAGCGAGCCGCCGCACCCTATGACGTCGTGATCGTTGGCGGCGGGATTGCGGGTTTGTATTGTTGCCACGAGCTGATTAAGCAGCGTGAATCGCTCAGCATCAATAGTATTCTCCTTCTCGAAGCTTCGAACCGGTTTGGGGGCCGCATAGAAACCTGGTCGTTGCTGAGAACTGATGAGAAAAATGGGGAAGCCATCGGATTCGACGATACCTGGGACCCCTGTAACTGGGATTTTACCAGCGGCAAGCCTGATCCTCTTGAGCCACAAGGCGACAAGCAATCTCCCTATAGAGGCCCCACCGAAAGACAGGCCATGGAAAAAGATGGCAAAGATGCTGAAAAGCGATCCAGGATTGAATATTTTCGTGCAGAATTCGGGCCCATGAGAATAGAGCCGCGTGACCAGCCGTTATTGCACGCATTGCTGGACGAACTGGGAATCAAAGAACAGGTGCCCGGTGATGAAGAGAGTCTGGACGATCTGGTACCGTTCTCTTCCTATGCGTCGGAAGATCCCATGGAGCCTCGGTTTACGCTCCAGGAAGAGGAAGCCAAGCAAAAAACGCCCTTTGACTTGATGATACTGGCCCTCAAGCGCATCTTCGAGCTCGTCCATCTCGATAACGCAGAAGCGCCATGGAAGAAGAGCGCAGCCAATGAACAGTGGAGAAATTTAACGGAAGAAGCATTCTTTTATCGCCACTACTGGAAAGGAGAATTGCTCGAATGGATCCAGAATATTACTGACGAAGACCTGGAAGCGTTTAGAAAAACTGCCCGTTTCAGAGATCAACCGCTGTGGAACCTCGGTTTCTGGAATGTTCTCAGCGATGTGCTAAGCCACTACGCTGTGGTCAAGATAAGAGACTGGGGAAGTTACTACCACTTTGTGCATGAAAACTTGAATGCCGCGGAATGGATCATTTTCTGGCTTAGAGCGATTCGCAGCACTGGATCGCTTCGCGGTATTCGCGGAGGAATGAGCCGGATTATCTGGAAGCTCCTCGAAAAACTTTATGAGGAAGGAAAAAATAATCCTTCATTATGCGTTCAGAGAGGCAGAAAAGTATTGGGCCTTCAATCCGATGGTGATGAGGTGAATGTCATCATGGAAAACGAGAAGGAAGTCATCAAGGCGCGAAGAGTGATTCTTGCTTTGCCCAAGCAGCCACTCGAAAAGATGTCCTGGAATGGAAAACCACCGCAAAAAAGACTCGAAGAAGCTCTGAATGCCGTTGCCTGCCTTCCACTGTTAAAGTGCTTCTTCGTAATCGAAAGGCCCTGGTGGGAAGACAACAGGCCTCTTAACCGCTATGCCGCGGATATCCCTACGCGCGAGTTGCTCTATGTAAAAAGCAGCGATGGAACAAAGGGACTGATCATGGTCTACACAGACCGTCCGGCGATTACATTCTGGTCTGATTACCTGAGAACCTTAGAGAGCGATCACAATGAACCCAATCAAACGCCATCGGAAGATCCTCAGCTTGAGAGCCAGGAAATAGCCAAAACCTGGTTCTTGAAGTTGAAAAAAGAACCTCTTCATCAAGATGCTCGAGATCCGTCTCAAGCGCTATACTTTGGTGACGAAAATCCGGCTGTTGTGAAGGAACCGGATTACCCCCGATTGTGGCAGCGTTTTGTGCAGTTTGCGAGGGACTATGAGCACCATGATTTTACCCAGGACCGCCTCCTCGCCTGCGGGATGCGCGACTGGGGCAAGAAACCCTTTGGCGCCGCGGCGCATGGATGGCTGCCAGGCGTGATGTCCTGGAGACATATTGATTTCCTTGAGGCATTCTCCTTGAATCCGGATTCGCCGGAACAAAAGAATATCCATGTTTGCGGGGAAGCGTTTTCTGACTACCAGGGGTTCATCGAAGGTTCGCTCCGATCCGCAAGGCGGGCTCTACGCAGCATTGAAAAGCAGGCAAACTCCGCCCGCTGAAGCAGCAGTTCACGCCATTCCCGGTTAGCTCGGGCAAAATAGCGGCGGGGGCATGATAGAATTCAGCCTCCACCGGAATCCGCCGAGTCATGAACGAACATCCCCGTACCGCATTACTGCAAGACCTCCTATCCCGCCGCATCCTGATGCTGGATGGCGCCATGGGCACGATGATCCAGAGCCACAAACTTGACGAGGCGGATTATCGCGGGTCGCGTTTTGCCGATTTTCCGCATGATCTCAAAGGCAATAACGATCTGCTGACGCTCACCCAGCCGCAGATTATCCATTCCATCCACACCGGCTATCTGGAAGCGGGTGCCGACATCATCGAGACCAATACTTTCAATTCCACTGCGGCCTCGATGTCGGATTACCATATGGAAGATCTGGTATACGAACTTAATTTTGCGGGAGCCAAACTGGCGCGCGAAGCGGCGCAGGCAATGGAAGCGAAAACCCCTGATAAGCCACGCTTCGTCGCGGGGGTTCTTGGGCCGACCACCAAAACGGCGTCGATCTCGCCGGATGTGAACGACCCGGGGTTTCGCGGTATCACCTTCGATCAACTGGTGGCGGATTACTCGGTTTCCATTAGCGGATTGATTGATGGCGGTGCCGACATCATCCTGGTGGAAACCATTTTCGATACCCTGAATGCCAAGGCCGCCCTGTTTGCCGTTGATCAATATTTCGACATTCACGGCATGCGCGTCCCCGTCATGATCTCGGCGACCATTACGGATGCTTCCGGCCGCACACTCTCCGGACAGACGCCTGAAGCCTTCTGGAATTCCGTGAGTAACGCGCGTCCACTATCAGTGGGACTTAACTGCGCTTTAGGAGCGGAGCTGATGCGCCCCTATATCGAAGAGCTATCGCGGGTGGCCGGTGTATATGTCAGTGCGCATCCCAATGCGGGCCTGCCTAATCCGCTGGCGGAGACCGGCTATGACGAATCGCCGGAATATACCGCGAGCCTGATCAAGGGGTTTGCGCAATCAGGTTTTGTCAATATCGTCGGCGGCTGCTGCGGTACCACCCCCGCACACATTAAAGCCATTGCCGATGCGGTAAGCGACATCGCGCCGCGAGCCGTTCCCGACGTTCCCAAAAAACTGCGGCTATCAGGCCTTGAACCACTTAGCATCGGTGATGACTCACTCTTCGTGAATGTGGGCGAGCGAACCAATGTCACCGGCTCGAAGGCCTTCGCCCGCCTGATACTGGGTAATAATTATGCGGAGGCGCTGAGCGTTGCCCGCAACCAGGTGGAAAATGGCGCGCAGATCATCGACATCAACATGGATGAGGCGATGCTCGATTCGCAGAAGGCGATGGTGACGTTCCTGAACCTTATTGCCGCCGAACCGGATATCAGCCGTGTACCGGTCATGATAGATTCGAGCAAATGGTCCGTGATTGAAGCGGGACTCAAATGCGTGCAAGGCAAGGCCATCATCAACTCCATCAGCTTGAAGGAAGGTGAAGCGGAGTTCATCGAACATGCGAAACTTGCGCGCCGCTATGGTGCGGCGGTCATCGTGATGGCATTCGATGAATCGGGGCAGGCCGATACGAAGGAACGCAAGGTGGAGATTTGCAAGCGTTGCTATCGCATTCTTGTTGATCAGATAGGTTTTCCGCCTGAAGACATTATTTTTGATCCCAACATTTTTGCGGTCGCGACCGGCATCGAGGAGCACAACAATTACGGCGTCGATTTCATCGAAGCCACGCGCATCATCAAGCAAACCCTGCCCTATGCCAAGGTAAGCGGCGGCGTGTCGAATGTATCATTCTCTTTCCGTGGCAACGAGCCGGTTCGCGAGGCGATCCATACCGCGTTCCTTTATCACGCGGTTCACGCCGGCATGACCATGGGCATCGTCAACGCCGGGCAGTTGGGCGTTTATTCCGATATTCCCAAGGACCTGCTGGAGCGGGTCGAGGATGTGCTGCTCAACCGCCCAGTCCAAGGGGATGTCACGCCCACCGAGCGGCTGGTGGAATTCGCGGAGAGCTTCAAGGGAAAAAGCAAGGAAACCGTCGAAGATCTTTCCTGGCGCAATCAGCCGATCCAGGAACGTCTGACTCACGCGCTGGTCAGGGGCATCACCACTTATATCGTAGAGGATACCGAGGCGGCGCGGCTCGAAATCAGCAACCAGGGTGGGCGCCCGATCCAGGTCATCGAGGGCCCGCTCATGAATGGCATGAACGTGGTGGGCGACCTGTTCGGCTCTGGCAAGATGTTTTTACCGCAAGTCGTCAAGTCGGCGCGCGTCATGAAACAGGCGGTGGCGCACTTGCTGCCATTCATCGAGGCTGAGAAAAAATTGTCGGGCGATTCCAAACCCAAGGGAAAGATCGTCATCGCCACCGTCAAGGGTGACGTCCATGATATCGGCAAAAACATTGTCACGGTTGTGCTCCAGTGCAATAACTATGAAGTCGTGAACATGGGTGTCATGGTGCCTTGCGCGCAGATTCTGGAGATGGCGCGGCGTGAGAATGCCGACATGATCGGTCTGTCGGGACTGATCACACCTTCGTTGGAAGAAATGGCACATGTGGCGAAGGAAATGCAGCGTGAAGGATTTACCATTCCGCTGCTGATTGGCGGGGCAACCACTTCGCGGGTCCACACCGCCGTGAAAGTTGCGCCGCATTACAAAGGGGTTACCGTTTGGGTGCCGGATGCAAGCCGCGCCGTGGGTGTATGCAGCAATTTGCTGTCGCAGGATTTGCGGGCGGATTATGTGCAAGGCTTGCAGGCGGAGTATGAGAAGGTTCGTACCCAGCATAAGAACAAAAAAGGGCCGTCGCCAATGCTGACTATTGCGGAAGCCCGAAATAATGCTTTTAAAACCGACTGGGCAACCTACACGCCGCCCGAACCGGATTTTATCGGCGTGCGGTCATTGAGAAATTACCCGCTGGAAAAAATAGTGCCCTACATCGATTGGACGCCGTTCTTTCAGGCATGGGAATTATCCGGCCGCTATCCGGCGATCCTTCAAGACGAGATAGTGGGGGAGGCTGCCACCACGCTATTCCGCGACGCCCAGGCCATGCTGAAGAAAATTGTCGAACAGAAATGGCTCGGCGCCAATGCCGTGGTCGGCCTGTTTCCCGCAAATACCGTGAATGGCGATGATATCGAGATCTATGCTGACAAAGCCCGTACCAAGGTGGCAATGACGTACCACAATCTGCGACAGCAGACCACGAAACCGGACGGGCGCCCGAATCTATGCCTGGCTGACTTTATAGCCCCCAAGGAAACCGGGATTCGGGACACGATCGGCGTATTCGCGGTGACTGCCGGACTCGGCATAGACGCACGGGTCAAGGCTTTTGAGGAAGCGCATGACGATTACAATGCAATTATATTGAAAGCATTGGCCGACCGCCTGGCGGAAGCTTTTGCCGAACATATGCACTGGCGGGTGCGGCGCGAATTCTGGGGTTTTGTCAAAGATGAAAAGCTGAGTAATGAGCAACTTGTCAATGAGGAATATCGTGGCATCCGTCCCGCGCCGGGTTACCCCGCCTGTCCCGACCATACCGAGAAGGGGCCATTGTTTGAACTGCTGAAAGCGCCGGAAAACGCTGGCATCATTGTGACCGAATCCTACGCCATGGTCCCTACGGCGGCGGTATCGGGTTTCTATTTTTCTCACCCCGAAGCGGATTATTTCGCCGTGGGAAAAATAAACAAGGATCAGGTGGAGGATTACGCAAGGCGCAAAGGCTGGACAATGGAAGAAGCGGAGAGATGGCTGGCGCCAACGCTGGCCTATGAACGACAGTAATACGCGGGATCGGGATCCTGGAGAGCGGGTTCCTCCCCGCCAACACGCCCCGAAAACAATAATCCGCCTCGACCCAATAATTTTTAATCTCCAGGGATTCTCCCGAAAGAAGTTCTCATTGAGCTGGAACATGTGAATGGCCGAAGAGACGCCGGATAAGCTAACGAAGATTGCACGGAAAAACGAGAAGACCGCCAAATCACGCAAGACGGTACCCAATGCGCAGTCCGGCAAAGGCATCCTCCTCTCGGGTGGCAATCCTCAGATCGCCAAGGGGTACGGCGATGCTCCAGTGCAGGCCTACATCGCGACCATGCCGGGCTGGAAAAGCGACATCGGGCGTCGCCTGGACGGCGTCATCGAACGCACCGTTTCCAGCGTGAGCAAGGCAGTCAAATGGAACTCGCCCTTCTACGGCGTCGAGGGTGACGGCTGGTTTCTCAGTTTTCATTGCTTCACGAAGTACATCAAGGTCACCTTCCTCAACGGCGTGTCCCTGCGTCCTCTTCCTCATGGTGAGTCTAAGCACAAGAACGTGCGTTATCTCGACATCTACGAAGACCGATTCGATGAGGTGCAATTCGCCAACTGGGTAAAGCAAGCCAGCGAACTCCCTGGAGAGAAGATGTGAGCGTTCAGAACGCAATGCTTGCGCTGTAGGAGCGAGCGGACGACCGGACAGGATTGGCGACGTGCAAAAAAAGTTGGCGCACATGTCATTGGCGGATTCAGCGTCGTCATGATGTCGGAACCAACGGAAGGAACCCGATCATGACCGCCGGACTCAATCCCGCTGTCGCAGCTCCTGCGCTGATGAAGCTGTGGTATGCCATCGGTTTTGCGTTGGCTGAGGACGGGAAAACCTGTGGGATTTGGAGCAAATACGGTTGACTCAGCCTTTCATACGGGTAATTTTCGCCACTTCCGGAATACGCCTCAGACTGCGCATGACTTGCGCGAGGTGATAGCGGTTGCGTATCTGTAGCATGAAGTTCATGGTTGTATAGGCACCATCCCCCTCCATGGCAACGTTGTCAATGTTCGAACCGGCCTCGGCGATTGCCGCCGCCACTCTTGCCAGCACACCACGCTGATTGGCTACCATTGTTTTGATACTGACCTCGAAATGCCTGGCAATTCCTTTACCCCATGCCACGTCCAGCCAATGTTCCGAATTACCGCGATTTTTGGAAATTGCGGGGCAATCATGGATATGAATCACCAATCCCTGATCTTTTTTGATGAAGCCGACAATGGAGTCCCCCGGAATCGGGCGGCAGCATTTGGCAAACTGCACCGCCATACCTTCGGTGCCAAGTATCGTGATGACACCATTACCTCCATTTGCCCCGGAAGCGGATTCTCCCGGTGATGCCAGACGCCTTGCGATGACTGCCGGCAGGTGCATGCCGAGTCCCATGTCCGCCAATAAATCCTTTTTGGATTTGGCACCGCTCTCGCGTGCCAGTTTTTCCCACTGTGCCTCATTTATCGTCTGCGGATCAATCTTGAGCGACATTAAAGCCTGATGCAGCAAACGTTCCCCCAGTTTTGCCGACTCTTCGTATTGCATGGTCTTGAGAAAGCGGCGGATATGCGAGCGTGCCTTGCCGGTAACCACGTAATTGAGCCAGGCGGGATTGGGCTTTGCATGAGATGCCGTGACAATTTCCACACGATCGCCACTCCTCAGAGGGGTGCGCAGTGGCGCATTCTCACCGTTTATTTTCGCGGCCACGCAGCAGTCACCAATATCGGTGTGCACCGCATAGGCAAAATCGACCGCCGTCGCATCCTTCGGCAGGGCCAATATCTTGCCTTGGGGCGTAAATACATAAACTTCGCCAGGAAACAGGTCGACCTTGAGATGTTCCAGAAATTCCAGAGAATCGGTGGAATCACTCAGCGTCTCCAGCAGGCTCTGCAACCACTGATGAGTTTTCATATGCAGATCATTAAGATCGGCATCGGTGCTCTTGTAGAGCCAGTGTGAAGCGACGCCCGCCTCCGCTATCCGATGCATGTCGGCGGTGCGAATTTGCACTTCAATGGGTGTGCCATAAGGTCCCCATAGCGTGTTATGCAAGGACTGGTAGCCGTTTGCCTTGGGAATCGCGATATAGTCCTTGAATTTGCCAGGAATAGGATTGTACAGGCTATGCAATGCCCCCAGCGCGATGTAACAAGACGGTACGTCCTTGACGATAACGCGAAAACCGTAAATGTCGAGTACCTCGGAAAACGTGAGATGCTTCTCCGCCATTTTCTTGTAGATACTGTAAAGCTGTTTTTCACGTCCAGTCACCTCCGCATCCAGTCCCGCCGCCTGTAGACGCTGCTTGATGGAATCCAGAATTTTGGTCACCACTTCACGCCGATTTCCACGCGCTGCCTTGGTGGCGTTGGTCAGTACTCTGTAACGTGTGGGAAAAAGGTATCGGAAACTGAGTTCCTGTAGCTCCTGGTAAATGCTATTAAGCCCCAGCCGATTGGCGATAGGTGCGTAGATTTCCATGGTTTCGCGAGCAATGCGGCGCCGCTTCTCGGGCCGCATCGCCTCGAGCGTTCGCATGTTGTGCAACCGGTCCGCCAGCTTGATAAGTATGACGCGCACGTCGCGCGCCATTGCCAGGAGCATTTTACGGAAGTTTTCCGCCTGGGCATCTGCATGAGTCTGGAATTCGATCTTGTCGAGCTTGGAGACCCCATCCACCAGGTCGGCCACCGCTTTGCCAAATCTATCGTTGATCTCCGCCTTGGAAACGTGGGTATCCTCCATCACGTCGTGCAACAACGCGGCAGTCAATGTCTGGGGATCGAGACGTAGTCTTCCGAGGATGCCGGCTACCGCCAGCGGATGGGAAATGTAAGGTTCACCGGATTTTCGGAATTGCCCGGAATGGGCGCTCTGGCTGAAAAGGTAGGCGTTCTGAAGCTCAGAAATATCTTCCGGCTTGAGGTAGCCGGACAATTCAGTAAACAGGAAATCCGCCTCGGGTAAGGTAGCAGAGGGATCCGGCAAACCTCGTGCTCGCATGGTAATTCCTTCCTTCACTGTGATAGGCCCAGAGGTACGGGCATCTCAGGATGGCAGCACTCTCATGACGGTCTATAAATTCAGTTGCAAATATCCTGAGTTGGAGGATTGAGTTGAACCCGCTTCTAGTATAGATGCGCTTCCGGCAAAATCAAAGCGGGACACTGGTAAGAATTTCTATTCCGACCATTCCCTGGGCCAGTTCGCGCAATGCAATTACAGTGGGCTTATCCCGTGCGGCTTCCACCATGGGGGTTCCGCCGATGGAAAGCTGCCGCGCGCGAATGGTCGCAACGAGGGTCATATCGAAACGGTTGGGAATTTTTTTCAAACAATCATCTACGGTAATGCGTGCCATAGTCTTGCTCCAAAAATATGTAGGGTACAAATGAACATTGTTTTGACTTCTCATCGCGCAGAACGGATAAAAAGCTCAAAAAATCTTTATTTATAGAACGGGCATTCTTTCGAATTGTGTTATCAGGTCACGATGGCGATCAAGCTGCCTGCATGCCCTCAAGCGCTCGGCGTGTACGATACAGGTCAAATCCTGCAATGCCCGGTCCAGCTTCTCATTGATGATAACATAATCATATTCGCTCATATGAGCCATCTCTTCACGGGCAGCTGCGAGACGCCGCGTAATTGCTTCCAGGCTATCCTGGCCCCTCTGCATTAAGCGCGTTTCCAGCGCCTCCGGCGATGGTGGCAGAACAAAAATTCCCACCGCTCTGGGAAAAGCGCGCCGCACCTGTTGCGCACCCTGGCTGTCGATTTCCAGCAAAATATCGTGTCCCGCCAGGATGGTTTCATTTATCCATTTTTGTGAAGTGCCATAGAAATTTCCGTAAACCTCAGCGCTTTCCAAAAACTCATGCTGGTTTAATCTCCGCTCGAAAGCTTCCTGGCTTATAAAATGATAATCACGCCCATCCACCTCTTCGGGACGCGCTGGCCGCGTGGTGTATGAAACCGACAAGCGCAAGTCGATGCCGGTTTTTAGCAATGCCTTAACCAGGCTTGTTTTTCCGGCGCCTGAGGGGGCGCTGATAATGAATAAATTACCCCACGTCATTTTGTAATGGTTTCTTCCAAAGTGTAGCAATCTGCCGCTGGTTTCTAGCGGGACTGAACCCAGCGCACAATATCTTGCGCTGCTATGGTACCAGACTGTCGCGCAACCTCGCGACCGTCCCTAAAAAGAGCGAGTGTCGGAATGCTGCGGATATGATATTGCGCACCCAACGCTGGCTCGGCCTCGGTATTGGCCTTCGCCAGCCGGACATGCGGCTCCAGCATGACCGCCGCTTGTTCGAAGGCTGGCGCCATCATTTTGCAAGGCCCGCACCAGGGCGCCCAGAAATCGACCAGCACCGGAATGTCGTTGCGGGCGAGATGTCTGCCAAACGTAGTGGCGGTTAACTCCACCGGACTACCGGTGAACAACGGCTGATGGCATTGTCCGCAATTGGGTTGCTGCTCGAGCCGTCCAGCGGGTACGCGGTTAACCGCCTGACAGTGGGGACACACAATGTGCAGGGAATTGCTCATGAGAATTCTCAATCTGATGGGCAGGGAAAGATTCTACCTTATCTTTGAATCCCGCGAGCACTATGCTTGGCATAAGCATGCCTGAGAGATCATTCCAAACCGCTTATCAGGTAGCAAGGCACCCCCACGATTCTCCATCATCCATACAAAACATGGAATAAAAGCGGCTGAATGTGCGGTAGCAAACTGTTACAAGCCCAACATTAGGTTATTTTTCCTTATGATATTAACCACTAAAAAAGGAAAGTCTAATGAAAAACTTAAAACTGTTTGCGGTATTGGTAATGTTGACCGGGCTGAGTGGATGCATAGCAATTGGCTCCAGAGGCACTCCTGGACCACAGGGACCCCAAGGACAGCAAGGTCCATCCGGTACCAGCGAGAAAGTCATCGTGGTTCCAGAGAAACAATACTGATCTAAGTAAAATGGCACGTGACGTAAAAGCCGCCTGGTCAGCGGCTTTTACAGTCCCCTTAGACTAAACGCGCCACCCTTTAAGTAAATTGCAGCAATGCGAGATAAAAAAGCCGCATGGTTAGCGGCTATATAAAATAATGACCTGATTCTTTATGAAGGATCTGTACCTGTTCGAGCACGTCAGCAACGGTAATGCCGCCATGCTCCGGATGCCGCACACTCTCGACCACAAGGCGCGGCAACGGGCAGGCCAGGCATTCAATTCCTCGAACGTGCTGAAACGCTGCTGCATGACATCCATCCAGATATGCCGGCGCGCTTCCTACACGTTCTTCTCAACAATACCCCTTCTCCCAGCCCGAGGCAACATTGCAGAAGTCGGGATCGAACAGATAGTGTGCCGCCATGGCAAAGAGGCGTGTATTGACAACATGACCGTTACTTCTGTAGACCTTGTCCACGGCGGTCTTCATGTTGTCGTAGATGCCGCGCCTGGGAACACCCCCCAAAGGGAAAAACTCTACTTCTGGATTGTCTACTTGAAATTCGTCGACTGCTCATTACTGCGCAGTATCTGCAATCCGAAAGGTACCTTTAGATTGCCATACAAGAATGGGTATCTTTCCGGTTAAGCCCCACGAGATTTCCCGATGGCTACCTTAGGCCAAAATCCGAAATTTTGTCCTAGTGCACATTGTTACGCAGTTATTCTCATGGAATCCATTGATCGGTCAAAGTCTATTTTTGGGTCACTTGTTGATCGACCAATATTTGTCCCTATAGAAGGATGGTCATTTTTAGCAATGCTTTGGCCAGGGAAGGGGATCATGGCTTTGGAACCGCATATCTCCATCTTCATTTCGCAGTAGCCATGTTTTAGTAAATCATCAATGCTTTTCTCGTAAGGTGGCTGCAAGGTGTCGCTGTATTGGGCTGCAATTCCCATCATCATTTCGTCCGTAAGGCTGGTGGTTTCCATAATGCAGTGAATCTCATCCCAATGAAAACCGTTTGTTCGCTGCCGACGACTACCCATATGTTGATATGCTTCGACTCCACATCTAATTTTTTCTCGAAATTGCTGTTTTGTCCGTATTGGCAAATGGTAAATCGGGAAACTGTTTTTGGCCGGAACTCTTATACACAAGGACTTGCTTCCCACGAATATGTCATGATTTCCCTGCGCAACAAAGTAATCATTCAAAGGAATGCGGTTGGGTTGGAAAGCGATCTTTCTAAAACGGGAAGGTTTGGGAGGTTTCAGAAAAACCCCATCGATTACCCTGCCACTTTCCATGTCCAAAGGAATCAGATTGAGCCACGGCATGGAGATTGCTGGAAATCGACTGAGCTCTGACAGCGTGCCGTCGAACTCCTCCTTCGATTTAAAGGGCAAGAACTCATCTGCGTCGAGAAAGAATATCCATCCGGGCATTTTATTGTCCACAAGCTGGTGTGCTGTCCAGGTCATCAGTTCGGACTGATAGTAGCCAGGATCGTCGAAGCAGTAATACTCGATATTGGAGCTTTTCTCTGACAAAAGCTTTATATATTCCCTGGTGCCATCGGACGAGAGATGGTCAATGAGAATAACGCGATCAAACAGGCACGAGGTATGCGCGCAAAAGGCCTCGAGGATGTCCTTCTCATTTCTTATCATTGAGATGAGCGTTGTCTTCAGTTCTGATCGACCTGCAGCCTGACCCAGAATTTCGAATTTGATTCGAGCCCATAAGAGCTTTCCACGTAAAACTAATTTCTTCCTTACGAATTTTTCCAGACGAGCTAGTAAAGAGTCCGTATTTTGCATGTCTATGTTTGCATTCCTATGAGCAAGAGTCTCAGAAAAATCTTAAAAGAAGAACGCGAAATCCGGTAGCGAATGAGAGCGCTCATCCGGACTGATCCGGTAGCGGAATATTCGCCAAATATCTTAATAAATCCATGGGTTAAGAGAGATATGCTATATTACATCATGCAAATGCATTTCCCAATAGCTGTAAAATCTTGCAGGTAGTCATTGTTTTCCCCATCAAGGAAAATTCAACCTGTCTTGCCAAGGTATAGGCTGTATATTCCAAGGATGAGCTACAGTATGAGCAACCTATCTTGGTTCATCGTGTTGCTCGTTCGTCTGACAGAAACAAAGCGTGGGAGAGATGCTTTTACACTTCGTGATGCGGTAGGAGCTGAGAGCTATCTTCTGGCTTTGATGGGAGCTGCATATGAGATATAGGGAATCCGCACTAGCAATGAAAAACAATCATGCCGAAGTAATGCAATCGCTTGCGGATGAGCATGATGTCCTCGCTGCTCTGATTGGAGCAGATCGCGTGCACTATCTTGATATTCCCATGCACAGAAACATAGGGGATCTGTTGATCATGTCCGGCACGCTACGCTTCTTCGAGCGCTATCAAATAAGAATTGGTGTTAAGGCAGCTTATTTCAGCTATCGCACAAGGTGGGCGCTTCCTAATGATGTGATTGTGTTTCAAGGTGGAGGAAATTTTGGCGATCTCTATGACGGACACCAACAGGCTCGTCACAGCGTGATTCAGGCGCTGCCAAGGAACAGAATAATCATTCTTCCCCAGACCATCCATTTTCGCTCCAAGGACGCATACGAGGAGTGTTGTAAAACCTTTTCGCAGCATCCGGACCTGCATATTTGCGTCAGAGACCGGTCATCGTATGAACTTGCGCTACCTATGTCCCGGCACGTATATCTCCTACCTGATATGGCGCATCAGTTATGGCCTATACAGCGTTCCCGGCATCCTGAAAGCCGCCATCTCGCGCTCATGAGAGTCGATAAGGAGCGTGCGAATGCCATCGCAACGGATTTTGACCTGCGTGCTGACTGGGAAGAGTTATTCCAGCGCAGTGAGAAGCGCCGGATTCAAAGGGCATGTCGTTTATTGCGTGCATTGCACTTGATGCACTTCAGTCTTGCACGAGTCAGCCATGGACTGGATTTATGGGTCGAGTACGTAGGTAAATTCATCGATGACGCTGTTCATCTATTCAGCCGGTTTGACATAATCACCACTGATAGGCTGCACGCCCACCTTCTGGCTTGCCTGATGGGAATTCCGAATACCATCTGGAATAACTCCTATGGCAAGAACCATACCTATGCCGCTGCCTGGACTGGATCAAGCGATATTGTCCAATTAGGCCAAAGCGTCCTACCAGACGAAAAATCGCCCACTGATAAATATGGCGAAACCCAAAATACGTGATCGGATAGCTCGTTTTCTCGATATTCCCGTACATATCCCGTCGCTTGTTGAGCACGGCAATGATTTATGCACGAGGATCGATGGTAAATTCCTGCACGTTCGAAGTGAACACTCAGAGCTTGTTCTCTCTCCCGAGGCTTTGGGCACTGCATTTCTACTGCCTGCCCTGGCGATGGGAAGACGTCTTGCCGGAAAGTCATGTGATCCGAAGTGGCTGGAAAATACAAAACGCATACTTGATCTGGTAGATGAGTGGTGGGATTGGGGGTTGATCCACCCCGACTTTACACCGGGTGCTCCTGGCAAGCCGAGCCAAGGGGTGGGACTAGCATTCAGCCTGGGAGTGGATTCGTTTTACTCCTGTTTTTTTGCTGATCCGGGCCCCGACCTTCTAATTCTGGGTTCCGGATTTGATATCCCATTGGAACGAAGAGATATTCTCATCCCAATGTGCAATTCGCTAGCTGCAGTAGCTGAGGCAACGGAAAAAAATTGGACGATGATCGAGACGGATCTCAAAGGGCATCGTCTCTTTCGGAGAATATCCTGGGAGGCTTCTCATGGCGCCGCAGTCGCATTTTTGGGGCATCTGCTGCAGAAGCATATTGGTACCCTGCTTATTTCTTCCAGCTATGATCAGGATCACCTAGGTCCCTGGGGCTCGCATCCCGATCTCGATTCTTATTGGTCCTCAAGTCGTCTTTCGGTGAAAAGCATAGGCCATGAAGTTTCCCGATCGGAAAAATTGAAGCGATTGATCAATCACCCAGTTGCAAGATCATTGATGAAGGACCACTTACGCGTATGCTGGGAAAATCCGTCATCGCGCGGAAACTGTGGCTATTGCCATAAGTGCGTATTATTGCGCATGACCTTGCGCTGGCATGCGCCGGATTTGCAGATCCGCACCCTGCCCGAAGATATACCTCTGATTCAAGCCATCGAGGCCTTGCCGCCACTAACAAATAACCTGCCACTTAATTTCAGAAGGGAACTGATAGGACATCTCGATCCACCCATCGATAAGGCGCTGGGGAAGCTAATTAAACGGTCGGAGGAAAGCATTGAAAGTGCCCGGCCTTGAGGCACATGTGCTTGAAAACTCTGGCATGTTTCGGTTCATCAGGGACGCCGCCACTATTGCGACCGGAAAGGCATGTTTTCAAATCGCGAGTGCATGGCGCAGAACGCTCGCCTATGGAGTCAGGAAGATTGCTGCCCGGCATGCATCATGCATATAGAAGATGATAACAAATTTACTTCCAATCTCAAGGATAAATTGGCATGGCTCTGGATTACCAGTGGCTAAAGCTTAAGACATTCCTGAAGTCAAGGAGGCGCCCATCCAGCGAAGAAATGGAAAAATTCCTTCTCCGCAAGCGCTCCAGAATGGGCTCCACGAAATTCATAGGGATAACCGGTAGTGGCGGCAAGACTACTACTGCACGTTTTATTCATCACCTGCTGAGTGAAAATGACAGATGCGCTCTATCTGCTTTCGATAATGCTCTTCCCTCAATCCAGGGAGGTATTCGAAAGCTTACTAGAAACATCAAATATGCGGTCTTCGAAATCAGCGGAGACAGGCGAGGTGCGATAGATGCGGCTTGTAAATTCGTGCAGCCGGAATTTGGAATAATAACGGTGATTGCAGAAGAACACATTACAAACTTTGATGGCATCGGCGATATTGCACAAGAAAAAGGTTGTCTTGCATCAAATATTCTTCCGAGTGGAGTGGTATTTTTGAATGCAGATGATCCCCGAGTCCTTGATATGCGTGCAAGAACCGCAGCAAAAGTATTTACATATGGTAAATCAGAAGAGGCGGATTATTGTGCCACAGACCTAAGCATTTCAGCTGATGGACATTTGCGATTCACGTGTCGTCACAAGAAAGAATCTGTCCAATTTGATGTCGGATTACTGGGGCTACATTTTATGACTCCATTGTTGGGCGCCATTTCTTGCGCACATCAACTTGGCATTTCGCTATCTTCATTGGCCGAGCGCAGTAAAACATTTACTCAGACACTAGGACGCTGCTCTTTGCATTCCAGTCCGAATGCTCCCATTTTTATCTGCGACACGGCGAAAGCGCCATTTGGGACCCTGCATCTGGCTTTACAAACGATAAGTAACTTTCCACAGGCGCCACGAAGAACAATAGTGCTTGGGACCGTGTCGGATAAATCCAAGAAGGGTATTCACACCCACTATAAACTAGCCTATGAGCTTGCCCGAAAGTTGGCTGACAGGGTAATTTTCTTCGGGGAAAAGGCTTCTCACGCAAGGCCGGACGAGGAAGATGTGTTGTCAGGGCGAGCCAAGTTCATATCAAACATCGTTGAGTTGCGGGATTTCATCCGTGAAACCATGATCCCGGGGGAAGTAATACTTTTAAAAGGATCCGCATATACCGACCATCTGGAGCGAGTCGCCATGGATTACGAAAAAAAAGTTGCTTGCTGGAGTACCAGTTGCCGCATAAAGAAAGAATGTTTTAGATGCGACAATTGCTACTAAATTTATAGAAACTTCCCGCTTCTCCATTGGGGTTTGCAGCTGAAATTCATCAGAAAATCCTCTAGTTCTTTAGCTAAATAGTAGCTTCCACGCCTATTCTCAAAGAGCGTGCTCTACTTGTTCGTTTGCCCATTATTCTTTTAGGGCAAAAGCCTCATTCTGGCATTGCCGCATTCGGTGTATATGTACCTCAAAATTTTGGAGATGAAGTCCCTTGTGTACACGACTGGGTACACAAGAGTTGTGAGCTTCCTGAGATGAATTGCAATGGGGTGAAATGATAAAAGCTGAGTGGGCAACAGCTTTTTAGGAAGTTACGGAAATTATGAGACTACCTGATTCTTTGAAATGTACCTGAATAAGAAGTAGCCCCATTATATTCGCATGGATAAAAAGTCTATCTTATTCAATCTTACCTGTATGTACACTCAAAGGTACCCGTCATGAGGGGCAGTGCGACTTAAAAATAAAGTACGCTCATAAAACATTAAGAACCAAAAACTATTTCCAGTAGCTTGGTCGTCTATGAGATATAGCTAAATACTAACCCTCATCTCCAATATCATGCCGAGAAAGACTGGCCATCATTCTTAAAAACTCTTCTGGAAGATCCAGATTTCGCGAATACTCTTCTATAAAATAATGAAGAGGTAATATTCGCTGGGTGTGATGATAATACAATCCTCTAATAATTTTTTCGATAACTATTTGAATACGATTAGTATCAGGAGAAAAGGCATGTGCACGTCCGAGATGTATTCTCTCTTTACTTTTAATCTCTGTCCAGCACAGGCGTTTCATCAGATCAGCTACCAGTGCAGGCCTTCTATGCATGCGCGGCAAGATGCGCTGATGCAACAATGAAAGTGACGCTGAGCTGCTCTCGCTACCCATGGCAACTACAAGTCGGAAATCTCATCGTGAAGAGAGTTCTTCTCGTTGCATGGCTTGCAGGCTGGTACTGTAATGAGATTTTTACGTCGAGGTGCAGGGAAAAGTCCAACGGGAGGCACATGATCCCTGGTAGTAGCATTAGAGCCACACAGATAGCATAGTTTCTTGGCTCGGCTTTTCAAAATGGGCTTCACTTTTGCGCAACAAGTTGGATTTATATAGACCAGCAATAAAGAATTCTAAACAATCCTGAGCTTATTGCCGACGATTATTGACTACCCAAACTCAGCATAAGGATTTGGTCCCTGCTTCTTAAATATGGAAACCTTAGACCGGCCGGCAGGGCTCATACCCAGTTTACCCAATACAGACTCAGAACGGATAAGCAATGTCGCACTGTTACCCCATTCCTCGGTACGAAGCGTGGCAAGGATTTGAGCAGCCAACTCGACTATCAGGCTGTCAGCTTTGCACGGCACGCCAGGATGCGCATAGCCTACTATTTCACACCCGCCATTTGCTGAATATTTTTGATTATGGGAGGCAACAAAGGTGAGTTTGAAAAGCGAAAGAATTGATTTGTCATCTACAAAATGAATGGGGCTTTGACGAAGTTCTTGATAACCGCTAAAAAAATAAAGGTTTGTAAAAGGCAATAATCCTGAAAACCCGCAGCCTGAGTTGACGATACCCATAGGTGTACCCGATAAAATTGCGCTTTCTTGAGACGTATTGCAATGGGATGAAATGAAAAAGCCGCATGGTTAGCGGCTTTTATAAAATACTGAGATAGCCTGATTCTTTATGAAAGGTCATTCAATATTCTGTACCTGTTCCCGCATCTGCTCGATCAGTACTTTGAGCTCCAGGGAAATCTTCGACACTTCCACATCCACCGATTTTGAGCCTATCGTGTTGGCTTCGCGATTGAGTTCCTGCATCAAAAAATCCAGGCGTTTGCCGATCGCGCTCCCGCTGGACAAGACCCGTTCAACTTCATCTAGGTGAGCCTGCAGGCGGGATAATTCTTCGTCTACATCGATTTTGCTGGTAAATAGCAATAATTCCTGACGGATGCGATCATCGTCCTGATTTATCATCGCCTCGCTCAGCCGGGATCTGATCTTCTCCCGGAATGCCACAAGCAACGCAGGGATACGCGGCGATACTTCCGCCACCAGACGACGCATCTTGCCGAGACGCTCAAGCAGGATGGTTTGAAGTTTCTCACCTTCGCGGGCGCGTGCCGCGGCAAACTCATCCAGGGCAATGCTTAGCAATTCCATGCATGACTCGCCTAAGCTTTCCGCAGGTGGGGAATCGGCCCCCAGTATTCCCGGCCAGCGAAGGATGTCGGCCACTTCGAGGCCTCGCGCACCCGGCAGGACCCCTCTGACGATGCGGTCCAATTCAAGCAGTTTTTGTAGCAAGTCGGTATTGATTTGCTGCGGATCTTCGGCACTCGCGAGCCGAGAAAAACTCAAACGGCATTCGATTTTTCCCCGGTTCAATCTGGCCGTCAAAAACTCACGCATCCTGGCCTCAAGCAAACGGAGTTCATCAGGCAGGCGGAACTGAATGTCAAGATAACGATTGTTGACGGAGCGCAGCTCCAGATTCAGTGAGCCATGCGGCACCTCCTTTGCAACTGCCGCATAGCCGGTCATACTGTAGATCATGCTAACTTAACCACCGGCAAGTCCTTAATAAGTTAAAATAACCAATGTGGCGCATTACCACACGCCATTATCGCGGATTATGCCACAACGCACTCGCGCCTAGCGGCTTGTCGGCGTTAATCCGGAACGCAACCATGTGTGCCGCAAGAATTGCGCCATTTACCCCATAGCAGCCTCGCCTGAAAAGTGAGCGCAGGTAATACAGAATATTATTATTAATCATAATACTGATCTATTACCGATTTAGGATTGCACCATGCGCCATCGGCGCAAGCTCCGCCGATGCCATTATCTTCTAAGGATTTACCATAACCATGCGTCCCAGCAATCGCACCCCAGCTCAACTCCGCTCTGTTGAAATCACCCGGCATTACACCCGGCACGCCGAAGGTGCGGTGCTGATCGCGTGCGGTGACACCAAGGTATTGTGCACCGCCAGCCTGGACGAAAAAGTCCCCCCCTTTCTCAGGGGTAAAGGTCAGGGCTGGCTCACTGCGGAATATGGCATGCTGCCGCGCTCCACGAATGAGCGGATGCAGCGCGAAGCAACCAAGGGCAAGCAATCCGGCCGCACCATGGAAATCCAGCGCCTGATCGGGCGCGCACTGCGTTCGGTCGTGGACCTGACCAAGCTTGGCGAGCGAACTATCCAGATCGACTGCGATGTCATCCAGGCCGATGGCGGCACCCGTACCGCCAGCATTACCGGGGCGTTTGTAGCGTTGCATGACGCTGTCGAAAAGCTGCTGCAGCGGCAATTGATACAAACCACGCCGATACTGACGCATGTCGCCGCCATCTCGGTCGGTATCTATGAGGGTGTACCCGTGCTTGATCTGGATTATCTGGAAGACTCCTGCTGCGATACCGACATGAATGTCGTGATGACCGGCGATTTCGGCCTGGTGGAGGTGCAGGGCACCGCTGAAGGGATCTCGTTCAGCCGGCAAGACCTGAACACCATGCTGGACTTGGCACAGCACGGAATACAGGATCTGATCGAGATTCAGAAAGCGGCGCTGGCAACAAAATGAGCGGAGTCCCGAAAATGCAAAAACTCGTGATTGCCAGCGGCAATGCCGGCAAACTTCGGGAAATCCGCCACTTGCTCGAACCCCTGGGAATTGAGGTATTGCCGCAGTCCGCTTTCAATATTACGGAAATCGAAGAGCCTCATTGCACCTTCGTTGAAAATGCGCTCGCCAAGGCGCGCCATGCCAGTAAGTCGTCCGGATTGCCGGCGCTGGCGGATGATTCCGGCATTTGCGTGAATGCCTTGAACGGTGGGCCGGGCGTTTATTCCGCGCGCTATGCGGGAGAACCCAAATCGGATGAGCGGAATAATCAGAAGCTGGTGGATGTGTTAAGAAATCAAGCGGATCGCGGGGCACACTATTACTGCGTCATGGTGCTGGTACGCCACGCCGATGATCCGCAACCCATCATTGCCGACGGCGCCTGGCATGGCGAGATCACACTGGAACCTCGCGGTGAAGAAGGGTTCGGTTACGATCCCTATTTCTTTCTCCCGGATTTGGGTAAAACCGGAGCGCAACTTCCGATGGAGCAAAAAAATCGAATCAGCCATCGCGGCAAAGCGCTGACGCGACTGGTTGAGCGCATCAGGGAAGAAACATTTTGAATCGCAGCTGATCCACCCCTTCAACTTGTTGTCTGAATCGATATGACAGCAATCATTCCTCCCGCATCTATGCCGGACACCCCCTCTCTGAGACTGAAATCGCTGCCCCCACTGAGTCTCTATATCCATATTCCGTGGTGCATGAAAAAGTGCCCCTATTGCGACTTCAATTCCCATGAGGTTCGTGGCGAAAATGGTAATGTGCCGGAGACTGAGTATGTAACCGCGCTGATCCGCGATCTGGAAACAGCATTACCGCAGATCTGGGGGCGTAGCATAACGAGCGTATTCTTTGGCGGCGGCACACCCAGCCTGTTTAGCGCCCGATCCATCGATGCGATTCTTACCGCGGTGAGGACCTTGCTGCCGCTGGAACATTTTGCGGAAGTGACGCTGGAAGCGAATCCCGGAACGTTCGAGGTGCAAAAGTTTGCCGATTTCCGCGCTGCGGGAATCAATCGCCTGTCCATCGGCATTCAAAGCTTCAACCCCAGGCATCTTCAATCGCTGGGACGAATCCACGACGGCAGCCAGGCGCATCGCGCGGTCGAAATTGCCCAGGAGAATTTTGACAATGTGAATCTTGATCTGATGTACGCACTCCCGCATCAGACCATGGAGGAGGCCCGAAACGATATCAAGACTGCGGCCGCTTACGGCGTCCCGCATATTTCCGCTTATCATCTTACGCTGGAGCCCAATACGTTGTTTCATCGCTATCCACCGCCGCTGCCGGATAACGATTTGGCGGCGGAAATGCAGGTAATGATCGAGCAAACGCTTGCTCAGAGCGGTTACCTGAATTATGAAACTTCGGCATTCGCCCAGCCCGGGTGCGAATCGCGCCACAATATGAATTATTGGCTGTTCGGCGACTATCTGGGTATTGGTGCGGGTGCGCACAGCAAAATAAGCTTTGCCGATAGAATGATGCGCCAGATGCGCTATAAACAACCCAGAGATTATCTTGCCAAAACTTCGCCGGACATGATGGCTTTTGACTCACCCGTCATGGAACAGCATGAAGTAGGGCAGAATGACCGGGGCTTCGAATTCATGATGAACGCACTGCGCCTGACCGGGGGTTTTGCGACGAAAATGTTTGAGGAGCGCACCGGCCTGGCCATTGACAGTATCCAGCCACAACTTGACGAGGCAGAGCGGCGACAGCTGATAACGCGCGATTGTCAGCGAATCGTGCCCACTCTTGCCGGCAGGCGCTTTCTGAACGATTTATTGCAGATCTTCCTGCCGGAGTCAGGAGCCTAAGGAGCTACTTGCCCCTCATCTCTTTTTTACATGCTTTTTATTGCTTTTGGAACACCATATCCCGCACATCATGCCCCAGCCGCAAACCGCGCTGCTCAAATTTAGTCAACGGCCGGTATGCCGGACGTGAGGCATAGTCAACGGCGGTATTGGCAAGTTGCGGTTCGCCGCATAATGCTTCCAGTATTTGGCCGGCATAATCCTCCCAATCGGTCGCGACATGGATATAACCCCCACGCTTCAGGTGCCGGCACAGAAGCGCGACGAATTCCGGCTGTATCAGCCGCCGCTTATGGTGGCGCGCTTTGGGCCAGGGGTCAGGAAAAAAAATATGCACGCCATCGAGACAATCGGATGGCAGCATCCGTTGCAGGACTTCCACTGCGTCATGCTGGATAACACGCACATTCACTAATCCAGACTCATCGATCTGCTTCAGCAGGCTGCCCACGCCTGGCGTATGAACATCGATGGCGAGATAGTCATATTGGGGGTGAGCCTTGGCGATAGTGGCTGTCGTCTCGCCCATGCCGAAACCGATTTCCAGAAATTTTGGCACGCTCCTGCCAAAAATGCGATCGAGATCAAGCAGATTATCCGCAAATGGGATGCCATATTTCGGCATCAGGGTTTCATGCGCGCGGCGCTGGGCGTTCGAAACACGCCCCTGGCGAAGGACAAAGCTGCGGATGAGACGATGCTCTGCCATTTAGAGGAAAGAATAGGCCCGGAGATCGGGGAAACGGAAATTCGGGTTAGGAGGCTTTGCCTTTGCTGCTGGCGATAGTGCCGCTGACGGGCGAACTGGGGCTGGCACTATAAAGCTTTTTCGCCATGCGTCCAGCCAGATAGGCTTCGCGCCCGGCTTCCACCGCTTTTTTCATAGCGGAAGCCATCAACACCGGATTTTGCGCAGCGGCAATGGCCGTATTCATCAGCACGCCGTCACAGCCCAGCTCCATCGCGATAGCCGCATCCGAAGCGGTGCCGACACCCGCATCGACAATTACCGGAACAGTGGCATTCTCGATGATAATCTGCAAATTCCACGGATTGAGAATCCCCATGCCGGAACCGATCAGGGAAGCCAGCGGCATGATCGCGATACAGCCGATTTCTTCCAGTTGCTTGGCTGCAATAGGGTCATCGGAAGTATAGACCATGACCTGGAAACCTTCTTTTATGAGGATTTCTGCCGCCTTGAGGGTTTCGACCACGTTGGGATAAAGCGTCTTCGGATCACCCAGAACCTCCAGCTTCACCAAGCTGTGGCCATCCAGCAATTCACGTGCAAGGCGCAGGGTGCGCACCGCGTCATCCACGGTGTAGCAGCCGGCGGTGTTGGGTAACAACGTGTATTGCGATGGCGGCAGCACATCCAGCAGGTTCGGTTCACCAGGATTCTGGCCGAGATTGGTCCGGCGGATCGCCACAGTGATGATTTCCGCGCCACTGGCATCAACCGCCGCGCGCGTCTCGGCGAAATCCCTGTATTTGCCGGTACCCACCAGAAGCCGCGAGGAGTATGTCTTGCCTGCAATGATGAAGTTGTCCATAGCGCTTATCCCCCACCTACCGCGACCACGATTTCGAGCTTGTCCCCGTCGGTCAGAACCTGCTCGTCATATTTGCTGCGCGGAACAATTTCCCCATTGCGCTCTATGGCGATACGCTTGCCCTGCAACGCCATATGGGCCAGCAATTGCGTGATGTTCAGCATTGCGTCATGTTGATCGCTCTTTGGCGGCCGCGCCTGATCGGGGAGGGGAAAGCGTTGCGGCTGCCCGTTGATGATGAGTTGTATCATTTTAGAACCGCCTGGAAGCGGATACATTTGGATGCCAGTTTGGCTTTGGGATGTCGATTATACGGTGGAGCAGTCACATAGTCGACTGAGTGCGCCCGTATCTTCCGTCACAAATTCGCTCTGCCAGGATTCGGGAAGCAGCGAGATCGCTACAGGGCGAGCCCTCTCTTATTGCTGACAGCGCCTATAAAGTGGTTTCCATCGTATAATTCCATCCATGCGGGTGTAGCTCAATGGCAGAGCAGAAGCTTCCCAAGCTTACGACGAGGGTTCGATTCCCTTCACCCGCTCCACCTTCTCCCGTCTATGAATCCGTATCTCAGATACGCACTTATCGTATTTGCTGTCGTTACAACTCTGCTGGCGGGCCTTGTGATCTATATTGCCGCCATTTTTGACCCCAATGCCTATAAACCCCAGATCATTCAATTGGTAAAGGAAAAAAAACAGCGTGCCCTCAGGCTCGATGGCAATATCAAGCTTACATTCTTCCCTAATATCGGCGCCACGGTCGGTAATATCACTTTAAGCGAAACTAACCGTGACAAGGAATTCGCCGCTGTGGAGGACATCTTTGTGTCGCTCGCCTTGATGCCATTGCTCAAAAAGCAACTGGTGATAAATGAAGTGGCTATCGTCGGACTCAAAGCCAATCTGATTCGTTTCAAGGATGGCCGCACGAATATCGACGATCTTATTGCCAAAAGCGAAGAACCCGAACAGTTCAAAATCGACATTGATCATATACAAGTGGAAAATACGATGCTCACTTTCCGTGATGAAGCCAGCGGGGAACAGTACGTATTCAGGGACTTGAATCTCAAGGCCGGCGAAACCGGTTCCCGCTTCCATTCGGGGGATGGTTCGGTCCGGCACCAAGTGAAACTGTCGTTTAAGGCTAACCAACCCGATCGGCCCGCGATTGATCTGAACACCAGGCTGGAATTCGAATTAACGTCCGATTTCGACAAGCAGTATTACACCCTGGATGGCCTGAGTCTGGAGATCAATGGGGCCGTTACGGGAATCGATAATCTTGTGGTAAGTTCCAGGGGTAATTTGTCTATCAAACCTGCTGCTGGCGAATTTACTGCAAGCAAGCTTATGCTGGGCATCACCGGAGCAAGCGGCACGAATAATCTCGACATCAAGTTCGACGCACCACGCTTGAGTCTTATCGGAGAAACAGTGGCGGGCGACAAAACAACCGTGACCGCAAAAATAACCGGGCCCGAGGGTAGCACCAGCGGCACTCTCTTCCTTTCAGGTGTGGAGGGCTCGGTAAGTGATTTCAAGAGTAAAGCGCTGAGCGTTGAACTGGAATCAAAGAAAGGAGGGCTGACCGTCAACGCCATGCTGGCGTCTCCACTTACCGGCAACCTGGATACCCGCCAATTGAAGCTGCCGGATTTAACCGCTGTTATCAACGCCAGTGGTCCGGATATTTCCGGCAACGGCATCAGCGGTAATCTGCTGGGCAACGCCGCCGTGGACGGCGTGTCGCAGAACCTACAGGCTAATCTCGCCGGCAAGTTAATGGATAGCAATATCCAGGCTAAATTGGGGGCAGCGAATTTCGCCCAGCCGGCCTTCGATTTCGAAGTGGACATCGATCAACTGGATATGGATCGTTTTTTGCCCGAACAGCGGAAACAGGGAAAATATGCACAGAAAGCCGAAAACGGAAAAACCTTGGAGGAATCGCTGGGTTTATCCGTGCTGAACGATCTCGAGGTTCGGGGCTCGATCCGCATCGGTTTGCTGAAAGGCGCTAGCGTCAAATCGTCCAATGTGAGGCTCGACATTAATCCTTAGTCAGAGACGGGACCATCGCATGTCTACTTTCTCCGCCAAACTGATCCGCTGGCAAAAACTTCACGGACGCAATAATCTCCCCTGGCAGAACACGCGTGACCCGTATGCTATTTGGGTCTCTGAGATCATGCTGCAGCAAACGCAGGTGACCACCGTCATCCCTTATTACCTGCGGTTTCTGCAACGCTTCCCCAATATCGGAAGCCTTGCCGCCGGCACGGTCGATGAAGTGCTAGCGCTATGGAGCGGCCTGGGCTACTACTCACGCGGAAGAAATCTGCATCGGGCGGCACGCTTGATCGCCGAGGACCAAGAAGGCATATTTCCCCGAGACCTTGAAGTCATTCAGCAGCTCCCCGGCGTTGGCCGCTCAACCGCCGCGGCAATTGCGGTGTTCGCGTATGGAGAGCGATCCGCCATACTCGACGGCAACGTCAAGCGCGTTTTTGCCCGCTGCTTTGGCGTGGATGGCTATCCGGGGGAAAGAAAGAATGAGATATTGCTGTGGCGGAAAGCCGAAGAACTGCTGCCCGAGAAAAGTGAAAAAAGCCGGATTGAAATATATACTCAGGCATTGATGGATCTGGGCGCAACCGTTTGCACCCGCGGCAAACCCAAGTGCATGGCATGCCCGCTGCAGCAGGATTGCATCGCATTACGGGATGATCGCGTAGATCGGCTTCCTGCTCCCAGGCCCCACAGGCCGCTGCCAGAAAAAGAAACCATTCTGTTGATGCTGATGAAGCAAGGTAAAGTACTGCTGGGAAAACGCCCCGCCACAGGGATTTGGGGCGGGCTGTGGTGCCTGCCCGAAATGCCGGTGAGCGAAGACGCCATCGCCTATTGCACCCGGCACTTTGGGATGACGGTGGAACCGCTGGCACACATGCCGCCATTGGATCACACCTTCACCCACTTCAGGCTGCGGATTCATCCGCGGCCGCTGCAAGTCGTTTCCTATCCCGCCGCTATCAAGACACCATGGCAAGACGAGGCAATGTGGATAACGCTTGACGATGCGCTAAAAGCAGCCATTCCCGCGCCGGTCAGAAAACTGATCCTGCGACATGGACACCCGCAATCAGGCCAATTGCCGTTCGAAAAACAATTGTGATTTTACGCAATCAACATTCTCTACGAGCAGTTCACCAAAATAATGCATAACTGGCAGGAATGGAGAAAGCATCGGCGTGCCGAGTTGATGACGCGCAGGGAGTCAATCGGCGAAGCGGAGCATCGCTGCTGGAGCGTAGCCATCACGCATTCGCTCGAACGGGGCTTTCCCTCGTTACAAAACCGCGTGGTGGGGTTTTGCTGGCCCCACCGCGGCGAGTATGATCCTCGTCCCGCGATGGGCTATTTCCAGGAGCGCGGAGCAACCCTTGCACTGCCGGAGATAGTGAATAAGCGGGAGGTCCTACACTTTCGCAAATGGTGGCCGGAAGCACGCATGAAAGTCGGTGCTTATGATATCCCGGTCCCTGATAATACCGAGCCGGTAACGATTGGCACGGTGATAATACCCATGATCGGATTTGATCGACTGGGCTTCCGGCTTGGGTATGGCGGCGGTTATTTTGATCGCACCCTGATTGCAATCACCCCACGTCCGTTGACCATCGGTGTGGCGTTTGAAATGCTGCGCCTGGATAGCGTCCACCCTCAGCCGCACGATGTTCCGATGGATTTTATTGTGACCGAGGCCGGGATTTACCGGGTAACGCCAGCCGGCCTGGATTTAATTTCTATAGAGGAGTGCGCGGCGGAGAATGCCTTGAAATAAGCGCCGCCCCTTACCTTTACCCCATCGGTGAAATGGAAACCTGATGCACATCCGCGCCCTATGGCACGATGCGGGGCTGGTTTTCTGTGCCCCAGCGCGGCATAAGCGCGTGCGCCACCCCGAGGTGATCGAGTATGCGCGCCACGATAAAGTCCACCACATCCTGCACGCTTGCGGGATGGTGATAAAAACCGGGATTGGCAGGCAAAATCACTGCGCCGCTGCGCGCAAGTTTCAGCATATTTTCGAGATGAATCGCTGAAAATGGCGTTTCGCGGGGAACCAGTATGAGCTTCCGGCTTTCCTTCAGCATGACATCCGCTGCGCGCTCGATCAGCTTCTGGCTGAGCCCCGCCGCGATGGCGGCAAGCGTTCCCATGGTGCAGGGGCAGACCACCATCGCGTCCGCCGGATTGGAACCGGAAGCTACCGGCGCAAACCATTCCTCTCGTCCGAATACTCGCAGTTGTCCTTCAGCGGCGTTAAAACGATGCCTGAACAACTCTTCCGCCTCCTTGGCACGAGACGGGAGTACCAGTTGCATTTCCTGATGTGCGACAATCTGTGCCGCTTGGGAATACAACAGATAAACGCAATTGCCACCCGCCAAGAGCAACTCCAGCAAACGTATGCCGTACGGCATTCCGGATGCGCCGGTTAAAGCAAGGGTAATGGTTTTTGTTGTACTCATAGATGCTCGACGGTTTATTTTCCGATAGTACGATATACGACATCGGGTAACTTATCTTTTACAAGTTGAATCATATATGAACGCTTCATCCCTGCGTTCATTCTATGAATCCAGTTCCCTATGCCGCACCAACACTTGGTTGTTTCCCGCGAAGTAACGCGCCAGGCGTTCCACGAAATACACCGATCGATGACGTCCGCCGGTACAGCCGATAGCAACCGTCAGGTAACTCCGATTGTCGCGAATAAAACAGGGCAGCCAGTCATCGACGAACCGCCTGATATCTTCAAACATTCGATTGACGTCGATATTCGCATCAAGATATTCGATGACCGGCCCATCCCTGCCGGTCAGCGGCCGCAGAAGCGCCTCATAGTGCGGATTGGGGAGACAACGTACATCGAACACCATGTCGGAATCCAATGGAATGCCATGCTTGAAGCCGAACGATTGAAACAGGAGCGTCAGGCTTGCGGGATTGAGGCCAATGAAATCCCTGACCCAGGCGCGCAACGAACTGGCACTGAGGTCGCTGGTGTCGATGCGATTTGCAAGATCGCGCACCTCGCGCAGCATTTCACGCTCCGCCTGTATGCATTCTGGCAACGTCGAGCGGTCATCGCTGAGTGGATGGCGGCGGCGTGTTTCCGAGAAACGCTTTACCAGCGTATACGTTTTGGCCTCCAGGAACAGCAAGTGCACATCTATTTCCTGCTGCCTCAAATCCGACAGCTGCTGCGGCAACAAGTGCAGGGTCTCTCGGCTTCTGGCGTCAATACTGACAGCCACCCTTGGATGCGCCGATCCTTTTAAATAAAGCGTAACCTCTTGCAACAAGCTTGCGGGAAGATTATCCACGCAATAATACCCGCTATCCTCCAGAGCGGTAAGCGCGATGCTTTTGCCGGAACCGGCGAGGCCACTTATGACAATCAGTTGCATTTCTTTTTTTGATGTAACGATGGGCGTACCCTTGAATTCATGGTTCACTTTTCAGGCTTTTATCATTTTCCTGATCCTCCATTTCCTGCTGATGCCGCGCAAGAAATTCCTGGGCACTGTCGATCCCTCGCAGTTGCAGGACGTAATTACGCACCGCCGCCTCTACCAGTACGGCCAAGTTGCGCCCGGCGGCAACCGGGATGATAACCTTCCGGATATTGACGTCCAGTATGTTTTCGGTGACATCATTGATCGGCAGCCGTTCCAGGGAATTAAAGTCCACGCTGCTGGGTTTCTGCAGATGCACAATAAGCTTCATGTTTTTTTTCCGGCGTACTGCGGTTTCGCCAAAAATGGTGCGAATATTCAGCATCCCCAATCCGCGGACTTCAAGAAAATCACGTAACATCGGCGGACACCGTCCCTCAAGGGTTTCCGGGGCAATGCGATAAAGCTCTACGACATCATCCGCAACCAACCCGTGCCCGCGGCTTACCAGTTCCAGCGCCAATTCGCTTTTGCCGACACCGCTTTCGCCGGTAATCATGACCCCCATTCCCAGAACATCCAGCAGAACGCCGTGCTGCGTACTGGAAGGCGCTAGAACGCGTCCGAGAAAAGGGCGTAATAACCAGATTACCTCCAGGCTGGAATGCGGCGAGCAGAATAGGGCGGTATGAGTAGAGTCTGCAAAAGTCCTTATTGAGTCCGGTACGTTGGCACCACCGGCAACGATAATGCACCATAAACTGCTTTGCGCCAGCCGCTCCATATTCTGCCGCAAGGAAACAGGATCGAGCTGATTCAGATAATCAGCTTCCGGATCGTTCAGCACCTGGATCCAGTTAGGATGAATGAAATTGAGATGGCCGATTATCCCCTGAGTAGACCGGGCTATGGCGTCGTCGTTGAGCTGTCTGCCGCCGCCATCCCTGCCTGCCTCCCAGGTCAGAGCCAGTTTTTGACACTTTTCTTCAAATAGTTGCGTAACACTGATTCGGGACATTCGATAGGCTATAGTTTATGTAATGCAATTTACGGGAATGTAGCGGTATGCTTGGAACCGCTAAGTCATGGCGATGGGCGCCTTCCCAACGTTACCGAAGAAGGCGCCGAGCTTCTATGCTGTGGAATCCGTTCGGCTACTCCGGCTGTTCCGTTTCCTGATTTTTCAACGCCCCGTTATTGCGGCGGCTTGTATTCTTTTCCTTGTGCCTGAGGATCTGTCGATCAAGTTTATCCACCAGACTGTCTATGGAAGCATACATATCGGCACTGTCGGTCTCCACAAAAATATCTTTGCCTTTCACGTGTACATTGGCCTCAGCCTTCTGCTTAAGTTTTTCCACGGACAGGATCACGCTGACATCAATCACATGGTCGAAATGACGCGTGACCTTGCTCATCTTTGAAGCAACATAATCACGCAAGGAGGAAGTAATTTCTACGTGGTGACCGGTAAGATTTAGATTCATCATGCCTCCTGAGCTTGGGGTTAAAATGATTTACGAAGATTAACGGGAGGAATCTGAATGGACTCCCGGTATTTTGCGACAGTACGACGTGCAACTACAATGCCTTGCTGTCCCAGAATTTCTGAAATCTGACTATCACTCAGTGGTTTCTTTGCATTTTCCGAATTTACCATTTGCTTGATCAGCGCACGAATCGCGGTGGCAGAACAGGCGCCGCCCGTATCGGTCGCCACGTGACTGCCAAAAAAATACTTTAACTCGAATATCCCACGCGGCGTACGCATAAATTTCTGGGTAGTCACACGCGAAATCGTGGACTCATGCAACTCAAGTGCTTCCGCAATTTCCCGCAACACCAATGGACGCATGGCAACCGCGCCGTGCTCAAAAAACTGCCGTTGGCGATCGACAACAGCGGAGGACACTTTCAGTATGGTGCCGAAACGCTGCTGTACATTTTTGATGAGCCATTTGGCCTCGTGTAATTGACTGACCAGTCGACGCGCGGAATCATCATGACTCCGTTTAAGAATATCGGCATAGAGGCGGTTGATCTTGAGCCGCGGCATTGCTTCCGGGTTAAGACTGGCTACCCACGACCCATTGATTTTCGTCACAATCACGTCAGGGATAATATAACGTGCCACCGCCGAACTGAATGCCGTACCCGGTCTCGGATTCAAGTGGGTGATAAGATACTGGATTGAGCGCAGACATTCGTCATCGCAATGCAGCAACTTTTTAATTGTGCAAAAATCCCGCGACGCCAAGCTATCGAGATGGCTGTCAACCAGAAGTAGCGCATGGTCCCGGAATGGCGTGTCTTCCGGCAGAGCTTGCAATTGCATGCTTAAGCATTCCCTCAAATTACGCGCACCGACACCGGGTGGATCTAGATGCTGCAAATATTCAAGGGCAATGTGCAGGGCATCGATATCTATTTCAAGCTCGGGCGGCAAGAGACTGACGAGTTCTTCCAGATCCTGAACAAGATACCCATCGTCGTTCAGACTGTCGATCAGCAAGCCCACAATTCTTCTGTCTCGCTCGCCGATCTGACTCAGGCTGAGTTGCGAGTTGAGGTGCTCACGTAAACTGGGCGGCTCCGCCGCCTGTTGCGAAAAATCGCGGTCGTCATCCTCATCACGTGGGCTGCGAGAAACGCCGTCATCGCCGAACCAGTCCGATTCGTCGGTCAGGTCATGTTTTACGCCAGGATCACTGTCGGTAGCTGGTATCTCCGTTATACCCTCACCGGAGACTTCCAGCAAATCCGGAGCTAGCGGCTCTGCCGGGCTGTCAGGAAGGATGGACCGATATTCAGTGGCATCGTTGCCTATGCTGTCATCCAGTTCCAGCAAAGGATTTTCCTGCACGATGCGCTCTATCTCCTGATTCAGTTCCACTGTGGAAAGTTGTAGCAACCGTATGGATTGCTGCAGCTGGGGAGTAAGCGTCAGGTGCTGCGACAGCTTAAACTGGAGGGTAGGCTTCATAGTATGGAAAACAACAGTAGAACCAGATTCGCGTAGGTCGAATCCTCATTTTCACAGCCGGAAATGTTCTCCCAGATAGACTTTTCTCACATCTTCATTATAGATGATTTCATCAGGCTTACCGCTCGCCAGCACCATACCATCACTGATGATGTAGGCGCGATCACAAATCCCCAGTGTTTCCCTCACGTTATGGTCGGTAATGAGAACACCGATGTCGCGTTCCTTGAGAAACTGGATAATTTTCTGGATATCCAATACGGCGATGGGATCCACTCCGGCAAATGGTTCATCCAGCAGGATGAACCGTGGCTGTGTTGCGAGCGCCCTGGCAATTTCCACACGTCGGCGCTCACCACCAGACAAACTGATACCCTGACTGGTACGAATATGGCTGATATGCAGATCATGCAGCAGACCGTCCAGACGCTGCTGCATTTCATCGGCTGTGTAATTCTTCAATTCCAGCACGGCGCGAATATTGTCAGCCACGGAAAGCCGCCGGAAGATCGAGGCCTCCTGCGGCAGGTAGCTCAAACCCAGACGCGCGCGCTGATGAATCGGCAACTGGGTCAAATCGCGCCCGTCGAGGTATATGCCGCCCCCATCCAAAGGCACCAATCCAACCATCATATAAAAACAAGTGGTTTTTCCGGCGCCGTTCGGCCCGAGCAAACCGACCACTTCACCGCTATTGACGGAAAGCGATACATCCTGCACAACTGTGCGAGACTTATAACGCTTTTTTAAATTACCTGCTCTTAGCTCACTCATTTCGGGGACGGCGTTGCGACGCTATGGACTCTCATCCTTCGGGTTCGGTTCCTTTTTCTTCGGCTGAATTACCGCCCGCACTCGCCCATCGGCATTTGTTTGAGTGCTCGTCCCATTGTTGTTGCTCGTGACCTGAAAAAATTCATTGATCGCATCGTAGGCAATATAGTCTCCATGAACTTCATCGTGCCCTCTTTTCAATCTTGCTTTCTTGAAAAGCTGGACCTTGTCAGCCTTGCCATCATATTCCATACGTTCGCTCCAGCCCTCGATGTAATCATCCTTGCCATCGCGCTTCTGCCGAAAGCTGGCGAGATTACCGAAAGCGGTGGCATATTGAAAACCGTTGGCATCTTCTTTCACCGTCATCTTGTCAGCGCGGATGACCAGCGTACCCTGTGTGAACACCACATTGCCGGTAAAGGTGGCAAGCTTGTTGGCATCCTGCACGGTGGCCTGATCGGATTCCAGATGGATGGGTTTATCGCGATCCGCACGCTCGGCCAGTACCGATCCCGTAAACAACATGGCTACCGTGATCAAAAGAAATGTGTCGGCGCGGAGCTTCATCCTCTTCTCGCCGATACGCTCATACATGACAGGAAATAGCTGCAAGGCGTCTGACGCACCGCACTAACGCGTTTTGGCATGGACAACTCTGACCTGTGACAATAACCGGGTAACCTGGGTACGGTTACTGACTTCCATCCCGACCGCTTTAATGACGGCATTCGCTTCGGTAATAACCACCGGCCTGTCGGTTTTGGCAATTCCGTCATCAGGAAGGAGATGCAAGAAACTGGTGGTCATGGCTGTTTCTCCCCGGCCTTTACCCGCACTCCGCAGTATCCTGACGTTACCCGATAAATAAATGTCCTCGCTGTTGGCGGTCATCTTTGCCTGGTCCGCGTCCACTTGCATCGCCGGTTTGCCAGGCTCGGTATTGATAAAATGGGGATATTCCAGATCAGTGGTATCATCGTCCGGATAGTGCACCATTTTTTTTGCTGAAAGCAAGTGACGCGTAATGCCGTCCCGATCCATGCGAACTGCGGAGAAATTTTCTATCATGTAATCGGGCTCGGCGCGACGCGAGCTTCCATCCTGGATCGGGGAAGGCGCACGCACCGATTGGTTCAGCCACAACAGCAGCGCCGCCAGCAAAGTTGCCAGAAGGAGAGGAAATCCGGGAAGCAGCCGGCCGATCATTTAAGGTACGTCGCCAAATGGGTATCCAGTGTATCCTGCGCCTGCATTATCATTTCGCAGATCTCCCGCACCGCGCCACGTCCGCCCTCGAGGCAAGTGACATAATGCGCGTGCCTTTTCACCAGCGCGGGTGCGGCCGGCACACAAATGGCCAGGCCGCAGCGCAACATTACCGGTAAATCTATTAGATCGTCACCCACGTAGGCGCAGGCGGAAGCGTCCAGTTCCAGTTCCTTCAATAATGCTTCGAATGCGGGCAGCTTGACTTTCGCATCCTGGTAAACGAGCGTAACACCCCAGTCTTTCGCTTTCAAAGCGACGCAGCGGGATTCTCTACCGGTAATAAGGGCAATCTTGACGCCACTTGCCTTGAGCATTTTTATGCCGTGACCGTCGTGGCTATTAAACGCTTTGATCTCCTCACCGCTATCCGTAAGATAGAGACTCCCATCGGTAAGCACTCCATCCACGTCGAAGGCAACTGCGCGGATTCTTTTCGCTCTTTCCAGTATATGTTGCATCGATATTCCGAGGGTAAGCCTGAGGGTGGTTTGAAGAAGACTAGTAAGGCAACCCTGAATAAGTTCCTTGGAGTCCATGGCCCGGCACAGGTAAGCACGCATCCGGCAGTATACCTGGCGATAGTGATG
This sequence comes from Nitrosospira sp. NpAV, assembly GCF_000832065.1. Lineage (GTDB taxonomy): Bacteria > Pseudomonadota > Gammaproteobacteria > Burkholderiales > Nitrosomonadaceae > Nitrosospira. The sequence continues at coordinate 68,444 of NZ_JXQM01000007.1, read as the reverse complement.
TCACCGTCCTCCCGGCAGCCGGTATGGGTCCCGCCACAGCAGCGATTACCAATCGCTCCCTCAAATTGCGGAAATAGGGTCGCGAAGCTTGCTTAGAGGTCTGACATCCGGATCCATCAATTTTTAGGCAGCGGAAATACCACCGATTCAACCACACCGCTGAGTTCCTCTACCACCACTTCCCTGCCAGCCTGTCCGGCTCCAATCTGCCTGAGGCGTGAGATGACTTCCTGTACGAGCACTTCCGGCGCGGAAGCGCCAGCTGTAATGCCAATTCGATCCTTCTCCTCCAGCCAGCTTTCCTGTAATTGCTCGGCACGATCTATCATGAACGCATCCACACCGGCGTTTCGTGCGACCTCGCACAACCGATTGGAATTTGAACTATTGGGGGAACCCACGACGATCACCAGATCGCATTGTTTTACCATCATCTTGACCGCATCCTGACGGTTTTGCGTGGCATAGCAAATATCGTCCTTTTTCGGCCCGGTTATTTTTGGGAAGCGTTTCTTCAGAGCATTGATCACCCGCGTTGCATCATCCACCGACAGCGTGGTCTGGGTGACATAGGCCAGATGAGTCGGATCCTTAACCTGCAAATTGTCGACATCTTCCTCTGTTTCCACCAGATACATGCAAGGCCCGTCCCCTTCAGCCTGGCCCATGGTGCCTTCCACCTCAGGATGACCTTGGTGGCCGATCATGATGATTTCCCTGCCCTGCTCGCGCATCTTCGCCACTTCAATATGAACTTTGGTCACCAGTGGACAGGTCGCATCGAATACCTTGAACTGTTGCGCCTCGGCCTCTCGCCGCACTTCATGGGAAACACCGTGGGCACTAAAAATTAAAATGCTGCCAACAGGAACTTCATCGAGATTCTCAACAAATACGGCTCCTTTTTTTTCCAGATTCTCGACCACGAAACGGTTATGCACCACCTCGTGACGGACATAAATCGGTGCCCCATGCATGGCCAGTGCCCGCTCGACAATCTCGATAGCGCGATCCACGCCGGCGCAAAAACCTCTGGGATTTGCAAGCAATACCTTGATCATTGGTCGTTCTCCATAAAAACCATCTTCATTTGAGCGCCGATACTGTGTGTGTTCCAACGCGCACTCCTTCGCAATATGCAATAGTGTACCTTTAATCCATGACAAAAGCCGACGAATCATTATACTAGCAGGCTGCCGGACTTGAAAAAAATTGACTGCAAAAGTGCTATTTTTTCGTTTCAATGTCCAGGAGAGAGTCTGCTCGCCGGAGCTCCTTAACCGGACCGAACCTCCTCCAGCTGCGCGCACACCTTTTTTGCCGCCTGCAAAATACGTGGCGTCTGGCGGTGCATGAGGTCCGGATGCACAAAAAATAAATGATTGTTTTTGATCGCGCTAATGGTTGACAGGCGCTCTCTGATTCCAGTTTCAGCGATTTCGAGGGATACGCTGGCGATGATGGCCTGAGGATCGGCTTCCAGCAGGCTTTCCGTGGAGATCACCGGTGTGAGGGAAGCCGCGGAAGCAAACACGTTGATGCCGCCGCACATATCGATGATATCGTTGATAATATGATGCCCATTTACGGTCATGAGCGGCTGATGCCAGATCAATTGAAATACCTTGACCGGCCGGCGGCTAACGTAAGTGCGCTTTATTTGCCGCAACTCTGTTTCGTAAGCGCTTGCCGCTGATTCCGCTTGTGTCGAGGTTCCCCCAAGCGTGCCGATTATCCGCAATAAACGTGGCACATCTTCCAATCTGGTGGCTTCTGTGGCAAAAACGGTGAGCCCTAGTTTCTCAAGTTTTTCAATATCAGCAATGGAATTGCCGCTATGCCACGCGACCACCAGATCAGGCTTGAGAGCAATAATTCTTTCCAGATCAAGACTGGATGAATCCCCAACGTCCGGAATGGATTTGGCCGCCGCCGGATAGTCGCTGTAACGGCTGACGCCCACAAGCTTGCCGCCGGCGCCTGCGGCGAATACCAGTTCAGTGATATTGGGTGAGAGTGAAATAATACGTGTAGCAAAGTGATTCAGGCGGATGTCACGTCCACGATCATCCGTCAGCCTGAGTGGAAAATTGGGGGGCGAAGACTGGCGCGTGACATCTATAGCACTCGCAAGACCGATAGAAGTCCACGGCAACATGGGCAATATCCACAACAGCGCTAAAATGCCATGCCTCATATATGGAGGGGGTTTTTAATGCGTATACCCCATATTCACGATGGATTCAAAAATAATGCCCCATGTATGGGTCCCAGAAATTCAATTTGAGGTTGACAAATGAGCGGTCAACTGCCGGATCAAGGTTCACTGGGTTAGGCATGCGATCGCAAACCAGGGACTGCAAAGGGGATTGCGGAAATGTCTTGAGATGCGACGATGCGGACCAGAATTCTAAGATTCCGCTTCCTGATAACGGCTGATCAAGGCCGTGCGTTGTTCATAAGCCGCCCGTGCGATGCGGATATCCTCCAGAAAAAGCGGCAATTCTTTGATCAGCAGGGCTTGCGGCCCATCCACGAGCGCCTTATTCGGTACCGGATGAAAATCCACCAGCACCATGTTGGCACCCGCGATCACACCTTGGGCAGTAACATGCATGATATCCAGGATGCCTTCTGGCGAAGGCGCGCGCATGCCAACCGAATGCGAAGGATCGATGCAAACAGGCATGCGCGTCAGCCGTTTGACTACCGGCACATGAGCAAAGTCCACAAAATTGCGATGAGGGTCCGCCATGTTGGTTTTCATGCCGCGCAACCCGAAGACGACCTTGCGGTTACCCTCGGAAGCCAGATACTCCGCGGCATTGAGTGATTCATCCAGGGTGATGCCGAAGCCCCGTTTGATCAGCACGGGAAAATCCTGCTGACGTCCGACAATTTTCAGCAGTTCGAAATTTTGTGTATTGCGCGTGCCGATCTGCAGCATGACACCGGTGGCGTTGCCTGTCCGGAAGAGCGCGTCACGAATTTCTTCCACGTGGGTCTCATGGGTGATTTCCATGGCGATCACCTTGATGCCATATTTCCCTGCGAGCTCGAATACATAAGGCAGGCACGCTTTACCATGACCTTGAAACGAATAGGGACTGGTACGCGGCTTATAGGCCCCCATACGAGTGCAAACCTGCCCATTATCGCGCAGCGCCCGCATCATTAATTCAACGTGCTCGAGGGTATCCACCGCACACAGTCCGGCGAACACATTAAGCGTATCCTGGCCAAAGCGGACGCCGTTATAGTCGAAGTGGGTAGATCGATGATCGTCCTTGTGCCGTCCGAGAACACGGTACTCCTCCGAAATCCTGACCACCTGCTCGACGCATGGCAGATTTCGCATATCTTCAACAGGTAACGCCTTGGTATTGCCAATCAAATATACCTCGGTCAGCGTCTGCTCCACGCCAACTTCGCTATGCACGCGCGTGGAAATACCCGGCAAGTTAGCCAGATGCACCATTAACTGCTTGTATTCGGAACTGTCAGATCGGGTATCCGGGCTTAGGACAAGAATCATGGGATAGTATCGGGGGTTGACAAAACCAGCGCGGAAGGCATGGCGGCAAAATTGGATTCTAACCGAAAAGCCCGGTGCTTGCCATGCAATCGAATATGGCGTTTAATGCTTTTTCATGTGGTATTTAAATGGATTTTGAAGTTTGCCCCGGCTTACCGATTCAAATGTCATCGAAATCAATTCCCCCGGACAACGACAGGCTGGATCGTATTGTCGCCGAAGCCCGGCGCAACCGGGAGCAACGAAATAGAACCTATCGTGAGCAGGCGCTCAGGATTTATCCGTGGATCTGCGGACGATGCGCCCGTGAGTTTAATCACACGAACGTCCAGTTGCTGACGGTACATCATCGGGATCACAATCACGATAATAATCCGGCTAACGGCAGTAATTGGGAATTACTATGTGTGTACTGTCATGAGAACGAGCATTCCCGATACCTGGATAACGCCGGCGGCGGCAATTCATCGGGGAATGTAGAGACAACGCAAGCCACGCATAATCCATTTGCAAATCTCAAAACCCTGCTTAAAGATAAAGAGTAAGCAGCAATCGAATCAATCCGGTTAAATCTGGCGTTTCATCCATGACAGAGCAGAGTTGTTTTCCACCTTTTCCACCCGCCATTGTTCTCATGGGGCCCACCGCGAGCGGCAAAAGTGGCATTGCACTGGAAATCGCCAAACATCTGCCAATTGAAATCATCAGCGTGGATTCCGCCCAGGTCTATCGTCACATGGATATCGGTACCGCCAAACCCGATGCGCAATCCATGGTGGCGGTGCCGCACCATCTCATCAATCTGATCGAACCGCACGAGCGCTATTCCGCCGCGCAATTCGTTAATCATGCGCTTGCCGCCATGCGCGAGATTACGGGGCGGGGTAATATTCCACTCCTGGCCGGCGGCACGATGCTTTATTTCCGGGCATTGCTGGAGGGTCTTTCCGAACTCCCCTCCGCAGATACCCGGCTGCGCGCATTGATCGAAACCAGAGCGGAAGAGAGTGGCTGGCCGGCGCTGCATAACGAGTTGCTGCGGCTTGACCCGGTCAGCGCAGCGCGCATTCAACCCACCGACAGCCAGCGCATCCAGCGTGCGCTGGAAGTCTATTACCTCACCGATAAACCCATGTCGGAAACGCTGAAAAAACCCAGACATCTTTATCTTCCCTATCGGGTGATTCGCGTCGCCCTGACTCCCGGCAATCGCCAAGTATTGCATCAGCGCATCGCGCAACGCTTCGAAAAAATGCTCGAACGGGGATTGATCGATGAAGTTCGTGCAATCCGTGATAAATTCTGTCTGGACGATGAAAGTCCTTCAATGCGCTGCGTCGGCTACCGGCAGGTGTGGATGTATCTGAACAATGAAATCAGCCTGGACAAAATGCGTGAAATGGCGCTCGCCGCCACACGGCAGCTGGCAAAACGGCAGCTCACCTGGCTGCGTCCTATGCAAGGCATAGCGAAATTCGATTGCCTGATGGAAAATTTGCCGGAACACGTATGGGAGTATCTGCGTGGCACTGGTTTGAAGACGACATTGGTTTCATAATCATGGCTTATCAATAAAGGGTCGATGTGATTGTCGATTTTTTGATCAACTCCAGTTGGGAGAAAAAAATATGAATGATAAATATAAAAGGATAATTTTTATCGGAATGCTTATCGGCGCTCTCTCCATCACAGCCTGCACAAGGCATGAGGACAAGGTGCACGAGTCCTGGGTGACCCCTCCGGCGGGGCCGGTTATCGACGATACCACGCTTGCCGGCAACATACAGTCAGCATTGCGCGCCGATCCGAATGTCAAGAATCTGGACGTGAAAATCGAAGCACACGATGGCGAGGTTATGCTGAGCGGTTTGGTGGATAATCAAACTCAGATAGATCGCGTCATCATGCTTGCCTGGATGGCCGAGGGCATTAAAAAAGTGGACAATAAAATGAGTTTAAAGAGTGCTGGCGCGGCCGTAAAAGATTGATCGCGTTCGGAGTCCCCTACAATAATAGGATGTGGTTGTTTCAAATTTAAGCGGGAAAATTACCTTGATCTCTTCTGTGCTGCTGGCACTGGTTGTCGTTCTCGGCGTTATTCTATTCGTCCCGATGCTGCGGCGCGCCCTCATTTCGAATCGTATGCTGAAATTTTTCCGCAAGATCCTGCCGCAGATTTCGCAGACCGAACAGGAGGCGCTGGACGCGGGAACCGTATGGTGGGACGGAGACCTGTTCAGCGGCAAGCCGGACTGGAACAAGTTATTAGCCTATCCTAAGCCGAAACTGAGCACAGAAGAAAAAGCCTTTCTTGCCGGTCCGGTGGAGCAACTGTGCGCGATGCTTGACGAATGGCACATTACGCGCGAGCTGCACGATCTGCCGCCCCATGTCTGGCAATTCATCAAAGACAACGGTTTTTTCGGCATGATTATCCCCAAGCAGTATGGAGGCCATGGTTTTTCGGCGCTGGCGCATTCCGAGGTGGTGATGAAAATCGGCTCGCGCAGCGGCACCGCAGCGGTATCGGTGATGGTACCGAATTCCCTGGGGCCGGCGGAGCTGCTATTGCATTACGGCACGGAAGAACAAAAAAATTACTACCTCCCGCGTCTGGCGAAAGGGCAGGAAGTCCCTTGCTTCGCTCTTACCGGACCGGATGCGGGGTCGGATGCAGGGTCGATTCCCGATTTTGGCATTGTCTGCCATGGCGAATTCAATGGCGATCCGAATGTACTGGGTATGCGGGTCACTTGGGAAAAACGCTATATCACCTTAGGTCCGGTGGCGACTCTGCTCGGACTTGCGTTCCGGCTACATGATCCGGATGGACTACTTGGGGACGAAAAAGATCTCGGCATTACGCTCGCGCTGATCCCCACCCATACGGCGGGTGTCAATATCGGACGCCGCCATTTCCCGCTCGATGCAGCCTTTCAGAATGGTCCCAATTCCGGCAAGGATGTGTTCATTCCGATGGATTGGGTAATCGGCGGGCGCGACGGGGTAGGTTACGGCTGGCGCATGCTGATGAACTGTCTTGCGGCCGGGCGATCGATTTCCCTGCCCGCCACCAGCACCGGCGCGGCCAAACTGGCGGCACGCACCAGCGGCGCGTATGGCGCGGTGCGTGTGCAGTTCAAGACACCCATCGGGCGCTTTGAAGGCGTGGAGGAAGCGCTGGCGCGTATCGGCGGCAATACCTACATGATGGATGCGGCGCGGGTGATGACAGCAGGCGCGGTGGATCTTGGCGAGAAACCCTCGGTCATCTCGGCCATTGTCAAATATCACCTTACCGAACGCGGGCGCCAGACTATCAACGATGCGATGGATATCCATGGTGGCAAGGGTATTTGCATGGGACCCAGCAACTACCTGGGGCGCAATTATCAGCATATTCCCGTCAGCATCACAGTGGAAGGCGCCAACATCCTGACGCGCAATATGATTATTTTCGGTCAGGGCGCGATACGCTGCCACCCTTATGTGCTAAGGGAAATTCGCGCAGCGAATGACAGCAATGCGGCACGCGCCTCGCTGGAATTCGACCGAGCATTGATAAGACACATTGTTTTCAGCATCGGCAATGGCATACGTTCCCTGCTGCATGGATTAACCGGCGGCTATCTTGCGAGCGCTCCAGGCAGCGTGGGTCCGGAAGTCCACGGTTACTATAGTCAACTGACGCGTTTCTCCGCCGCTTTCGCTCTGCTCGCCGATCTATCCCTGCTTGTTTTGGGTGGATCGCTGAAACGCAGGGAAAGATTATCGGCTCGCCTGGGCGATATTCTCAGCATGCTTTATTTATGTTCCGCGACACTCAAGCGCTTCAAGGACGATGATCGTCCCGCGGCCGATTTGCCATTGCTGCATTGGTCGATGCGGGATGCGCTTTATCGCATGCAGGAAGCTTTCGATGGCCTGCTGGGGAATTTTCCCGGAGGCGCTGTCGGGAAGCGGCTGCTTCGGTTTCTGGTATTTCCTTTGGGTAAATCATTCGCGCCGCCATCGGATGAACTGGGCCATAAGGTAGCCAAGCTGATGCTGACCCCGGGAGAAGCGCGTGACCGCCTGACCGCGGGTATTTACATGCCAGAATCCGATGATGAACCGCTGAACATTCTGGAAGAGGCGATGCGCTGCGCGGTCGTAAGCGAGGCAGTGGAAACCAAGTTGCGCGCGGCCGTCAAAGCGAGCCGGATTCCCGCACAGCGGGAGGAGAAAATTGCGGCCGCCCTCAAGCAAAGGGTTATCACTACCCACGAGTTGGAGTTGATGGGAAAAATGGAAGCCCTGCGCCGGCGTGTCATTATGGTGGACGATTTCCCCCCGGATTTCGGCAACGAGCCGCAAGCTGACGCTGAATCGGGGGGAGCGATCCCGGAAGTGCCCGCGGAAACGATCCATGACACGGCAAGCTAACAACTTGCCAGAGCCCTCGATTAATAACCCATAGACAAGTGGCGAGGGAGACGACTCATGCAAAACAGGCAGCCCGACCTGACAAACATCATCCCCGTAGAGGTAGCCGGAACACTGGATGGCCTGTTCAGTGAGCGAGCCCGCCGATCACCCGAAGGAGTGGCTTACCGGGATTACGATCGATCGAGCGGCAAATGGCGCGACCTGACCTGGGAACAAATGGATCAGGGCATCATGCGCTGGCAGGCCGCGCTCTCTCGGGAGAGTCTGATGGTGGGCGACAGGGTGGCGGTGATGCTGAGAAACTGCCCTGAATGGGTGATGTTCGAACATGCCGCGCTGAGAATGGGACTGGTGGTCGTACCCCTTTACACAGCCGACCGCCCGGAAAATGCAGCCTATATTTTGTCTGATGCTGGCGTCAAGGTATTATTGCTGGAAGAGCTGGCACAGTGGCGCACATTTTCCGGCTTGGACCGCCAGATCGACAATCTTAGGCGCGTCGTTACGATTCAGAGCAGCCCTGAAGAAATTGATGATAATCGCTTGCTTGCATTGCATGACTGGCTACCCGGGCAAGGTGGAGAAATAGAACGCATCAAAGCCGATCCGCATCAACTGGCCACCATCATATACACCTCCGGCACTTCAGGCCGACCCAAGGGGGTGATGCTGAGCCATCACAATATACTCACGAATGCGTATGGCTGCTCCCAGATCGTACCGCTATCGCGCGATGATCTGCTGCTCTCGTTCCTTCCCCTGTCCCATGCCTTTGAGCGCACGGCCGGTTATTATGTCCCCATGATGTGCGGAGCCACGGTGGCCTATGCCCGCTCGATTCAACAATTGCCGGAGGATCTGCTGATCGTTCGTCCCACTGTCCTGGTTTCGGTGCCCCGAATCTACGAGCGAGTGTACGCCGGAATTCGCGCCAAGCTCGCGGAAGGGTCCGCCGTCAGCCGTAAACTATTTAATCTGGCGGTCGACATCGGTTTCAGCCGCTTTGAATATCAACAGCAGCGGGGCTCCTGGCGTCTTTCTCACCTGTTATGGCCGTTGCTGGACAACCTGGTGGCGAAGAAGGTGATGACTAAACTGGGCGGGCGGCTTCGCGGCGCGATGAGTGGCGGGGCGGCATTATCGGCTGACGTTTCACGGGTATTCCTCGGTCTGGGATTGCCGCTGCTGCAAGGCTACGGCATGACCGAAAGCAGTCCCGTGGTATGCAGCAACACCTTCGATAATAACGTACCCGGAAGCGTGGGGCGGCCCATTCCAGGTGTGGAAGTCAAGCTCGGCGGGAACGCGGCCCTGCTGATTCGCGGACCCAATGTAATGCTCGGTTACTGGAATGATCCGGAAGCCACCAAGGCGGTGTTGACGCCTGATGGCTGGTTGAACTCTGGAGACATCGCGCGCATTGACGAGAGCGGCGGGATTACGATCACCGGGCGCGTGAAGGAAATCATCGTCATGTCTACCGGTGAGAAAGTCCCACCAGCGGATATGGAGGCAGCAATTCTGCGCGATCCATTATTCGAACAAGTGATGCTCATCGGTGAAGGACGTTCATACTTAAGCGCACTGGTAGTTCTGAATCCTGGTAACTGGGAAAGCCTATCAGGGCAATACCACCTTGAGGGTGACTGGCGCCGCCTGACGCAAGACCAGAAACTTGAAGAAATCCTGCTGGAAAGAATCACTCGTCAGATAAGCGAGTTCCCCGGGTATGCCAAGATATACCGCGTGACACTTGCGCAGGAACCCTGGACCGTCGAGAACGGCATGCTCACGCCGACCTTGAAACTGCGTCGGGGACGAGTCCTTGATCGTTATAAGGATGAAGTGGCCAGACTTTATGAAGGACATTAAGACAACCACGCAGCATATAAGAATGGGGGAACCAAGTGCAATCCATCAAGATCACATCGATCCCGGTGACTTGAAATAAACCGGTGATGGATGCGCTTCCCTCCATTCATCCTACAAAACCACGAAGCTGTCTCATTAAATTGGAAGCAACGGCCGGACAAAATGAATAGTGATACAGAAATCCACACCCCGCTGCCGGAAGGCCGCGATCCGATTCTGCGCCTGGTGCCAATGCCCACTGACACCAACTATGCCGGCGATGTATTCGGCGGCTGGATCATGGCGCAGGTAGATATTGCGGGCAGCCTCCCGGCGATCCGCCGCGCGCGCGGACGCGTGGCGACAGTAGCCGTAAACTCCTTCGTTTTCAAGCAACCGGTATTCGTCGGCGATGTGGTGAGCTTTTATGCCGACATCGTCAAGGTTGGGCGCACTTCCATCACTGTGGATGTTGCCGTCTATGCTCAACGAGGACTGCGTCAAGGCAACGATGAAATCTGCATCAAAGTCACGGAGGCGGTGCTGACTTATGTGGCGGTGGACGAGAATCGGAGACCGCGAGTTGTTTCGCAGGAATGATAGGTGGCTCAAAAAATTCAAAGTTCTATGCAAGTTCATTTGCCAATTGCAGCGCTTGCCGAAAATATTTATACAGCATATATTTGATATGTCAGGAAATATTTTTCAAGCGATGAAACATTGTGACGAAACTTGGATTTTTGCCTAATGTAAGAAACGGATCAAACTGGAGGCAACATTGATTAACAGTAAATTCGCCGTACGCAAGGCCGCTGTCCTGGGGGCCGGTGTGATGGGCGCGCAGATTGCGGCGCACCTGATTAACGCCAACGTGGAAACGCTGTTGTTCGAACTTCCGGCTGAACAGGGAGACCCCAATGCCAATGTGTTCAAGGCGGTCGAAAATCTGAAGAAGCAAGAGCCCGCGCCACTGTCAATTCCGGCCCGGGCAGCCTCTATCCAGCCTGCAAACTACGGCCGGAATCTCGAGTGGCTAAGGGATTGCGATATCGTGATCGAAGCCATCGCCGAGCGCATGGACTGGAAAACCGAGCTGTACAAGAAAATCGCGCCCCACCTGGGTGAACACACTATTTTTGCCAGCAACACATCCGGGCTTTCCATCAACCGGTTGGCACAGGCATTTCCCGAGAACCTGCGCCACCGTTTTTGCGGCATCCATTTTTTCAATCCGCCGCGCTACATGCACTTGGTGGAGCTGATTGCCTGCGAAGAAAGCGATGCCGCGATGCTCGACGACCTGGAAAAATTTCTGGTCACGTATCTGGGCAAAGGGGTGATTCGCGCGAAGGATACCCCTAATTTCATTGCCAATCGCATAGGAATATTTTCGACGCTCGCCACCATACATCATGCCAGCGCATTCAACCTTGGATTCGATCTGGTGGATGCGTTGACCGGTCCTCTAATTGGGCGCCCCAAAAGTGCGACCTTCCGTACTAGCGATGTGGTAGGGCTGGACATCCTCGCCCACGTGATCGAAACCATGCGCGACACCTTGCCGGACGATCCGTGGCACCCCTACTACGCCGTACCCGGCTGGCTGCAGGCCTTGATAAATAGCGGCGCACTCGGCCAAAAAAGCAAGCGCGGCATATATCAGAAGGTAGGCAAGGAAATCCATGTACTCGATCTTGCCACGCAGAAATACCGTCTTTCCGCAGCCACGGTCGACGATGGCACAAAGGAATTGCTCAAACATAAAAATCCCGCGGCTAGATTTGCCGGGCTGCGAACCAGCCATGATCCCCAGGCGCAATTCCTATGGGCTTTGTTTCGTGATCTGTTTCACTACTGTGCTGTCCATCTGGCGGCTATCGCCGACAATGCGCGCGATCTGGATTTCGCCATGCGCTGGGGTTTTGGCTGGAATCAGGGGCCGTTTGAAATCTGGCAAGCAGCGGGATGGGAAGAAGTGACAGGGTGGATCAATGAAGATATTGCCGCCGGTAAGAGCATGAGCGCAACGCCGTTGCCTGACTGGGTTCAGGAGATGGGTCAAGGTGTTAACCGGACCGTCAATCGGGATATACAGGGGGTACATAGGGCGCATGGCTCTTATGCGCCGGTCCCAAATATCTTCCGTCCGCGTTCAGAATTAGCGGTGTATCGGCGGCAATTGTTTCCGGACCGGCTCCTGAGCGAGGAAATCCAATATGGCGAAACCATATTCGAGACGGATGCGGTGCGGATGTGGCATACCGTTGACGGTGCTGGCGGCAAGGGTGATGACGGAATTGCCATTCTCAGCTTCAAGAGCAAGATGCACACTGTCGGCAGCGACGTGCTGGATGGCGTGCAAGAAGCTATCGATGAAGCAGAGCGCAACTGGCGCGCGCTGGTGATCTGGCAAACCGAGCCGCCGTTTTCCGCAGGCGCCAATCTGCAAAAAGCCACCGAGCGGCTGAAAAGCGGCGAGCCGCCGTCCACCTTGAGTGTGCTGGCAAAGAAACTGAAGAAAACGGCGCAGTCCGCAGTGCTCAAAGCCGCACGCAGTCTCAATCTTGCCGATGCCTTGATGGCGGGAAAGTTGGCGGAAGTCGAGGCAATGGTGGCTCAGTTCCAGCAGACTTCGCAAGACCTCAGGTACTCGGCGATTCCCACGGTAGCGGCGGTGGATGGGCTCGCCCTGGGTGGCGGCTGCGAATTTGTGATGCACTGCGACCGCGCGGTGGCCACGATGGAAAGCTATATTGGCCTGGTGGAAGCCGGCGTGGGGTTGCTGCCGGCGGGGGGTGGCTGCAAAGAACTCGCCTTGCGGGCATCCCAGGATACCAAAGACGGCGATCCTTTTCCCCTGCTGAAGAATTATTTTCAAGGTGTCGCCACCGCGCAACTGGGAAAAAGTGCTGAACATGCCAAGGAGCTGGGATATCTGCGCCGCGCCGACCAAGTGGTGATGAACCGGTTTGAACTTCTTTATATCGCCAAGGCGCAAGCGCTCGCACTGGCTGAAGCGGGTTATCGTCCTCCGCTCAGAGCCCGCAACATATCCGTAGCGGGTTCGACCGGTATTGCCACCATCAAAGGCATGCTCGTTAACATGTTGGAAGGTAATTTCATCTCCGAACACGATTATCTGATTGGCAGCAAAATCGCGCATGTCATGTGCGGCGGTGACCTGACGCCTGGCAGCCTGGTCGATGAAAACTGGTTTCTGGAACTGGAACGGGCCGCATTTATAGAGCTGCTGGCCACCGAGAAGACGCAGGCACGCGTGGAACATACGCTGAAGACGGGAAAACCGCTGAGGAATTAAGCTATTGAAAAGTACTTCCTGAGCGCAAATATATTTATTGATCAGATGATTTTTATAAACTGAAGCATATCTAATTCGCAATCGTTCCCAGTGTGAATTAGCGAAGGAGAACTGCCATGACCAAGCAAACTCAGGATGCCTATATTGTCGCCGCCGTACGCACCCCGGTGGGGAAGGCGCCACGCGGAATGTTCAAAACCGTGCGGCCCGATGACATGCTGGCACATGTGTTGAAAGCTGCGATGGCGCAATGCGAGGGGCTCGATCCGGCTGCCATTGACGACGTGATTACCGGTTGCGCCATGCCGGAGGCGGAACAGGGAATGAATGTGGCGCGTATCGGACTATTATTGGCCGGGCTCCCTGATAGCGTTCCAGGCATGACGATCAATCGCTTTTGCGCATCGGGGTTGCAGGCAGTTGCGCTCGCGGCCGACCGCATCCGCCTGGGAGAAGCCGATGTGATGATCGGTGCAGGCACCGAAAGCATGAGCATGGTACCCATGACGGGCAACAAGATGTCTTTGGACCCCGCGATATTTGCGCGGCACGAGAACGTGGCAATCGCCTACGGCATGGGTATAACGGGAGAAAAAGTCGCGCAACGATGGCAGGTCAGTCGCGAAGCGCAGGATGAGTTTGCGGTGACAAGCCACGCCAGGGCGCTCGAAGCCATCGGAATGGGGGAATTCAGGCAGGAGATCGCACCCTACCCGGTTGAAGAAAAACGGCCCGATCTTGCCGCGCATGAAATCCGTAGCGTGTCCGTCCTCCGGGATACCGATGAAGGCCCGCGCCCCGGCACCAACCCGCAAACGCTCGCCACCCTGCGACCGGTATTTGCGGCCGGCGGCTCGGTAACGGCAGGCAATAGCTCGCAGATGTCCGATGGCGCCGGTGCAGTGATCTTGGCAAGCGAAGCGGCATTGAAGCGCTTCAATCTCACCCCTATTGGACGTTTCATGGGATTTGCGGTAGCGGGCGTACCGCCCGAGATTATGGGCATCGGACCGATCAAGGCGATACCCAAAGCGCTGAAACAGGTTGGCTTGAATCAGGATGATCTCGACTGGATCGAATTGAATGAAGCTTTCGCGGCCCAAAGTCTCGCGGTCATCAACGACCTGGGGCTGGATCGTGCCAAGGTCAATCCATTGGGGGGTGCGATTGCGCTGGGTCATCCATTGGGCGCAACCGGCGCGATCCGCGTCGCCACGCTGCTGCACGGCCTGCGCCGGCACAATCAGAAGTACGGTATGGTTACGATGTGCGTCGGCACCGGGATGGGCGCCGCGGGGGTGTTCGAGGCGCTCTGATTTTTTTATGCGGCGCTATTTTCCAAAATAGACGTAAGCTTTCTGCGGGACGGCCGATTCCTTGAAGCGCTTGCGTTCATCTCTGTCCAGATTCTTGTCCCACCAGATCGCACGCGCTTCTTTCTGATCTTCCGCAAGCTTGGGGTTTTTCTCGAATAGCTCGCGCATGAATTTAGTGTGGTCGGATTCGTAAAGTTTTACCATGGTCTGATCCCTCTATCCTCGTTTCTGCCTGTTGTTTATTTGCGCGGGCTTGCAGAACCTATAACTTTACCAGCTTATGTAGGATGGGTAAAGCATAGCGCAGCCCATGAAGACGCCAGCCGGAAAGAAACCTGTGCGCTCTCCCGCTGAAATTCGCCTGAAAGCATGATTCACAAAGTCTTGCCCCTCCGCAGTTTCTTGACATACTCCGGAAATGGCAGGGCAAATTCTGCTTCTAGTTTCTTGGCGCGTTCCCTCAATTCTTCCCATGCCAGTTTGCCGGGGTTTTGCTTGAACGCAAAAACAATCAGATTGCCGCGCGCCTCTGCCGCCATGGTAATAACGTGACCACCAAAACTATTTTCGATGCGTCTCAGATATTCCTGAAGCCCCTTATCCCTACTGAGCAGATTCACCACCAGCACACCCTTCTTCTTCAATGTCTCGCGGGTACGATTGTAAAAATCCTGGCTGCAAAGCGAGGACACCTGGCAACCATCGTCGAATCCGTCAATCATCAGCACATCCGCGCTGGCGGGATGGCTTGCGACATAGTCCTCCCCCTCTCCAATGATCACTTGCAGACGTTGGTCATCGGCTGGCACAAAAAAATAATTGCGTGCCATCGCAACAATTTGCGGATTAATTTCGATCACGGTGGTCTTCGTTCGCGGGAGCCGATGATAGACAAATTTCGCCAGTGATCCCCCTCCCAGACCAATCATCAGAATATTTTCAGGATTGGAATGAAACAGCATAAACCCCATCATGTACCGAGTGTAGGTCAGCTCCAGATCATTGGGAGCGGTCAGCCTCATGGCGCTTTGCACCATGCTGTTACCCAGATGGAGTGCGCGTACGCCGCCTTGCTCACTCAGTTGGATGTTCGATTCGTCCTGGGTATGAGCGCGCCGTTTGGAAAATCCATGCACGAGTCTGAATCCTTGAAAGATTATGCCTGCGCTCTCTTCGCAATTCGGCTACCATTGAACTTATCGCCGACTACAGTCGGGGTGTGGCGTCATGATCCACCAGAAACAGCGAATTGATGCGGCGGCGATGACTTCTCATTTTGAGAGCATCGCGGATATCCAGGTTAAAAGGTAAACCATGAATAAGTTAATTGTGATTTTAGCCTTGCTTTTGTCAGCATGCGCGGGTTTCGGCATTTTCAAACACAAGCCCCAGCTTTACGCGGACAAGTTCACGGGAAATCACGCCGCTCTTGCCAGCTGCGTTATAAACAAGCTACGATCGGATACCCGGTGGGTTATCAACGGCCTTGGATACGAGGTGCGAAGATATCCGGACATCGACGCGACAGAGGTTTACGCCTATCCGCTGGGTGCTCTACCCGGCACGTATGCGCGTAACTTGCCTACGAACCCCGATGCAGTGGGGGTTTATGCGGAACCGGTGCCAAAGGTTCGTAACTATGCGGGAAGCACATACACTGGTCCCGATTACTCATTCCTTTTGATGATAAAAAGAACCGACAACGAATCGGTACGCGCCACGCTGAGAGGAGATGAATACGAAGGCCATATAGCGTGGGAGAATCTGAAAGCTTGTTCATCTTCTGCACCTTAAGTATCACTGAATAAGTCCGCCAAGCAGTATGCCGGAAGGAACAGGGACGGCCCAGAGATTTCCTGAAACCCCAAGCGCCTTGTTTTAACCTGCGCATATATCCAGCGCTAACTTGCCGGGGTAAATGGCTTCGTCAGCTCGCCCTTCAGTAGGACTGCGGGACTCCGGATTCTCTTCGTTCCTTCGTTGAATACCAAAAAATATTCCCGGCATGACGTACGGCATGATAATTTCCGCCTGTTCGCCGCGATGGAATAATGGCGCTCGGAATATCCAGGTGGGGCATATTTGCTAAGCTTCTCAAGTGAAGTTCAGTTTTTTGACAACAGCGCGAAGAACAAATAACACGGGCTTGAAACGATAATGGTGAGTAAATGACGCGGTTGTTACCAATAATAGGCCTAGTACTGGCATTGCTGACACCCCCGGTTTTTGGCGGAGATTTTGAAGATGGAATGAAGTTTGTTCTCAACAAGAACTACGCCAAAGCGGTGGAATCTTTCAGAAAGGCCGCCGAGCAGGGAAATACGGATGCGCAATTCAATTTGGGGGTCATGTACGCCAAAGGCCGGGGCGTTCCCCAGGATTATCAGCAGGCGGTAGTCTGGTATCGCAAGGCGGCGGATCAAGGAGATGCGCCCGCGCAATCCATTCTAGGCTTCATGCATCTCAAAGGCCAGGGGGTCACGCAGGACTATCAGCAGGCCATGGCCTGGTATCTCAAGGCGGCGGAAAAGAACTATCCCGTTGCGCTATACAACCTGGGCGTCATGTACGCCAAAGGCCAGGGAGTTGCACAGGACTACCAACAGGCCATGACCTGGTATCTCAAAGCGGCGGAGGAGGGGCACGCTCCCGCGCAATCGATCCTGGGCTTCATGTATCTTAAAGGCCAGGGGGTTGCACAGGATGACCAGCAAGCCGCTTCCTGGTATAGAAAGGCCGCTGAGCAGGGCTTTGCAGATGCGCAATATGCGCTTGGCGTTCTGTATGCGAAGGGACGAGGAGTTGCGCAGGACGACCGGGAGGCCGTTTCCTGGTATAGAAAGGCCGCTGAGCAGGGTAACGCCGACGCTCAATATAATCTGGGGTTAGCCTACACGAAAGGACAAGGAACTACGCAAGACGAACGGCAAGCCGCATTCTGGTATCTCAAAGCCGCCGAGCAGGAGAGCACCCGGGCGCAGTTCAAGCTTGCTGTCTTATACGCCAGAGGCCGGGGAGTTGAGCAGAATGACGAGGAAGCCCTGTCTTGGTACCGCAAGGCAGCTGAGCAGGGATATGCTCCAGCCCAATTCAACCTCGGAGTCATGTATGCGACAGGCAAAGGCGTTACGCAGGATGACCACAAAGCCGTATCCTGGTATAGCAAAGCCGCCGAGCAGGGGGATGCGGATGCGCAATACAACCTGGGCGTACGGTACGATGACGGCCGCGGGATCAACAAGGACGAACAGGAGGCCTTGGTTTGGTATCGCAAGGCGGCCGAGCAAGGATACGCCAGGGCTCAATACAGCCTGGGCGTGAAGTATGACAACGGCTCAGGTGTTGCGCAGGACTATGAGCAGGCCCTGATCTGGTACCGCAAGGCGGCCGAACAGGGACACCCGGGGGCGCAAACCAATCTGGGTATGATGTACTACAAAGGCAGCGGGGTTAAACAGGACTATGTCGAAGCGGAAAAGTGGTTCCATGTGGCCAGCGCGGCGGGTTATGAAGATGCGAAATTGAACAGCGAACTAATGGCAAAGCTCATGACGCCGGAACAAATTGCCGAAGCGCGGAAACAAGCCGACGAATGGAAACAGGCACATCAAAAGTAATGTAATACATTTAATACTGAATTGGGATATGCCCGTCTTCCATCAAGAAGCGATGGCATCATGGCTAATGCAGCGCTTCACGCGGGGGCGGCAGAAAGCACCCCATGATAGCTCGTACCGGCAGCCTATTGGGACGGCGTACTACTCTTCTCCTTGGCAACAGGATTGCGCAGTGTATAGCCTTTCTCCTTCATCTTGTATCCGCCATAGGCCCCGGCTCCGCCAGCGACCAGATACCAGCAGCCGGAGAGCATTGGAAGCACAGCCAGCAACAGACCCATACAAACTATTCTTTTTATTTTCATCGCAATACTTCTAATCAAGGTTGGAAAACGATCCGCTTTTCGAGAGGGAATTTACCCCGCGGAACAGAAACTTGTCAATTGTGTCATCCACGGGCATGCGTTTTCGTTAATAATAACGCAGCGCGTATGGGAAACAATGATGCGCCGAATTCCGGGACGAGTATCATCTCGGCTTTACCAAACGTTCCGTGGATCATTCCATTTCCGGAAAGACTTTTGGGGGAGGTAATATCATGAGCCAGCCATCAAATTCTAACGCATGGATCAGGCGATTGACGATAATTGCCCTGGTCATGCTCCTGCCGGCATGTCAAACCGCGGACACGAAACGGACGGGTGGCCTGATTGGCAGCATTGCGGGCTCCATTGGGGGAAGCTATCTGGGCAGCTATCTGGGTGGAGGGACGGCGGGCCGCATCGCAGGCGCCGTCGCCGGAGGTCTGGCCGGCTACTATGTGGGCGCCAACATCGGGGGTTATCTTGGAAAAGAGGATGAACAAAAGATGGCCCAGGCATCCCAAACCGCGTTCGAGACGGGTCAACCTCAAACGTTCAGCAATCCGGATAGTGGCTTGAAGGGCAAGGCTGAAGTTGTCCCCTCAACTCGAACGGGGCAGCAGGACGATGACTGCAAGATGATCCGGCAAACCATCGTGCTCAAAGACGGAAAAACAGTTACCGAGGATGTAAAAAGCTGTAAAAATCCGCAGTGAAGGATTGCGGGAACCCCGTCTTTGGAAAGGAAATATCATGAACCACGCATTAAACGCTAACGCTTGGATGAAGTGGTTAATGATAATGGTGCTGATCACGCTCCTCCCGGCCTGTCAAACAGGGGATGCCAGACGTGTTGGCGGGGTGATCGGCAGCGTCACGGGTTCCATCGGGGGAAGCTATCTCAGCCGCTATCTTGGCGGCGGTACCGCGGGGCGCATCGCGGGCGCCGTGGCCGGGAGCCTCGCCGGCTACTATGTCGGCGCCTACATTGCGGGTTATCTGGGAGAAGAAGATAAACAAAGAATGGCCCAGGCATCACAAACGGCATTCAATACGGGTCAAACGCAGACCTTCAGTAACCCGGATAATGGCTTGATGGGCAAGGCGGAGGTTGTGCCATCGGCGCAGGTAGCAGCACAGCAGAATGGGGAATGCAAGACCATCAGACAAACCATCTTGCTCAAGGATGGGAAAACAGTTACCGAGGATGTGAGGAGTTGCAAGGAGTAAGAGCTGGGTTGTACATCATCTCATCTGTTTCTGTCAGTCATAACCAAACATCCATTCAGATGGCGCTGAACACATAGAAAGTGTGTCTGCCCGAGAAGCTCCTGAACTGTAGTGGTCGCGATGCCCATTTTCAGTAAACTTCGCGCCGATGCCCCCGTCAACCAAGTCTAAAGATTAACTGAACGATGGTGCCGAGTCGGGTATCTAAAATGGTCTACTTTCTGATTAAAGACGTGGGCCATGAAAATCATATTCGGCGCATTAATCATGATCGCACTGAACAGCCACGTGATGGCATACGACCGCAATCAGAGCACGGGTGAAGAGTGGCGGCAGCAACGCGAAACGGCAGAGACGTTAAGAATGGAACAGGCCGCCAAGCAGCGGGAAGCCGAATACAATAACCAAATGCAGCAGCTTGAGCGCCAGCAAAAAATCCAGCAGCAGGAAAAGGAATGGCGGCAAAGACAGCTTGAGGTTGAGCAATATCGCCTATGGCTTTGGACCCGTTAATATGTAGCCGACTCGAGCGGTCATAGGGCCGCGTGCTTCCAGCCGGGTCGTCCCATCCGGGTTCTATAACATGGCTAAGTAATGCTTGGCTAGGTATGCGGCCAGGAATTCCATGAGAGGATAACCCCGCTCCCATCGGTAAACAGTTCCTGCAGAATACCTCATCAATCACCTGGAAGCTTTTGATCAGTATCAATATGGCAATCGCGGTTAGCCCGGAGTCCACCCCGAGAAGCAATGGCGAGCCGCCCATGGCCAACAAATTACTGAATACGGCGATGCTTAAAACGCGCAGTCATGCC
Source organism: Nitrosospira sp. NpAV (assembly GCF_000832065.1). GTDB lineage: Bacteria > Pseudomonadota > Gammaproteobacteria > Burkholderiales > Nitrosomonadaceae > Nitrosospira. The sequence goes on along the minus strand of NZ_JXQM01000007.1, from coordinate 48,031 downwards.
ACCCGGAAAGGGAAACCTGTATCGTATTTTCTAGCCGGTGCCTCGATAATCTATCAAAGCATCAGGGCCTGACAATAAGGACGTTTATTTATCCTATACTGATCTCGATCCTGTCTGTTTTCGTGGAATAGGATACCGAGTCCATATGGATTCCGCAGCGTCGGCAAGGGCCGAGCGGGCCACACGAATAAATATCAGAATAAGACTTGGCTGAAAATGACCGAGTTTTGCATGAACCGATTCTCAAGGTGAATTAAACATTAAAGGGGGAGACAACCAAAGGAGGCATCCGATGGAACATACAGGCAAGACACAAAAGGAAAAAAGAACAGCGCTGATGCATATGAAAAACTCGCTGGCCACGCCCTTGGCGGGTATGGCCACAGTTCTATACGTTATATGGCAGTTAGTGGTGGAACAACAACTTTTCCTGCGCACATTTCTGGTGGAGCGCATGGGCAAACGCGGTGTAGCGAAACTACCGTTGGGATACGGCAATGTGCTGGCGCTGAAGAGCATCATGCTGTATCAGCACTTGTCCCATAATCCAGACGCGCTGCGGGGTATCCGTCGGCGGACGGAACAGCGGATACTGCGGCGATTGCAGAACCACCGCGTCCCGCGCAGGCAAATCCAGGCCATTCTCGAATATGGGCCCGGCGAGATCGAACCGCGCCGGTTTTATCGCGAGCACGTTAAACAGTCCATCCCGTGCGTACTGCGCGGATTTGTAAAAAACGCAGCCGCAGACTGGACCCTCGCAAGGCTAGCTGAACGATTTCCAGATACCGTGGTGCAGGCTTTGGACAAGGGCACCAAGAAGATGGTAAATACCTCGCTGCGTCAGATTGCTGAGGATGGTCGCCGTAATTTCATCCCACAACAATTACTGCTTGACCAGAACCCTGTTTTTTATGAATATTTTGGTATCCCACGCTCACAGGGATACTTCCCTGTCATGGGAAGGCCGTCAAAACCTGTTCTGAGCTTCCTGATTCTTGGCCTGGGAAAAGGGTTGAACGCCAACTACCACTGCGAGGAAGGTCCCAACTGGTATCTAGCCGTATCTGGATCAAAACGCTGGACGTTGATTGAGTCCGAATATTCCTGGCTGTTGTACCCCACGGCGCGCGGGAATGGGATGCGACGATTTGCAGAGTTCAGCGCCGATGAAAATGGAGAACCAAGCGACCGCAATGCTTACGCACTGGTTGAATACGCGCCACGCTATGAGTTCGACCTGCACCCAGGTGATGTCTTGTTTTTTCCGGCATGGATGTGGCATAAGACAATCAACCTCCATGAAGAGGGCCTGGGAATCACCTGTCGGTACACCGCGCCGACGGAGATCTCGAACAGGTATTTCCGAGGCCTGCAACTACTCTCGGGTGGTTTCTGGAAAAGCTGCGTTGAAGTCATCAGCTGCAGCATACGCGGCAATATTGCCGATCTCGCCGCCGACACCGAGCACAACGAGCAGGAAACCGCGCTGTACTGAAAGAACCCGCCCCCGCCTCTGATGTATGAATATGACGGCTTCAATGGATAGCTGATAAATTGAAACTGTTGGCAGGAGTTCTTCATGAATCTCCAAGCGCAAGGATTTTCCGCGAACGAAGGTACCCGTGAAGGTATTCGATATGCCACAGGCTAGATAATGTGGCATTCACGTGCCGAGGTATCAGATTAACCGAACCTCATGCAAATTAATCTAACCGACCCGGTCGATGATGTTAGCAAGCCGCAGTTACGCATTTTGGGGAAACTGGGTGCTTGGCCACCCTTTTACGGTGCTATCAACAATGGTTGCGCTCGGTATTTTGGCCGCTCACTACACAGTCGGCCATTTGCGAATTGATACCGATACCACCAACCTGATTGCTCCCGATGCGCCTTTTCAGCAATATCGGCGCCATTATGAACAAGCTTTCTCTCAGGATTTGAGCACGCTGCTGCTGGTGGTCGAGTCGGAGACGCCTGAACTGGCCAAATCCGCCAGCAGGAGGCTGCTGGACCTGCTCAGCAACGACACGGATCACTTCAATTCGGTCTACACCCCTAATGACAACGAATTTTTCCGTCAGAACGGCCTGCTTTATCTGGATACTGATGAGCTGCAGACGTTGTCCAACAACCTGTCTGCCGCCCAGCCGTTTATCGGCCGAATTGCTCAGAAACCCAATCTGACAGGGTTTTTTTCCATTCTTGAGGATGCCCTGAAGGCGACAGATAAAGCAGCAACAGAAAAGAACCAGGTCGTGCCTATTGACTGGGCCTCGCTAGCCGACAAGGTTTCCCTTGCTTTGCACAAAACACTCAATGGTGAAAATGTCTTGCTTTCCTGGGAATCATTGATTGCTGAAAAGAAAAGACATTCCGGCAAGGGGTTTATCATTGTTTCGCCCAAGCTCGATCATTCGGACATTCGTCCCGCCCAAGCTGCGATCGAGGCTATCCGCAAAGCCGCGGCGGATATTCAGGATCCCGGTCTGCCGGCTGTCAAGGTGTGGGTGACGGGCGAAGTCGGCCTTGAAGATGATGAGCTTGCAGGTATGAGCAGCGGCACTTTTACCGCCAGCGTTTTCTCCGTCGTACTGGTGTTATTAATCTTATTGGTTGCCTACCGATCCGTTTTACTTACGGTAGCCACGTTGCTGACCCTGGCCTTGGGCATGCTTTTCTGTGGAGCGTTTGCAGCTATTGCGGTAACGGAATTAAACCTCATTTCAGTTGCTTTTGCGGTGTCCAATATCGGCCTTGGCGTGGAATATGCCATTCATTTTTGCTTGCGCTATCGGGATAATTTGAACGCTCATGCCGATAAGGAGCTGGCGCTACGTGATACTTTCATGACCGTGGGGCCCTCGCTGTTACTGGCCGCTGGCACCACATCCATCGGGCTTTATGCGTTTATACCGACTGATTACAAAGGCGTTGCCGAGCTTGGGCTGCTGGCAGGAACCAGCCTGTTTATTTGCTTGTTGATCACGTTGATTTCCCTCCCGGCGCTATTAAAAATCTTGCCGGCTCCGCGGAAGTTCGGGTTGGAAAAAGGTCGACATCCACTCTCAGATCTATCCAGGAAACTGGCGGCCTTGCCGCTCCGTTATGCCAAAGCGGTTTCCGTTGCGACCCTCGTTTTGGCTCTGATCTCCATCATATTGGCATTTAATGTGAGAATTGATTTTAATCCAATCGACCTTCGCGACCCGAATACCGAATCGGTAATTGCGTTCAAAGAATTGATGGCGGACGAGGAAACCACGCCGCTGACATTGAATGTACTGACCAAGGATGAAAACAGCACCAAAATCCTGCAACAAAAGCTGTCGGCATTGGCTTCGATTGATAAAACCATCAGCCTTTTCGATCTTCAGCCCACGGACCAGGATGAAAAACTGGCCGTGATTGAAGAGGTGGGGCTGATACTCGGTTCGCAAGGACAGCAGTTCCCCCAACTTGAAACCGATGCCGACCCTGTTCCCGGTATCACGCGTTTGATAAAAGCCATTGATGTCCTCCTGCCCCAAAAAACCAGTGACCGTGACCGCGAATCATTGACACGCTTAAAAAAAGAATTGGGGGAAACTCTGACCGAACTTGAGGCACGGCCAGAGCCCAGCCGGAAATCTTTCGTTGAAAAAATTCAGACTGCGCTGCTCGGTACCTTGCCGCCGGTCATGAAAGAATTGTCAGTAAGTCTGGAAGCCAGAAATATTAGTCTGACCGATCTGCCCCCCGATATCAGGGAACGCTGGCTGAGCAAGGACGGTTTATTCCGCGTGCAGATCTTTCCAAAAAAAGACCTGAATGATCTGGCCAATCTCAAGGAATTCATTGCCGAAGTGCAATCGGTTGCACCGGAAACAACCGGCCTGCCGATTATATATTGGGAATCCATGAAGGAAGTCGTCCAGGCTTTTCAGCAGGCTATTGTGATTGCCCTGGTTGCCATTGCAGTGGTATTGCTCGCCATCCGGCGCAGCTTTCCGGATACCGCGCTCGTCATGGCGACGCTTATACTGGCAGGACTCTTTACCATGGCCAGCGCGGTACTCACCGACACCCCCATTAATTTTGCCAACATCATCGCCCTGCCTCTGTTATTGGGACTGGGGGTCGACAACGGCATCCACATGCTCGTAAAGCTGCATTCGCTTTCCGAAGAGGAGAATATCTATCAATCCAGTACCGCCAGAGCCATATTTTTTGGAGCGCTGACCACTTCCTCCAGCTTTGGGGGATTGGCATTCTCGCCGCATTCAGGTATCTCCAGCATGGGCTTGATCATCACCATGGGCATATTCTGGATCATGGTTTGCACGTTTATCATCCTTCCTGCACTGAGTAAACTGATATTAAGCGAGAAGGAAGATATACGGCTACGATGAGCGGGTAAACGCCAGGCTGCCAGAACCCGCAGCACGGGCATTTATGGATATTGGCGCGCTGAACACGAATCGAACGTGTGATCTACCCCTTAGGAGTTTCCCGGACTCATTTTTCCAACCTGTTTATCTGCCCATTTGTTTAGAATTTCTTTATAGCCACAAGGAGGATCAGAAATGACAGACACCGCCATTCAAAATCGTGCCGCCGGTGCCATTATGGGTGCTTTCATAGGTGATGCCCTTGGCGTTGGCCCCCACTGGTACTATGATTTGGACGAACTCCACCGGGACTATGGCGACTGGATCACCACCTATACCGATCCCAAGCCGGGCCGCTACCACGAGGGGCTGAAGGCTGGTCAGTCCTCGCAGGCCGGTATTATTCTCAAGCTCATGCTCCGCTCGCTGGTCGAGCGGGAGGGGTATGACGAAGCAGATTTCTGCCGGTGTATGGATGAAGAGCTTTTTCCCCTGCTTGACGGCACTCCGGCGAACGGGCCTGGAGGATACACGAGCCAGTCCATCCGTAACGCTTGGCGCAAGCGCGTCCAGGAGGGTCTGCCTTGGGGACAAACAGGCGGCAATGCCGATACTACTGAAGCCATCGAACGCACGCTGGCGCTGGCGGTTCGCTATGCGATGGAGCCCCGGAAACTGGCTACCGTTATTTCCGATAATGCCCGCCTTACCCAGATAGACGATGTCGTGTTATCGATGACGGTCGCTTATGGTGCCGTGCTTAGCCTCCTGGTTCAGGGACACAAACTTGACAAGAACCTCTCTGATACCATGATGCGGTTGGTAAAAAAGGGCCAGCTACCTTTTCACGTGGTGACTCACTCGGATCTGCAGCCACCCCGCCCCGGCGATCCGGACCCTCCGCGCGCAGGAAGATTCGCTTCACCCGACGCCCTGCTCACGCCATCGTACGTTGCCACCGCCGCGACCGATCCTGCTATCCCGATAGAACCTGCCTGGAAGGTGTCCTTCGTATACGGCATGCCCTGTGCCATCTACCACCAACTTCCGGCAGCTTACTACCTAGCCGCCCGCTTCCCTCACGACTTCAAATCGGCTGTGCTGCATGCCCTGAATGGCGGCGGGCAAAACCAGGCCCGCGCCATTTTGACCGGGGCTCTCGCCGGTGCCCAAACCGGGCTGACTGGTATTCCCCAGCACTTCCTGGATGGGCTGGAAGAAGGTGAAACACTCACAAAGCTTGCAATCGACCTGGCGGCGAAAGTCGGCGATCCCACCGGTGCCAGCGAGAGCTAAAACGTCTATCAACACGGAAATGATCGAAAGGTAGCAACAGGTAGGGGACTCTTAGCTTTCACAAATCGGTTATCTCCTCAAGATTTTCCCTTAGAAGACTTGGGGACTTTTGAGATAGCGGAGTTTCGGCGGAACAATTTTGGTTTGTAAGATGCAGAAAGGAGATATTCATGAGCAATTTTATTGTTGTTATCTTCCCCACAGAAAAACAGGCATACGAAGGCAGGAAAGCACTCAGGGAACTTCAGGATGAAGCCAAGCTCACCATCTACGGAATGGCGCTCATCAATAAGGGAACTGACGGCAATGTTGCGATGAAGGACGAAGCTGGCGAAGCACCAAGTGCAACGGCAGTAGGTGCAGTTGCGGGTAGCCTGATTGGTCTCTTGGGAGGACCGGTGGCACTTGCCATAGGTGCAGCCGGAGGTGTTTTTCTCGGGCAGTTGGTGGATGCCTTCAATTATGGAGTCGGCATGGGGTTTGTTGAAGAAGTATCCCGGAATCTAAGCCCCGGAAAAAGCGCTCTGGTCGCCGAGGTTGACGAGTACGGGACCGTAGGGCTCGACCTAAAGATGGAAGCGCTGGGCGGAATTGTAGTTCGCCAATGGCGCGTGAATGTGGAGCAAGACCTGATTGGGAATGACATCCGCTGTCGCAAGTCCGAACTTTTGGATCTCAGGACGGAGTATGAGCAAGCGGCGGAGGAACACAAGGCGCGATTGAAAGTCAGGATCGGGGTTGCCGAGGCCAAACTTAGAACCGCCCTGGAAAGCGAAAAGGCCAAGGTGGAAAGACTAAAACAGCAGGCAGACGTAAAGATCAAGGCTCTCCAGAAGCAGATTGCAATGGCAAGCCCGGAAACCAGAACCAGAATTGAGCATCGGCTTGGGGAAATTCAAACAGAATCAGAAAAGCTTTCCACAAATCAAGGTTCACGTTAAGCCAGTGACATCGATATCCCGCCTTGCCATGCATCTGCGAAAACACTAACACTCAGCTTACTCAATTGTCTGATGTCTGCTAGGCGGGTAGTGGCCTATAACAGGTTTAAGTGAGCGGAAGAAGAAGGCTCGTTGCTTTTATGGCTGTAAACGGACAATCGGCTTTATGGTCAAGCCTTTCTCGCTGTCCTCCGCAGCCTGATTGATTTGGTCGAGCGGGTAGAATTTCACCAGCTTGTCGAAAGGAAACCTCCCGTCCCGATAGAGCTCGACTAAAGCCGGAATGAAAAGGTCGGGCTTGCTTTCGCCTTCGACAATACCGATGATGCGCTTCCCCGCCGTCATTAGGCCATTAACATCGAAGCTGGCCTCGGTACCCAAGGCAGGGGCACCGACGATCCCGCAACTGCCTCCAATTGCCAGTGCATCGATCGCCTGCCGTAAAACTGCTGGCCTGCCGCTGGATTCAAGCGTGAAATCGACACCTCCTCCGGTAATTTCACGCACCGCTGACACGGGATCGGTTTCTCGACTGTTTACGGTATGAGTGGCGCCCAACTCTTTTGCCAGTTCCAACCGGGCAGGCACCACATCCACGGCAATGATCATCGTTGCCCCTACCACCCGTGCCGCCATGATCGCACTCAATCCCACCGCGCCACCCCCAAAGGCCGCAAAACTGCTGCCAGGCGTGACCTTAAGCACATTGATGACTGCCCCCGCGCCGGTCTGGATGCCGCAACCAAGGGGGCCTAGCATTTCCAGCGGGACATCCCGCGGCACTTGGATTACGTTGCGCTCATGCACCACGGCGAAGGTGCCGAAGGACGACTGCCCGAAGAAATGGTCGTGAACAGGCCCACCATTCCCGTCGTGCGTGGCCGTGCTGCCATCTTCGCGCGCACCGCCAAAATTCAACGGGTAGAAATTCTCGCAATAGGTCAGGTCTCCGCGCAAACAGGGTTTGCAATGCCCGCACCACATGTAGGTGAGTACCACGTGGTCACCTACCTGCACTTTTTTCACGCTGCTTCCAATTTCTTCGACCACTCCCGCTCCCTCATGACCGAGCACAATTGGCAGGGGCACTTCATAGAGCTGGTCGCGCGCAACCATGTCGGTATGGCACATGCCGGTGGCCACGATCTTGATCATTACCTCGTCCGGGCGGCAATCGTCCAGCGTCAAATTCTCGACCTGAAACGGTCCACCCTTGCGGCGAACCACTGCACCCCTGATTTCTTTCATTTTTGCTGGCCCTTCGAAAGGTTTGTAAAAGAATCCGTATTCCTGTTGCAAAGCGTGCGTCGAGCCACTGCGCACGCCAGGCGCATGAGGAGGATCGCGAAACGAGAGGCCCTCCCTCTCGACCATCTGCCTATCCCTCGTTCGAATACGTACCGCCCATTAGCGGATGCCCGATTTCCCCGGTGCGAGAATTCCGTTGGGATCGAGCGCGTCCTTGAGTATCTTGTTGACCTTACGCTGGATCGGTCCGTACGTATCCGCCACTTTGTCCATAAATGCCGTATTGACGCGGTAAGTCCCGTATCCCAGCGCTGAAAAGGTCGTCAAAAGTTCATCAAAGCACTGATACGCCGCTTTCACCTGTTCCGGATTGGTCTTGTCGTACAAGACATCCACCACATGGTGCATGTCGCGCATGCCGACGATGAATTCGCCTGAGTAATCCAGCCCGTATTTGCCAAGGATCTGCTTGGTCACGGACATTTGCTTGAGCGTTTCTGTGCCACGAGCCTGGGAAACGGGCGCAAACCACATAGAACCTCCACCCCCGCGCCAGTTGTACAGGGAAAACTCCTTGAGCGTCAGATCTCCGCGCATGAGCTTCGCTCGATATTCAAATGCGGGATCGCTACCCGCCTCCTTCTCGGTCAATATCTTCGCCTTGTCGGATTTGCCGAATGCCTGTGTCACGATCTTCCAGTTCACGTCGACCTGTTCCTGGGTGCCATACAGCGCCGCATAAACGTTCCAGATACCCAGGTTGTGATCTTTCGTAATCTTGCGAATCGCTTCATCCGGGATCGCCCCGGGCCCGGTAACATAATCACCTCGCCGTGCTTTTGTCGGTGCCTCATACAATGCGTGAGCGATGACCACAGCATTGGGAATAATCCCATTGATGCGTAGCGGCCGAATGGTCTCCACGATTTCCACGATATCTTCTTCGTTCTGGTACTGGATAACGAACGGCTTGAAAACCGGAGGGGCGGGCATGAGCCAGAAGCCAAATTTGGTGACGATGCCATAATTGGACTGGGTGAAGATCCCGTCCAGGTAAGGGCCATATCCCCACTTGAAAACCTGCCATGTATTGGAGTTGGGCATCGATCCCATGCCGGTGCGCAGGACATCGCCATTCGCCAGCACAACCTCCATGCCACATGCATACATGAAATGCTCGCCGTAGGGCGTATACCCCACTCCGCGATCCAGCGTATTGCCGACCGGCCCCGCTATTGCGGAGGGAGCCGGGAAGGATAGCCATAAGCCCAGCTTGCGTTCGGCTATATAGTCATAGAGCTGTTGATAAGTAACCCCCGGCTCGACGAGAGCATAGGCCAAGTCCTTGTCGACCTCGAGAATGCGATTCATGCGCTTAAGATCCAGCACCACTTGCCCGCGCTCGGCGGGGGCTGCACCGCCATATCCGAGATTCTTGCCGGTCGAGATGGTCCATATCGGTACTTTGTACTGATTACAGATCCCCACGATCTTCTGGATCTGCTCGACGGTGGTGGCTATCAGGGCAGCGGAAGGCGCATGCTCGGAATCGGGAACCGGCATCATGGTCTTGATGTAGGGCGCGAGCTGTTGCGGGCTGGTGAGGACGAAGGCTTCCCCGAGAATGCCGCGAAATTCTTTTATCGCGGTATCGAATATCTGTTCAGAGACGCCCTTGGGCAGCGCAATATATTTACCGGCCATTGTTTTTTCTCCTTGGCGCCATATTAGGTATCGAACACGAATGAAGTGAACGGCTCCGCCACAGCCAGCCTCCTGTCGTGTTTCCCGGCCGCCGATCGATGCACGAACGCTCGGCTGCAGCAGGGCCCGTTAATCAGACTCTCCTCACTCAGCGCCGCGACAGTGACGGCATGCCCTACCGATTCAACCCATCCGTAACGCGGGTGCCCGTTGCCACGTGCCGCAAATATGCCCGCTTCGTGCGCCGGCTCCCGCTGCGAAACAGGTTGCCATGTTCCCGCGGGGTTCCAGCCGAGCGATGCGCACCCGTCGGAGGGCGAAAGGCCCGAGCAATGAAGATAGACCGCGTCTGCTCCCGAAGCGGGACTCGCATCTGCGCTCTTGAGCCTGAAGTTCAGGAAGCCGGGTATGCTGTTTGACATTGTCATGGTCCCGGCGGACTGCGCCTGCGAGGATAAAAAATTTTCCACGATGGAAAAACTGCTTTGATTCGAAACGAGACTTGAAGCAAGAACACTTCCCGCCGCATGCGGCGGCGATGCGGCACTCCATACATGACGGAATTCGGAAACGCTTGGTAAACTTCGCCAAGTGCCATCGGAAGAAGCGTGCGAACCGAGCAAGATTAGTCTTCCACTGGCATTGCGTACCAGTTCGGTGAAAATCGCCGCGCTGCCATCATCCATCACGGCAACCCAGCGAGTATTGCGGGATTTTTCCAGCAGCCGTATCACGAGCTCATAATCGTTGAGCAGACCGCCTTTCAATTTTATCACCTGTGGCAAGAGACCCATACCTGCCGCCACCGCTCCATTGCCCCGAGCCGCATGTTGAACGGCCGTGTGGAAACCGGCAGCAAACGCACCATCCACGCCTGTATTCCCCAATAGCAAGCCGAATTTCTCGGCTCTTCCAATGGGCGCACTGGCGAATGCCCCAGGCGGGATACCCAGCGCCAGTAACGTACCGCCTGTCAATACGCCTTTCATAAGATTACGTCTGTTAACGTCCATGGATCGGCCTCCCTGCCATTGACTCAGTTTTTCGAGATGTATTCCGCCACCTTTTCCAGCGAGGTGTCATCGATTTCGGAAGAACGGAAGGAGGGCATGGCGCGCAGTCCATCGCGCACAATGGTACGAACGTAGGCGGCGGGAAGATGGCGACCACGGATAACGGGTCCTACCTTGGTTTCATGGCAATGACCGCAGACTTTGGCATAGACTTCGGTCCCATCCTTCCACTCGAACCCGACGCTGGAATCGTTCTGAGATTGGGCCCATGCGGTATTCGCTACCAGCCCAACGGTAACTGTCCCCGCCAGCAGAAAACCGGAGGCTGTGCCTCGCAATATTATTTTCCTCATATCACCTCCTCTGGAAAGATAAATATGTACCGGCGCTCATCCGGCCACGAGCATTTGCTAGTCCGGTTTTAAAGCCAGCCGACCGCTACCCTGCTCTAAAAAAGGAAAAATGCCGGAATCTAATGCCCACTAGTTCAACAATAGATCAGCGAGAAAAAAATACAAGGTTAAAACCAGCTCAATGTCAGTATTTGAATGAGCAGATCTGAATTTGAATGGACGTGATCTAGCAGGAGCTATATGCAAAAGATATATCCAATATTAGCTCACCACTGGCAGCTCATCCCTCTCTCCCGTGTAGTCGGGACTCTTGAAGCTGCGCCGCATGGATCAGCTTCGGTCAACTCCCTCTGATGCGAAATGTACGGCGCTGCGTCGGTATTTGCTGTTGATCCTGTCCACGATATCCATAGCCTGCCTGATCTGTTGGATGAATACGCGAAGAGGTCGGTCTGCTGGCCTTCCTGCGAAACCAGCTCCGACAGCATCACACCTGCTTTCTGGTAATAGACACTGGGATGGTAGATCTTCTTCAGCAACCACAGCGCTGCATTCGTGATTTGAAGACTGCATTCCGTGGGGGCTGGCAATGCAATCGTCTGGGTCCTCCCATAGAGCTCGGCCTGATCAAACGGACTATTCTGGATGAATACCGAGACTGTGTGCCGGCCCTGAGCATAGCACTATTAGCCGCATCACGCTTGTACGAACCGGATCTTGGTCAAGGCGTGCACATATCGCAGTCGTGTTCTGGTTTTTATGGTTGAGGCTCTTGCCGATGATGGCAAGGCTGCTCCTTGCTTGGCCTCCAGATAGCATGCCGACGAGCTGCCGGAAACGGAAGATTTAGGGCTTTGCTAGTATAGGACGTAGTCCCTGGGTAACCCCAATGGATTACGATTAACGGATATGAACCTAAGCCTCTGAATTTATGGCGCCCTGAACACGAATCGAACGTGTGACCTACCCCTTAGGAGGGGGTTGCTCTATCCACTGAGCTACCAGGGCGCTAGCTGCATTTTACGCTAATATGCCGGTATGAATAAACCGGACGCAGCTCCTGACGAAAGCCCCGCCGCGCGCGGAAAGCTGCCCCGTACCGTCGTTGTTCTCGGTTTCGTCAGTTTCTTCAATGATTTCGCTTCCGACATCGTCATCCCACTCATTCCCCTATTGCTGGCAACGGTGCTGGCTGCCGGGCCGCTGGCTTTGGGGTTTATCGAAGGTGTCGCCGACGCGGTGGCGAGCCTGCTCAAGCTGTGGTCGGGACGGCATTCGGATGTCATGAGCGGGCAGCGCAAGGGGTTGGCGGTGGCAGGATATACGCTTTCCAATATCGCTCGACCGTTGTTGGGGCTGGCCGGTTCGTGGCCAATGATTCTGGTGTTGCGCAGCATCGACCGCGTAGGGAAAGGGTTGCGTAGCGCGCCGCGCGATGCGCTGGTGGCGGATGCGACACCGCCCGCGATGCGCGGCTATGCCTTCGGTTTTCATCGTGCGCTGGATAATGCGGGAGCGGTGGCAGGAAGCCTGGTCGCGGCCGCCGCGCTGGCGTGGGCAGGCATGAGCCTGACCGAGGTGATACTCTGGTCGGCAGTGCCGGGTTTTGTCGCGGTGCTGCTGCTGGGCGCGGGCGTAAAGGAACAGAAGCAAGAAAAGGCCGCCGCTGTCCATGCTCCGGCGGTACTGCCGCCTTTGCGTTGGGCGGTGCTATCCGTGCCGATGCGCCGGTATCTGCTGGTGCTGATGCTGTTTACATTCGCCCGCGCCTCGGAAACTTTTATTCTGCTGCTGGGGCACCAATTGGGCGTGGGGGTAGTCGAATTATTGTTGCTATGGTCAGCCTTGAATTTGGCCAAGGCGGCCACCTCCACCTGGGGCGGGCAATTGGCCGATAGCTGGGGGCGCGGTGCGCTGATGCTGATCGGATGGACAACATTTTCGATCTCGTTTTTGCTGCTGGGCACGATTACGGATAGCATCGGGCTGTGGACAGTAAGCATTTTTTACGGTCTTTGCGCGGGCATGAGCGAAGGCGCGGAACGGGCGATTATCAGCGATTACGCGGAACCTCGCGAACGCGGAACGGCTTTCGGCTGGTATCATCTGATGGTGGGTATTGCGGCGATTCCGGCGGGATTGCTGTTCGGCTCCCTCTGGCAGTTCCAAAGCGCGGAGATAGCGTTCTTTTTTGCCGGCGGGCTGGCGGCTTTTGCCGCGCTGTTGTTGCGGTTTTGGGCCTGGCCGGTCAGGAAACTGGATGGAGTTGATAGATAGAGTTTGGTGGGGTATGAAATGTGTTAAATGATGTACGCGAGAAGGAAGGTCAGCATGAGGATGGCACTACTACCTCTTGCTCCGTCATTCCCGCGAAAGCGGGAATGACAGGTTGAGTTTCCACCTTTGCAAGAAATGCCATTGGGATTATGTGGATTATATTCATTACAATCCGGTCAAACATCAACATGTTAAGCAGGTCGCGGATTGGCCGTATTCCACGTTTCATCGTTATGTTGAAACCGGCGCATACTCCAGAAATTGGGCTGGAAGCGATGAGTCAGGCGACGTGGAGTTTGGGGAGATATGAATGATGGGTTGCGCTTTGCTTCACCCATCCTACGAAAATTTATGGGGGATTTATGAAAATACTTTCGATCCTTGCACCATTGATGGCAATGGTTCTATTTTTTGGGAGTCAGGCCGCACGTGCCGAACCACTCGAGGTGGGCCAGCCGGCGCCGGATTTCAGCCTTCCCGACCAGAGCGGCAAAGTCCATAAGCTTGCGGATTATCGCGGCAAGTGGCTGGCGTTGTATTTCTATGTCAAGGACGACACGCCCGGCTGCACCGAGCAGGCGTGCAAGTATCGTGATGATATCCATCAGCTGACCGATCTGGGTGCGCAAGTTGTCGGTGTGAGCGTGGACAATAGCGCCAGTCATGCCAATTTCGCCAAGAAATATAATCTGCCCTTCCCGCTTCTGGCGGATAGCAAGGGCGAAACCGCCGCGCGCTACGATTCGCTGCGGGGCGATGGCAGTATGGCCAAGCGCAATACTTTCCTGATCGACCCGCAAGGCAGGATTGCCAAAGTTTATTTATCGGCCAGTACTTCGCGCAATTCTGCTGAAGTGATCGAGGATTTGAAGAAACTGAAGGGTTCGTGAACGGGTCATAGCTGGTGGCGGATTATGCGGCTTTGGATTTTGCGATTCGATCATTAGGAATATCATCATGGCAAAATTGACCGAAGACCAGTTGGTACAATTGAAAACAGCGTTGCAACAACGCTATCTGGAATTGCGGGAGGAAGTCCGCAGCGAACTGGAACGTTCGGGCGAGCAGCATTATATTGACCTGGCGGGTAGCGTGACCGATGCCGGCGACGATTCGGTAGCGGACATGCTGGTGGATGTTGGCGCTGCAATCGTGGACCGTCAGGTACATGAGATGCGCGAAGTGGAAACCTCTTTAAAACGACTGGCGGAGCTGAATTTCGGGGAGTGTATCGATTGCGGCGATGAAATCGGTTTTGATCGGCTCATGGCTTATCCTACCGCACAGCGATGTGTACGTTGCCAGAATCAGCATGAGAAAACCTATTCCCACGAACAAAATCCTACCCTTTAATTGTGGTAGCCGCGTGGGGCAGCGGGATCATCGATGCGGGGCGTTATCCCGCGTTTCCAGATGCAAATACCTTGAGCAGTACCAGCACGGCACCGCTGCCGCCGTCTTCCGGTCTGGCCTGACAGAAAGCCAGTACGTCATCGCGCTGCGAGAGCCAGCTTCCAATCCTGACCTTCAATACCGGCTCGTGAGACTTTGAGCCGAGGCCCTTGCCGTGTATCACCCGCACGCAACGGAAACCGCGTTGGGTACCGGCATCCAGAAAAGCCACCAGTTCCTTGCGCGCTTCATCACGCGTATATCCATGCAAGTCGAGTTGTGCCTGAATTCCCCAATGGCCGCGCCGCAACCGCCGCAAGGTCTGGCGTGAGACACCGGGGCGCAGGAATGACCACTCGTCTCCTGCTTCCATTTCCAGCGAGATATGATCTGAAAGCGAGTCATCCGGCACGGTTTGTTCGTCATGCGGAATCTGACGCGGGACGGGTTGGGGTCGCCTGCTGGTATGGAGCGTCTTGTCAGATTTGGGCAGCAGCGCTACATCCTGAACCGCTATGCGGAACAATGCGGAATCGTCATCGACGATTCCGGATACGGCTGCATCCTCGGTTGTAGGCACGGTTGAAGACTTCTTGCCCCGCCGTTTCATATAAATTTCTCAAGCCGCGGTTGCCCGATGGTTACTCAACCCGAGACATCAAGATACTTTTCAGCATCCAGCGCCGCCATGCAACCGGTTCCCGCACTGGTCACCGCCTGGCGGTAGATATGATCCTGCACATCCCCCGCGGCGAATACGCCCGGGATGCTGGTTGCGGTGGCATTACCCTCGTTTCCACTCTTGGTCAGGATGTAGCCATTTTTCATTTCCAGCTGCCCCTGGAAAATATCGGTATTGGGCTTGTGGCCGATGGCGATGAATACGCCTTGCAACGCCACGGTCTTGCCGGCGCTGTCGTGAGTGCTTTTAATGCGCATGCCGTTAACGCCGGAATTATCCCCCAGCACTTCGTCCAGCACGTGGTTGAGTTCCAGCTTGACGTTGCCGTTTTTCACCCGGTCCATCAATTTATCGATCAGGATTTTTTCCGAGCGGAATTTGTCGCGCCGATGTACTACCGTGACATTCCGTGCAATATTCGACAGATAAAGGGCCTCTTCCACCGCCGTGTTTCCGCCGCCCACCACCGCGACATCCTGTCCCTTGTAGAAAAACCCGTCGCAGGTGGCGCAACCCGATACGCCCCTGCCCATATACGCTTCCTCCGACGGCAGCCCCAGGTACTGTGCGGAGGCCCCGGTGGCGATGATCAGTGCATCGCACGTGTACGTGCCTTGATCGCCGATCAGCGTGATGGGTTTATCGGTAAGTTTGGCGGTATGAATGTGATCGAAAATGATCTCGGTGTTAAAGCGTTCCGCATGTTTCTGAAAGCGTTCCATCAATTCCGGGCCTTGCACACCCATGGCATCCGCCGGCCAGTTATCGACGTCGGTAGTGGTCATGAGCTGGCCGCCCTGGGCCATGCCGGTGATGAGTACGGGCTTGAGGTTGGCACGCGCGGCATAAACTGCCGCACTATAACCGGCGGGACCGGAGCCGAGGATGAGGAGGCGAGAGTGTTTGCTTGTCATAGTACGATATATGGGATTTATTATTAAAAAAACAAGTTTCCGGCTGATGCTACAAGCGTTGTTCAACCCACCCGGCCACGCTCTCCAACGCGGCAGGCAGATTATCGGGCCGGGTTCCCCCTGCCTGGGCCATGTCGGCGCGCCCGCCGCCCTTGCCGCCCACCTGCAAGGCAACAAAATTAATCAGTTCACCCGCCTTGACTTTCGCCGTGAGATCGGCGCTGACACCCGCGATCAGCTTGACGCTTTCCGCTTCCAACGCGGCCAGTACGACGACACAGGATTTGAATTTATCCTTGAGCTTGTCCAGCGTTTCGCGCAGCGTCCTCGAATCCGCATCTTCTAGACAGACCGCCAGGACTTTAACGCCTTTCACCTCTCGTACCTGTCCGGCGAGATCATCGCCTTGCGAGCTGGCAAATTTCGATTTCATGCGCGCAAGTTCTTTTTCGAGATGTTTTACGTTATCCAGGATTTGGCCAATGCGTGCGGCGGCTTCCCGCGGCTGCGCCTTCACCGCATCCGCGACATGCTGCAATTGCGCTTCCTGTTGCTGGATATAAACCAAAGCGCCCTCGCCGGTCACCGCTTCCACGCGGCGCACTCCCGCCGCCACCCCGCTCTCGGCAACGATTTTGAACAATCCGATGTCGCCCGTGCGCTTGACGTGTGTGCCGCCGCATAACTCACGCGAGGAGCCAATATCCAGTACACGCACTTCGTCGCCATATTTCTCGCCGAACAGCATCATCGCACCGGTTTTCTTGGCATCCTCTATCGCCATCATGCGCGCCCCGGTGGCCGCGTTGGTCAAAATTTCCGCGTTGACCAGAACTTCGACCTTGCGAATTTCGTCATCCGTCATGGGCTGGTTATGCGCGAAATCGAAGCGCGTTTTATCGGCATCGACCAGCGAGCCCTTTTGCTGCACATGAGCGCCCAATACCTCCCGCAGGGCCTTGTGCATCAGGTGGGTAACGGAATGATTGCGCTCGGTGCGTGCCCGGGCCACCGGGTTGACCTTTGCCAGCACCTTGTCGCCGATCACCACCCGCCCGCTGCGCAGCAGCCCCTTGTGGCCGAATACATCCGCCTGAATTTTTTGCGTATCGGATACGGCAAAGGTGCCGTTGGCGGCCAGCAGCTCCCCGCAATCGCCTACCTGTCCGCCGGATTCCGCATAAAACGGGGTATGATCCAGCACAACCACTGCCTCATCCCCGGCTTCAATGAAATCTACCTGGCTACCTTCCTTGTAAAGGGCGAGAATTTGACCTTCGTGTTGCAAGCTTTCGTACCCATGAAACTGGGTTCGACGTTCACTATATTTAATTCCATCCTGTATGTCGGTAAATCGACTAGCCGCTCGTGCGTGTTCTTTCTGGCGAGCCATTGCAGTCTCGAAACCTACCACGTCCACGACTACCCCGTGTTCACGACATACATCTTGAGTAAGATCAAGAGGGAAGCCATAGGTATCGTGTAGCTTAAATACGAGATCTCCAGGAATCCTTCTAAAAGACTCCAGTTCTATTTGAGGGACAAGAAACTCTTTATATGGAAAGTCGCTTCCTGCAAGAAGGGCCGCAAATCGGAAGGGAATTTCAGAACCGACGAAAACTACGTATATCTCCGCATATGAAAACGGATCGTTCTTGAACGCATATATAGATTTGTATATACGGTCATACGATACGTTATCTTCTTCACCTAAAACAACCTCAACTGGAATTTCCTCTCCGCTATCGCTAATTAAAGCACCGTCAAAAGCGTAGTTCATTCCCACAACGTCCATATGCTTCAAAACCAGCCCTGTCTTTCCTGAGAGCCAGCGCAACACAAAATTTTCTTCGGAAGTCGCATAACTGAGTATTCGCATTCCGGTTTCGATTGTGATGAAGAAACGCTCTTCCTCCTGTTTCAGCACGGCCGCTATGCGGGCCTTGGCTTCAACCAATTCCGGATAGGCCGAGCCCATCGCTTTCGCCAGATCTTCCACTAGCGCATAAAAGAATGGCTGATTCTGGCCCAGCTTATAGCCGTGGCGGATGGCGCGGCGGATAATGCGCCGGAGAACGTAGCCCCGCCCCTCGTTGCCGGGAATCACGCCATCGGCGATGAGAAAGGAGCAGGCACGGATGTGGTCGGCGATTACTTTGAGCGAATTACTGGATAAATCAGTTGTATTCGTAATCTGCGCCGCCGCCTTGATCAAATCCTGAAATAAATCGATTTCATAATTGCTGTGAACCTGTTGCATGACCGCGGATATACGCTCCAATCCCATGCCGGTATCTACCGACGGCTTGGGCAACGGGTGCAGTGTGCCGGCGCTATCGCGGTTGTATTGCATGAACACGAGGTTCCAGATTTCGACATAACGGTCGCCATCCGCTTCCGGCGTGCCGGGCGGGCCACCTGCAATATCCGGACCGTGATCGTAAAAAATTTCTGAACAGGGACCACAGGGACCGGTATCGCCCATCTGCCAGAAATTATCCGTGGTGGCAATGCGCGTGAAGCGCGACGAAGCAACTCCCACCTCGTTGAGCCAAATGTCGGCGGCTTCGTCATCCTCGGCATAAACCGTGACCCATAATTTTTCCTGCGGGACCTTGAGCGTAACGGTAAGAAATTCCCAGGCAAATTTGATGGCGTTGCGCTTGAAGTAATCGCCAAAGCTGAAATTGCCCAGCATCTCAAAAAAGGTATGGTGCCGCGCGGTATAACCCACATTCTCCAGATCATTATGCTTGCCGCCCGCGCGGACGCAGCGCTGCGAACTCGTCGCGCGTACATAGGGCCGCTTATCCTGGCCGAGAAATACATCCTTGAACTGCACCATTCCCGCATTGGTGAACAGCAGCGTGGGATCGTTCGCGGGAACGAGGGGGCTCGACGCAACCACCGTGTGGCCGTGCGATGCAAAAAATTCGAGAAATTTTTGTCTTATTTCGCTGCTTTTCATATCGGCTTCATGTGAATATATGAGGTAGCGGCTAACGCCGCGATATCTCCGTTACCGTCATTCCCAGCGATTCGCCATTGATAATCGCAATATTCGCCACCTTCACCTTGACGGTGATTTTTTCGTTCATCTTGGGCAGATCGGCTTCCGTCAGGATGGCAATCTCTCCGCTATCGTCCTTCAATACATAAGATTTCGTATTAAATAACGGAATCCGCGTGGGATCCTTTGCGATACCCCGCAGCGTGACTTCCTTGCCGTCAAAATTGGCGGGAGATGTATTGATTTCGTTAATGGACGTCGCATTGATGGCATCGCAGCCACCGAGCAGAATCCCTATAAAGGCCGCCACTACAATCTGAACAACACAATTCCTCACGCTTCTTCCTTATCAGCATGGCGCAATACCTGACGTATTACTTCCGCCGTAAATCCCCGCCCCATGAGGAAACGCATTTGCCTGCCAAGCTCTTTCGCATTGGCGGGCATCGCACCGAACTTTTTCCGCCATACTTCGCGCGCGTTCTCCTGCTCGGTTTCCCTGATATTGGGCAACGCCGCGGCAATTAAATTCTCCGCGATACCCTTTTCACGCAACTCATGCACAATCCGTTGACTGCCGAACTTGCTTTTACGCATGTGTATCACCTGCTCCACCATGCGCGCGGCTGACAGAAAACCGCGTTGTTCGAGTGTATCCAGCAGGGAAGAGAGTTCTTCGGGAGTTTGCGCATGGGGCGCGAGCTTTCTTTCGAGCTCAAGCCGGGAGTGTTCCCGCCGCGCCAGATAGCCCAAGGCGCGGGTTCTCAGGTTCGGCTCGATACGCCGCGGCGATTTCACGGCAGCCCGCGATTATTCCACGTCAGCGGTTTCGGCCTGATTGGCGACTCCCACGGCCGCGCGGATCTTCGATTCGATTTCCATCGCCACGTCTTGATGCTCTTTCAGATACTCGCGGGCATTATCCTTGCCCTGGCCTATTTTATCTCCCTTGTAGGCATACCAGGCGCCAGATTTCTCGATCAGCTTGTGTTGCACGCCCAGCTCGACGATTTCCCCTTCCCGCGAAATCCCCTCGCCATAGAGAATATCGAATTCGGCCTGCTTGAATGGGGGGGCAACTTTATTCTTGACCACCTTGACGCGGGTTTCGCTGCCGATCACCTCATCGCCTTTTTTGATGGAGCCAGTCCGGCGTATGTCGAGACGCACCGATGCGTAGAATTTCAATGCGTTGCCGCCGGTGGTTGTCTCCGGGCTGCCGAACATGACACCGATTTTCATGCGTATCTGGTTGATAAAAATCACCATGGTATTGCTGCGCTTGATGTTGGCGGTAAGCTTGCGCAACGCCTGCGACATGAGTCTCGCTTGCAGGCCCATTTGAGGCTCGCCCATCTCGCCCTCGATTTCCGCCTTGGGCGTCAAGGCGGCGACCGAATCCACCACCACCACATCGACGGAGCCCGAGCGTACCAGCATGTCGGCAATTTCCAACGCCTGCTCGCCGTTATCGGGTTGAGATATCAATAATTCCTGTACATTGACGCCGATCTTTTGCGCGTATTGCGGGTCCAGGGCATGTTCCGCGTCGATGAATGCCGCGGTGCCTCCCATTTTCTGCATTTCGGCGATGACTTGCAGGGTAAGAGTGGTTTTGCCGGATGATTCCGGTCCGTAGATTTCAATGACCCGTCCTCGTGGCAGCCCTCCCACGCCCAGCGCGATATCAAGCCCCAACGAACCGGTGGAAATTACTTGGATGTCTTTGGCGACCTCGCTGGCACCCAAACGCATGATCGAGCCTTTGCCGAACTGCTTCTCGATCTGGGAAAGCGCCGCCGCCAGCGCTTTGCTTCTGTTTTCGTCCATGGATTTTCCTTTTAAGAATGGGGCTGATTATCGCATATGTGATCCAGCGCGGGAAGGCAAGGGCAAATGACAACGGGTTCGCAACGGGTTCACTGGGAGCACGATTCCCATCTTCTACCCAATAGCGCATCTTGTTGGAAGGCAAATGAACCGTGAGCTGATATACAGGAAAATCCCGGGATGCAAGGAGAATGAATCGGGGCCATTTATTCCCGGCTTAAGGCAAGATATAAGTATTGAAATAACGCTCCGCCCTGGCGGGATCAAGGTTGCGCAGGGCGTGATAAATTCCCCTCATCTTGCCGCGCTCATTCAGTAATGCGTAGTTCACGCCCAGGTTGTACCAGGCATCGGCATTCTCCGGCTGTATACGCACCGTTTCCTGATAGGCCAGAGCCGCCTCGCCATGCAGGTTCAGATGGTCATAGGTACTGCCCAGATTGTACCAGGCGCCGGCATTCTCCGGCTGTATGCGCAGCGCCTCCCGATAAGCATGAATGGCGTGAGCGTACTGCTTGAGTTCATAGTGGGTATTGCCCAAGTCATACCATGCCTCGGCATTCTCCGGCTGTATGCGCAACGCATCCCGATAGGCATGGATGGCGTGATCGTATTCCTTGAGACTGGCATAGGCAGCGCCAAGTTTATGCCATGCCTCGTCATACTCGGCCTGATTGCGTATCGCCTCCCGATAGGCATGCACTGCCTGGGTGTATTGTTTAAGGTGGGCTGCGGCCGCTCCCACGCTATACCATGCGGCTGCGTTTGCCGGATCACGCTTGACTTCCTGTTGAGCGAATCTTAACAACGCCTGCCAGTCCGCTTTCTTCTCCAGTGCCATGGCGCGGCTAAGCCAATCCAATCCGGCTATAGTTGTGATCGTTTGAACAGGCTGGGCCCGTTTCGATAATTCGCCGATCCACTCCACCGGTAGCGCAAATGTGAAGTTTTGACGCTCTAAGGATCGGAGAGAGAGAAGCCCTACCAGCCGTGCCCGATCATCGACCAGCGCGCCGCCGCTGGAACCTGGAGAGACGGCGATGGAGACTTGCATATATTGTGATCCCCCATGCGGCCGCGTATTGGACACAACGCCTTCGCGCAGCACCAGCTCATGCCCGCCGGATACACTGATGGCATGAACGCGCTGGCCGACCCTGATTTTCGCGGCTGAACTCAAAGCAATGGGTGTGCCTCGCAAATGGGGAACATTCAGCTGGCAAAGATCACGCTCCGGATCAGCGTATTGCAGCGTGGCTTTGAAAGTGCTGCCTGATTTTCTTACTAGGGTACTTTTTCCTTCCTTGGCGACCTCGTTCACCACATGGCAGTCGGTAACCACCTGATCCGCTCTTATCACTACGCCGCTGCCTTGGCGAATGGATTTACCATGGGCATCCACCACATCTACTTCCACCACGGAAGGCGACACGCGCAGGACAATTTGTTCAAGGGTCAATGGGATAGGGGGAGCATGGAGAACATCGGCGATGGCAAATGACGAAAACAAGGCCAGTCCCCAACCTCCAATCTTAATTGGCAGGATATCCTGTTTCTTTTGCCGGTTATTCGGACTCACAGCCATATTAACCCGTCAATTTGAATACGCATCGTAGCGCATTGGCTCAACCTATGTGCATCAGCAACCCCAATCGCGCACAATAAAAAAAGTGTAAAATGCCGGATTATTTACCGAAACCCGCGGAACCGTATGGAAATCAAGGAAATTAACAAAGAACCCGCCAATTATCCCGCGAGGAAACCGATCCAGCCGCTGGCATATTTCATCTTCACCACACGCTGGTTGCAATTACCGCTGTATCTTGGACTGATTCTTGCCCAATGCGTATATGTGTACCACTTCTGGGTTGAATTGACCGATCTGATTGGCGCCGTCATGGGTAACCAGGCTGCGCTACAGCATATTCTGGACGCGGTAGCGATTGAAGGCGCGGCCAGGCCTACCAAGATCGGTGAAACTACCATTATGCTGGTCGTGCTGGGTTTGATCGACGTGGTGATGATTTCCAATCTGCTCATCATGGTGATTATCGGCGGCTATGAAACGTTCGTTTCACGTATGAATCTGGAGGGTCATCCCGATCAACCTGAGTGGCTGTCGCATGTCAATGCATCGGTGCTAAAGGTCAAACTCGCTACCGCCATCATTGGCATTTCCTCCATCCACTTGCTCAAGACCTTTATCAACGCCAACGCGTACGATGAAAAAACCATCATCGCCCAAACTGGAATCCATGTCGTTTTCCTGCTTTCGGCGATTGCAATTGCTTATAGTGACCGTCTCATGTCCGGTACGGGCGCCCACCGGGGAGCCCAGGAATCCCATTGAACGACAGCGTATCTTCAAGCAGTCAGCGGCGGGATGCCTTGCAGCAGATCTATCACTCCTTGCAGCGCCACCGCCACCGCTTGCCGCCTTATCGACTCACGGCTGCCGCTGAAATAGCGGGTTTCGGTAAGCGCAAGGCCGTCTTTCATTAGCCAGGCGAAGCATACCATCCCGACCGGTTTTTCCGCTGTGCCACCATCCGGGCCGGCAATGCCGGTTATGGAAACCGCAACCTGCGCATGGCTATGCGTAATGGCACCTTCGGCCATTTCATACGCAACCTCCCTGGATACCGCGCCATTTTGTTCGAGCGTCTTGCCCCTTACGCCCAGCATTTCACGCTTTGAGATATCTGCATAGGTGATAAAGCCGCGTTCGTACCAGACGGAACTTCCGGCGATTGACGTGATGGTTTGCCCCAGCCAGCCGCCTGTGCAGGATTCGGCGCTGGCAAGCATCAACTCCTGCCGGGCGAGCGCCAAGCCTACCTGCCGGGCGAGATCTTCAAGTGTCAAATCTTCCATGATCTTAAATCCGGGGGTTGGACCGGCTCACCCAAGAGATGAGGTTCAAATAGCATAAAATGTCATTATTAATCATATCGCTAATCTAATAAATAAGCAGTCGGCTGCCGGATTCAGGATGGTCCGTCCCTAAATTTTCATGCCTCGCTAAATTACAAATGCTTTCCATGCCGCCAGACACAATAGCGTGAAAAATGCGGCCAGCAAGTCATCGAACATTACGCCGAAGCCGCCATGCAATTTGTCGTCGTAGTATCGGATCGGTGGCGGCTTGATGATATCGAACAGACGAAACAGCAAAAACGCAAATGCCTGCCATATCAAATTATTGGGCGTAAACACCAGCACCAGCAGAAAAGCTACGATCTCATCCCAAACCATGCCGCCATGGTCATGGTCGCCAAGCGCCTTGCCGGTGACGCTGCAAGCCCAGATACCGATGATGAACAGCACGATAATCAGCAGCAGAAATTCAACCGGCTCGAGGAAGTAACCAAATACCCAGAATAACGGGAATGCGGCAAGCGTGCCCGCGGTGCCGGGCGCAACCGGACTCAAACCTGCGCCGCCGCCGAATGCGATGAAGTGCGCCGCATGGCGCCGTACAAACGCTTTATCGGGAAGGAAGTGATCAGACGCGGAAGTGGTCATATCCCTTCGTCTCCAGCGTTACGGTATTGCCCGCGGCATCCAGCACGAGCAGACCTTCTCCTTCGCGGATTCTACCGATGCGGGTCAACGCAATCTCCTGGTCGCGGGAGAGCGCCTCGATTTTTTTGCGCCTGGACCTGGGCGCCGTGAAACAAAGCTCATAGTCGTCCCCGCCGGCCAGCAGGCATTCGATAGCCAGCGCCTGGGGAAGATATTGCTTCATGGATGCAGAACAACGTATATCATTCATTTTGATGATTGCGGCAACGTTCGAACTTTTCAGAATATGCCCCAGATCCGCCAGCAGCCCATCGGAGACATCGATGGCGCTTGCGGCGAGACCGATCAACCGCTGGCCTAATCCGACCCGCGCCATTGGAGTATAAAGCGCTGGAAGGCATTCCGCGATTTCGTCGGGTTTCAGCACGATACGCTGCTGCTCGTGAGCAAGCGCTAAGGCAGCATCGCCCAGATGGCCGGATATCCAGATATCATCACCCGGCTTGGCGCCGCTTCGGCGCAATGCCTTTCCTTTTGCCACTTCGCCCAGAATTGTTACGCTGATAGTAAGGGGGCCGCATGTCGTATCTCCACCGACGAGGTCCACTTGATGGGTATGAGCAAGCCCAAAAAATCCTTCAGCAAATGCTTTCAGCCATTTTTCATCCGTCCGCACCATGGGTTTCGGCAGTGCCAGCGAAAGTGTGGCCCACCGCGGCCTGGCACCCATCGCAGCCATGTCGGAAAGATTCACGGCGAGGGATTTATAGCCTAATTTGCATGGATCGGCATCGGCGAAAAAATGCTGGCCGGCGACCAGCATGTCGGTGGAAATCGCCAGTTCCATTCCGCTTGCCGGCTTGATCAATGCCGCATCATCTCCCACACCCAATACCGCGCTTGGTGCCGGACGGGTAAAATAGCGGTGGATAATGTCGAATTCGGAAGGCATTTTGTACTACGCGGACAGCCAAACTAATCCGACAGTTGAGCAGGGTGGAATATCCGATTTTTGCGGATCATGGCCCAGCTGAAAAATAAGCGGCCAACTGCCGGATTCGGGCTCATGCGTTTGCGTTGATCTCAATCGCTCGCAGTTTCGCTGCCAATTTATCCAGTACGCCATTCACGTATTTATGTCCATCGGTGCCGCCATAGGTTTTGGCTAATTCCACCGCCTCGTTGATGACCGCTCGATAAGGCATTTCCGGATGATTGGCAAGTTCGTGGGTACTCAGTAGCAGAATGGCAACCTCCACGGGACTGAGCTCCTTGAACGGCCGGTCGAGATGAGGCTGAATTTCCTTCTCCAGCTCGGGGACGTTCGCCAGCACACCTCGCAACAGTGCGCAAAGATATCCCTCGTCCGTCCTGGGAAATTCGTTGGTTTCACGGAGCTGCGCTTCGATGGCTTGAGCGGTTCCGCCCGCCACCCGCCATTGGTATAGCCCCTGCAAAGCGAGTTCGCGAGATCGGCGGCGCCGGGTTTTGCGGCCCGGTTTTCCCGCCGGATTGCTTGTGGACTGTTTTAATGGCGGGGTTGATGATTCACTTGCCGGTTTGGTCTGCGTCATTGGGTCGATTTCATTGAGTCACTTCGTCGAGCTCTCTTAGCAGATTAGCCATTTCCAGCGCTACTTGCGCGACTTCGACGCCTTTCTGGCTCATGCGCGCCAATGCCTGATCGTCGGTATCGGCAGTAAGTATGCCGTTGGCGACGGGGATGCCGGTGTCAAGCTGCACGGCGGCCACACCGCTGGCCGATTGATTGGCTACGACCTCGAAATGATAGGTGTCTCCGCGTATTACTGCGCCTAATGCCACCAGTGCGTCAAACTGGTCGGTTAAAGCCATTCTTTGCAGCGCGAGGGGAATTTCCAATGCGCCTGGAACAGTCACCAGCAACATGCCTGACTCCTGCACGCCCCGTTTTACCAGTTCCGCGGTGCAGGCTCCCAGCAACCCCTCGCTCACATTCGCATTAAAGCGGCTCATGACGATGCCGATACGCAATTCCGCACCGTCAAGATCGGGTTCAACTTCGAGAATGTTGTCATACCGTGCCATGTGTACTCCTGTTCCAAAATTGAATCGCAAACAAAGTATTTTTCAGGAAAGCCGTTGTTTCTGGTTTTTGTCTTCCGGTTCCAGATATCCCGTTACTTCCAGACCGAACCCCGCCATGCTTGGCATTTTACGAGGAATGGCCAACAGCCGCATCTTTCCTACGTCGAGATCCCTCAGTATCTGCGCGCCGATACCATAATCGCGCAAATCCGCCCTGGCGATAACCTTAGGCCTGGATTTCGCCGGCATCACGCGTTCCATCAATTCCGCCGGACTTTCTCTGCGGTGAAGCAGCACAATCACGCCACATGCTGCTCCCGCGATTATACGGAGGGTGTCATTCACATTCCAGGAATGGGTATCATCATTGATATCGAGCAGATCGATGACCGAAAGGGGTTCATGCACCCGTACGAGAGTTTCGGTGCCGGGGTCGATTTTTCCCTTAACCAGCGCCAGATGCGTGGCGTTGACCGTCTTATCGAGGTAGGCGACGAGCTGGAACTTGCCATGAATTGTTTGAATCGAACGCTCGGCCATGCGTTTCACCAGGCTTTCGGTGCGGCTGCGATAATGAATCAGATCTGCAATCGCACCGATTTTTAATTGGTGCTTTGCGGCGAATTCGATCAGATCCGGCAGACGCGCCATGCTCCCATCTTCCGTCAGGATTTCGCAAATGACGGATGCGGGGGTAAGCCCCGCCAGATTCGCTAAATCACAGCCAGCCTCGGTATGGCCCGCGCGTACCAGTACGCCCCCATTTTGCGCCATCAGGGGGAAGATGTGCCCAGGCTGGACAATGTCTTCTGGTTTGGTGTCCCGGCTTACCGCCGCCTGGACGGTGCGCGCACGGTCGGCGGCGGAAATACCGGTTGTGACCCCGCTTGCCGCTTCGATGGAAACCGTAAAATTGGTACCCAGCGGCGAACGATTTGCGGACACCATCAGAGGCAGATTGAGCTGCCTGCAGCGCTCTTCGGTCAATGTCAGGCAAATCAGCCCGCGTCCATGCGTGGCCATGAAATTGATCGCCGCCGGTGTGACAAAATCGGCGGCCAGAATCAGATCGCCTTCATTTTCCCGGTTTTCCTCATCCACGAGGATCACCATTTTGCCCGCCTTCATGTCGGCGATAATTTCCTGAATTGAGCTGATGATCATGTCAAATCTTACCTATATCCCGAATCCGCCGTTGTCGCGAATTCATCAAATAAAATGGAGGCCAAGTTGCGCAAAAGTCTTTATGAAACATAACGGCTGGTTGAAAAACGACTGAAAAATGGGTCAACCGACGGATTTGGGATTCATGCCATCCCCTATCAATCGTTCTACATACCGCGCCAGCATATCCACTTCCAGATTCACCTTTGCACCCGTCTTCAGCGCACTCAGCGTGGTGACTGCCAGTGTATGCGGAATGAGATTAATCTCAAATTCATCTCCCGCTATCGCGTTTACCGTCAAGCTTACGCCATTCACTGTAATCGAACCCTTTTTTGCGATATATTTTAGTAATGAGACCGGTACCTTGATCGCCAGGCGATAACTTTCCCCATCGGGCGTGAACGTTACCACTTCGCCGACCCCATCCACGTGTCCACTCACCAGATGGCCACCCAGCCTGTCCGACAGGCGCATGGCTTTTTCGAGGTTGACGCTACCGCCTTGCTTATCCAAGCCTTCGGTGCAACTCAAGGTTTCTCGCGAGACATCCACCGAAAACATGTCATCCGCCAAAGCCGTGACGGTGAGGCACACCCCATTTATCGCGATACTATCCCCTGTATTAACGTCGCGTAAATCCAGCATGCCGGGCGCGATATCCAAGCGCAACCCGCTCTCCTGAGATGCGATGCGCCTTAGCTCGCCCACTGCCTGGACAATTCCCGTAAACATCCAACCGCTCCCGCTTTCCAATACAATAAGCGCTTATTGTAAGCGTGATTTGAGAGCATGCGGCAATTTGCCGCATAGTCGTGGGTTCCAATATGCGCTAATGTTCAAGGCTGCTCGATGATTTGTGAGGAAGTAAGACGCGGATGAGCAACGAAAATGTTCAGTGATCTCAGTCAGTCGCCGCTGAGCAAGAATTTGCAACGCTTGTTTCTGCTCCGGAATATTGTGATTGCCGCTCAGTGCCTGACCTTCGCCCTGGCATACTGGGCACTTGAAATGGAATTGCAGTGGACGGAAATGGTCGCGGTCGCCGCGCTGCTCGCTGTGCTGAATCTGGCGACATGGTTTCGCCTCCGCCGTAACTGGCCGGTATCGAGCGTCGAATTTTTTGCTCAACTTTTGATTGATGTTTTCGCATTAAGCGCATTGTTGTATTTCAGCGGGGGTTCCACAAACCCGTTTATTTCGTTATATCTGTTGCCGCTGACGATTGCCGCCGCGGCATTACCCTGGGCCTATACATGGCTAATGGCCGCGATCACGATAAGCTGCTACACATCGCTGTTATTTTATTATGTGCCGTTACCGCACGATCATGAGGAACACATCAGTGAGTTTAACCTGCATGTTTCCGGCATGTGGCTGGCCTTCGTGCTCAGCACGGTATTAATCGCCTGGTTCGTCGTCAAAATGGGCATATCGATCCGCGAGCGCGACAAGGATCTGGCATTGGCGCGCGAACAGGCATTACGCGACGAACAAATTATTGCGCTGGGGACGCTGGCCGCGGGCGCGGCGCATGAACTCGGCACGCCGCTGGCGACGATGGCGATCGTGACGGGGGAATTGCAAAATGACTATAAGGACAACAGCGAATTTCAGAATAGTATCAGAATATTGCGGGACCAGATCACGCATTGCAAGCATACGCTGACGCAATTGCTGGCCGATGCTGGACAGGCACGCGCCGAAGAAGGCAGCGGTCAGGCAGTCGATTATTTCCTGCGCCAGGTGTTGGATAAATGGGAATTGATGCGCCCCTCGGTTAAATTTACTTATCATGGGAAAGGAGTGCAGCCTGCCCCGCAAATCCTGAATACCCAATTACTCAGTCAATCTATTTTAAATTTGTTGAATAACGCGGCTGACGCGTCATTAAAACATATCGAGATAGAGGCCAACTGGAATGATCATGAATTGCAGCTCGAAATCCTTGATTACGGCGAAGGACTTACCGGGGAAGCCGCTCAACGGGCGGGTGAAGCTTTTTTTACCAGCAAGGCGCCCGGGCAAGGTTTCGGAATCGGTTTATTCCTGGCCAATGCGAATATTGAGCGCTTTGGGGGTAGCGTTCGTTTGACCAATCGGGAAGGCGGCGCCTGTACCAAAGTTATATTACCTCTGATACGGCAATCCACATGACCAATATGACAACACTTCCGACAATGGAAGCCGATGATCACCCGGCTTTGCTGATTGTCGATGACGACGCCACTTTCTGTGGCGTGCTTGCCGGCGCCATGACCAAGCGCGGGTTTGACGTGACATGCGCGCACACGGTCGAGCAGGCGCTGGAATGCGCCGAGGCTTGCACGCCAGAATATGCTATTATCGATCTTAGGCTGCCGGGTACTTCCGGGCTAACCCTGGTTGAGAAATTGAAAACGCTGGATCCCGGAACCCGGATCGTCATGCTGACAGGTTATGCCAGTATCGCCACGGCGGTGGAAGCGATCAAACTCGGCGCCACGCACTATCTCGCGAAACCGGTGGACGTCGATGAAATCATGCTTGCGTTCGAGCGCACCTCGGGCGATGCGGATGTGCCGATCAGCGCGCATCCGCTGTCGGTAAACCGACTAGAATGGGAATATATCCAGCGCGTACTCACCGAAAACAAGGGAAATGTTTCCGTCACGGCAAGGGCACTCAACATGCACCGCCGCACGTTGCAGCGCAAGCTTACCAAGAATCCCGCGAAAACATGATCCGGGGTTACGGAATTACAGGATACGCGCGATGACGCGAATATCCGGCCCCACCATGCGCAAATCATGAATCGTGAGCGCGCGTTTGTCCGCAAGATCCGTTAATTCCGGCAGTTTCAGCATGCCATGCGCCAGGTCGCCAATCAGATACGGCGCGAAATAGATCACCAGCTCATCCACCAAGCCCGCATTGATGAGCGCACCGTTCAATTTGCGGCCCGCCTCGACCATCACTTCGTTGATCTCAAAATCGGCAAGTGTCCGCATCATTCCGGCAAGATCGACGTTGTCATACTTATCCGGCATTACGATGGAACGGGCGCCCACATCACGCAGGGCGACGATTTTTCCTTCGCTGGCGGCAGCGGTGAAAATCAACTCGCCCCCGCCCCGTAGTGCCTTGGCATCCAACGGAATCTCCAGGCGGCTGTCCACCACCACGCGCAACGGCTGTCTGGATGTTTCCACGTGGCGGACAGTGAGCTGCGGGTCATCCGCCAGTATGGTGCCGATGCCGGTCAGAATGGCGCAGGAACGAGCACGAAACCGGTGGCCATCGCATCTTGCCGCTTCACTCGTGATCCACTGGCTGCTACCGTTGCTAAGTGCCGTCTTGCCATCCAGACTTGCCGCGATTTTCATTCGGACCCACGGGCGCTTGCGCGTGTGACGTGCGACAAAGCCGATGTTAAGGGCCCTGGCTTCCCCTTCCATCAATCCCGTTTGTATATCTATTCCGGCCTGTTTCAGCAGCTCATAGCCGCCACCGGCTACGAGGGGATTCGGATCGCTCATGGCGCATACCACTTTAGCGATGCCCGCATTGATTAGCGCTTCGGCGCAGGGAGGTGTTCTTCCATGATGACTGCATGGCTCCAGGGTGACATAAGCGGTCGCATCGCGCGCGGCTGTCCCGGCAGCGTTAAGGGCGTTGATCTCGGCGTGAGGCTGGCCGGCCCGCTCGTGCCAACCGCTGCCCACCACCCTGCCATCGTGCACTATCACGCACCCCACGCGGGGATTGGGGCTCGTGCCATGCAACCCCTTTTCGGCGAGTTGCAGCGCTTGGGACATATAGGCGTGATCGGCTGGCGAGAACATATGAGGCCTCATCACTCGAGGTTGCAGATGTCATTTGTAATTTTATTGCTTATGGCATTGTCTTGGTAAAAACACGAACGGATGCCTGGGTGCTCAATTCAAGGTTTTTTTA
Organism: Nitrosospira sp. NpAV; assembly: GCF_000832065.1. Classification (GTDB taxonomy): domain Bacteria; phylum Pseudomonadota; class Gammaproteobacteria; order Burkholderiales; family Nitrosomonadaceae; genus Nitrosospira. Next base: position 16,309 of record NZ_JXQM01000007.1, on the reverse strand, counting down.
TTTCTCTTTTCCGCTGCGGTCGCTGCACTTCCTTGATCGCATCATGAAAATCGTCGGCATCCTGGAAGCTTCTGTAAACCGAAGCAAAGCGGATATAGGCCACCTTGTCCAGTTTGTAGAGTTCCTGCATCACCATTTCACCGATTTTGCGCGAAGGCACTTCACGTTCACCCAGACTCAAGAGTTTTTGTACGATACGGTCCATCGCCGCATCCACGTACTCGGTAGGAACCGGACGCTTGTGCAGGGCACGCATAAAGCCCGTAAGCAGTTTATCGCGATTGAACTCGGAACGGTTGCCGTCCTGCTTTACCACTTGCGGCAAACGCAATTCCACTGTCTCATAAGTGGTAAAACGCTTATCGCATGTGAGGCAACGGCGGCGACGGCGTATTCGGGTACCTTCCTCGCTGACGCGGGAATCAATCACGCTGGTATCATCCGCATTGCAGAAAGGGCATTTCATCCTAACCGTTATAAACCGGAAATTTCGCGCATAGTGCCTTTGCCTGATGCGCCACTTGCGAAAGGACCCCTATGTCAGTAGGCGCATCCAAGACGTCGGCGATCAGATTTGCCAGTTGCTCAGCTTCGATTTCCTTGAAGCCGCGCGTGGTTATGGCGGGAGAGCCGATACGGATGCCGCTGGTGACAAAGGGTTTCTGCGGATCGTTGGGTATGGCATTCTTGTTGACGGTGATATGCGCCATTTCGAGGGATTCCGCAGCTTGCTTGCCGGTAAGATTCTTGGCACGGAGATCCACTAGAAACATATGACAGTCGGTGCGCCCGGAAACAATGCGCAGACCGCGTTCCTGCAACACCTTTGCCATGACGCGGGCATTTTCGATCACCTGTTCCTGATAGTCCTTGAATTCTTTGGTAGCGGCCTCTTTGAAAGCCACCGCCTTGGCGGCAATCACGTGCATCAGCGGACCACCTTGGGTTTGCGGAAAAATCGCCGAATTGAGTGCCTTTTCGTGCTCCGGCTTGGCCATGATGATGCCGCCACGCGGCCCGCGCAACGTCTTGTGGGTGGTGCTTGTGACAAAATCGGCGATACCGACGGGATTGGGATAAAATCCAGCGGCCACCAGACCGGCATAATGCGCCATGTCCACGAACAAATAGGCACCCACTTCATCGGCGATTTTGCGAAAACGCTTCCAGTCTATGATTAGTGCGTAGGCGGAAGCACCGGCGACGATCATTTTGGGTTTGTGTTCGCGCGCCAGGTGCGCCACCTGATCGTAATCAAGTTCCTCGGTTTCCGGTTTAAGGCCGTAGGAAACCGCGTTGAAAATTTTGCCGCTGAGATTGACCGAAGCCCCATGAGTCAAATGCCCGCCATGGGCGAGCGACATGCCAAGAAGCGTATCGCCGGGTTTCAAGGCGGTTAAATAAACCGCGGCATTGGCCTGGGAGCCGGAATGTGGCTGGACATTGACGTACTCGGCATCAAACAGCGCTTTCAGCCTATCGATTGCAAGCTGCTCGACGATATCGACATATTCGCAACCGCCGTAATAACGCTTGCCGGGATAGCCCTCGGCGTATTTGTTGGTAAGCACCGATCCCTGTGCCTGCATTACTGCCGGGCTTGCATAATTTTCGGAGGCGATTAATTCGATATATTCTTCCTGGCGCTGTACTTCGCCCTTAATCGCTTTCCATACTTCGGGGTCAACATTTTCCAGGGTCAGTTTCGGGGACAACATAGCGATTTATCCTCTGAATAATAGTAAAGAATTCGTGCATTCTACCATCATCAGCAGGACTCGCAGGGGGATACAAATGACGGGGCTTCAGCACCATCAGTCGCCAATGAAGATTGGACTGATCTCGAAATGAAGTGGAAATACCACCAGCGCTAGAAGATTTCCGAGGAATTAGTCAGCAAGGCCTCGCCTTGGATGATTCCTCTGAACAAGCATTCCCTCAGTGCGGAAAACTTTTTCAGAAGGTCTTTATATGGGGCTATACATCAAGATTTCTAACTCCCAACGCATTGTTCTCGATGAACGCGCGGCGGGGTTCGACCACGTCGCCCATCAGCGTGGTGAAAATTTCATCAGCGGCGATACTGTCTTCAATCTGCGCACGTAGCAGCCGGCGGCTCTGGGGGTCCATGGTGGTTTCCCATAACTGCGCGGGATTCATTTCTCCCAGGCCTTTATAGCGCTGAGTGCCGATGCCTTTTTTCACTTCCTGCAGCAACCAGTCGAGCGCCTGTTTGAAGTCGCTGACGGGCTGTTTCTGCTCGCCGCGCTGGACATATGCCGCGGGTCCCATCAAGCCTTCGAGTACTTGAGCGGTTTGCTTGATTTGAGCGTAATCGCCGCTTTGCAGAAAATCCTGGTCGAGGTAGCTGGCGCGGGCGTTACCGTGATGCATACGGGATATCTTCAACCGGTACTCCTCGGTGGCGACGTCATATTCCGGTGTTATTTTTACCGTCCCTACATGCGCGGCCAATTTGGCGGCGCTTTCGGCGGCATGGCTTTCGCTGCTCAAATCCACGCCGGGATGGCGGAACAAGGCATGCATCACTTCGCTGTCGATGAGGCGGCTCATGCGCTCAATGACAGCTTCGGCCAGCAAGTATTCATTGGCGATGTTTTCCAGTGTCTCCCCTGTGAGCGGCGGTCTGTCCTCATGGGTATGCAACTTTGCATCGGTCAGCGCCAACCCCAGCAGGTATTGTTTGAGTTCGTGGTCGTCCTTGACGTAGCGTTCCTGCTTGCCGTGCTTGACCTTGTAGAGCGGCGGCTGTGCGATATAGACATGGCCGCGTTCGATCAACTCCGGCATTTGCCGGTAAAAGAACGTGAGCAGCAAAGTACGGATGTGCGAACCGTCCACGTCCGCATCCGTCATGATGATGATACGATGGTAGCGTAATTTGTCGGGGTTATATTCATCCTTGCCGATACCGGTTCCGAGCGCGGTAATGAGGGAAATAATTTCCTGCGATGAAATGAGTTTATCGAAACGCGCCTTTTCTACATTAAGGATTTTTCCCTTCAATGGCATGATCGCCTGAAATTTGCGATCGCGTCCCTGTTTGGCGGATCCGCCTGCTGAATCGCCTTCCACCAGATAAAGTTCACAGAGCGCGGGATCTTTTTCCTGGCAGTCAGCGAGTTTTCCAGGCAAGCCCAGTCCGTCCAGCACGCCCTTGCGCCGGGTGAGTTCGCGGGCTTTTCGCGCGGCTTCGCGCGCCCTTGCCGCATCGATGATCTTACTGCAGATGGTTTTCGCATCGAGCGGGCGCTCCAACAGGAATTCCGCCAGCTTTAACGCCACGATTTCTTCTACCGCCGGACGCACTTCCGAAGACACGAGTTTTTCCTTGGTTTGCGAGGAAAACTTGGGTTCGAATAATTTCACCGACAAAACGCAGGATAAGCCTTCCCGCATATCGTCACCAGATGTTTCAATCTTGGCTTTTTTTGCCAGCTCGTTTTTTTCAATATAATTATTGAGCGTACGTGTCATGGCGGCGCGCAAACCGGTAAGATGAGTTCCGCCATCCTTTTGCGGGATATTATTCGTAAAGCATAATACCTGCTCGGAATAACTATCGTTCCACTGCATCGAAACTTCCACCACGATGCCGTCCTTCTCTCCAGTAGCGTAAAAAATATTCGGATGAAGCACTGACTTGGTACGATTAACATATTCAACAAAGCTTTTTACCCCACCGCTGAAGGCAAAATTTTCTTCCTTGGCATTGCGTTGATCGACCAGATGAATTTTCACGCCGTTATTGAGAAAGGAAAGTTCGCGCAAGCGCTTCGCGAATATGTCGTAATGGTATTCGATGTCACCGAAAATTTCCTTGCTGGCCAGAAAATGGACTTCGGTGCCGCGCCGCTCGGTCTTGCCGCTCACCGCCAGCGGTGCGACGGGAACACCCATGCGGAATTCGATCTGATGGGTCAGGCCGTCGCGCCGGATGGACAGGCGCAGCCATTCCGACAAGGCATTGACAACTGACACGCCGACCCCATGCAGGCCGCCCGATACTTTGTAGGAATTGTCATCAAACTTGCCACCGGCATGAAGTTCGGTCATGACAATTTCCGCGGCGGAACGCTTCATTTCATCATCATGCTTGATGCCGGTGGGAATGCCCCGGCCATTGTCCTGGACCGTGACCGAGTTGTCCGGATGAATGATGACGGAGATTTCATCGCAGTGTCCGGCCAGCGCTTCGTCGATGGCGTTATCCACCACTTCAAATACCATATGATGCAAACCCGTGCCGTCGCTGGTGTCGCCAATATACATGCCAGGACGTTTGCGCACCGCATCGAGTCCTTTCAGGATTTTTATGCTATCTGAACCGTAATTGGCTGAATCTTCAATTTTTTTCTGTCTGGATCGGTCTTTTTCGTTCATGTCTGGCTACTGTGGTTTCACGTGAAACGGATTTGCGGAAAGTCATACCTTACTTTGCGCACTGCTATTCCGGATGGATAATTCGGGGAATTAGATATTTTTTGGTACTTGTCATATGCGCATGGGCATTACCACATACTTGAAATCATCATTTCCGGGAATCGTGATGAGCGCGCTGCTGTTCGCATCGCCAAAAGAACAACGTACTGTTTCGCTGGTTAGGTTGTTCAATACGTCCAGAAGGTAAGTCACGTTAAAACCGATATCCAGCGCTTCGCCATCATACTGGACTTCCAGCTCCTCTTCCGCCTCTTCTTGCTCTGCATTGTTACAGACGATGCGAAGATTGCCCGTTGTCAAAATCAGGCGGACACCCCGAAATTTTTCGTTCGAAAGGATGGAAGCACGCTGGAGCGTCTGCAAAAGCAATAAACGATTTACATCGAATTGCTTTTGATGGTCAACCGGGATTACACGATTGTAATCAGGAAATTTACCGTCTACGACTTTGGATATGAGTATGACATTCGAAAATGTAAAACGTACTTGATTTTGTAGAATTTCCACCGTGACGGGCTCGTCGGTGTCATTTAACTGCTTTGCCAATTCGAGTATTACTTTGCGGGGCAAAATGACTTCTCTTTTTTCCTGCGGCACTTCCAGCATGAGCAGAGCGAACGCCAAACGATGCCCATCGGTTGCAACCGCTTTCAGATGATTTTCTTCCATCAGAAAGAGCAGGCCATTCAGATAATAGCGAATGTCCTGTTGTGCCATGGCGTATTGCACCAGGAATAAGAGATGTTTCAGGTCGTTTTGCTTTACCGTTATTTTCGCCTGAGATTCCGTGTTTTCAGGAAATTTTGGAAAATCTTCCACCGGTAGTGTTTGCAAACTAAAACGGCTTTTTCCCGCCTTTCCCTGGAGCCGGTTTTCCGTAGTCTCCAATGTCACCTCGGTCTTATCAGGTAACGCGCGCAATATGTCCTGAAGTTTTTTTGCCGCTACGGTAACTGAATATCCTTCGCCTATCGTGTTGCTATCCTGTGTGGATGTTGTTATTTGAATTTCAAGATCGGTTGCAACAAAGGAGGTTTCTTCATTCTTGCGCTCTATAAGCACGTTTGAAAGTATGGGTAAGGTATGGCGGCGTTCGACAATCCCGGTGACCGTTTGCAACGGTTTCAGCAAAGTATCCTTATCAGCTTGTATCAGTTTCATTTATTTAAATCCAGATAATCGTTAATAGGGGTTGCGTAAGTCCGGTATAAATAGAAAAATACAAATAGTATTAATAAGCTAAGCGCTATTTCTTATCTGTATTTAGAGCGTATTGCCTGTGGATAGTTTGTGTACACAAATTGAAATTGGTCATAAAGGGCAAGTTATCCCCAACTCATACTGTTGTTGTTCAACCTCGGAGAATATGCAATAACGTATTGAAGTCCCGGTTAATCGATGGATCAGAAGCCCGCAGTTCGGCAATTTTGCGGTAACCGTGCAGCACCGTTGTGTGATCTCTGCCTCCAAAAGCTTCACCGATGTCAGGCAAACTCAAGGGAGTGAGTTCTTTGGATATGGCCATGGCCATTTGCCGAGGTCTCGCAACAATGCGAGAACGTTTTTTGGAATACATTTCGGCAACCTTGATTTTATAATAGTCCGCCACAGTTTTCTGGATATTTTCAATGGAAATCTGGCGATTTTGTACTGCCAGCAAATCTTTAAGCGCTTCCCGCGCCAGGTCCAGCGAGAGGGAATGTCCCGTGAAGCGGGAATAAGCGAGCACCCGCTTCAGTGCCCCCTCCAGTTCACGGACGTTGGATCGAATATGCTTGGCGATGAAAAAAGCAACATTTTCATCCAGGACGATTTTTTCCATCAGGGCTTTTTTTAGCAGGATGGCGACGCGCATTTCCAGTTCCGGCGGTTCAACCGCTACTGTCAAGCCCCAGCCAAAACGGGAAATTAATCGTTCCTCCATGCCGGAGATTTCCTTCGGGTAGGAATCGCAAGTGATAATGACTTGCTTATGCGCTTCAATCAGCGCGTTGAAGGCATAAAAGAATTCTTCCTGTGTCCGGTTCTTGCCGCCAAAAAACTGGATATCGTCGATAAGCAGGAGATCCAGGGAATGATAATAGCGCTTGAAATCATCGAACGCTTTATGTTGGTAAGCCCTTACTACGTCGGAAACGTATTGTTCTGCGTGAATGTATCTGACTTTAGCGGTGTTGTTGTGCTCCAGCACACAGTTACCGATTGCTTGAATCAGATGGGTTTTTCCCAAGCCCACGCCACCGTAGATAAAAAATGGATTGTAAGCGACACCCGGACGTTCCGCCACCTGGATAGCACCTGCCCGCGCCAATTGATTGGCTTTTCCCGTGACGAAGCTATTGAAGGTGAAGGAAGGATTGAGGCGGCTCGGATTTTTTTCCTTTGGGGTTTTTGGTGTCGACCGCACGGGCGTGTCGACTATCGGGATCGGCGTGATAACAGCGTTATTCACTACAGGAGCGGTTTCCTTGGTTGCGTCCTGGTTGGCGAGCTTTAATTGAAAATGTATACGGCGCGAAAAATGTTTTTCGGCCATTTGTTCGATACGCGATAGAAAATGGTCTTTGATCCATTGCATGACAAACCGGTTGGGAGCGACGAGGATCGGTTCGTCGGCACTATGTGACAAGTCCAGGTAAAGAGGCTTGATCCAGGTATTGAATTGCTGGGCACTCAATTCTTTCTCAAAATATCCGAGACAGGAAAGCCAAAAATTGTGCATTGCCGATATGATCTGAAGTACGTAAATGGGAAAAGGACGGAATTACGGAGCGGCGTTGAGGGTTCTATTTTAGACGCTTCCCACTCGGTTATCCACAGGGTGGGGAAAAAATATAGGTTGACACCAACATCTGTAAAGGGTTGTAATGCGAGGTTTTATTTATCTGCCTCAAGGACAAGGAAAAAGGGAAAACGATGAAACGTACGTACCAGCCCTCCGTAACCCGGAGAAAGCGAACACATGGTTTTCGGGTTCGCATGAAAACCGCCGGCGGCGCAGCTGTTATTCGGGCGCGTCGCGCCAAAGGCCGTGCTCGTTTGGGAGTATAGAGTTAGCCAACTGCGGAAAATCCACAGTCGAGGAGCTGTATCATTCGTTTTCCGAAAAGTCACCGGTTGCACCAGGCGAATGAATTTTCCTCGGTAATCCGGTTCAGATGTTCAGTCAGTGGCGAGTTTCTGCAGGTTTTCGCTAAACCTAATAATCTCGTGCATTCACGATTGGGATTGATAATCGCCGGCAAGATCGAGCGGCTGGCGGTAAACCGCAATAGGACAAAACGTCTGTTGCGAGAGACATTTCGCGCGCAGCAGCGAGAATTGGCGGGACTGGATCTGGTGGTGCGCTTGCGTTGCCGCGTTTCGCAAGGCAATTTTGCGCGGTTGGTGGGCGAGGCGGAAATGCTAATGATGCAATTACAGCGATGTCGCGGATAATTATTGGCTTTATCAAACTTTATCAGTATTGCCTGAGTCCGTTCTTTGGGCCGTCGTGCCGGTTCAGCCCATCTTGTTCACACTATGCATGTGAGGCGCTGGCCAGGCATGGATTGCTGCGCGGGATGCGCCTCAGTATATGGAGAATATTGCGCTGCAATCCTTGGGGTCGCGGCGGATATGACCCGGTTCCATAAGAATGGATTCGATCTGAATTATTTCCGGTACAGTTTACGCGTATCATAAAAAAATAAATTGCGAAGCACGATGGACACACAAAAATTTGTACTTTTCCTGATTTTCTCCACATCGATGTTGTTCCTTTGGGACGCATGGCAGAAAGAGCAAAATCCACCCCCGGCGGCGGCGGTCGCAACCCAGGCGCCAGCAGGTGAATCGTCTGTCCGCCGTCAGGAAGACACGCCGGTTCCGGGAGAAAAACTTGTTTCGACACAACCTGGCAAGGGTGAACCCTCTGCGGAGAGCGTTGGTCCGATAAAGACTTCCGGCAAGCTGGAGTCGGGTGAAAAAATCGTGGTCAAGACCGACTTGGTGGTAGCGGAAATCGATACCGCCGGGGGAGATTTGCGCCGGCTCGAGTTATTGGATCATCCGGACAAGGAAGACAAGAACAAGCCTTTTGCATTGTTGCAAAGCCAGTATGAACACGTTTATGTGGCGCAATCAGGACTGATCGGAGAGGGTTTACCCAGCCACAAGACGCATTATACGGCGGAGTCCCAGACATATAGCCTGGCGACGGGCCAGGATAAAATTGAGGTGCGGCTCGTCGCACCCGAGGCGAATGGCGTCCAGGTAACCAAGGTTTATACGTTTCATCGCGGAAACTACCTCATCGATGTAAGTTTCGAAGTCGCTAATCGGGGAGCGGCTGCGATTCAGCCGTTTTCTTATTTCCAGATGCTGCGGGATAGCAAGCCGCCGGTTGGTTCTGTTTTCATGATCCCGACCTATACTGGCGCAGCGCTTTACACCGAGGCAGAGAAATTCAAGAAAATCGAATTTTCGGCTCTGGACAAGGGTAACGCAACGTATCCAAAAAATGCTGATAATGGCTGGATTGCAATGCTCCAGCATTATTTTCTTACCGCATGGCTGCCAAGGGACAAGTTGCCGCGCGAGTATTATGCGAAACGCCTGGGCGAAAATGAATATACAGCAGGCGTAATCGTGCCCGTGGGACAGATAGAACCGGGGAATACAGCGACCCTTACGGTACCCCTCTATGCAGGCCCCGAAGAGCAAAGCAAACTCGCGACGGTCGCGCCAGGGCTTGATCTAACGGTGGATTATGGCTGGTTGACCGTGATTGGAGCGCCTCTTTTTTGGTTGTTGTCTTTTTATCATTCTTGGACCGGAAACTGGGGGGTTGCGATTATTCTTCTGACCATGTCGGTCAAACTGGCATTCTTTCCCCTTTCGGCGGCAGGTTACCGATCGATGGCGAAGTTGCGGGTAGTGACGCCCAAGTTGCAGCGCTTGCGCGAACAGCATGGCAATGATCGCCAGCGCATGCACCAGGCGATGATGGATTTTTACAAGACGGAAAAAATAAACCCGATGGGTGGCTGTTTGCCCATTCTCGTTCAGATTCCGGTATTTATTTCGCTTTACTGGGTATTGCTGGCCAGCGTCGAGCTACGTTACGCGCCATTTGCGCTGTGGATAGAAGATATGTCGTCGCCGGATCCCTACTACGTGCTCCCTATCTTCATGGGGATTTCCATGTTTGTGCAATCAAAGCTCAGTCCGCAAGCTACGGATCCGATTCAAGCCAAGGTGATGCAGATCATGCCCTTTGCTTTCAGTGTTTTCTTTTTCTTCTTCCCCGCCGGATTGGTGCTGTACTCATTGGTGAATAATGTGCTTTCGATCGCGCAGCAATGGCAAATCACGCGCATGATTGAACGTAGCGCTGCCAAGTCCAGCAATATACCTGCCACCAAGAAGAAGTGAACCGGCTGGAAAAGCAGCAACTCATCTGACGGCGAACCGCTTCCGTCTGAAAATCCGCATGTGACGGATCCTTCTCGATGCAACTTGCCCGAATGGGAAGTACAGACATCATTGCCGCCAACGCTACGCCGCCCGGACGGGGCGGCATCGGTGTAGTGCGGGTTTCCGGTAAAAGCCTGCAATCTCTGGCGCTAAGCGTCATTGGACTCATCCCGCAGCCGCGCCATGCCACGTTCAGCAAGTTTATCGATGAAAATGGAGCGGCCATAGATCATGGCATTGCGCTTTATTTTCCGTCTCCGCATTCCTATACGGGTGAAGATGTCCTGGAACTCCAGGGTCACGGCGGTCCGGCGGTTATGAATCTGTTACTGTCCCGTTGTCTCTCCGCGGGTGCCCGGCTGGCACAGCCGGGGGAGTTCACTTTGCGCGCTTTTCTTAATGGCAAGCTGGACCTTGCTCAGGCGGAAGGCGTCGCCGACATTATCGATGCCAGCACCGGTGAGGCCGCGCGTTGTGCCATGCGCTCGCTGCAAGGAGAGTTTTCTGCGGTTATCGTTGGTCTGGTGCAGGCGCTCACCGAGCTGCGCATGCTGGTGGAGGCGACGCTGGATTTTCCGGAGGAAGAAACGGTCACCCTGCAACAGGCGAACGTTTATGCCAGGCTGGAAGCTATCCAATCGCGGCTGGAAGAGGTGCTCACGGCAGCCAAGCAGGGCAGTCTGTTGCGCGAAGGCGTGAGCGTGGTCATGGTAGGACAGCCCAATGTCGGTAAATCCAGTCTGATGAATCAGTTGGCCGGAGAAGAGACGGCAATTGTCACTGAGATACCGGGCACCACCCGCGATGCTATTCGCCAAACGGTCGAGATAGAAGGCATTCCGTTTCATCTGGTCGATACCGCGGGGTTGCGCGAAACGGACGATCTCGTCGAGAAAATCGGCATCGCTCGTACGCATGCGGCAATAGAAAGGTCGGATCTGGCATTGTTACTGATCGATCGCCGCTTGGGTGTTTTGCCGGAAGATCGAGAGATAGTCAGAAGCCTTCCGGCTAAATTGCCGGTGATTCGTGTGTACAATAAAATCGATTTGCTGGATGAAGTGCCGCAAGTCGGCGATGGCGAAGGTGGAGCCTCGATTTACCTTTCGGCTAAAACGGGCGCCGGGATCGATTTGCTTCGCCGGAAGTTGCTGGATATGGCGGGCTGGCAGCCGCACTCGGAAACCGAAGGCGTATTCATGGCGCGTCAGCGCCACGTGGAGGCGCTGACGCGATCGGGGGAATATTTGCGGAGCGCGCTGGAGCTTGCCAGACAAGGGGTTCAACTGGACTTGCAGGCGGAGGAACTGCGAGTTGCCCAGCTTGCCCTGTCATCCATCACCGGGGAATTCAGTGCCGATGATTTGTTGGGCGAAATATTTTCGCGTTTTTGCATCGGCAAATAGAATTGGTTCTCGAGGGTACGGCAGGCCCACGTTTTTAATTTTATCCTTTCCGTACGGCTCTCTCCGCCGCTTTGAATATCGAACTTATGCCGCGTTGTTTCACGTGAAACATTACATCCCGTGATGTCCGATTCGTTCGGCTACGGGGAACATGTTTGTGATATGGCAGCGCGTGCGCCCTTACGCAACCCCTCATTTTGCCGTAGAATGCTTTTTTTTCACGGCGCTGCTTACGGGGTAAGCAGCGCAGCAAGCGGCGATTTCTAATGATTTTTTCCGAGAATTTCGATGTCATCGTGATTGGCGGTGGCCATGCCGGCACCGAGGCGGCGCTTGCGGCCGCTCGCATGGGGCAAAAAACGCTGTTGCTTTCGCACAATATCGAAACATTGGGGCAGATGTCATGCAATCCTTCCATAGGGGGCATCGGCAAGGGACATCTGGTTAAGGAGGTGGATGCATTGGGTGGCGCGATGGCCGCAGCCGCCGACGAGGCCGGCATCCAGTTTCGCATTCTCAATTCAAGCAAGGGGCCGGCGGTACGCGCAACACGTGCCCAGGCTGATCGCGTTCTCTATCGTCAGGCGATTCGCCGGCGCCTGGAAAATCAATCCAACCTTTGGCTGTTTCAGCAATCCGTAGATGATCTCACGCTTGAAGGCGACCGGATCACGGGAGTGGTTACTCAGCTGGGAGTAAAATTTTCCGCGAGTGCCGTGGTGCTTACCGCCGGCACGTTTCTCGGCGGATTGGCGCATGTTGGATCATCCAGTTTTCAGGCAGGCAGAGCGGGTGATGCTCCGGCCGTCAGTCTCGCTATGCGCCTGCGCGAGATGAGGCTGCCGGTGGGCCGGCTAAAGACCGGCACCCCTCCGCGCATAGACGGACGTACCGTCGATTATTCGGTAATGACCGAACAACTCAGTGATACTCCCGTGCCGGTTTTTTCGTTTATGGGCGCCGCCGCCCAGCATCCACGCCAATTGCCGTGCTGGATCACGCACACGAATAGCCGCACGCATGACATTATTCGTGGCGGCCTGGATCGTTCGCCGCTGTTTACGGGTGTCATCGAAGGAGTCGGGCCGCGTTATTGCCCTTCCATCGAGGATAAGGTGGTACGGTTTTCCGCCAAGGAATCCCATCAAATCTTTCTGGAACCGGAAGGACTCAGTACTCACGAGATATATCCTAACGGGATATCGACCAGCCTGCCGTTCGATCTGCAAATTGAATTGGTGCGTTCCATCAAGGGAATGGAAAAAGCCCATATTACGCGCCCCGGCTATGCTATCGAATATGATTATTTTGATCCACGAGCATTGAAAAGCTCGCTTGAAACCAAGATGATCGAGGGGCTTTTTTTCGCTGGACAAATCAATGGCACCACCGGTTACGAAGAGGCTGCCGCACAAGGGTTGCTGGCGGGCATCAATGCGGCGCTTAAAACCTTGGATCAGGATGCGTGGTGTCCGCGGCGCGATGAAGCTTATCTTGGTGTTCTGGTGGATGATCTTATCACGCGTGGCGTCACCGAACCTTATCGCATGTTCACCAGCCGCGCCGAATATCGCCTGCAGCTGCGCGAAGACAATGCGGATTTGCGTCTGACGGAAAAGGGGCGCAGGCTCGGTGTGGTGGACGATGCGCGCTGGTCGGCATTCGAAACCAAACGGGAGGCCATCGTCCGCGAGCAAGACAGATTGAAAGCCATCTGGGTGGGGCCAAAAATGAATTCGGGTGCACTGGCAGAAGCGGATGTGCTGCGGGTGTTGGGGAAAACGATCGAGCGGGATTATTCGTTGAGTGAGCTGCTACGTCGTCCCGACGTATCCTATGCGAGTCTCATGAGCTTGCCGGGCGCGGGTGATCCTGTTGCTGACCCGCTGGTGGCGGAGCAAGTTGAAATCCAGGCCAGGTATCATGGTTATATTGCCCGCCAGAAGGATGAAGTCGCGCGCAATGCGCATTATGAGGAAATTCGTTTGCCGCAAGATCTTGATTATGCCACGGTCCGCGGCCTTTCCAGTGAAGCACAGCAAAAATTGAATCAGCACAAGCCGGAAACCGCGGGACAGGCCGCACGAATTTCCGGCATAACCCCGGCGACGATTTCATTGCTGTTGGTACATGTGAAGCGTGGTTTTTCCAGTCAGAATAAAAAGAAAAGCGCGTGAATCTGGCGGCGCAGCTCGCTGACGGACTCGCGGCATTGGGGGTGATGCTCCCCAGCGAAACGCAGACCCGCTTACTCCAATATCTTGCGTTAATCAGGAAATGGAACCGGGTGCATAATTTGACGGCAATGCGTGAGCCGGAGATGATATTGATTCGTCATTTATTTGACAGCCTTGCGATCCTGCCGCACATTTCAGGATTACGTCTCGTGGATGTCGGCAGTGGCGCCGGTTTACCGGGCATTCCCCTAGCTTTGGCGCACCCTGAATGGAATGTGGTATTGCTTGAAAGCAACCAAAAAAAAGCAGTATTTCTACAACAGGCGCGCATTGAATTGAAGTTGAAGAATGTTGAGATAGTCACCGAGCGAGCCGAAAATTTTCGCCCGGCGAGCGGGTTTGATACGGTAATCTCGCGCGCTTTTTCGAGCCTGGCCGACTTTGTCAAACTGGCAGGACACCTGGCTAGGGAAAATGAAGGCAGGCTCGCTGCGATGAAAGGTGTCTATCCGCATGAGGAATTGGCGCAATTGCCGCCCCCATTCATTGTTGAGAATATATTCCATATTGGGGTTCCCGGACTTGAGGCAGAGCGCCATCTGATTATGATTAAGCATGGGGTATAGGCAATCGCGTGGAATTAATTTCTGGCAATATCGGATATCAAGATGCGTTCCGCAGTGAGCGCTCACTTTCATGTTATGTTATTACTTTAGGCCTGGGAGTAGCGCAGTAATGAAAATTCTGGCGATAACCAATCAAAAAGGCGGGGTGGGAAAAACCACCACCAGCGTTAATCTGGCGGCGAGCCTCGCTGCGGCAAAGAAGCGTGTGTTGTTGATTGATCTTGACCCGCAGGGTAATGCCACCATGGGAAGCGGTGTGGATAAACGTGCTTTGCAATACACGGTTTATCAAGTTTTGCTGGGTAGCCAGCGTATCGCCGATGTGCGCGTGATCGCCACCAGCGGCAAATATGATCTGATTCCTGCCAATCGTGATCTGGCCGGGGCCGAAATCGAGATGGTGAATCTGCCCCAACGGGAAACGCGCCTGAAAGAAGCGCTGCGGGAGGTGGAAAGCGAATATGATTTCATCCTCATCGATTGTCCGCCGGCGCTCAACCTGCTTACGCTCAATGGGCTGTGCGCCGCCTACGGGGTAATGATTCCGATGCAATGTGAATACTACGCGCTGGAGGGTTTAAGCGATCTGGTCAATACCATAAAAAAAGTGCGCGCCAACTTGAATCCGGTGCTGGAGATCGAAGGATTGTTGCGCACCATGTTTGATCCGCGCAACATACTGGCGCAACAGGTATCGGAGCAATTACAGCAGCATTTTGGCGATAAGGTTTACCATACCGTGATTCCACGTAACGTACGGTTGGCCGAGGCCCCCAGCTTTGGCATACCGGCGCTCTATCACGATAAATTATCCAAAGGTACACAAGCCTATCTGGCGCTGGCGGGTGAGATGCTTAGCAGGGATCCACTCAATGCCGCGCCTGTCTGACAAAATGGAAACTAGCGGAACAGAAGACATGCAGCGGGACGGGAGACTATGAAATCAAAGGGATTGGGAAGAGGATTGGATGCGCTCCTGGCGGGAAACGACGACGGTGGCCGGACCGGGGAGTCGCTGCGGAATTTGAAAATATTGCAATTGCAACCAGGCAAGTATCAGCCACGTACCCATATGGACCAGGAATCTTTGGCCGAGCTGGCCGAATCCATTAAAGCGCAGGGTGTGATGCAACCGATACTGGTGCGCCCCGTTTCTTCGGAAGGTTACGAAATCATAGCCGGGGAGCGGCGCTGGCGGGCAGCGCAAATCGCCGGGCTTACGGAGGTTCCCGCGCTCATCCGCGAAGTGCCGGATGAAGCCGCCCTGGCCATGTCGCTGATCGAGAATATTCAGCGCGAGAATCTAAATCCATTGGAAGAAGCGATGGGTATTCAGCGGCTCATCAAGGAATTCGGTATGACGCACCAAGCTGCCAGCCAGGCGCTGGGTAGTTCGCGCAGCGCTGTCTCCAATCTTTTGCGGTTGCTTAATCTGCCGCAGCCTGTACAGGAATTATTGATGCAGGGGAAAATCGACATGGGCCATGGCCGCGCGCTGCTGGCTCTTCCTCCCGCCAAGCAAATACAAACCGCCAATCTCGTGGTGCACAAGCAACTATCGGTACGCGAGACTGAAAGGCTGGTGCATCGGATGGAACGCCCGGCCGTAAAACCGCAACGCCCCAGATACGACCGGGATTTACTGCGCTTACAAGAAAGCATATCGGCCAAGCTGGGTACGCAGGTCGTCATAAATCCGGGAAAAAAAGGTGCCGGAAAGGTGGTAATCCAATACAACAGCCTGGAACAATTGGACGGAATACTGGCTCGCTGGTAATCAACCCAAGTCGTTTCACCGGCAGCTGACTCAAAAGTGAATACGATCGCTTTTTGGAAAAGAAAGCCAAAGGCGCATCGCAGATACTGTAAATATATCCGATAGATACAATTTGTCGGCGTCCCCATCCCTATGTTCTCGGAGCGCCTCTCGCGTCAGTTCTCCGAGCAATTCCTTAGTATCGGAAACCACACCGGATCTTCTCCACCAGCGAATTCAGGGCGGTTCAGGGGACATGTGCGGCAGCGTAATCAATTCGTTTTGCTCTTTCGTTTTGCAGACAAACTGCTTGACTTGGCGCATCTTCGGGGATAGTCTTTACGGGGTTGTGGGTATGTAATGGTTTAGTATTTAGTATTATGGCGGCGACGCATTCTTTCTGCGAGGAAGCGGGGAGAGGCG
>NZ_JXQM01000069.1 GCF_000832065.1 Nitrosospira sp. NpAV | reverse complement strand
AGTTTGCTTTCGAGAATTGTCTGGTGATTGATACCGTAATGATGGGGCACGAGGAGTTGTGGCGCGTGAAGGAGGAACGCGATGCGATCTATGCCAATCCCGATGCCAGCGAGGACGACTATATGCACGCCGCCGAACTTGAGACGCGCTTTGCCGAGCTGGATGGCTATTCCGCCGAAGCGCGGGCTGGGGAATTGCTGCTGGGCGTGGATATTCCGCTGTCACAGCATGCGGGACTGATGAGCGCCATAGCGCCCGGATTCAAGCTGCGTGTACTGCTGGCGCAAGCATCGTTTGCGGATTCTGAAATTCTACTGCTGGATGAACCCACCAATAAGCTGGACATAAACGCCATCCGCTGGCTTGAAGACGTCATCAACGCAAGCAGGAGCAC
>NZ_JXQM01000068.1 GCF_000832065.1 Nitrosospira sp. NpAV | reverse complement strand
CTTTCCGGCGATCCCTCGTTTGCCGGGCTGCTCGAGCGGGTACGCACCGTGGCGGCCGAGGCATATGCGCATCAGGACATGCCTTTCGAGATGCTGGTGGCCAGGCTCGCTCCTGCGCGCCATCTCAGCCAGGCGCCCCTCTTCCAGGTGATGTTCGCGCTACAAAATGTTCCGTCCGGGGAGAAGGAAGAAACGGAGATGGAAGAGGTATCGGCTCCGGCCAATCGCAACCGGGAAGAGTCCACCGCCAAGTTCGATCTCCTGCTTTCCCTGGTTGACGATGGGCACCGGGTGACGGGATATTTTGAGTATAGCGCCGATCTCTTTGATTCCGGCACCATCAATAGGATGGCAGGTCATTTCGAGGTACTGCTGGCGGCTGCCGCCGCTGATCCGGCCTGCCGTTTCTCCAGCCTGCCCATTCTCACCGAGGCTGAACGGGGACAGCTTTTGTTCGAATGGAACGCCACGCGAACCGAATATCCCCGGGAATCGTGTATCCATGATCTATTCGAAGAGCAGGCGGCGGCATGTCCGGAGGCGGTTGCCCTGGTTCTTCAGGATTGTCCCCTCACCTACGGCGAACTCAACGCCCGCGCCAACCAGCTCGCGCACCGCCTGCGCGAGCTTGGCGTGGGTCCCGAGACCGTGGTTGCGATCTGTGTCGAGCGCTCCTTCGATCTCATCGTCGGCCTGCTCGGTATTCTCAAAGCCGGAGGGGCCTATCTGGCGATGGATCCCGGCGATCCGCCCTCCAGGCTATCGGCAATGGTGCGCGACGCGAAACCAGCGGTGTTGCTGACCCACCGCCGATTTCTCGGAATGTTTCCCGAAGAGATTGTGAAGCGGGTTTGCCTTGACGATGCGCGCGAGGAAATCGAGTGCGAGCCCACGGATAACCCTGTAAGCGGAGTAGTGGCGAACAATCTCGCGTATGTCTGCTATACGTCGGGATCAACCGGCGTGCCCAAGGGGGTGGGAGTCGTGCAACATGCCGTGGTGCGGCTGATAAGGGAGGCCGGCTACGCGACATTCATTCCCGAGGACGTGTTTCTCCAGTTCGCGCCGATTGCATTCGACGCTTCGACATTCGAGATCTGGGCATGCCTGCTTAACGGAGGGAAGCTGGTAATCATGCCGCCCACCGTACCGTCGCTCGAAGAACTCGCCGATGTGATAGAGCATCACCGGATCAGCACCCTCTGGCTGACGATAGGACTCTTTCACCAGATGGTCGACGGTCATTGCGAATGTCTGGGTGGCGTGCGCCAGCTTCTTACAGGCGGTGACGTGCTGTCACCGGATTACATCCGCAAGATGCGCGAGCAACATCCGCAATGTCTGTTGATCGCTGCTTATGGTCCCACTGAGAACACCACCTTTACCTCCTGTTATCGCGTACCGTCCGCGGAAAAAATCCACAGCCCCATTCCGATTGGCCGGCCGATTGCGAATACGGAAATGTATGTGCTTGACGACCGGCTTCAGCCGGTACCAATCGGGGTACCAGGGGAACTCTATATAGGCGGCGAGGGCTTGG
>NZ_JXQM01000067.1 GCF_000832065.1 Nitrosospira sp. NpAV | reverse complement strand
TAGGGCATCCCTCTTCCGAACGAAGTCAATATTCTTTCCTAATGAAATCATTTTCTGTTTTCTTATGAGAGTTAGCGCACAGAGTATCTTCTGGAATAACGGCAGCATTACCACCTTGCATCATCGTTCAAAAGCCGTTCACTGACAGGTGTAATGATTAGCAAACCCGACATTCTTAACGCCAGCATCCTGATTGTTGATGATCAGGATGTCAATGTCCGGCTGCTTGAACAGATGTTGGGCGATGCCGGTTATACCCGCATCACTTCGACCATGGACCCTTACCAGGTTTGCCCTCTCTATCGCCAGAACCGCTACGATCTGATTCTGCTCGATCTGCAGATGCCCGGCATGGATGGCTTCCAGGTGCTCGACGGCTTGAAAGAAATAGAACCGGATGGCTATCTTCCGGTCCTCGTGATCACCGCCCAGCCAAGCCATAAGCTGCGCGCGCTACAAGCCGGTGCAAAGGATTTCGTCAGCAAGCCGTTTGATCTGGTCGAAGTGCAGACACGTATTCACAACCTGCTGGAAGTACGCCTGTTGTACAAAAAACTCAGGAGTTATAATAAGGAACTGGAACAAATCGTGGCGGAGCGGACTGCGGAATTGCGCGAGAGCGAGGCGCGCTTTCGCCGTCTGACCGAGTTGGCCTCCGACTGGTATTGGGAACAGGATGAAAACGGGCGTTTCACCAAGGTGTATGGGCCAGCCCTCGAAATGCTTGGCATTACCGTCGATGCCTTACTGGGTGAACCCAAAGGAAATAACGAAGCACGCTGGGATGAAGCCGAGTATGCGGTATTCAAGGCAAACATCGCGGCGCGGCGCCCTTTCCTTGATTTTGTCTACAGCCGCACCAAATCCGATGGCTCACGACAGTATCTGATGGTCAGCGGCGAGCCAATGTTCGATTCATCCGGCCGCTTCACGGGCTATCGCGGGATCGGCAAGGATGTTACCGAAAGCATGTATCCGGTTAAAAAAATAGTCCGGCGGTTCAGTACAGTTGCGTAACAAACTCAAATGAATAAATCCGCAGAGTAA
>NZ_JXQM01000066.1 GCF_000832065.1 Nitrosospira sp. NpAV | reverse complement strand
TAACTTCTTCGAATTGGGCGGGCATTCGTTGCTCGCCACGCAAGCCATCTCGCGGATCCGCGACGTTCTGCACGCGGCAGTGCCTCTGCATGTTCTCTTTGGGGCGCCCACCGTCGCGGAACTCGCGCTGCGCCTGGGCCCCCGCTCGATATTACAGCCGATCCCGCGCCGCAGCCGCGAACAGGAGAGCTCCCCTCTTTCCTTTGCCCAGCAGCGTCTTTGGTTCCTCGATCAGCTTACACCGCAAAGTACCGCCTATAACCTTTGTACTACGTTCTCCTTTACCGGCCCGCTGAATACGGCGGCCCTTGAAAAAAGTTTGGGAGAAATCGTGCGCCGGCACGAAATTCTCCGCACCACCTTCACCGCCATCGATGGACAGGGCACGCAGGTAATCATGCCGCCCTCGCCGCCGGCATTCACAATGATGGATTTGCGCCATGCCCCGGTGGGTGAGGCGCGCAGGGTGGCCAACTCTGATGCCGCGACGCCGTTCGATCTTGCGCGGGGTCCGCTCCTGCGGGCTACATTGATGCGTACGGGCGAGTCCGATCATGTGCTGGTGCTGACGATGCACCATATCGTCGCCGACGGCTGGTCCCTCGGCATCCTCCAACGCGAGCTGGACATTTTGCTCGAAGCTTATTCAGATGGCCGGCTTTCGCCCTTGCCGGAATTGCCTATCCAGTATGCCGATTTCGCCTGCTGGCAAAGGCGTCTCCTTCAGGGCGAACGGCTGGATTCTCTATTCGCCTACTGGCAAAAGCAACTCGAAGATGCACCGGCGCAGCTTCTCTTGCCTACCGGCCGGCCGCGCCCGGCGGTGCAGACCTTCCAGGGCGCTTCGCTCTCGGCGACGCTACCCCCGGCGTTGGCGGAAGGATTGCGTGCCCTGTCGCAAAGAGAAGGTGCAACCCTGTTCATGATGCTTCTGGCCGCTTTTGGTGTGCTGTTGTCGCGCTACAGCGGGCAATCCGATCTGGTGATCGGCACGCCCATCGCCAACCGCACCCGCAGCGAGCTGGAGGGCTTGATCGGGTTTTTCGTCAACACACTCGCCTTGCGCCTCGATCTTTCGGGTGATCCCTCATTCGTGGCCCTGCTCGAGCGGGTGCGCACCGTGGCAACCGGAGCATATACCCACCAGGAGTTGCCTTTCGAGGTGCTGGTGTCCAGGCTCGCTCCCGCGCGCCATCTGAGCCATACGCCACTCTTCCAGGTGATGTTCGCGCTCGAGAATCATGCGGAGGAAACGCTGCCGCCCGCGAGTAGCCGGACCGTGGGCGACCGGGCCATGGGGGATGTCATGGAAGCGCGTGGAGCGGCGAAATTCGATCTCACCTTGGCAATTGCCGAGTTCAATGACGGAATTACGGCAACCTTCGAATATGCCACCGACCTCTTTGATTCGGCGGCCATACGTCAAATGCTCGATCATTTTGTGGTGCTGCTCGAAGGTGCCATTGCCAGCCCTGAACAGCGCATATCCGAGCTGCCGCTGCTTTCCCGAAGGGAACGACAGCAACTCCTGGTGGAATGGAACGCTACGGAAGCTGCATTTCCGCGCGATCGCTGCATCCATGCATTGTTCGAGCTCCAGGCGGCGCGGACGCCGGAAGCCATTGCGCTTGAAACAGTCGATGAGCGGCTCACCTATGCGCAACTCAATCAGCAGGCCGATCAACTTGCCGCACGCTTGCGCGGGTTCAGCGCCGATACTCCCATCGGACTGCTGACCGATCGTGGCACAGGCCTGGCTGTTGGCGCCCTCGGCATCCTGAAGGCCGGCGCGGCGTATGTTCCCATCGACGCCACGTTTCCGGAGGAACGAATTGCTTTTATCCTTTCCGATACCGCCGCACCGGCGGTGGTGACCCGTAGCGTATTTACCGACCGGCTCAGCGGCTGCAGCGGGCGCGTCATCTGCATGGATACCGCCGCTCCGGAAGAAACAGGCAATGCTTCGGCGGGCGGCGTTGCGGCCAGTATCGCGCCGGACGGCCTTGCATACATCGTCTACACTTCCGGCTCTACCGGATTGCCCAAGGGGGTGATGGTGTCGCACCGGGCGCTGGTCAATCATGCCACGGCGGTCTCCGGCGCTTATGAGCTTTGTGCGACGGATCGTATATTGCAGATTGCGTCTCCCGCATTCGACGTGGCGGCGGAGGAGATTTTCCCCCCCTGGCTGTGCGGAGCAACCGTCGTCGTATGGCCTGATGTCGGTCCTCCGGTCTTTTCGGATCTGCTGGATTTCGTGGAAAGCCGTCGCCTCAGCATCTTGAACCTTCCCGCTTCCTACTGGCATGGATGGGTGGCGGAACTTGCAACGTTGCGGCTGCCGAAAAGCCTGCGGCTGGTGGTAGCCGGCAGCGAACCGATGATTGCGGCACGATTAAGCGACTGGATGCGGCACACGCACGGGCAAATCCGCCTGATCAACGCTTATGGCCCCAGCGAGACCACCATCACGGCAGCCCTCTGCAAGATCGCCCGGTTTGAGGTTCCCGCGGACTCAACCATTCCGGTTTCCGTTTCCTCCGCCGCCTCTGTCCTGTCTGTCCCCATTGGCCGGCCGATTGCGAATACGGAAATGTATGTGCTTGACGACCGGCTTCAGCCGGTACCAATCGGGGTACCAGGGGAACTCTAT
>NZ_JXQM01000065.1 GCF_000832065.1 Nitrosospira sp. NpAV | reverse complement strand
GATGTTCTTAAAATGATCCAGGACAACGAAGTCAAATTCGTTGATCTGCGTTTTACCGATACCCGCGGCAAGGAACAGCACGTGACGCTTCCGGCCCATGCCTTGGATGCGGACAAGCTTGAAGATGGCCATGCGTTCGACGGTTCTTCCATTGCCGGCTGGAAGGGTATCCAGGCTTCCGACATGTTGTTGATGCCCGATCCGGAAACCGCCCATATGGATCCCTTCATGGACGAGGCCACCCTGCTCATGACCTGTGACGTGATCGAACCCGCCGACGGCAAAGGTTATGACCGTGATCCGCGTTCGCTGGCAAAGCGTGGCGAAGCCTATCTCAAATCGACCGGCATCGGCGATACCGCCTACTTCGGCCCGGAACCCGAATTCTTCATTTTCGATTCTGTCACCTGGCATGCGGACATGTCCGGCTGCTCGGTAAGGATTGAATCCGAGGAAGCCGCCTGGAGCTCGGCGAAAAAATACGAGGAAGGCAATACCGGCCACCGTCCGGCGGTAAAAGGCGGTTATTTTCCCGTTCCCCCGATCGATTCCTTGCATGATATTCGTTCCGCCATGTGCCTGGCGCTGGAAGAAATGGGCGTGGAAGTCGAAGTCCACCACCACGAAGTGGCCACTGCCGGGCAGTGCGAAATCGGTACCAAATACAGCAGCCTGGTGAAGCGCGCGGATTGGACCCAGCTATTCAAATATGTGGTGCACAACGTGGCCCACTCTTACGGT
>NZ_JXQM01000064.1 GCF_000832065.1 Nitrosospira sp. NpAV | reverse complement strand
GGTTGGGATGGCCTATCCGGCTACCAAGACCATCATCGCCATGAAGGACACCTCCAGCCCGGACATCACCATCAAGACGACGGGCTACCAGTGGAAATGGGGATACGACTACATCACGGGCGAAGGGGAAGGCATCAGCTTCCTGAGCGCATTGTCCACACCTAGAGCGCAGCAGGAGAACAAGGAAACCAAGAGCGAGAACTACCTGCTGGAAGTGGATAATCCGCTGGTGGTGCCGACAGGCAAGAAGATACGGATACTGCTGACGGCCAACGACGTGATCCACGCCTGGTGGGTTCCGGCATTAGGGGCCAAGCAGGACGCCATTCCCGGTTTCATCCGCGACACCTGGTTCACGGTGGAGAAGCCTGGGACCTATCGTGGGCAATGTGCGGAACTCTGTGGCAAGGAACACGGCTTCATGCCGATCGTGGTGGAAGCGCTGGAGCCGGAGAAATACGCGCAGTGGGTGGCGGAACAGAAGAAGAAGACCGCCGTGGCGGCGGTTGATGTCAACAAGACCTTCACGCTGGATGAGTTGAAAGCCGAGGGCGAGAAAGTCTATGCCGGCAACTGTGTGGCCTGTCACCAGGCCAATGGCAAGGGTGTTCCGGGGACGTTTGCCGCGCTGGACGGATCGAAGATTGCCACGGGTCCCAAGGGCGAGCATATCAACATAGTAATGAACGGAAAGACCGGCACGGCAATGGCGGCTTTCAAGCACCTGTCGGATGTACAAATCGCGGCGGTGGTCACCTACGAGCGCAATGCCTGGGGCAATACGACAGGCGACGTAGTGCAGCCATCGGAAATCAACGAACTCAGAAAATAGCATCAAGGAGGAAACCACTGCGGCACCATCACGGTGTTGCGATCACGGCATCGCGATTATCCGTCACGGATATCGCCCAGATGCATCGTCAGATTCCGGCGGCTTGAGCGCTGGTTAATCATCACCCGATACAAATATTTCAAAAAATAGCACCAAGGAGAAAGTTATGGCAGCAGTACACGACGACATTGCGCACGCGCACGATCATCATCCCACCGGCCTGATGCGCTGGCTGACCACCACCAACCATAAAGATATAGGCACCATGTATCTCTGGTTCAGCTTCATCATGTTCCTCACGGGGGGTGTGATGGCGCTGACCATACGGGCCGAGCTGTTTATGCCGGGCCTGCAGATCGTGCAGCCCGAATTCTTTAATCAGTTGACCACCATGCATGGCCTGGTGATGGTGTTCGGCGCCATCATGCCGGCGTTTGTCGGCTTTGCCAACTGGCAGATCCCGATGATGATCGGCGCACCGGATATGGCTTTCGCACGCATGAACAACTGGAGCTTCTGGCTGCTGCCTCCGGCGGCGCTGCTGCTGATCAGTTCGTTTTTTGCGCCAGGCGGGGCAGCGGCGGGTGGCTGGACATTCTACCCGCCGCTGTCGGTGCAAATGGGCGTAGGCATGGACATGATGATCTTTGCCGTCCACATCCTTGGCGCTTCTTCCATCATGGGGTCGATCAATATCATCACCACCATTCTCAACATGCGCGCACCGGGCATGACGCTGATGAAAATGCCGATGTTCGTCTGGACCTGGCTGATCACGGCGTATCTACTGGTATTGGTGATGCCGGTGCTGGCAGGAGTGGTCACCATGTTGCTGACCGACCGCCATTTCGGCACCAATTTCTTCAATGCGGCGGGTGGTGGCGACCCAGTGATGTTCCAGCATATTTTCTGGTTCTTCGGGCACCCGGAAGTTTACATCATGATCTTGCCCTCATTCGGCATTGTTTCGGAGATCATTCCCGCGTTTGCGCGCAAACCATTGTTCGGCTATTCCTCGATGGTTTACGCCACCGCCTCGATCGCCATCCTGTCCTGTATCGTCTGGGCGCATCACATGTTCACCGCCGGCATGCCGGTCACCGGGCAACTGTTCTTCATGTATGGCACGATGTTGATCGCGGTCCCAACCGGCGTGAAGGTATTCAACTGGACAGCCACCATGTGGCGCGGTTCCATGACCTTCGAGACGCCCATGCTGTTCTCGATCGGTTTTATCTTCCTTTTTGTCATTGGCGGGTTCAGCGGCGTGGTTTGCGCAATCGTGCCGATAGATGTTCAGGTGCAGGATACCTACTATGTCATCGCGCACTTCCATTATGTGCTGGTATCGGGCTCGCTTTTCGCCATCTTTGCCGGGACTTATTACTGGCTGCCGAAATGGACCGGGCATATGTATGACGAGACGCTGGGCAAATGGCATTTCTGGCTGTCGATGATCTTTTTCAATGTCACCTTCTTTGTGCAGCACTTCCTGGGCTTGGCGGGCATGCCGCGCCGTATTCCCGACTATGCGCTGCAGTTTGCCGATTTCAACATGATCTCCAGTATCGGCGCTTTCGGTTTCGGTTCCACCCAGCTGCTGTTCCTTTACGTGGTGCTGAAGTGCATCCGTGGCGGCGCAAAGGCGCCGGAAAAGCCCTGGGAGGGAGCAAAGACGCTGGAGTGGACGCTGCCGTCACCAGCGCCCTACCATAGTTTCGAGACACCCCCGGTTGTGAAATAGTACGAGAGATAGGAGCGCGATATGTCAAAAAACATGGATATGCCTGATGACATGGAGATGGAGAGAAAGTATGCGGCGATCAGAACGGCATTGTTTCTGCTGGCTTTTTCTCTGCTCCTCTCTGTGGCACATTATTTATGGCAGGCATGCTGTTCTTGATCGGATTTTGAAGTTGATTAAATTTTAAGCGGGAGAGAGAAGTGAGCGGGGAAACAGGTCACG
>NZ_JXQM01000063.1 GCF_000832065.1 Nitrosospira sp. NpAV | reverse complement strand
AAGGTGGATCGGTGTTTTTTAATGTGCCAGTGAAACAACCCATACCTTCGGAATAGCCGGGGGGACGAAGAAAAGTGAACCATCGTCATATCCAAACGGAAGAACCCGCTCGTGGTTAGGCAAATGAAACAGGCAGGCGCTGCGGTTCTCATTCTGGTTGGGGCGCTATACGCCGGCGCAGTAGCGGCGCATGGAAAAGTCTCATTGGAAGAGGACAGTTGCGTGCGCCGGATTGGCGACAGCATGGTGCACTTAAGCGCCTACCAGCCCCAATTTGAACCCAGCGCGCAATATTGCACGGAAATTCCCAAGGGCGGAGACACCTATCTGGTGGTGGACCTGGTGGACCTGGCGCTGCGCGACATGCCCATTGGCCTGCGGGTAATCAAAGGCACCAACGAAACAGAAGATGAAACCGTGACCTACCTGCGCCCGAGCATCCATCCGGACGGCGTGATCAAGGGAGAGACCAGCCTGGACCAGGGACTGTACACGGTCATCATCACCGCGGAAGGACAACCGCCGCTCCGCTACCAGTACCCTTTGCGGGTACAGATGATCAACTATGCACACATATTCCGCACCGCGGTGGGCCCTCTGATAGTCCTGCTGGTACTGACCCTGCTGGGCTACAAACTCATGAAATCCAAGCGCATGCAGCGCTGGCGCGCCTCGCGCCGCTCCTGAGGAAAGGTCGGGCCAAGTGCGGTAAGATACGCGATTCAACATTCCTTATAGGTGATTTTGATAATGTCTTTACAACTTCTGAAACCGGCTTTCGTAGGACTCATGCTTACGCTCAGCCTGTCGTTTTCTGCGCAAGTACAAGCGCACGGCGGACTCTCCCTGGCGGATGACATCTGCAAACTCACGATAGGCCCGTTTACCATGCACTTTACCGGCTACCAGCCGGAATCCACGCAGGAGAAAGAATTCTGCGAAGACATCCCGGCGACGGGACGCACCGTGGTCGCCCTCGATTATATCGAAGAAGCCCTGCGCCCCCTGCCCACGGAAGTGCGCATCATCCGCGATACCGGGGCGCAGGCGGGCGCCGAAGGCAATCTTGACGCCATCACCATCCTGCACATCCCGGCCAAGATCTACCCCAATGGCTCGATCAACTTTGAATACAATTTCATGCAGCCTGGCAAATTCATCGGCCTGGTGACCGTCCGCGACAAGGAAGAACATGTCTCACGCTTTCCCTTCTCGGTAGGCGAGCCCAAAGGCACCTCGCCCTACCTGATCGTCGCCATCGCGGCCATCATCGGCGCGGCGGCGGTCTTCTTTTTGCGCGGCCGGAACAAATCCGCGGCCGCCTGAGCCCCGGCCTGGCCGGGGGCTGCCGGCCAAGCCGAACCATACGCAAGTAATACAGTCAAACGAATATCCCTGCCCCCTGTGGGGGCGGCAGTCATGAACGAGGAGTCAGAATGAAAGCATGGATGGTTTGCGCCCTCAAGCGGGTCATGGCGGGCAGTGCACTGATCATGGCGATGGCGGCGGGCCTGCACAGCGCGCCCGTCCTGGCGCATGCGATGCTGGTCAAGGCGGAACCGCCGCGCCGGGCGGTACTCACTGTCACGCCCACGCAAGTGCGGCTCTGGTTCAACGAAGAAATTGAAAAGGATTATGCGGCGCTGAGCGTGCTCGATGCCGCCAAGGCCCCCGTGACCGAGGCCAAGCCCACGATTGCCCCCGACGACCCCAGAGCCATTGTTCTCGCCTTGCCGGGAGAACTGGCCGCTGGCAAATACACGGTAAAGTTCCGGGTATTATCGGTGGACGGCCACGTGGTTGACTCGTCCTACGACTTTACCGTAAAGAGCAAAGCGCAAGCGAAATGATCGAGGTCATCGCGACGCTCCTGCGCTGGTTACAGCTTGCGTCCAACATGATCCTGGTCGGCAGTTGCGTCTTTCTCGCCATCGCCGGCTCGTTCCACTCCCCCTGGGTTACCCGCCTGCAGCGCGCCCTGCCATGGCTGGGCCTGCTGCTGCTGCTGGGATTGCTGGGCATTCTCGTCACCACCACGGCACAGGCCACCGGCGTGGCCGAAAACGCCTGGCGGCCGGATGCCTGGCTCGCCCTCCTGCAGAATACCCGCATGGGCCACATCTGGGCGGGGCGCGCGCTCCTGGCGCTGCTGGTGGTCGGCATTGCCCTCTACATCCGCTACACCCCCGCGGCGCGCTGGCGCTACCTCCTATGCGCCAGCGTAGCCTCCCTCACGCTGGTGGTGGGCTCGCTCGCCAGCCATTCCGCGGCCGAAGAACTCTCGGTGGCCTCGATCCTGCCCTACGCCCTGCACATCATCCTGGCCAGCGTCTGGTTTGGCGCACTGCCGGCTTTCCTGGTGGTCTGTTTCGCCTGCACCGCCCCGGCGCATGCGGGCCCCCATCCCGGCATCCAGACCGGCGCCATCGCCCGCATCCACGAACTGTTCCAATCGCGCGAAGAAGCGGTGCAAGCCGGCGCCCAGGCGCTCAAGCGCTTCTCGGTCATGGCCCTGCCGGTCATGCTGGCCGTCATCGCCACCGGCATCATCATCACCGACCGCATGGTCGACACCACCTACGCCGCCATGGTCTCCACCCAGTACGGCTGGCTGCTCAACGCCAAAATCGGCCTGCTTTGCCTGGTCCTGCTGATCGCCGCGCGCGCGCGCGCCACCTGGCTGCCGCTGCTCTCCCAGATCTCGCCGCAGAATGCGGACAAAGCCCTGGCGGCGGGGCAACGGCTGCGCAAATGGGTCAGCTTCGAATTCGTGCTCGCCCTGGGCATCGTACTGTTGGCCACCATCGTGGCCAACACCGTCCCGGCCAAGCATGCCATCATCCAGAACTGGCCCTACACCTTCCGTTTCTCCCTGGCCGCCACCTGGGGAGAACAAAGCGTCATGCTGCGCGCCTGGTCGGGCGTGGCCCTGCTGGTGCTGGCGGGCGGCGCCATCGCCCTGGGGCGCGCCAAGCACTGGGACAAGAAGTGGCGCATCGGCGCACCGGCGCTGCTGGCGGTACTGGCCCTGGCGGTGGGATTGCCCCCGCTGGCCATCGATGCCTACCCGGAAACCTATCGCAAGACCCCGGTGCCGTTCGACACCATCTCCATTGCCAACGGCTCGGTCCTGTTCGCCGAGAACTGCGTGGCCTGCCACGGCCTCCAGGGCAAGGGCAACGGCGTGCTGGCCAAGACCTTTGCCAAGCCGCCGGTGGACATGCTGACCGAACCGCACACGGCCAAGCATACCGCGGGCGACTTCTTTCACTGGCTGACCTTTGGCATTCCCGATACCGGCATGCCGGTATTTGCCGACAAGCTCTCGGAAGAGGAGCGCTGGGATGTGGTCAACTTCCTGCACGCCATGTCGCGCGGCTACCAGGCGCGCCTGATGAGCCCGCGCGTCGTGCCCGAGCAACCCCAGCCCTCCCTGGGCCCGCCCAATTTCTCCTATACCGCGCATGATGGCTCCAGCGGCACCCTCAAGGACTTCCGCAACCAGAAGAACGTACTGCTGGTCCTGTTCTCCTGGCCGGCCTCGCGCGCGCGCCTGGATGAACTGCGCGCGCTTAATACCCAGCTCGCTGCTGCCAACACGGTACTGCTGGCGGTGCCGGAGGATGATCCGGATAGCAGCGAAATCGCGCAGATGACCGCGAACGCCCCCTTCCCGGTGATCACCCAGGGGGCTGCCGAGATCGTGCGCAGCTACACCCTGTTTCGCCGCACGCTCAACAAGCCCGACCTGCTGGGCGAGGGCAGCCTGCCCCCGCACATGGAATTCCTGGTGGACCGCTACGGCTACCTGCGCGCGCGCTGGATCCCCGAAGCCGATGGCCCCGGCTGGGACAATACCGGCATGCTCATGCAGCAGATCGCCCAGCTCAACCG
>NZ_JXQM01000062.1 GCF_000832065.1 Nitrosospira sp. NpAV | reverse complement strand
CCGACCGGAAACCGGCGTTTTTCGAGCGATCTGATTTTATCCCAGGTTGTCTGGATGCGTTCCGGCTGATTTTCTTCAAAGTTGTCTTCCGCGTTATCGGTATCCACATTAACCACTTCCGGCATACAAATGTTGCCTAAGGGTTTCCCTTAGTATAAAACCAGGGTTTCCCCAATATACTCAATAGCATGGACCGAGCTAGGATGGGCTTGCCGTCATTCTATATGGGTTGCTACCAT
>NZ_JXQM01000061.1 GCF_000832065.1 Nitrosospira sp. NpAV | reverse complement strand
CCATGAACCAGAAGGCATGGCCCCATTCGTTCAAGCCTACGTTCGGCAGAATCATGAGCGGGCCGGCAATCGCCATCACCAGCGGGAACGAGGTGCCCCGGGCATACAGCGGCAGGCGCGTCATGGCGTACAGGTAGCTGGCCACGCCGCAGACAATGTACATCGGGAAGGAGCCATAAAATACCACCACATGGCTCGGGGTGAAGCTGGTGTCGCGGATAATCACTTGATGCCAGGAGGCGTCTTGCTCCGTGAAGAAGCTGCCACCCCAGTACACGCCAAACAGGTATACGCCCAGCCACATCATCCAGTAAAAGTAACGCTTGATTTCCAGTTTCGGGTCCAGGTTGTCCAGGTTGGTGTCCCGTGTCTTCCAGATCCAGCCCCAGGTGACCAGCGCAAAGATCGGCATGACGATCATGTGCACACGCCACAACCCCATCCATACCTTCTCAAATTCCGGCTCCATCGAGTCCATGCCATGCGAGTAGGCAAAGGTCCGTTGAAACCAGATCCAGAATATCGCTACCCCAAGCATGGTGATCAGTCCAAATTTATACCACCTGGAGTCGTACCACAGCGACATGTCGTAGTCGCGCCCGCTCGACCCCGCGTGACTGCCTGATGTTCCCAGTGTTGTTGCCATTTCTTTATCTCCTCTTACGTTAATCGAGTACCCTCTGCTGCTTGTGCTTGCCCGCAGCTAGCCGCCTCTCCCCGCTTCCTCGCAGAAAGAATGCGTCGCCGCCATAATACTAAATACTAAACCATTACATACCCACAACCCCGTAAAGACTATCCCCGAAGATGCGCCAAGTCAAGCAGTTTGTCT
>NZ_JXQM01000060.1 GCF_000832065.1 Nitrosospira sp. NpAV | reverse complement strand
GGTTTTCTGTCATTATCTTCGGCGGCGGGGGCAGCGGATTTCAAGGTTCCTAGCGGACCTAAGTGGGCGCTTGATGAAACCAGGTGGGTGAGTGCGGGCATCGGTTTCCGTGGTTCGGGCATATGGTCTGAAAACCGGGCAACGGACAGTTTCAGGAATGATTTCAGCATAGACAATGCGCGGGTGTATTTAAACGGGCAGATACATCAGTATGTCAAATTTGAAGTCAATACGGAATGTTTTTTCTGTAACAACACCAGTTCGACGGATAACCCCAAGATGTCCTACAACATCCTGGACGCTATCGGGAAAGTGGAGATTAACCGGTATGTGAATATCTGGGGCGGGCGCATGCTGGTGCCCACGGAGCGGGGCGAATTGAGCGGTCCTTTTTTTCAGGCGACGCATGATGCCTTCAAGACACCGTTTTTTCCCCAGGACTTCAGCGTTAAATTCGGCAGCAACGGCGCGGGCCGCTATGGTCGTGACGACGGCGGCACCTTCTGGGGCAGCGTCGAGCCCGGGTTCATCAGGGGGACGCTGGGTTATGCGGTGGGCGTGTACCGGGGGTTGCAGTCATCCAGCACGATCGGACCCAACCAGGGAAATGATGTGTCGTGGGCCGGACGTTTCACCTACAATTTTCTGAATCCCGAGAAGAATCCGGGTTACTACACCAGCAGCACCTACTTTGGCAAGGCGGGAGACATCCTGGCGCTTGCGTTCGGGGCAAATTACCAGAAAAACGGTGCGGGCTCGTTTGCCAATCGCAGCGATTTTCTCGGCCTGGTAGGCGACCTTTTGTTCGAAAAAGTCTTGCCGAAGAATCTGGGGGTAACCACGGTAAACGCGGAATACAAGCAGTTTTACGCTAATTATAATTCCCAGGCTTTTGCCGATCCGGGCTGTTTTTGCGTATTCGATGGAAAATCCTGGACGGTTACGGGGCTTTATCTGATACCGGTCAAGGTGGGTATCGGGAAATTCCAGCCATATGGCAGGTTCACCAGTATTCAGCCCAATCATAGCAGTAACCGGGAGGAGATCGAGGGGGGCGTGAATTACATCATCGATGGCTTCAATGCGCGCGTTTCGGCGTACTACCAGCATGGCGATCTTTTCACCAAAGGCTTGAATTATGCACCGGGGGTGATAGGCGACAAGGTGGACGTATTCAAACTCTCGTTTCAGTTGCAGATGTAGT
>NZ_JXQM01000006.1 GCF_000832065.1 Nitrosospira sp. NpAV | reverse complement strand
GTCGACACCAGCCTTTCCGTACTTGGCAAGGCCGCCGCATTGGCCAAACTCTTGTCGCTTGATCCCAACGCCAGCGCAAAAGTTTTCCACAAGGCGGGATGGTTCTTTTCGCCGTGTTCTTCACTGATCAGGTTCTTCAATACTTCCTGACGCACGCTGATGTCGCCGCTATTGGTTTCGGTGTGAAGATGCGGCGTATTGAAATGCACCGCGCTCAAATAGGTTGGCTCGGCCAGCACATTATGAAAATACTGTTCCGCGTAGTGGCGTAGCTGCTCTTTGGACAGCTTGCCCTCGGTCCACGCCACATAAAAGGGATGCTTGAGCAGGTGCCGCGCATCGATGATCGAGTCTATCCTTTGCTTGAGAAATACATTGGTTGTCATGGTTTTCCTCTTTTAACAGAGATGGGTAATCGGGCAGCATATCATCGCGAAATAATATCGTTAAGTCAAATTTTGGTGAGTAAATTGCAGCCGCCATAAACCGGCGGCCGTAGCTGTGCCCGTGAAGCTATTCCTTACCGGCATCCACCTGCGGCGTATTAACGGCTACACTGCTGCTTTATCCGTTTTTTTTATATTTTAATTATGGATGAGCAATCCAGCCTGCTGGCGCTATTCACTAGCAGCTTTCTTGCTGCGACGTTGCTCCCCGGTGGCTCGGAAGCCGTGTTATTCGGCGTTTTAACCGCTTATCCCGAGCTTTACTGGTCCGCTTTGGGAGTGGCCTCGGTAGGTAATACCCTGGGCGGCATGAGTTCGTACGCTATCGGGCTTCTCTTACCTGACGAGCAAGCGTTTCGGAAAAAATCCGGGGGTAATATGCACGGGCTGACGTGGGTACGTAATTATGGGAGCCCGGTACTGTTGCTGGCGTGGGTGCCTATCATCGGCGACCTGCTGTGTGTCGCCGCGGGGTGGCTCCGAATCAACTGGATATTCGCAATACTGTTCATGGCTGCTGGAAAATTTGCACGTTACTGGGCACTCGCGGCAGCTATCAGTCCATAGTTCAATTATCCTGCCCGCCCAATAAAGAAGCCGGCTGCCACTCCTTGTTTGCCGGCTTATCGATCTTTCAATTCTCGCGGAGCCTCATACTATCCCCCTCATTTTTTTAGCAACTTCTGTAGCTCACCGCTCTGATACATTTCTGTCACGATGTCGGAACCGCCGACAAATTCGCCATTGATATAAAGCTGCGGAATGGTCGGCCAGCTTGAGTATTCTTTGATACCCTGCCGGATTTCCGGTTCGGCAAGCACATCCACCGCGAAAAGGTTATCCACCCCGCATGCGTTGAGAACTTTCACCGCATGGGCGGAGAAACCGCATTGAGGTGCTTGCGGAGTGCCTTTCATATAGAGCACCACGGGATGAGTGGTCACTTGTTGTTTGATGGTTTCTTGCGTATTCATGTTTGGCTCCTCGTCAATTTAGTCAATCTGAAATCAGATTATGGGAATTGAAAACTGTTTCAAGAGATAGGGTTCACTCGTCTCGTTATCCCAGAATCACATTCTAGCAGTTTCTCGCGGGAAACTTCCAAACCGTCCGCCACTGACCCGCGGTATGCCCGCCAGATCGCAACGGGAAATCACCTTGCGAAAACCCGCTTTACCTAACAAATCTCTACATGCTTCCACCTGATCATAGCCATGCTCGAACAACAGCGTCCCACCCGCAATCAGATAACAGGGAGCGGCGGCAATGATGAGGCGAATGCAATCAAGGCCGTCGCTGCCCGCCCCCTCCGTAAGTGCCATGCGGGGCTCAAAACGCAAATCGCCTTGGGCGAGATGGGGGTCGCCGCGGGCAACATAGGGAGGATTGGAAACAATGATATCGAATCTTTCCCCAAGAAGCCCCTCGAACCAGTCTGCCTCGATAATATGTACATTATTCACATTCAACCGCCCGGCATTTATTCTGGCGACAGCCGCGGCATCGGCGGAGCAATCCACCGCCACGATATCAGCCAGCGGACGATGCCTGGCCAGGGTCAGTGCGATGGCGCCACTTCCGGTTCCCAGGTCCAGGATTCTGCAGGGATGGCCCGGAGGAATTTGCTCCAGCGCCAAATCCACCAGTAACTCGGTTTCAGGCCGGGGAATGAGTACGGCTGGTGTGATCTTGAAATCCAAGCCGTAAAACTCACGGTGGCCTATAAGATAGGCGATCGGTTCGCCGCGAACGCGTCTTATTGTCAACAAGCGGAAGGATTGCGCCTGTTCCGGGGTAAGTTGGTGTTCGGAGTGGGCAATAAGATAAGCATGGCTGACATTGAGCACACTTTGCAATAACATGCGTGCATCGGTATCTTCAATGTCTTGGCGCGCTTGGTTGAGCGCCTGCAGTATAGTAAGGTGCAGCATCACGGGATTCAACCGGATAATCGCGCAAAAGTGGGAATTAATAAAGAGACCGCTTACTCTCCCATCGCCGCCAATTGCTCCGCCTGATGCTCGGACATCAGCGCGGAACATAGTTCACTCAAGTCGCCATCCATGATCTGTTCTATCTTATAAAGCGTAAGATTGATGCGGTGATCGGTTATTCGGCCCTGAGGAAAGTTATAGGTACGAATGCGTCCCGAGCGGTCTCCGCTGCCGATTAAAGATTTACGGGTAGCTGCCTGTTTACTTTGCTGTTCTTGCGTTTGCTTATCGCGGATGCGCGCGGCCAGAACGCTCATTGCCTGCGCTTTGTTTTTGTGCTGGGAACGGCCATCCTGGCACTCGACCACGATACCGGTCGGCAAGTGAGTGATGCGCACCGCGGAATCGGTCTTGTTGATATGTTGTCCGCCCGCGCCGGAAGCGCGAAAGGTATCAATTCTTAACTCGGCCGGGTTCAGCACGACATCCATGATCTCGTCCGCCTCGGGCATTACCGCAACGGTACAGGCGGAGGTGTGAATGCGCCCCTGCGTCTCGGTAGCGGGTACACGCTGCACACGATGACCGCCCGATTCAAACTTGAGTTTGGAGTAGGCGCCGTTACCAATGATCTTGGCGATGATTTCCTTGTAACCGCCCGCTTCGGATGGACTCTGGGAAATAACTTCCACTTGCCAGCGTTGACGTTCTGCGAAGCGCACATACATGCGAAACAAATCGCCCGCAAATAATGCGGATTCGTCCCCACCTGTTCCGGCACGGATTTCCAGAAAAATATTGCGTTCGTCGTTGGGGTCTTTGGGCAGCAACTGCTTCTGCAGTTCCGCTCCGATCTGTGTGAGCCTTTCTTTGCCATCACGTATCTCGGCATCGGCAAAGTCGCGCATCTCGGCATCGCCGCACATTTCCTGAGCGGTATGGATATCACGCTCACTCTGGAGATAAGCATCATAAAGCTCCACCACCGGTGCGATCTCAGCGCGCTCACGTGTGAGCTTGCGATAATTATCGAGATTAGCGGTGATGGTTTCGCTACTCAACAGGCGATTCAATTCCTCCAAGCGCACGCTGAGCTGCGTGAGCTTGGTAGCGATACTTTTATTCATTCTGGACGATGGAGGTGGTACAGGCGATTGATCAGATCGACGAGATCGTCACGTTCTTCCGCTGCGGCGTGGTTGAGCGCGTAGGAGGGGATGTGCAGAAATTTGTTGGTCAGACCGTTACTCAGGGACTCCATGATTTTCTGCGGGTCTTCGCCCTTGGCCAGAAGCTTTCTCGCACGCTCCAGCTCATGGCGCCGGTATCGTTCGGCCTGATCGCGCAATGCACGTATGGTTGGAACCAGTTCACGTGATTCCAGCCAATGCATGAAATTGATCACATTCGAGTCGATAATCGCTTCCGCCTGGGCGACAGCGCCTTGGCGCGAATCCAATCCCTCTCTGACAATATCGGCAAGATCGTCCACAGAGTAGAGAAACACATCATCCAGTTCCGCTACCTCCGGTTCCACATCCCTTGGCACAGCCAGATCGACCATGAAAATCGGGCGATGCTTGCGCGCTTTGATCGCACGCTCCACCATGCCTTTGCCCAGTATCGGCAGTGTGCTTGCCGTACAGGTCACCACAATGTCGTGCAATGCCAATTGTTCGGGCAGCTCATTCAGAGTAATGGCCTGCGCATTGAAACGATGAGCCAGCACCTGTGCGCGCTCATTGGTGCGGTTGGCGACGGTAATACGCTTTGGATGGCGTGCGGCGAAATGACTTGCGCATAACTCGATCATTTCTCCCGCTCCGATAAACAATACGCGCTGCTCACCGATTTCGCCAAAAATCCGCTCTGCCAGCCGCGTGGCAGCCGCAGCCATGGAAACAGAATTCGCACCGATCTCGGTAGAACTTCGAACTTCCTTGGCAACGAAGAAAGTGCGCTGAAACAACTTGTGCAACAGCATTCCAAGCGTGCCGGCGTGCTCCGCGGATTTTACCGCACTCTTCAATTGACCGAGTATCTGCGGCTCACCCAGCACCATGGAATCCAGCCCGCTGGCCACCCGGAAGGCATGCTTAACCGCTTTCTCGCGAGGCAGCTTATAGAGATACGGGTCCAGTTCCCGAGCCTGCAAGTGGTGGAAATCCGCCAGCCAGTGCGTTGCCTCTTCTGGCTTCTCGGTACTGCAATAAATTTCGGTGCGATTGCAGGTTGAAACGATCGCGGCCTCTCTTACCGGGCGGTGGCCCACAAAATCGTGCAACGCGCGCTCCATCGCATCTTCCGGAAACGAAACCTGTTCGCGGACGTCCAGCGGCGCGGTCTGATGATTAATGCCGAAGGCAAATAGCTGCATGGAAGACAATGTAAGCAACCAGGAAGAATCTGAAAATTTGCTGATTATAGTATTACAAGCGTTTGAATACCATCAATTAGAAGCGTTTTTGCATAGAAGAGTTTCAGGTTTACAGAAAAATACGAGGCGCGTCTAGGAATAATGCCCCTGGTTTCGCTGTGCGCAACTATCCTCTCCACTAGTGATCGCTTCAAGATCTGCAATACTTTCTCATGAGGGTCATTTGTTGTTGTCGCAATTGTTTACACGTTTCCCAACCCCCCCTAACAACTCGTATTAAGTTGATGATTATAAATAGTATTGATTGCTGGAACGGAACTTGCTTCAACAAAAAAGCGGTTAAGCGAAGTACGGCTCGTTAAATCTTCGCCAAACCCAAGCGTGAAAGGCTAACGCATACAATAAGTCGTAATGCAACGGTGTCGATAGCAAGAGAGGTCCAAAGTCCTGTGCCGTGACTAAAGCATGGTCTATAAAATGAATCAACTTTCTACGTTATCTGCCGAACATCTCGACCGTTACTACCGGATCATTACGGAGGCAATAGGTATACGTCGACACAACGAATTGCTGGCATGGTTGCAGGGAGAACTGCAACATTATTTGCCGCACGAGATTTTGATTGCCGCGTGGGGTGATTTCACCGCAAATCTGATTTGTTATGACATTGTTTCAGCATTGCCGGGAGTCAGAACTGAGTCCTCCAACCCGCAAACACTCTCGCCGTTGCTGAAGGGATTGTTTAATCGCTGGGTTCAACTGGGAAAATTACCGTATACGTTAGGTGTCGGCGAGTCCGGTTTCCTGCTGGAAAAGGAGGGGCCTCAGTGTTCACTGGCCAAAGCATTGCAAGACATGCGAACCTCGCTGGTGCATGGTCTGACTGACGAACGGTCAAACCAGACCTGTCTTTATGTGATTTTTAGTTCAGAAAGAAAGCTCCATGAATCGCTCGACGCAATGCAACTTCTGCTCCCTTATCTTGACACGGCGTTATGCCAGGTTACGCCTCTTGTCCCTCCCGAGTCCGATGCGCGTGTGTTGACAGAGCAGCCGAAGGACGGAGAACGCGGGGGATTAAGCAGGCGGGAAATAGAGATCATGAATTGGGTAAGGATAGGCAAAACCAATCTTGAAATCGCCAGCATTCTCGGCATAAGCGTATTTACGGTAAAAAATCACTTGCAGCACATCTTCAAATCACTGGGTGTTAATACCCGAATGGAGGCTGTTTCAAAGGTTGCACACAGCCAGGTAGGATCGAAATGAATCTTGCCTGACGAACAATTACCTTGGCGCTTCTTTTACCCATCAGAAGTATCCAATTGCTTCCCCGCTAAACCGGATGATATATAAAACAGGCGGAATGAAACGCGGCATCGGATTCATCAAGCCCGTGCTGCTCAGCCTAAATCCCGATTATGGCTAGATAGCGGTCCAAAGGACATTGGCGCTCGGCAACATCACTACGACCCGCATAGTCCGCCGGCAGCTCAATCTTACTCCTTCGATTTTAGTAAGGGCGATCCCCGCCACTGGGTGGCGGGGATCGCTGAAACATGTCAATCGAGTTATGTGTTTTCCCTGTTGCTTCTGCGTTTAACCATGCCTCCCATCAAACCGAGCCCTGCCAGAAGCATCGCATAAGTTTCTGGTTCAGGAACCGACGGAATCTGTGTCACAGTGAAGGTGGCAGTATTTCCTGCGCCAGGGTCGAATAGGTTCAATGAAAAAGTCGCGGTGGTTGTGCCTTGATCCGCCAGGTCTCCGGTAAAATTAAGATTACGTGGACCGCTTGAGGGAGGCGAATCGAGCGTGAAGCCCGTAAGCGTTGAATTATTAAAGTTCGTAAACACGGCACCCTGACCGCCGGTTGCCGGTTCGGTGATACTGAAATGAAAATCGGTCCAAGACTGGCCCGTGTTATTGGTAATTGCCTCGGTCAGGAGGTAGGGATTGCCTGGACCCTCAGCGTGAGCGACCGTGAAAGTCAAGACGATCGGGTCAAGGCTGTCAAATGTTTTGGAAAGATTCAATACGTTGGGATCCGTGGTGCTCAAGTCAATTCCAAACGTTCCCAGGCCTGCCCCGCTAGCCGTTACACCGGTAATAACGCCTGCAGCGGATGCGGTGGAAACAGAGCCCCCGAAGGCTAAAGCGACTATGAGAAGTTTTAATCGTATATTCATTTTTTTGTCTCCATGGATGATATGCATTTTGAATTATCGGTATACTCGGTATACTGAGCAATGCTTCCTTTGAGCGCTCGCTGGAAATGCCTCCTTAATACCGATTAATTCATCATCCCCCCAAAAAAACAAATTTGTAATAGCTCTATAGGCTATAGCACTATTGCGCTATACCAAGGCTGCTCACAATAACGTTACGTGAAATTGTCCGATTGCGCTCAATCCGGGTGCCGATGGGAGGTTAAAAGCATCATTTCTCGCTTATGGTGGCCCCGCGTTCCCTCGCATCTTCCGGATACCGTCTGCTCGCCTATTAATCAACCCGATAGAATTTATGTTTTACGGGCTGCGAAATTCCAATAAAATAACCATACTCGATAAGCGGACTCACGCTGTCGGAGGAAAATCAATCCGGCTGGAAATCTGCGCCCAATACCGTGCCCCAATCCTATTTCTCTTTTCTCGCCCATGCAGCGCGATGGATCGATGAGACGAGGTCTCTGTTCCGCAAATCTCCTTCTGTCTGCCTCGAAGTCTCTCTGAGTAAACCTACGCAACATGCATGCTGATATAACAAGAATACCCCTTGTGGATGCCCTTAAAGCCATCGCCTGCTTATTGATTGTGTTGCACCATCTGGCGGCCTATGGCCCCATGTCGCAGATCGCGTATCCGCTGTTTCCTGGTTTGATCGACGGGCTTTACGAGTATGGAAGAATGGCGGTGCAGGTTTTTTTTGTCGTTGCAGGCTTTTTGTTTGCCGGAAAACATGCGCCAGGCGGGGTACTACTCGTGGCCCAGCCTATTCAAGCCATCAAACAACGCTATTTCAGACTGGTCGTGCCGTATCTCGCTGCTCTGATCCTGGCGATCGGATGCGCGGCCGTTGCAAGAAGCTGGATGTCCCACGATTCCATCCCCGGCGCGGCTGAACCCCTCCAGTTTCTGGCCCATGCATTCTTGATGCATGATTTGCTCGATCAGGAGGCGCTGTCGGCAGGAGTCTGGTACGTGGCGATTGATTTCCAATTGTTCGCCGTTACCGTGTTTCTGCTCTGGCTATCAAGACAGATCCAATGCGGATACCCGAACCTGAAAGCAGCTGGCCTGGTTTTAATTACCGGCTTAACTTTGGCCTCACTATTTGTATTTAATCGGGATACTTCCCTGGACGAAACCGCTTTCTATTTCTTCGGGTCATTTGGCCTCGGAATTCTTATTTATTGGGCTTCAGGCCGACAACAATCTCTCTGGCTTCTCCTTCTGCTGGTTCTGACGATCGTAGCGGCCTTGCTGATAGACTTCCGCTCACGGATAGCGGTTGCAGGGATTGTAATGCTGATTCTGGGCCTAGCCAGGCAATATCGCTTCATACGGGAAAATTTGCCTTTGCCGAATTTTCTAAACACTCTCGGACGTATTTCCTACTCGGTATTTCTGGTCCACTTTCCTCTGTGCCTGATTGTCAATGCAACATTTTTCCGCTTTTTCCCGAATCAACCTATCACGAATGCATTCGGGATGATTCTGGCTTTATGCATTAGCATTCTGGGCGGCGCTCTATTTTTCCGGTGGGTGGAGAGCGGCTGGAATAGGCCCGCTTATTTCTGGAGGAGAAACAAGAATACGGTTGTTTCCTGGCCGAAGGGCCCGCGTTAAACCGGACTCAATGTCTTCTTCCCCCTGGCTTCGGGGCTCCTATAAATTCACGCTACGTCCGCCATCCACCGCAATAATCTGGCCAGTAATATAAGGCGCATCACCAATCAGGAAAACCACAGTTCTGGCAATGTCATCCGGCTCACCCGTCCGTTTCAGGAGGGTTCTCTCGACAATATGCTGGCGCGCTGCTTCTTCCTTCCACTCACCATTTTCCGGCCATAGAATGGGGCCGGGAGAAATGCCGTTTACACGGATTTCCGGTCCCAACTCCTGGGCCAGCGATCGCGTGAGTGCCGCCAGGCCGCCTTTGGCGGAGTTGTATACCACATATCTTTTCAACGGCCACTCCGCATGGATATCAACGATATTGACGATGCAGCCATGCTGTTTCCTGAGGTGCGGGGCCGCCGCCTGGGATAGAAACAGCGGGGCCTTCAGGTTGCTGCCGATAAGGTCATCCCACATTTTTTCCGTGATTTCCCCCAATGGGGTGGGAAAAAAACTAGAGGCATTATTGACCAGGGCATCAAGTTTTCCGAAATGATTCACGGCTTCGTCAACCAGGCCGGAAAGTCTTGCGGTGTCGAGCAGATCGGCTTGTACCAGTGCCACCGAGCGGGGACGGATTTGATTCAGTTCAGTCTGTAATGCCTGTGCTTCCCCCGCTGATCCCCGGTAATGCACGATCAGACTCGCACCCTGCGCGTGCAGCTTGCGACAGGTCGCGGCACCCACTCGTTTGGCTCCGCCGGTGATGAGTATCACTTTCCCTTGCATCGGTATCTCCTCTACACTTGCACGACGTTTTTTAGATTCAGGAACCTTTGAATAAATCCATAAAGGACTTTTCTTAGCGTAGCATAGCGCCAATGCAGCCACTACCGCCACTCCCTGTTCCGAGCGAAGCCGCCCTTCAGCACAGCTGCGCCGTAAAGGAACTCATTGATATTGAACTCGCCGCCGCGGGCGGGTGGATTTCATTCGCACATTATATGGCGTTGGCATTATATGCGCCAGGGTTGGGTTATTACAGCGGCGGTGCAGCAAAATTTGGCCAGGAGGGAGATTTCGTCACCGCACCGGAAATTTCACCGCTGTTTGGCAGGGCGGTGGCGCGGCAGGCGGCGCAAGTGCTCGAGCTCACGGACGGCGATGGCGCAATCCTGGAGTTCGGTGCTGGCACGGGTAAACTGGCACTCGATTTGCTGCTTGAACTAGAAAGACTTGGCAGCTTGCCGAGTCAGTATTTCATTCTCGAGGTCAGTGCCGAGCTGCAACAGCGGCAACGTCAATTGTTTGAACGGCACGCGCCGCATCTGTTGTTGCTGCTTGTCTGGTTGGAACGTTTGCCCGTGAAATTTAGGGGGT
The DNA here is from genome assembly GCF_000832065.1 of Nitrosospira sp. NpAV. Taxonomy (GTDB): domain Bacteria; phylum Pseudomonadota; class Gammaproteobacteria; order Burkholderiales; family Nitrosomonadaceae; genus Nitrosospira. The sequence continues at coordinate 115,806 of NZ_JXQM01000006.1, read as the reverse complement.
TGATACTGGCCAATGAGGTACTTGATGCGATGCCAGTGCATCTGGTGGCATGGCACCATGCTGGTCTGTTCGAGCGTGGTGTGACGAGTTCATCAAGAGATGATGAGTTCAGCTGGAATGAACGCCCGCTCAAGGAAGGAGATCTTTTCGAGGCCGCGCGCGAATTAACGCCCCGGATCGAGTCCGGCACTGGCGATATCAGCGACGATGTGAGTCAATACGTCAGCGAAATCAATCTTGCGGCACGGGGTTTTATGGTCAGTCTCGCAAAAATTCTACAGCAAGGTGCCATAGTGCTGATCGACTATGGTTTCGGACGCGGCGAGTATTACCATCCCCAGCGCAGCCATGGAACACTGATGTGCCATTATCGTCATCATGCGCACGACAATCCATTTTATCTGCCGGGCTTGCAGGACATTACCAGTCATGTGGACTTTAGCGCCATTGCCGAAGCCGCGACAAACGCCGGATTGGAGTTGCTGGGTTACACCACCCAGGCGTATTTCCTTATCAACTGCGGGATCACCGAAAGTTTGGCGCGAACACCAGCGGAGAATGTAAAAGAGTATTTGCCGTTGGCAAATCAGCTGCAAAAGCTAGTGAGCCCCGCGGAAATGGGCGAGTTGTTCAAGGCCATCGCTTTCGGCAAGAATATTTCTCAACCACTTATCGGATTCACCGGTGGTGATAAAAGCCGCCTGCTGTAAAATGCAGCAAGTTTCGTGACGACACGAAGAATGCTTCTACAGGATCCAGCAGACAAGCTGCCCAAGTCCTATCTTTACCGTGTTATGATTGAATGAGCTTGATCAGCAAGTTTTAGGGTATGTTAAACCGAAGCGTGGGGAATGGCGCATGGCGACTGTAAGGCAATTACTGCAGGGCAAGGGATACGAGGTTGCGAGCGTCGAGCCGGATAAATCGGTGTACGACGCGATGCAATTGATGGCCGCCAAGAACATCGGCGCATTGCTGGTGCTGGAAAATCGAAAATTGGCCGGTATTTTCACGGAAAGAGATTATTCGCGTAAAGCATATCTGCTGGATAAATCCGCGAAAGACATTCGCGTAAAAGAACTGATGACCGCACAGGTGGCGTACGTAAATCCAGACTATACGGCCGAGGATTGCATGGCATTGGTCACGGAGATGCGGGTACGCCATTTGCCGGTGCTTGAAAACAACGAAGTAGTCGGCATTATTTCCATCGGCGATCTGGTCAAGGACGCGATTTCCGGGCAGGAATTCATCATCGACCAGCTCGAACGTTATATCCATGGCATCCGGGGACCGGAATAAGCAAGGGCATGGGCATTGGCAGCGTTTGCGATCTGCCTTTTGCCGGCAATCAATGAGAGGCATCACCAGCCAGCGACCAGATGCCCATCAGCAGGAATGAAGCCGCCGCGAACCATCGCACCCACTTCATATTGATACGATCGGCAAGTGCCTCGCCGATCCAGACGGCGGGCGCGTTGGCGAGCATCATGCCGAGTGTTGTTCCCAGCACTACCGCCGTCAGCGCATCGTAGCGCGCTGCCAGTGCCACCGTCGCAAACTGCGTCTTGTCTCCCATTTCCGCCATGAAGAAAGCCACCACCGTGGTAATGAACACGCCGGCACTGAAAATGCGCGGATTTTCGTCGAGCGTGTCGGGCTTTAATGCCCATAAGCCGAAACCAATGAACGATAGTCCGACTATCCAGTTGAGCGATCGTGGAGAGATCAGGCTTGCCAGCCAGGCGCCGACCGAAGCCGCCAACGCATGATTAAGCAAGGTGGCAACGAAAATACCCGCCATGATGGGATAGGGCCGCCGTAGTTTGGCAGCCAGAACAAACGAAAGAAGCTGAGTCTTGTCGCCGATTTCTGCGAGAGCAACCAATAGGGTGGAGGTGAAAAAGGCTTCCAAGATGTCAATGCGCGGCGGGAAGGATGGGAATTGTAGCGCGATTCCGCTGTCACATATCGTTCTTTGGCCCCAGTGATTCAAATGACCGATACTGTATTGCCTATAATTATCCGAGGGTGAATAGCGGATTCATTCTATAGGTTGAGCTCGTGGTGCTGGCGATATGTCAATACGCTCCTATCCTTTGCTTTTGCATGCTGAGGGGGTAGACTTTTCGAATGTGCTCCAATTCTAATAAAAGGTGGCTTGCGATCGTTCTGTTCAGAGGAAATGATCATGAAACCCTCTGATCTTCCGCCCGATTTTTCTGTCGATACGCTGATCGCCGAAGCCAATCGCTGCGTCGCATGCGGGCTTTGTCTGCCGCATTGTCCCACGTACCGAATAACGCTGTCCGAAGCTGATTCGCCTCGCGGGCGTATCGCTCTGATGAGCGGTGTCGCCAGCAACCGGATTCCGATGAATGCGCGCTTTGTTCAGCACATCGATCGCTGCCTTACCTGCCGCGCTTGCGAGGCGGTTTGCCCGAACCATGTCAGCTACGGGAAACTGGTGGACGGAACCCGCGCTATGATCTCCTCATCATCGCCGGATCTCCTGAGGGAGAAAACGACGATGCAGAAATCACGGTTCCGGCGATGGGTGGAGAATGAAATGCTCGCCAACTCCGGCCGCCTGGACGCATTGCGTCCGCTCCTGCGTTTTTATCAGGGCACAGGCTTGCAGAAGGCCGTTCGTAAATCCGGCATACTTGGAAAAACAAAGTTCGCTGTGTTGGAAGGGCAATTGCCGCCCATCGGCATACCCCGCTCTCTGTCCAGTAAAAGCGGCGTGGCCAATGCGTGGCAAACCGTTTATTCCGCGATCGGGAATCCGCGCGGCGAGGTCGGATTGTTTCTCGGCTGTATCGCGCGGTTGACGGATGTCGTAACGCTCAATTCGACCATATTCGTGCTTAACCATCTGGGTTACACGGTACATGTTCCTTCCGCGCAGACATGTTGCGGCGCCTTGCATCAGCATGGCGGAGACAGACAAGCGGCGATGCAGTTGGCGCGGCGGAATATAAGGGCTTTTGAGGAACTGGGACTGAATCTGCACGCAATCATCAGCACCGCCTCGGGTTGCGGCGCGCAAATGACGGAATATCCTCTCAGTAATGCATCGGAAACGCCGGAACAGTCTATCCTTCAAGCATTGCATGTGGAAGAAGCCGAAAAATTTTCCGCTAAAGTCATGGATATCAGTGCATTTCTGATAAAAGCGGAGGGATGGGACAATATCAAACCCCAGCCGTTGCCGCATAAAATCGCGGTGCATGAACCCTGCAGCCTGCGCAATGTTTTGCGCGGCTCGGCACATCCCTATGCGTTGCTGGCGCGCATTCCGGGCGCAAAGATTGTTCCGCTGGCGGGAAACGATCAGTGTTGCGGTGCGGCTGGGACATATTTTCTGGACCAGCCGGAGATGGCACAGAGGCTGCTGCATGATAAAATGACCACATTGGAGGCAAGCGACGCACGTTACCTTGCCACATCCAACGTTGGCTGCGCCATGCACATTGCCAGCGCATTGCGTGAAGCAGGTTCGCAGATCGAAGTGCTGCATCCGGTAACACTACTGGCGCGGCAGATGGGTATGCCAGCATAATTCAAGTTTAGTGGGACAGTATGCCAAATCTGGATAAATTCATCATCGGTTTCGATCATGCGCTACGTACATTGTTGACGCCGGCACAAACACTGCGTCCGGTTCCCGGAGCTGAATTGCCGGAAGTGGAGCTGAGCGACTCGGAGAAAAACGAATCCACCGCACTGATGCGCGTCAATCATGTCGGCGAAATTTGCGCACAGGCACTTTATCAGGGACAGGCGCTTACCGCGCGTAATGCAGAGGTGCAGCACACCCTGACGCAATCGGCGCTCGAAGAAACCGAGCATCTTGCCTGGACCGAGCGGCGCATCCTGGAGTTGAACGGGCGCAAGAGCCTGCTGAATCCTTTGTGGTATGGCGGGTCACTTGCCATTGGTGCGTTTGCAGGCATGCTGGGCGATAAATGGAATCTGGGTTTTCTCGCGGAAACCGAACGCCAAGTGGAGGTTCATCTAGCGGGACATTTGAAGCGGTTGCCGCATCACGACGGAAAAAGCCGTGCCATTGTCGCGCAGATGCAGGTTGATGAAGCCGGGCACGCGACAGCCGCCATGTCCCACGGCGGCGTGGAATTGCCGATGCCTGTAAAGCTGGCAATGAAGCTGGGATCGAAAGTCATGACAAAGACCGCATATTGGGTCTGACGGAAAGCTCATGCCTCCAGGATTTTGAAGTCGTGGGTTAGTTCAGCCGTTTTTCCCAGCATGATCGAAGCCGAACAGTATTTTTCCGCGGAGAGTTTGATCGCTCGTTCCACTTGATCGGGCTTCAGTTGTTTTCCGGTCAGAATAAAATGGAAATGAATGCGGGTGAATACCTTGGGTTCTTCCGGTGCCCGTTCCGCTTCAATTTCGACCATACAGTTCCTGATGTCCTGACGGCTTTTTTTCAGAATTAGCACAACGTCAAAAGCTGCACAACCGCCGGTTCCCATCAACAACATTTCCATCGGGCGCGGCCCCAGATTTTTGCCACCTGCTTCCGGCGGTCCATCCATCAATATGGTGTGTCCGCTGCCGGATTCACCCAGAAAGCTCATTCCATCCTTCCATTCAACGCGTGCTTTCATATATCCCTTTTCGAAGAATCCAAAACGCTATTTTAATCCTTTCATCTGATTTCCACCTAAGACAGGATAATAGGGCGACCGATGGATGAGATCATTACACTTTGATTTACGGGAGAGAAGCTTCATGCTGGATGAGGAGCAGGCATGAGCCGATACCATAATATGCCAATGATCTCATGGAGGAGCCAATTGCTTTTCTGCAATGCGTCAGCGGTGGGAATGAATGCGAAGACGTCTGTCTTATACCGTGTGGTGTATGCGGTGGCAGCGGGAATGACCTCAAATCCGGCGCGTTCGAATTCCCTGGACGCTCTCGGCATGTGCCAGGCGTGAGTGACTAGCGCGATACGGCTGATCCCGTCCTTTTTGAGCATGGCAAAACTTTTGTAGGCATTTTCACGGGTGTTGCGCGAGTTTTCTTCCACCCACTTGACCGGAACCTGAAATTCCTTTTCCAGCGCTGCCTTCATTTGCGCCGCCTCCGAAGAGTCGCCGCCGAGCGGAGAGCCGCCCGTCGCCAGCATTGGCTTGTTCGTGAGCCGATGTAGCCGCGCGGCATAGCGGATGCGCTCCAGGCCGAGGCGGTTTACGGTGTTACCGCCATATTCCGGTGCGTTAAAATAGGTGCCTGAAGCCAGTATTACGATGGCTTGCACAGTATCGAAGGAGTGGAGTGCGGGCGGCTTTTCCAGTTTTTGCAGTGCAGTTTCAGCGACATATGGGGTGGACAGCAGATAAAGCAGCATCAGTGCGGACATCGCCAGAAACCTGCCCATTTTCGGACAGCGCCCGAGAAGCAGAACCCCTATCATACCTAACAGGATAAGATTTAAGGGGGGAAGCAGAAATGGGCTTATCAGACTAGCCGTGAACCAGTCCATGGCTAATGGGTATATAAGAGTTCAATGTCAGTTTATTAATATGGCATAGATTCACGCAATATTTATATCACCCTTTTCCACTATACGGCTTTGTGATGGAGAAATAAAAAAGCCGGCGCATTGACGCGCCGGCTCTTTTATTAAACAAAATCCGGTTTACTTGAGGGATAGAATAAACGACACCAGGGTTTTGATGTTGGCGTCACTGACATTGGAATTCGGTGGCATCGCAATCGGTCCCCATACGCCCGTGCTGCCCTTCTTCACTTTCTCTTCCAGCTTGGCTTGGGCGCCGGCGTCGTCCTTATACTTGGCTGCGATATCCTTTAATGCGGGGCCAACCAGTTTTTTGTCAACTGTGTGACAGTTCAAGCAACCGCTGGCTTTCGCCAGGTCCGCATTCGCTTGCGCGGTACCTACCATCAGCAGGGCTGATGCCGCAACTACTCCCATCCAGACAGCTTTCATGCTTACTCCTTTATCCGTTAATTATAGAAGAGGACCAATCTTACCTCGAATTTCGCAGACGCGCAGTAATTCCTGCAAGTCGGAGATCTCCGGTAGGCATTTAACGCCTTGGCAAACCCAGGCGTTGACGGCGTTATCCCCTGCCGCCGGTTTATTCAGACCGGGTGGCAGCCCGGGAAGTTCCAATGGTACAGCAAATACGAGGGTATATGGAGAACCGCACCCCAATGCTTTTTTCCATTCCGTCAAAGCAAGCGCCTGGCCACGAAGTATAACAATTTGCGGGGGCGCGAGCGATTGTTCGAGCGTTAACAGCAAACTGCAGCAGGCACTGGCATAGCGGGACAAGGTGGAGTAGAACAACTCCAGGGTATGCTCGGCGGCCTGCAAATAGCGAAATTCCCCGAGCAGATGTCCCAGCCGTTGAAGCGCATAGGCGGCCACGCCATTACCCGAAGGCGTGGCGTTATCAAGACCCGGCTTGGGGCGATGGATCAGTCTTTCATGGTCGTGGCTGGTAAAGAAGAATCCCCCTGCCTGCTTGTCCTCGAATTGCTCCAACAACACATCGGCCAGTGCAATGGCAAAATCCAGATCGACTTGGCGAAACTCCGCCTGCATCAGTTCCAGCAAACCATCCAGCAGGAAGGCATAATCGTCGAGATAAGCGTTAAGATGCGCCTTGCCATCCTTATAGGTTGCCAACAGGCGGTTATCTCTCCATAGCGTGGAACGAATAAAATCCACCGCAAGGATCGCCGATTGAACCCAATCGCCACGTTCGAAGACCCGGCCAGCACGCGCCATTCCCTTGATCATGAGCCCGTTCCAGCTCGTAAGAATTTTCTCATCGCGGCCTGGACGCACGCGTAATTCGCGCTCAATAAGAAGTTTTTTGCGCGCTGATGCAAGCTTTCTCTGTGCTTCCTCATGTTTGATGCCGGCAGCCACAGCAGCTTCCGCCAGTGGCTGGGTGATCTCCAGATTCCAGTGTTTCTGCTCGAAGTTTGGGGCACGCAGGAGTCCATAATAGGGCGCAACCACGGCATGTTCCTCGGGCGACAGAATTTGCGCTATTTGGGCGCGATCCCATACATAGAACTTGCCCTCCTCATTCTCGGAATCGGCATCCAGTGTCGAGTAATAACCGCCCCCGCCTGGCATATCTGCGCCTATGCGCATAGATGGCTGCATTTCCCGCATCACCCATTCCGCTGTTTCCTCCACAACCCGTTTGAATAACGGGTCTTCCGTGGCAAGCCATGCGTCGGTATAGAGCCGCAGCAACGGCCCGTTGTCATAAAGCATTTTTTCGAAATGCGGAATACTCCAGTGCTGATCCGTGCTATAGCGGCAGAATCCCCCACCCAGTTGATCGTAGATGCCACCTTCCGCCATTTTTTTCAGGGTGTATACTGCCATTTGCATAGTCTCAGCATTCCCTGTAGCCACGTAGCGGCGCAAACAGAACTCCAGTTCCGTGGGATGAAGGAATTTCGGCACATCGCCAAAACCGCCATTTACGGAGTCGAATCGGTCCTTTAACTCAGCCAGTGCCTGATCAAGCGGTTGTTCCGAGAATGCCGGGATTGCCGGGCCTGCCGATGGCAGCATATTGGCAAATGATCGCAGCAACGAGGCGCTCTGCCGCTCGATTTCTTCGCTGCGGGCATAGTAAGTTTCGGCAACGCGTGGCAACAGATCGAGGAAACCCGGTAAACCGTGGCGTGGCGCTTTAGGAAAGTACGTGCCGCCAAAAAATGGTTTCTGGTCAGGTGTCAAAAACAGCGTCAGGGGCCAGCCGCCACGACGCTGGGTTAACATATAGAGCGCGGTCTGATAAATCTGGTCAAGGTCAGGGCGTTCTTCGCGATCCACCTTGATATTCACGAAGTGCTGGTTCATCGTCGCGGCAACTTCCGCATCTTCGAAGGATTCGTGGGCCATGACGTGGCACCAGTGACAGGCCGAGTAACCAATGGAAAGCAGTATCGGCTTATTTCCGGTGTGGGCCAGCGTCAGTGCCTCGCTTCCCCAGGGATACCAGTCCACAGGGTTTCCCGCGTGCTGAAGCAGGTATGGACTGGTTTCGCCGGAGAGATGGTTGCTCATGGGTTTCTAGGGCCTGTTAACACACAAGAAATGCGGAGGCAAGGCAGACTAATCCGTTACCGCTCCCCGGCTGGCCGTGGAAACCGATTTTGCATATTTTGCCAGCACGCCCCGCATATAGCGGGGTTGCGGCTGCTTCCATTCGGCACGGCGCCGCGCAAGCTCTTCATCTGAAACATTAAGTTGCAGCAGACGCTGTTCAGCATCTATGGTGATGGAATCCCCTTCATGCACCAGCGCGATAGTTCCTCCCACAAACGCTTCGGGTGCGACGTGGCCCACCACCATTCCGTAAGTGCCGCCCGAGAAGCGTCCGTCGGTGATAAGTCCCACCGAATCCCCAAGGCCTTCGCCAATGAGGGCGGAAGTGGGCGAAAGCATTTCACGCATGCCAGGCCCTCCCCTGGGTCCCTCATAGCGTATGACAACCACGTCGCCAGGCTGGATTTGACGCGCAAGTATCGCCGCCATGCAGGTTTCTTCCGACTCGAATACGCGTGCCGGGCCGGTGATTTTAGGCGTTTTCACGCCCGTAATCTTGGCGACGCAACCCTCGCTTGAGAGATTGCCTTTGAGTATGGCGAGGTGACCCTGCGCATACATGGGATTTTCCCATTGCCGGATTACATCCTGATCCTCGCGCGGCGTGGTGGGAATGTCCTGCAACACCTCCGCCACAGTCTGGCCGCTAATGGTGACGCAATCGCCATGCAACAGACCATGTTCAAGCAGCATCTTCATTACCTGGGGAATGCCTCCTGCCTTGTGCAGATCGGTAGCCACGTAGCGGCCTGAAGGCTTCAAATCACACAGCACCGGTACTTTGCCGCGCATCCGCTCAAAATCATCGATAGTGAGATCCACCTCCGCCGCGTGGGCGATGGCGAGGAAATGCAATACCGCATTGGTCGAACCGCCGACCGCCATGATCACGGCGATCGCATTCTCGATGGATTTTCGGGTGATGATGTCACGCGGACGGATCTGCGCTCTGATCGCATCAACCAGTACCTCCGCGGAGCGGGCGGCGCTCACACGCTTCTCGTCATCTTCCGCCGCCATGGTGGAAGAGTAAGGCAGGCTCATCCCTATCGCTTCAAATGCCGACGACATGGTATTGGCGGTAAACATGCCACCGCAGGAGCCGGCTCCCGGACAGGAATGGCGTTCCACTTCAAGTAATTCCTTCTCGTCGATCTTGTGCGCCGTATACTGACCGACCGCTTCGAAGGCGCTGACAATGGTCAGATCCCTTCCCTTGTAGCGGCCTGGTTTGATGGTGCCGCCGTAGACAAAAATGGCCGGGACATTCATTCGCGCCATCGCGATCATCGCACCCGGCATGTTCTTGTCACAGCCACCGATCGCAATGACACCGTCCATACTTTCCCCTTGCACTGCTGTTTCAATCGAGTCTGCAATGACCTCACGAGACACCAGCGAATACTTCATGCCTTCCGTACCCATGGAGATACCGTCGGATATGGTGATGGTGCCAAACATCTGTGGCATTGCACCTGCTTCCTTCAATGCGCCCTCGGCACTTATGGCCAGCTCATTCAATCCTTTATTGCAGGGCGTGATAGTGGAAAAACCATTGGCCACGCCGACGATGGGTTTGTCAAAATCCTGGTCACTGAAACCCACCGCCCGCAGCATGGCACGATTGGGGGAACGCTGCGCGCCTTGGGTAATGGCCTGGCTGCGTGTGTTGTCTGGCATGAAAACTCCTAGAGAAAGTTGAAAAACCGGGAAATCTTTAAAGCATGGGGTACACAGCGGCGCTTCGAGCCTGAAGCGCGATATCAGAAAAGAAAGACGAGATCAGTGCAAGTTGTCTTTGTTCGATTCTTCTCACCCTGCATCCATCTCCGCAATGAACGGCGTGAGGGAATCTCTCTGGGCGCGCGTGGAACTTATTCAGGGATTCCTTAACGTATAATCAATTATTTTACCGCAAAAAAGCCGAACCCTATGCTCATTCACCCGCAGTTCGACCCTGTCGCCATCTACCTTGGGCCCCTTGCCGTCCGGTGGTACGGGCTCATGTATCTCCTGGGATTCGCGCAATTCATACTGCTGGGGCGTTATCGCATCAAGCGCCACCCTGAGGGGGCATTCACCACCAGCATGCTTGACGATATGCTGTTTTTCGGTGTCCTGGGAGTCATACTGGGCGGCCGCCTGGGGTATGTACTATTTTATCAGCCCGCCCACTTCCTGGCGCATCCGCTGGAAATCTTCGCAGTGTGGCAGGGTGGAATGTCGTTTCACGGCGGTTTTCTTGGCGTGATTACCGCGATGGCGCTGCTGGCCCGAAAATATAAACTGCCGTGGCTGGCTGTCACCGATTTTATCGCGCCGCTGGTACCATTGGGGTTGGGGGCGGGCCGTCTCGGTAACTTCATCAATGCGGAATTATGGGGGCGTCCCACCGATGTGGCCTGGGGCATGATTTTCCCCCACGTGGATGATCTCCCCCGCCATCCTTCCCAGCTCTATGAGTTTGCGCTGGAGGGGCTGGCATTCTTTGCATTGATGTGGATTTATTCCGCCAAGCCGCGGCCGGTGGCCGCGGTCTCTGGCATGTTCCTGATCGGCTATGGCGTGTTCCGTTCGTTTGCGGAGTTTTATCGTGAACCGGATAACGGCTTTCTGGGTGTGCTGACGCTGGGTATCAGCATGGGGCAATGGTTGTCGCTGCCGATGATTGCGGCAGGTGCCGGTATGCTGGTTTGGGCTTACCGAGCGCAGCGAAGCATGCCGCCCGGTCTGGAGCCGGCGGATAAGCCAGGCAAGCCAAATAAGCCGGAACGAAAGAAGGGTGGACGAAACCTGAAGTAAAGTTCTCTCATGTCCCTGCGCCATTCTTATACGGTGATCGCTCCGCTTTACGACGCGCTGCTCGCGACGGCGGGCACGGGAGTCCGCGCGGCAAGCCTCGGCCAGATGCCGCAACAAGGCGATCTCAACGTCCTCATCAGTGGCATCGGTTCCGGACTGGATCTGCCTTATCTTCCTCCGTGCCACCATTATGTCGGCCTGGATCTTACCGCCGCCATGTTACGCAGGGCAAAATCCCGTACCGGAAGCCTGCGCCTGAATCTGATTCAGGGCAACAGTATGTTACTGCCATTTGCCGACGGAACCTTCGATCATGTGGTGCTACATCTGATTCTCGCGATCGTTCCCGATGCAACTGCCTGTTTGCGGGAAACCGCACGTGTATTAAAACCGGGCGGTAGCGTGCTGATACTCGACAAGTTTCTTAAGCCGGGTGAAAGCGCGTGGGGCAGGCGGATATTGAATCTTCTGTCGCAGCATATTGTTACCCGGCTGGATGTGGTATTTGAAGAGGTGTTGGCGGATGTTCCGGAATTGAAAGTGGAAGAGGATGTGCCGGTGCTGGCGGGAGGATGGTTTCGTCGTATTCGCCTGGTTAAACTCTGATCCGCAATGCGGAATAGAGGTAGAATTCTTAAATTCTTAATCCGGCGTCAGAATCACCAATCAGATATTTATCGGAAGTTCCATGCGCTTCCTCGCTGTTTCCGTTATCGTTATTGTCTTTGCTGCGTCATCCGTCCAGGCACTCGACATGAAAAGCCCTGGGGCAGATTGGACTGAAGCCTATCGCACGGGCGAGCTTGTCATCTTTACGAAGGATGTGGAGACGGGCCGTCGAATTGTGGCAACTGCGGAAGTGAGTGCTCCGCCGCAGGTTGTTTTCAACGTCGTCACCGACTTTGATCACTATCCGGATTTCATGCCTTACGTGAAGGAATCAAGGGTGCTCAGCCGCATGGGTGATAGCGAGGTTGTCACTTACGCACGCATTGCACCGCCGTTCGTGAGCGAGCGTGACTACCCCCTCAAGGTCAGGATGACGCGCGGCATTCCGATGAATGGTGGTGTGTTCAAAGTCGAATGGACTGCGAATCCCGAGGCCCAGCCAGAAATCGAGGGCGTCGTGCGCGTCAAACTGAACGAAGGTTCGTGGTTGATCGAACCGCTCCAAGGTGGCAGGCGCACGCGGCTCACCTACACGTTGCTCACGAATCCCGGGGGACTGATTCCGGTGTTTGTCGTGAATATGTCAAATACCATTGCAATCCCAGAACTCTTTAAGGCTGTGGCGCTACGCTCAGCCGAAAAAGCGGCTGCGGAGAAATAAATTGTGTCAGTTGGCGCTATGCGTTTTCCGCACTTCAGAAGGTCTGCAGTTCCCGTTTATGGTGATTCATGGCAAATAAAACAGTGCGAGTCGTGGCAAGGATAACCGCAAGGCCTGACAAGATCGAAGAAGTGAAATCCCTCCTGCTGGGTCTGGTTGGAGACACACGCAAGGAAAGTGGCTGTATCAGCTATCAGCTTCTCCAAAATAACGCTGACTCCGGCGATTTTACCTTCGTGGAGGAATGGGAAAGCGATTCCGCTATCGATACTCATTTTATAACACCTCATATGCAAGGTGCTTTTTTAAAGGCTGTGCCATTGCTCGCAAAAGAGCCCGATATACGCAGGTATCGCGTTATAAGCAACGCGGAAAACTGACAGGAAATGTGTTTGCGTTGAAAACCTTCTTTCTTTTCATGGCTACCGCGGTCGCCGAGATCGTCGGTTGCTATTTGCCTTATCTCTGGCTCAAGCAGGGCCAGAGCGCGTGGCTTCTCATACCCGCCGCCGCAAGTCTCGCATTGTTTGCATGGCTGCTCACTCTCCATCCCACAGCCGCGGGCCGCACCTACGCCGCGTATGGGGGCGTCTATATCTTCGTGGCGATGCTCTGGCTTTGGTCTGTCGAGGGCGTGAGGCCCACGGCTTGGGACGTGGCAGGTTCTCTGGTGGCCCTTGCAGGGATGGCTATTATCATGTTTGCTCCAAGACATGCGTAAACGGAAAAGCAAAGGTACTCAACCCATTTGCCATGCCATGGATATCACTGTCGTTCCAGCGCACCATCCATTTCTGTTCTTCAGGTATGCCTGTCCCATGACAACTGGTTGGCATTGGTTGACTTCGGCGCTCGAAATCGTAGAATCTCCATTTTTTAAACGAAGCATTACGGAATACAAGGTTTTCATAGGAGAAAAATAGATGGTTGCGAAAATGACTGCTGCGTTGTCGGTGCTTCTTCTCGTGGGCTGTTCAGCGATTTCAGTGACGCCGGAAGGAAAATCCGTTGAACTTGTGACTGTGAAACCCTCCGGTAACTGCAAGCCGCTTGGCGACGTCGTTGGCTCCCAGGGTAATTGGATTACAGGCGACTACACGTCCAATAAGAATCTGCTCATCGGAGCCAGAAACGACTTGCGCAACCAGGCGGCCGAAATGGGAGGAAACTTCGTCTGGGTACAAGATTCAAATAATACCAACGCATGGGGTAGTACAGGCACCACAAACACCACAGTCCTGGGGGTTGTCTATCGCTGTGAGTAATATCGGCCTAGGGCGTGCCGTTTAAACTATTCATGATTCCATCTGAATTGAATATGCGAGAACCGCAACATGTCCAGCAAGGTTTACTACAACAGCGCATGCCCGGTTTGCAATGCGGGAATCAAGGATCAGCGCCAACGCATGGAGGCGTGCGGCATCAAGGACATCGAGTGGGTCGATGTGCATGCACATCCAGAGGCCGTGTCGGAGGTAGGCGCCTCCTTGGAGCAGGTGCGGGAGCGGTTGTATGTCAAAGACGCCGATGGCGAGCTCAATATCGGGGCGGACGCGTTTACGCGACTATGGTCAGAAACGCCCAGCCAGCGCTGGCTTGCAAGCCTGTTGCGATTACCCGTACTCAAGCAGCTTACCCATCTGGCGTATAACGTCTTTGCTCGGTTGCTTTACCAGTGGAATCGCGCCAAGAGACACTGGTAATATTCAATCTGAGCAGGTGCTTCGCGAAGCGCCTGCCGTCAACGTGGCAGGATTCGTAGACGTAAATAACAAGACGGTGTGGGCCCCTGCCCATTTCGATCATATGCGAAGAATCTCGAGCAGATCGTCGCCATAACTTTCCAGCTTGCGCGCACCCATACCGGGTACCTGACTCAGTTCGTTTTCTGTCTGTGGACGAAGATGCACCAGTTCCGCCAGCGTTGCATCGTAAAATACGACATAAGCGGGAACGCCGTGCTTCTTTGCCATATCGATGCGCCATGCGCGCAAGCGCGCCCACAATGCGCGAGCCGCCGGATCGAGCGTAGCAAATTTGTCCTCACGCACGACCTTGGTTTTGGCTATATTCTTTTTGCGCTCCGGCTGCAGGCGTAGAGATACCGTTTGACTCCCGTTCAGTACCGCGCGGCTGACGGCGGTGAGACGCAGCGAACCATGGCCCTCGTTGTCCGCTGCGAGCAAGCCGAGTGCCGCCAATTGGCGAAATACCGCGCGCCATGCCTTATCATCCAATTCCTTGCCGATACCGAAGGTACTGACCTTGTCGTGACCCCACTGCCTCATGCGCTCGGTATCGTTGCCGCGCAGCACGTCAATCAGATGTCCGGCGCCAAAGCGTTGACCTGTGCGGAAGGCACAAGACAACGCCTTTTGTGCCGCCACCGTGCCGTCCCATACTTGTGGCGGATTGAGACAGACATCGCAGTTACCGCAAGCCATACCAGCCGCGGCTTCGCCAAAATATTCAAGCAGGCGCACGCGGCGGCAAGTAGTGGCCTCGCACAGCGCCAGCAGCGCATCGAGTTTGGTTGAAGCTATCCGTTTAAACTGCGCATCCGCCTCGGAACTTTCGATCATGCGCCGCTGCTGTACTACGTCACCCAAACCATAAGCCATCCATGCGTTGGCTGCATGGCCATCGCGGCCAGCTCGGCCGGTTTCCTGGTAATAGCCCTCCACACTTTTGGGCAGGTCGAGATGCGCGACGAAGCGCACGTCCGGCTTGTCTATGCCCATACCGAACGCAATAGTGGCGACCATTACGATGCCATCTTCGCGGAGGAATCTTTCCTGGTTGCGGGTGCGATCTTCCGTGCTCATGCCGGCGTGATAGGCAAGCGCGCGTATGCCTTTTTCAGCCAACCATGCCGTCGTTTCTTCGACTTTCTTACGCGACAGACAATAAACAATGCCGGCGTCGCCGTCATGTTCAGCATGGATAAAAGCAAGCAACTGCGCCTTGCCGTTCACCTTGTCCACAATCTGGTAACGAATATTGGGACGATCGAAACTGGAAATGAAAATCCGCGCGCCTTCGAGGCCAAGGCGCTCGATGATTTCCCTGCGTGTCACGCTATCCGCTGTCGCCGTGAGGGCGATACGCGGCACGTTGGGAAATCGCTCATGCAGAACCGAAAGCTGAATGTATTCCGGACGGAAGTCGTGTCCCCATTGCGACACACAATGCGCCTCATCGATGGCGAACAGCGAGAGCGGCGTGCGCGCCAGAAGACCGAGAAAGCGCGGTGTCAACAATCTCTCGGGTGCCACATACACCAGATCATAGGTCCCGGCCAGCATGCCGCGTTCGACTGCTGCGGTTTCCGCCTGTGACAAGGAAGAGTTGAGAAATGCCGCACGCACCCCGGCTTCATGCAATGCCGCGACCTGATTCTGCATGAGTGCGATCAGCGGAGAGACCACCACCGCAACACCGTCGCGTAATAACGCCGGAATCTGGTAACACAATGATTTGCCACCACCCGTCGGCATCAGCACCAGGCAGTCCCTGCCTCCGGCAATATGCGCGATCACTTCGGCCTGCCGCCCGCGAAAAGCAGGGTAGCCAAAGATATCCTTGAGAACTGCGAGGGCGCGCATCATACTCAAAGAACTTGAGAAATCGTCATGCGATCCAAACGAAGATATGGGAAACCTGCACTTTCCTTATTCGAGTCCAGAGGACTCGTCAATCAATTTCCAGGCCAGGTTTTCTCCCGCCCGTAGCGGAACCACCACATCATCCGCGAATTCCAGGTGTGACGGCACGCTCCAGTTTTCTTTTTTCAGTGTAATGCTTTGCTTGTTGCGCGGCAGTTGGTAGAAATCTGCGCCATGAAAGCTGGCAAAGGCTTCGAGTTTATCCAGCGCGCCTGCCTGCTCAAAGACTTCCGCATAAAGTTCAATGGCAGCATGAGCGGTGTAGATACCGGCGCAGCCGCAAGCTGTTTCCTTGGTGGATCGAGAGTGCGGCGCGCTGTCGGTGCCGAGAAAAAATTTAGGATTACCACTGGTGGCGGCTTCAATCAATGCGCGGCGATGCGCTTCGCGCTTCAGTACAGGAAGGCAAAAGTGGTGCGGCCGGATGCCCCCCTGGAACAGGGCATTGCGATTGAGCAGCATGTGATGGGCGGTGATGGTGGCGGCAACATTGCTTGAGGCGTTCCTGACGAATTCCACCGCCTCCCGCGTGGTGATGTGCTCGAATACGATCGGTAACCGTGGGAAGCGTTGCGTAACGGGGGTCAGCACTCGTTCCAGAAAAACTCTTTCCTTGTCGAACACATCCACTTCGGGATCGGTCACTTCACCATGCACCAGCAGTGGCATGCCTGTTTGTTCCATTGTTTCAAGTGTGGCGTAGCACCTGCGAATATCGGTAACGCCCGCCGCGGAATTTGTGGTGGCGCCGGCAGGATAATACTTTACGGCCTGGATCGCCCCGCTTTCCCGGGCTTCGATGATTTCCGCCGGCGCGGTGTTGTCGGTCAGATATAGCGTCATCAACGGCTCGAAGCGCATGCCCCGAGGCAGAGCAGCGAGAATACGCGCCCGGTACGCTAACGCCATGTCCGTTGTCACTACCGGTGGTTTGAGGTTAGGCATGACGATGGCACGGCCGAAGCATCGCGCGCTGTCCGGCAGCACCGCTCGCATCTGCTCACCGTCACGCAGGTGAAGATGCCAATCATCCGGACGAGTAAAGGTCAACGTTGTCAAGATAGGGCGCAATTATTTATATGGGTTGAAATCCTATTTTGCAGCGGGTGACCCATGTGGTTGCGCGCCCGCAACAAACGGGATAACAAGTCTGGCATGTGGTCCGATTCTTACGTGGGATAGGAAAACTGAAACAATGATTAGTCCGATATTCTTCCCTCCAGCGTCGCGCGGGAGTGAGTGGCTTTTTCCGCTATCAATTGAGTGGCGGCTTCAACCTGCCCCCACGTGTTCCAGAGCAGGATTCCGCGCACCTGTTCATCGCGTAAATAATAAATCACGCCTTTGCGGAAGGGCTCCTTCCAGTCTTCGATAATATCAAGACTGGCATCCAGCTCACCCACTGCTTCGTAACCCAGGTCAAACAAGTCGGAATAAAAGAAAGGCTGGTGACGATAGGTGTCCGACTGTCCGGCCATGTTTCGGCCCGCCATCTCTCCCATTACATTAGCATTATCCTCGTGTTCCACGCGTACGCGTTTATCCAAGATGGCGCTATGGAAATTCGCCACATCGCCCGCTGCATAGATGTCGGGATTGCTCGTGCGGAGCTGCTCGTCCACGATGATGCCATTGTCCACCGCGAGTCCGGCCTGAATGGCAAGGTCGGTGTTGGGCAGGATGCCCAGCCCGGCCACAACGCCATCCGCGGAAATTTCGGCGCCGTTTCCTGTCGTCACGATAGTCTTGTCACCCGCAATCCGCACAGATTTGATAGTTTCCGATGCCAGTACGGTGACTCCCTTTTCGCGGTAATAGGAATTTATGAACTCAACCAGGGGCCGCGGATAAACGCGCGCGCCGATACCGCTCTCCGGAAAAATCATCGTGACCCGTTTGTTGTTCATGGCAAGCGCCGCGCCGATTTCGGAACCGATGAAGCCCCCTCCGATCACTACAAAATCCGAACCCCGTTCACTCAACTCGCGCAACTTGCGATAATCGTCGGCGGTTCTGAAATAGATAATGTTTTCGCCGGAATCGGGAAAGCGCCGTACTGAACCCCCTGTCGCAAGTAAAAGCTTTTCATAGGTATAAACGTTACCGGCATCATCGGTCGCGGTTTTTTTCGATGGATCGAGGGCCACAATTTTTTTGCTCAGATGTACTGCGACATTGAGGCCATGGGCATTACGCCAAATGGATTCATACGGCGTGTCCTTCCACAGTGACTTGGAAAGGGGTGGGCGGTCATAAGGCAGATGACGCTCCTCGCAAATCATGGCAATGGCGCCTTCTTGGTCGATTTTGCGGATACCGTGAACAGCGGAATCGGCAGTCATGCCGCCGCCGACGATAAGGTATTTATGATGTTTCATGTGGGTTCCCTTTATGGACGCGCGCCGAGCGCATATTTAAAATTGACCAAATTATAATATTGCGAAGTTTTTCCTGTATCTGATCCATGAAAAAATTAAAGCATTTGTCGCGGGACATTTTTGGAGCGGACCGGCAAACAGTGCGGAGAAGAACCGTGAATTCATGCTGTTGCGAATATATGAGTATCTTCTGTGGCGAAGGAGCCGGGGCAGTCAGGCACTATCGTTGGACCAGAGAACTCAGTCTTTCTCAACGAGCCCTATAACAGTATAGCCAGTATATAATGGGTTCCTCCACAAATTCAAAGTTAGGGCTGGGCATAACCCCTCAATTACAACAATGAGTGACACGAAAACTGACGCGGAAACGGCCGGGATTGATAGTTGCGTACAATATGCGCGAGAGATGCTGGCTCCCCAGCTTGAAAAAATCAAGGACAAGGGATATGACTTTGCACCTCAGTTCAGGCAAATGACAATTCAGCTGTACCTGGCGGGTGTCATGTGGCGCCGGGCTGAGAGTCTCAGCTTATCAACCCATGCCCGCGATTATGCGTTTACCGCACTTCAATCGATGTTTATCAGCGATGGCATGAGTAAAAAGCAGGCTCAACAGCGGATTGCATTTCTGAACAATATGTCTCGAGTGGAAGACGGCAGCGATACACACGCCATCACGGCCGGTTATGAAGCGGTACCGGATGACGATAGCCTGGCCAAGATCTTTGATGAGTATCGGGATGAAGTGCGGGTTTCCGGGGCGTTCTGGCGCTTTTACGAGCGCGGTAAAAAGATCATGTTTATCGGTGGTGCGTCGGCAGCGTTTGTAACCATCTGGGCGGTTACCATTTTCCTTCCAAAAACCGAGGGCATTGATGTGCTGGCGGCGGGACTCCTGGCAGCTATCCTGGTTGTGCTTCCGACGTTCTTGATCGGGTTGTTGATTTACCGCATGAAGATCAAAAAAGCAAACACGCCTACACCTCCGGCATAAGCGTGGGGTGCGCCCTCCATCCGGAATTGCTTTTATTTTTTCGAGGCGGGCACTCGGCTCAGGCCGTTGCCCGCAAGCGTCTTCATGGACGCATTCTTACGATAAGTCTGCACGGAAGGTGAAAGCCACACCCGGACAAAGTATAATTGCCTGTCCACATCCCGCGATATTGTCGATTCGACCACATAATGAGTGCCACGATCATGGATGGCAATGCGTTAGCCAGAGAAGTGCGGGCCGAATGGAAAGTTCGCGCCGAGCGCTTGACGCAAAATGGCGTGCAGCCGGGGTTGGCTGTAGTCATTGTGGGTGACAATCCGGCTTCGAGCATATATGTGCGAAACAAGGCCAAGGCCTGCGGCGAGACCGGAATTTATTCGGAAATACATGCGTTCCCGGAAGGGGCGAGCCAGGATGAGGTAATACAGCGCATTCAGGAACTGAATGGGAACCCCCAAATTCACGGTATCCTGGTGCAACTGCCGCTACCCCGGCATTTTGAGAGCAGCAGGATCATTGCATCCATCGCGGTGGAAAAAGACGCGGACGGCTTCCATCTTTACAATGTCGGCGCACTGGTTACCGGTAATACGGTTTTTCCGCCCTGTACTCCCTACGGCGTCATGAAAATGCTGGAAAAATGCGGCGTTCCGGTTGAAGGCAGGCATGCGGTAGTGGTAGGCCGCAGCAACATCGTAGGTAAACCGATGGCACTCATGCTATTGCAACATGGTGCAACCGTCACCATCTGCACATCGAAGACGCTTGATCTGGCTGAACACACGAAGCGGGCAGATATTCTGGTGGTAGCCGTCGGAAAACCTCGCATGATCACCGCCGACATGGTGAAGCCCGGCGCGACGGTAATAGATGTTGGCATCAATCGCATGCCGGACGGTAAGCTTGCAGGTGATGTGGATTTCGAGACAGTCAAGGAGAAAGCGGGTTACATCACACCCGTGCCGGGCGGGGTAGGGCCAATGACCATCACCATGTTGTTGTGTAATACCATAGAGGCTGCGGAACGCGCGCAAATCACTCAGGCAAAGGTTTAGCCGCAGCGTAAGATCGGTAAAACCTCAATATATGCGAGACGAAACATGGAACCCATCCCAGACATAGATCCAACTGAAACGAAGGAATGGCTCGACGCCCTGGAATCCGTACTCACACACGAGGGGACGGAGCGGGCACATTATCTGCTGGAGAGACTGGTGGAAAAGGCCCGCCGTTCCGGCGCATATCTTCCTTATAGCGCCACCACCGCCTATATCAACACGATTCCCACCGGCAAGGAGGACCGCTCACCCGGTAATCATGCGCTGGAGCACCGTATCCGTTCCTACGTGCGGTGGAACTCCATGGCAATGGTGTTGCGCGCTAATAAGAATTCCAACGTTGGCGGCCATATTGCCAGCTTTGCATCCGCCGCGACACTCTATGACGTCGGTTACAATCACTTTTGGCATGCCCGTTCCACGGATCATGGTGGTGACCTGATATTCGCGCAGGGACATTCCTCGCCTGGTCTTTATGCCTATGCTTTTCTGCTGGAAGAGTTGTCGGAGGAACAGCTTGATAATTTCCGCCAGGAGGTTGACGGGAAGGGGATATCCTCTTATCCGCATCCTTGGCTGATGCCCGATTTCTGGCAGTTTCCGACGGTATCAATGGGACTGGGGCCATTGATGGCAATCTATCAGGCGCGTTTCATGAAATATCTGGATAGCCGTGGTCTGGTTCAGACCAAGGGGCGCAAGGTCTGGACTTTTCTGGGCGACGGTGAAATGGACGAACCGGAATCCCTCGGCGCGATTTCGCTCGCTTCGCGGGAGAATCTGGACAATCTGATTTTTGTCGTCAACTGCAATCTTCAACGCCTTGATGGCCCGGTGCGCGGCAATGGCAAGATTATCCAGGAGCTGGAGGCCGCTTTTCGCGGTGCCGGCTGGAACGTCATCAAGGTAATCTGGGGCTCCTACTGGGATTCTTTGTTAGCCAAGGATACCAAGGGCCTGCTGCAGCAACGCATGATGGAATGCGTGGATGGCGAATACCAGACTTTCAAGTCCAGAGATGGCGGTTACGTGCGTGAACACTTCTTCGGTAAATATCCGGAGCTACTGGAAATGGTCGCCAATATGTCGGACGACGATATCTGGCGCTTGAACCGTGGGGGTCATGATCCACATAAGGTCTATGCCGCTTATGCCGCCGCGGTCAGGCATACCGGCCAGCCGACCGTGATACTTGCCAAAACCATCAAAGGTTATGGCATGGGTGAAGCAGGCGAAGCGCAGAACATCACCCATCAGCAGAAAAAAATGGGCACGACGTCCCTGAAAGCATTTCGTGACCGTTTCGGTCTGCCAATTGCAGATGACAAGATAGACGATGTACCGTACCTGAAGTTTGACAAAGACTCCCCCGAGTTCGTCTATATGCGGCAGCGGCGGCAGGCGCTAGGCGGATTCATCCATCGCCGCCAGCGCAAGGCCGAGGCGCTGCCGGTACCACCCCTATCCGCATTCGAGACATTGCTCAAAGCAAGTGGCGAGGGGAGGGAATCCTCTACGACCATGGCGTTTGTGCGTATCCTTAACATTCTCGTGAAGGACAAAAGCATAGGCAAGCATGTGGTGCCGATCGTAGCGGATGAGTCACGCACTTTCGGCATGGAAGGCATGTTCCGGCAATTGGGCATCTGGTCGTCGACGGGACAGCTCTACACGCCGCAAGATGCCGACCAGCTGATGTATTACAAGGAAGACAAGAGCGGTCAGATTCTGCAGGAAGGCATCAATGAAGCGGGCGCCATGTCGTCATGGATGGCCGTCGCAAGCGCCTACAGCACTCACGGTGTGCAGATGATCCCGTTCTATATCTTTTATTCCATGTTTGGCTTTCAGCGCGTCGGCGACTTGGCCTGGGCGGCGGGAGATATGCGTTGCCGCGGATTTTTGCTGGGAGGCACGGCCGGACGCACGACGCTGAATGGAGAGGGATTGCAGCATGAAGACGGCCATAGCCATCTGTCCGCCTCGACCATTCCCAATTGTGTATCTTACGATCCCACGTTTGCGTATGAGCTCGCGGTTATTATCCAGGACGGGTTGCGCCGCATGTATGACGCGCAGGAGGACGTTTATTACTACATTACCGTAATGAACGAAAATTACCCGCATCCGGAAATGCCTGCGAATGCTGAACAGGGTATATTGAAAGGCATGTACCTGTTCCGGACGGGGAATCGAGCAGAGGGAGAGTATTCCGGGTTGCGGGTGCAATTGCTCGGTTCCGGCACCATTTTGCGCGAAGTTATTGCGGCAGCAGGAATACTGGAGAAAGAATATGGCATTGCCGCCGATATTTGGAGTGTCACCAGCTTTAACGAATTGAGGCGTGAAGCGTTGGACATAACGCGCTGGAATATGCTGCATCCCGGCGAACCTGCAAAATTATCCTACGTGGGGTCATGTTTCAAGGATCGTGAGGGACCCGTGGTGGCGGCCACCGACTACATGAAAATATTTGCCGACCAGATACGCGAGTTTGTGCCGGGGCGCTATAAAGTGTTGGGTACAGACGGGTTTGGTCGTTCCGATACACGTGAGAAACTGCGCCGGTTCTTCGAGGTGGATCGCTATTATGTCACCGTAGCTGCGCTTCAGGCATTAGCCGAGGAAGGCAAAATTCCTGCGGAAAAGGTGGCGCAAGCGATAAGCAAGTTCGGCATTGATCCGGACAAGCCAAATCCGGTGACGGTATGAGCGAACGGATGCGTGAAAGCACGCACATAGAGGTGCGTACCTCGGCCGTGATTTATTATTGGTGCGCGCCGCCAGTCCTTATTTCCAAATCGGGATTAATGTAAACACGAAGGAAAGAAGCGTGGCAGAGACTAAACAGGTATTGATTCCGGACATCGGCGACTTTAAAGACGTTCCCGTGATAGAAGTGCTGGTGAAAGCGGGTGACCCGATTAAGGTGGAAGACCCGCTGATCGTGCTGGAATCGGATAAAGCGACAATAGAAGTGCCTTCCCCTTTTGCGGGGGTAGCCGGGGAAGTATTTGTAAAAGTGGGTGATAAGGTCTCTGAGGGGACATCCATTTTAGCGATGCAAGTCGCTGAAACGGACAATTCGGTGAAGACCTCTCAGGCCGCGCCATCATCAGGCTTGGCTTCGCAGCAGGCTCCCGAGCCGCAGTCTCCTTCCGCCCCTGTCCGGCGCGACGATTCTTTGGCAAATTCAAAGGTGGAGTCCCCCCGGCCGGTCTCGGCACCGGTCTCTGCGCAACCTACCCGTCAATCTGTCCCTAATCTACCTTCACCGATAGACGAGGCGGCTTTCGCAAAAGCCCATGCGAGCCCCTCGATGCGGCGATTTGCACGCGAATTGGGCGTGAATCTGGGGTTGGTAAGCGGCAGCGGCCCGAAGCAGCGCATACTCAGGGAAGATGTCCAGGCCTACGTCAAGGCGGAATTATCAAAATCACGCGGTGGCAACGGCACAGAACTCAATCTGCTGCCTTGGCCGCAAGTGAATTTTGCAAAATTCGGCCCGGTGGAGCTGAAGCCCCTGTCGCGTATCAAAAAAATATCCGGAGCGAATCTGCACCGTAATTGGGTAATGATTCCGCATGTGACACAATTCGACGAAGCCGACATTACGGAACTGGAAGCTTTGCGCAAGGAGTCCAATGAAACGTCGGAAAAAGAAGGTGTGAAGGTCACGATACTCGCCTTCTTGATGCGTGCATCCATCGCGGCGTTGAAGAAGTTTCCTGAATTCAATGCTTCGCTTGATAGCGGTTCGCTTGATAGCGGCGGTGGGGAAATGAATCTTGTAATCAAGCACTATTACCACCTTGGTTTTGCGGCGGACACGCCAAATGGGCTGATGGTGCCGGTCATTCGCGATGTCGATCAGAAAGGCGTGATCGACATCGCCAGAGAAATGTCCAATCTCGCGATGCTGGCTCGCGAGGGTAAGCTGAAGCCTGCTGAAATGCAGGGTGCAAGTTTCACCATCTCCAGTCTAGGAGGCATTGGCGGCACCGCATTCACCCCCATCATCAACGCGCCGGAGGTGGCGATTCTCGGGGTATCCCGTGCCAGCATAAAACCTGTTTTCCGCGATGGCCAATTTGTTCCCCGCTTGATGCTGCCGTTATCGCTATCCTATGATCATCGCGTAATCGATGGTGCGACCGCCGCACGTTTCACCTCCCATCTGGTTGAGGTGTTGGCTGATATGCGCCGGGTATTGTTATGAGCGCACTTCCTCCGTTCGACCCCCGGGTTTAGGATGAAATCTGAATCTCCCCTTGTTGGTATTTTCGGAGGTACTTTCGATCCCATTCATTACGGTCACCTGCGTGTAGCTGAAGAAATTGCCGAGACGATCGGCCTGAGCGAACTGCGTTTTGTGCCCGCAGGTATTCCAAGTTTGCGCGATACTCCTGCTGTATCGCTTCGACACCGTGCGGCGATCGTGCGTATTGCGATCCGAGGCAATTCTAGATTCGTACTGGATGAGCGTGAAGTCCGCCGCCCTGGCGTGAGCTACAGCGTGGAGTCGTTACGCGAACTTAAGCAGGAAGTGGGGGGATGCGTCATCCTATGCTTCATCATAGGAGTGGACGCATTCATGAAACTCGCCGAATGGCATAGCTGGCGTGAACTGTTCGGGTTATGCCATTTCGTCATTGCCACTCGTCCGGGTTATGCGCTAGCATCCCGTCATTACAATCTCCCCCCAGAATTGAAAGAGGAGTGCGCGCAACGCTGGGTATCCAGCGCGGACAGCCTCAGGTATACCCCTAATGGGTTAATTTTTATTGCGCCGACCACTTTGCTCGATATTTCCGCAACTTCCATTCGTGCGCGTATAGCCGCAGGGAAAAGCATACGTTACCTGATGCCCGATGCGGTCCTCGATTATATCGCGGCGAATCACTTGTACTCAGGAGGAGGATGACACCCGCTAAACTGGTAAAAACGGTTGTTGCCGCGCTGGAAGAATTAAAAGCGCACGATATCGAAGTGCTGGACGTGACCAAGATAACCACTTTGTTCGACCGCATGATTATCGCGAGTGGGGATTCCACGCGTCACACCAAGGCTATCGCGAACAATGTCGCGGAGAAAGTCAAAGGCGGTGGCGGCATGGTTTATGGCGTGGAAGGCGAGCAAGCCGGGGAATGGGTACTGGTGGACCTGGGAGAGGTGCTGGTACATATCATGCAGACTACCGTACGTGCTCATTACAATCTGGAAGAACTGTGGGCAGAAGCGAAAAAGAAAAGAATAAACAAGGCAACTACTGGGGCGGGCGAGAACAAGGTCCTTCCTGAGCCTGTCGCTGTCAAGTCATCGACTGCAAAGCCCCGCAAAGCCGCAGCTAAATCGGCCTCGCCGATTAAAAAGAAATCCACCCGGTCCGGCCGCGCCAGCCAAGTCTGAGGTCGCATGAAATTTCTAGTTTGTGCGGTGGGTCACAAAATGCCGCGATGGATTGCGGCTGGTTTTGAAGAATACACCAGGCGCATGCCGCACGAGGCTACCGTTGAATTGCTGGAAATCAAGCCGGAAGAACGTAGTGGCAAGAAGGTGGAACAGCTGCTGGCCGCCGAGGCCGTCCGAATCCTGGCGGCACTACCGCCCAGGTGCCGAATGGTGGCGCTGGATGAGCATGGTAGGCAATTGACCACTGTCAAGCTGGCTGATTCCATTACGGAATGGATGAGAAACGGTAATGATATTGCCTTTATCGTGGGCGGAGCGGACGGGTTGGACGCCCGCATCAAGAATTCTGCGGATGACGTTTTGGCGTTATCCGCAATGACGTTGCCGCATGGTTTGGCGCGCGTATTGCTGGCGGAACAATTGTATCGCGCGGTCTCCTTTATCAAGGGGCATCCTTATCATCGAGTGTAGCAACGCTCAGATATTAAACGTTTAGTTTTGAATAGATATTTCACAGGAAAATATGGCTCTACCGGAGAATCGTATTTATCTGGCTTCCCGCAGCCCACGCCGGCGGGAACTGCTGAAACAGATTGGAGTAGATTTCGCAACGCTATTACTGCGAGAGGCAAAACCTCGCTTAGCGGATGTCGATGAAACTTCAAAGCCGGATGAAGCACCGGAAGTTTATACTTCCCGTATTGCGCGGACAAAAGCCGGGACGGGGTGGATGCAGCTTATGCAACGTAAGCTCCCACAATTCCCTGTGCTCGCTGCAGACACGATAGTGGTACTGAAGGAGCATGTTTTTGGCAAGCCGGAGAGTAATGCCCATGCCCAAGAAATGCTGCGCATTCTTTCTGGCCAGACACACCAGGTATTGACCACTGTCGCGGTGGCTGCGCAAAATGGAGTACATATACGTACTTCTGCTTCCACGGTGCGATTCCGCCATATCAGCGAGCGCGAAATCCAGCTCTACCTTGCCAGCGACGAAGCGCATGACAAAGCGGGCAGCTACGCGATTCAAGGAATAGCGGCAGTTTTTATAGCGGAAATCTCTGGCAGTTATAGTGGCGTAATGGGGCTGCCGCTGTTCGAGACAGCGCAACTGCTGGAAGAATCTGGAATAAAGATATTTCCCCGAGCCTGAAAAAGATCATAGAAAAATCTATTATCCTGAGTTTCGCCCTGTGGCGACCCAAGGATAAAGGTCGATAGCGAAAGAAGTCTCTTTATGCGACATGGCGCCGAGTGGAAAAAATGAGCGGTCAACGACCAGATTCGGGATTAATGACTAGCGAAATTCTTGTTAACGTTACGCCGCAGGAAACCCGTGTCGCCGTGATGGAGCAGGGTGCAGTGCAAGAGCTGCATATCGAGCGCACCAGCAGCCGCGGAATTGTCGGGAACATCTACAATGGGCGTGTTACCCGCGTGCTGCCGGGGATGCAGTCGGCTTTCGTGGATATTGGCCTGGAGCGTGCTGCCTTTCTCCACCTGGCCGATATTTGGAGGTTGCGCCAAAGCGAGGATGCCGATAAACCCATCGAAAGACTATTGTACGAGGGAAAAAATATACTCGTCCAGGTTATCAAGGACTCCATCAGCACCAAGGGGGCGCGACTATCCACTCAGGTGAGTATCGCCGGACGGATGCTGGTATATCTGCCGCAAGTATCTCATATCGGAATTTCCCAGCGTATCGAGGATGAAACCGAGCGCAAGTTGTTACGCGAAAAGTTAAAACATCTGCTGCCACCCGGTGAAAAGGGCGGCTTTATCATCCGCACCATGGCGGAAGCTGCCAGCGAGCAGGATTTGCAGACAGATATCGAATATTTGCATAGGCTGTGGCATGACATCGAGGAAAAATCCCTAACCGGCATGCCTGGGCTGCTCTATCAGGACTTGAATCTTAGCCACCGCGTGCTGCGTGATTTTGTGGATGACGGCACGGTGCGTATTCTGGTGGATTCGCGCGAAACCTTTCAGAAACTGATCGCTTTTGCGCAAGATTATATGGCCAATGTGACGGAACGAATTGACCATTATGCCGGAGAGCGTCCGTTGTTCGATTTGTACGGCGTAGAAGATGAAATTGAGAAATGCTTGGCACGACGGGTAAACCTTAAATCCGGTGGCTACCTGATCATCGATCAGACCGAAGCGCTTACCACCGTGGATGTCAATACCGGTGGGTTCGTCGGCGTGCGCAGCTTCGACGACACTATTTTCAAAACCAACCTGGAGGCGGCGCAAGTCATCGCACGCCAGCTGCGACTGCGAAATTTGGGTGGCATCATCATTATTGATTTTATCGACATGGAAAGCGCGGAGCATAAAAATGCCGTACTTACCGAATTCAAAAAATCCCTGATGAAAGACCGGACGCGCATGACTGTCAATGGTTTCACCGCACTCGGGTTGGTGGAAATGACGCGCAAACGCACTCGGGAAAGTCTTGCCCACATTCTGTGCGAGACGTGTCCGACCTGCCAGGGGCGCAGCGAAGTCAGAACGGCGCAGACGATGTGCTACGAAATCCTGCGTGAATTATTGCGCGAATCCCGCCAATTTGATGCCCGCGAGTTTCGCATTCTGGCCTCACAACAAGTCATCGACCTATTTCTCGACGAGGAGTCCCAAAGCCTGGCTCAACTTGGCGATTTTATCGCCAAGCCAATCAGCCTGCAGGTGGAAGCCACCTACACGCAGGAACAATATGATGTCATTCTGATGTAGCGATTGTCCCTGCGCTACCGAAAATTCAGCAGTCATCCGCTTCGCCCTGGCGGCGCTTGTTCAGGGTTGCCCGGGTTCGTGTCTTTATTTAATGCCCTCCTCCTCCCATAACCTTGATTTCGGGAGGAGCGACATGAGTGAATTCCTCGCTGTCTTCGTAGGCAAGATGCGTCGTCCCTGTGGCTTTGATCGCTGCACCGGCGATGAGCCCGCTAACGAAGGCGAACACTATGCTGAAGGTAATGCCGATGAGCTGAGATGCGGCGATACCCGGCACTACCATGATGGCAATCAATGCGCCCAATAATCCGGGCATTCCATGCAGATTATGGACGCCGCAGGTGTCAACAATTTTGAAGCGTCTTTCCAATGCTGGCTGAATAAATACGTACCCGATGACACTGACGGTACCCGCCAACAGACCGATTGCGAAAGCGCCTGAAGGAGATACGATATTACATGTCGATCCAATGGCTACTCCCCCGGCCAGTGCCGCATTCGCCATGTCGACCATCGATGTCTTGCCTTTGTGGAAATAGGTACTCAGGAAATAGGTGCTGAGGGTTGCTCCGCAAAGTGCCAGCACAGTATTGACGACCGTCTGCGGCATCTGCTCAAAAGGTACGATAGCAGTGGCGAAACTGGGCCAGAAAAGCCACAGTACCATTGAACCCACCATCGCGAAACGATCAGAAGTCTCGTCGGATTCAATCGGTTGACTACGTTGCCGGGGAGTGGTCAAAGCAAGCGATAATCCCAAGCCAAAATAGGCACCAAAGGCGTGAATAATGACCGACCCGGCAGTGTCCTGATAACCCTCCGTCAGGCCCATCCCGTTGTCCAGTACCAGGTATTCGTTCATCAGATAAGCGGGAACCAGGAAAAGCGCCAGTAAGGCATACTGGAAAACCCGTAAGCGACCCAGTACGGCCCCCATGGCAATCAAAGCGGTTGCTACTGCGAATTCAGCGAAAAGCAGAGCCTGGACAGTGTTTGGCGCGATTTCGTGTCCCAGGATTCCATTCGCGCGCAGGAGCATGTAAAGGGGGAGGCCCACTGCCACTACCAAATACGTTCCGGTCGTGGCGCCAAATCCGTATCTGCGCACGAACACCATGAGAAAACCGAAACCTACCAGCAACATCGCCAGGATATGAATGACGTAGTTATACTGAGCCACTTGCCGTGCCTCGCTGAGCTCGGAACCAACGCTCTCGCTCGCCCAGGCACTGAAACACAGAAGAAATAAACCAGCCGCACCGCATAGCGTCAAGCAGAAACTTTTTCTCATTTGACTCTCCCTGTTTTTATTGCAGTTTGTTGGGCCTACCCATGCATGAGTGTGAACCTCAATAGCCTTGAACACAATAGGGATATATGGAGTCTCATGGAGAAGAGTCACTTATTGCTGCAAAAGACATGCGATGAGCCGTGCCTGCTGCGGGAGCTTGCTGGAAAGCTGTAATGAAGCTTGATTGGGGGTGGGATTGATATGCGGGCCATGCAAGTCCCAATTTGCGACCTACTCTATAAGCTTTGCTTGAGCTCGTTCGCAAAGAATTGTTATGGCGTGCCGTCTTCTATATCTGTCGCGATGGTACGGTAAAGCGAACGAAACATGCGTCGCATATTAGTGATGATGCCGCTGATACTCATCATTGAGGGTATACGTTTACCGTGATGCTCAACCGGGCTTCCGATGGTTTGAATCTCGACACCCAGCTTACCAAAATGAGCCGCCTGGCGCTCCTCTGTCAGAACGAACAGCGTGTCAATTCCATTCAGGCGCGCCAACTCGATAGTGCCGATGTAAAGGCCGATCGGAATGTAGGGAAAGCGCGGGAGATCGGGTGTTCCGAAATCCTCATCCGAAATGCCGACGGTTTTAGTGGCCTCACCTTTCCGCCTGCGGTAGCGGGAGATGACTGCGAGCCGTGACACTTCGGCAACACTCTGACGCGGCAATTTCGCCGGATCGGTGATTGAAAGGTCCAGCGCATGGGTACAGGCTATCTCGAAAGGCAGAGGATGCTGTGGATTCTCCGGATTGGTGCGGACAATGCGGGTACAACCGATGGATTCATGTGTATTTACGTTGCGTATCAAAAGATGCAGCGAACGAGCATCATATTCATCGATTTCACGTCTATCCGGCCGCATCGGCTCAAATTTCAGATCTTCGCAATAAACCTGGTGCCGCACGCGATATACTTCATCTTTCAATGCCTCCGAGTAAGCCGGTACGATTTCAAAATATTGTTTGAAAGCATTGCCAAGATTAAAGATTTTAGGTAAAAACATGCCAGCGTACTCCTGAAATACCGTTATTCGGGCACTTCCAGCTTTTCCGAGTTCTTATTAATATTGCAATCCAGTTTGTGTTCTTTGGCGAAACCAGCTTGCCGATTGTCACACATTATTATGAGCATAGCCCGGCTTGAGCATATTTACAAACCCTACCGTTTGATAAGCGGGAGATCCAAGCGCGGCTAGGCATTTCGCTGAGCCCCAAAGACGGTTTTCCTTCTCGCCATTGGCCAGGCATTGAGGAAACCAATCCAAAATTGTGTTGGTGAGTGAGCTGCCCGCCGATTACGACCATAAAAATAAATAGTTAAGCTTTTTGCAGCCTGATGAAAGATGGGGGCCGGACTTCGCGGCGCATGTGGGCCGCATCCTTGTTTACTCTGGAGATATAGCAATGAAAACTCAATTCGAAACAGCCACGGATTTACAGAGCCTGCCGCTGCCTCCTGGAGTTCCCGTACTCGGAAACCTGCTGCAGCTTGAGGCAACGCGGCTTCATCTGATCCTTGAAGATTGGTCCCGGAAGTATGGTGATTTCTACCGCTTGAAGGTGGCGTCCCACACCGCTCTGGTGGTTTCAGACTGGCGGGCGGTTTCCGAGATTCTCCGGGCGCGACCGGAAACATTCCGCCGTTTCTCCTCAATTGAAACCGTCTTTGGAGATATGGGAATTTCAGGCGTGTTATCGGCGGAGGGGGAGCAATGGTATCGGCAGCGAAAACTGACAATGCGCGCGTTCGACCCCGCCCATCTGCGTAATTATTTTCCCAGCCTCGTTAAAATTACCGAACGGCTACGGCGGCGCTGGCTGCGAGCGGCGGAGCAGGGAGAATCCTTTGACATTCTGGCGGATCTCATGTGTTACTCCCTCGATGTTACCGCTGGTTTAGCATTTGGGAGCGAGATCAATACCATAGATGGGGAGGATGCCGCACTCCAAAGATCTCTGGATATGATCTTCCCGGCCATCAATCGTCGGCTCAATACGCCTTTTCCTTACTGGCGCTACTTCAAGTTACCGTCGGATCATGCGCTTGATAACAACCTTCGTACCTTGCGCGACAAAGTTGATGCTTTCATAGCACAAACAAGGGCTCGTATGAATGCCGACCCTTCGCTGTTCGATCAGCCGCGCAATCTGATTGAAGCATTTGTTGCCGTACGCGATCAGCCGGATTCAGAGTTCACGGATGAAGATGTTTATGGCAACGTCTTCACGACCCTGCTTGTTGGAGCGGATAGCACTGCGAATGTATTCGCGTGGATCAGTTACTTTCTTTGCGAGGATGATGATGTCCAGGCCGCGGTGCAGGCTGAGGCTGCCGCCGTGCTTGAGGATCAGACCGTGTTACAGGATTTTGGCCGTATCTCATCGCTCCGGTATATCGAGGCAGTAGCGCAGGAGGCGATGCGTTTGAAACCGTCGGGACCGGTTGTCTTTCTTGAGGCGAAATGCGACACAACGGTGGGTCGTGTGCGAGTGGCTAAAGGCACTCCGATCCTTGCTCTCATGCGACTTGGGGGGTTAGATTCACAAAACTTCCCGGAACCGCAACGATTCGATCCAAAGCGATGGGATGGGACAGGTAATCATGCCGAGATGGCGGCATCGGCCAAGCGCATCGTAATGCCGTTTGGGGCAGGACCCCGGTTATGCCCGGGCCGCTATCTGGCGTTGCTTCAGATTAAAATGCTGGCTTCGATGCTAGGTCGAAACTTTATTATGGAGCGGGCGGACCAGATATCAATCGAAGAAAGATTCAAATTCACGATGGAACCCGTGAACCTTAAGGTTAAATTGATAAAACGATAAACCGCGCACAGACCGAAACTCACTTCGCATCAATCCACGTTGACGCTGGATCTATCTTGAAATGAAGAAGGTTGCGATTTTAGTACACGCCGCCGGAAGAAGTCGCCATACCCGTGCAACACACTTTCTTTATGTACAAGCCCGGCTTCCATGTACATACGATGTACAAGAGGCAAAGTTGAGAACGAGAGGCCGGGATACATATGATGGTAATGGTGCAAGGTAAAATTCAGGTTGGGCAAGAGCGCACGCTCCCACCATGAAAGCTCAATCAGGTGTGTGGAGTCAATGCAGAAGCAGCTTGCAACCCTGAATCGCACGGCCGATCGCGGGGTCACGCCTGTTTTACGGGCAGGTAAAACACCCGGCACGGTGGAAGTCGATCTGAAGGTGAAGGATCAGTTGCCGCTACACGGCAGTATAGAACTGAACAGCCGCCAGATTCCGAATACGACACTGACACGGCTCAGCGCGAATATGAGCTGGGACAATCTGTGGCACAAGCAACATAGTCTCGGCGTGACCGCGCTGATCACGCCGGAGAATCCCGACCAGAGCAAGGTCATTTCAGGCAACTATACCATGCCCATGGCGCTCGGTGGCTTTCTCGCCTTGTATAGCGTCTATTCCGCGTCCGACGTGGCTTCGGTGGGCACGCTCAATGTACTGGGCAACGGCCTGATAGTCGGAGGGCGCTACATCCTGCCGCTGCCGGGAAGTCAAACATTTTTCCATACCGCAACGCTGGGAGTGGACTACAAGAATTTTGGCCAGTCAGTGAATCTTCTGGACGGTGGCAACTTCAATACACCCGTCAGCTATATGCCTTTCACCGTAGGGTGGGATGGCACCTGGCTGGGAGAAAAGCGCACCACCAAACTTGGATTATCGCTGAATTTCCATGTGCGCGGGCTGGTCGGGGACGACGCGGAGTTTGCCAACAAGCGTTTCAAGGCACACTCCAATTACGTGTTTCTGCGCGGCAATTTTTCCCATACCGAAACTTTTCGCCAGGGATGGGGCTTGCATGGGCGCGCCAGCTGGCAGATCGCGGACCAACCGCTGATCAATAACGAGCAATCCATCGTCGGCGGGATAAGTACCGTGCGAGGCTATTTCGAAGTCGCGGCATTGGGTGACGATAGTGCCACAGGGGGACTGGAAGCTTTCACGCCCAATTATGCCAAGCATCTGACCCCTGCGCTGGAAGAATTCCATCTGCTGGCTTTCATAGACGGGGGTTATGTGCGGGTGAAGCAGCCATTGCCCGGACAGATCGACCATTTCAATTTGCTCGGCACCGGAACGGGCTTGCGTCTCAAAGCCCGGCACGGTTTAACGGCGGAATTCAGCTGGGCGGTGGCGCTGGAAGAGGTGAATAGAACGAAAGTGGGCGATAAGCGCGTGCATTTTCTGGTGCGGCAGGCATGGTGATGGGGAATTGACTGAATCGAGGCGAGAGTACCGTGAGCCGTACGATTCAGGATAAACGCCATCATGCTGAAAGGCCGGGAGATTAAGGTGGTCGTGCAAGACAGGCACGGGATACGGCTTCATACGTTTTTTTTAGAAAGAAAATGATAACTAAAGCGCCATGCGCAGATATAGGGTTTACCCGGTGCAATATCTGAAGGAGCTGGAGACAATATGAATCGCAAACTATACAGACTCATTTTTAGCGCTGCCCTGGGCATGCGCGTTCCCGCGGCGGAAACCGCACGCAGCCGTGGCAAGGCGGCAAGCGGCGCGACACTGCTGCTGACCGGCCTGCTGCTGGGCGCATCTGCGCAGGCGGAGTTGCCGGTGCCTTGCGCGGGCGGCAGTTGCGGCGGCGGGGTACCGGATTTCGTCACGGCCGGGCAGGCGAATTATCACGTCCACGACCACCAGGCCATTGTCAACCAGGTGGGCGACAAGGCCATTCTCAATTGGGAAAGCTTTAACGTCAGCCCCGGCCACTCGGTGCAGTTCCAGCAGGTTGAGAGCCTCGCCGCGCAGAACCTGGTGCAAGGCGCGAACTTCACCACGCTCAACCGTGTCTGGGACAACGATCCCAGCGTGATCGCCGGCATCATCAGCCAGGCGGCGGGCCAGAATGCGAATATCATCCTGGTCAATACCAATGGCATCGCCTTCATGGGTTCCTCGCAGGTGAATCTCGGCAGCTTCACCGCCAGCAGCCTGGATATCGCCGACAGCTTCATCCTCAATTCCTTCCTGACTCCACAGAAGACGAGCCCGCAATTCGAGGGCACAGGCGGCTTCATCAAGGTGTTCGAGGGCGCGCGCATCACGGCGGGCAGCCAGGGCCGGGTGATGCTGATCGCGCCGACCGTGATCAACAAAGGCACGGTGGAATCGCCTGACGGACAGGTGATCGCGGCAGCGGGCACTAAGGTATTTTTGCGCTCGGCGTCGGCTCTGCCGATAGATTCCAATGTGCGCGGCCTGCTGGTGGAAGTGGATAGCCCGGTGGGCCTTGCTGATTTCGAAACCGCCAACAGCGGCGTCAAGGATGGCAAGCTGGACGGCCAGACCGTGGCGCTGAAAGAGTCTGCCCTGGACAAGCTCGGCCATGTCACCAATCTGGGCGAGCTGAGCACGCCGCGCGGCAACATCACCATGGTGGGGTATGCGGTCAACCAGCAGGGCATCGCGCGGGCGACGACTTCGGTGATTGCCAATGGCTCGGTATACCTGCTGGCGAAGGATGCGGCGACGGGTCAGGACAATTCCACGCGGGGTGGCCGCGCGGTACTCGGCGCTGGCAGCCTGACCGAGGTATTGCCGGACGTATCCGACAATACCGGCGTGCTGGATGGACTGACCGGCACCGGACTGGTGCTCCCCTCCCAGGTGAAAGTGGTGGGGCAGGATGTACGGATGGAAGGCAGCGCGGTGATCAATGCGCCGGCGGGTGAAGTGAATTTCATCGCCCTGGACAATCCAGGGTTGCTATTTACCAATGATCCGATCACGCAGATGTTCGGTGCGCCCGTCTCTGATGCCGCCCGCGTTCATATCGCCAGCGGTGCGCGTATCAATGTGGCCGGCTTGGAAAATGTGGCCGTTTCCACGGCGCGTAACGGCGTGGAAGTCGAACTGCGGGGGGATGAGCTGAAAGATTCCCCTGTCAATCGCGACGGCCCGCTGCGCAGCCAGAAGGTTTTTGTCGACATCAACCGCGCCCTGGCCAACGCCAACGCAGGCAAGCCCACGCTCATCGCCAAGGATAGCCTGCAATCCTACCAGGCGCGCCTGGAGCGGAACGTGGCCGAGCGCTCCACCGAGGGGGGGGACCGTGCGCGTGAACTCTCAGGGAGAGGTCATTATCGAATCCGGCGCGGTGATCGACCTGTCGGGCGGCAGCCTGAATTACACCCCGGCCAGCGTGCCTACCACGCTGCTCATGTCCCGCGGCGTATTGACCGACATCGCCAATGCCCGCGCCGACGTGCGTTATGACGGCATTGCCACCCGCTATGTGCAGGACTTCGGCCGCTGGAACATAAAAGAGATGATCGACCTGGGACAGAGTTTCAATTATGACCCCGGCTATACCGAGGGCAAGAACGCCGGCGCACTGGAAGTTATCGGTCTGCGCGCGAGCGTAATGCAGGCTGATATTCAAGGCCGCACTATTGTCGGCGAAGTGCAGCGCGACTTGGGCATTATGCCCGACGGTGCCCGCCTGACCATGGGTAACGACCCCGCGGTTAACCCCATTTCCGGCGGGCTCGACTACAAGCTGAACCAGTTGGTCGAGCTGAGCGGCAGCGGCGCCACCCTGCCGGCAGGATTCAAGTTTGGCGATGCGCTCTCGTCCGATCTCATCAACACCCTGAGCCTCAATCCCGCATTGCTGGGCAAGGATAAGGTCGCCAACCTGGGGATTTTCAGTAACCAGGCAGCAGCAGTGCGTGAAGCGCTACGTGTCCCACAAGGCGGCAGCGTGCACATTACCGCCCAAGGGATAACGGTCGGCGCCGATATCGAGGCCCCAGGCGGCTCGGTTGTGCTCGATGCGCATAGAAACGAGCTACCCGAGCTACCCGATCGCCCATCACATCCGCTAGATATCGTGGTGGCCGATGGGGTCACACTGTCGGCTCGCGGGACCTGGGTGAATGAATTGCGTGGCGTGCCAGCGGGTTCGGGCGAGGTCGCGCTGGTGCATGGCGGCAAAATCACGCTTACCGCAGGCGACAATATTGCGCTGGGACAAAACACGCTGCTGGATGTCACCGGCGGCGGCCGGCTCAGGGTCGATGGCCGCGGCAGCGTCATCGCCGGCAACGGCGGCGAGATCAGCCTGTCGGGCAACGCGGTATCAGGTGTCACCGAAGAGAATATGCATGGCTACGGCATCGGCAAAGGCGGTACGCTGAACGTTTCCAGCCATAAAATCCGGATCGGCGGCGCGCCGGACAGCACCGCCGGCACAGCCAATCTGGGCACCGGATTTTTTGAGCGTGGCGGGTTTGCCGATATCCATCTCGCGGGGATTGACAATGTGACCTTATCCGAGGGTGTCCGCATCAAGCCGGCCGTCCTCAGCCTGGAATTGCAGCCTGACTACACCCTGCGCCCCAGCGGCGGCCGGGTGGAGGATTTTACGCGTCAGGTAAAGCTGGATGACCTGGTGCGCCAACCCGCGAATTTGAGCCTGACAGCAAGAAATACCGCGGATGGGGTAGGTGATTTGGTGATCGGCGCGGGCGCGCGCATTGAAGCTGATCCGAGGGCAAACATCACGCTGTCGGCTGGACGCCTACTGGATATACAAGGAAGCATCAGCGCGCCCGGCGGCGATATTACGGCAACGCTCGACCATGACCAGAGCTTTGATTTCAATGCCACCAATAGCCTGTGGCTGGGCAAGCAGGCGGTGCTTGACGTATCCGGTACAGCGCTTACTTTTCTCGACAGTCAGCGGCTGACTCAAGGGGAAGTCCTGAATGGCGGTACCATCACTTTGAATGCGCAGTATGGTTATGTCGTGGTCGAGGCGGGTTCAAGCATCAAGGTCGCGGGGGCTGCGCCGGTGCGGCTGGACATTCTGAATGAGGCGGGGGGGCTGGGGCAATGGGTGGGCAGCGACGCAGGCTCGGTTAGTATTATCGCCCGCGAGGGGATTCTGCTAAACGGATCCATGCTGGCGCAAGCAGGCAGTGTATCCAACCGCGGTGGAACGTTCGATCTGATTCTGGGGTTTTTAGATATTACAGAGAAAGGCTATCCCGTTGGTGAACGACAGCTGAGTTTAGCACAAATCACCCAGTCACAGATGAGTGGCCTAACTCCCGGTACCGCCATTCCTGTTGGGTTCAACGGACAGGCCAAGCTTGGCGCCGCAGCGCTTGAATCAGCGGGTTTTGACCGCATTACGCTCAAAAGCCGCGACGCCATCCGACTGGAAGACAACCTGAATCTGGGTACCAACCGGGCGTTGCCGTTGAAAGAGGTGGTGTTCGACGCGCCACGCATCGAAACGGCGGGAGGAACCGCCGCGCTGAAGGCGCAAACCCTGCGGCTGGGCAATTATGACGTAGACCGCGTGGATGTAGTGAACACACCAGTTGCCGGCAGCGGCACGCTCAAGGCGGATGCGCAACTGCTGGAACTGGCGGGCAACCTGACGCTGACCGGCATGGCGCGCGCCGAACTGAACGGCACCCAGGAAGTCAGGCTGTCGGGGGTAAGCAGCAGCGGTTCGCCACGCCCGACAGGCACGCTTGCGAGCGCGGCCGATCTGCTTTTCAGTGGCGCGGTGATCGCCCCCGCCACCTATAGCCAAATCAACATCCAGGCACCGGGGCAGACGGTTACGTTCAGCCGCAACACCCTGCCGCCGTCGCTGCCACTCTCCGCCCTGGGCAGCCTTACAGTAACGGCCGCGAATATCGTGCAGGATGGCAATGTGTGGGCGCCGTTCGGCCAACTGGCTTTCAACGCCACCGATACCCTGACGTTCAGGGAAGGCAGCCTGACTTCGATCGCCGCCGCGCCCGGCAGCCTGATTCCGTTTGGCATGCTGGTAAATGGCCGCAGCTGGATTTACAAGCCCGATCAGGAAATTCCCCAGCCTGCGTTGGCCGAAAAATCCATACGCACCCAGGCGGCGAATATCGACATGCAGGCCGGCGCAACCCTGGATCTCACCGGCGGCGGCGATTTGCAGGCCTACGAGTTCAGCGTGGGGCCGGGGGGCTCGCGCGACATCCTGAACGATGCCCATACTTATGCCATCCTGCCGGGCTATGCGAGCGGATTCGCCCCCGGCGACAGGCAGGAGAATACCGGCTTCGACCGCGCGGCGGGAGACGCCGTGTATCTCTCCGGCATACCAGGCCTGCCGGCAGGCGTGTATACCCTGCTGCCCGCGCACTATGCGCTGCTGCCCGGCGCGTATGCGGTGAGGCTGGACACGGACGTGCATAATCTGTTGCCGGGCCAGGCTTACAGCAAGCAGGAGGGTACCCAGGTGGTGCCGGGCTATATCACCGACAGCCGGGCGCCCGCAGGCGGTCCGCGTGATGCCTTGTGGAGCGGGTTTGAAGTGCTGACCCGCGAACAGGTTTTGCAGCGATCGGAAATTACGCTTACCCGCGCGTCGGACTTTTTTGCCGCCAGCCCTATTCGCCCGCAGGACGGCGGGCTTCTCTCCATCGATACCGCCGGCGGGCTGAAGCTGGATGCCCTTTTCAAGCTGGGCGCAGCCGAGGGAGGCCGCGGGGCGGCGGTGGACATCAGTGCGCCTAGAATCGCCATCACCAACGGCACGCCATCCGTAGGCATCGATCCGCTGGCCACGCGTATCGCGGCCAGCACGCTCAATGCCATGGGCGCGGCCAGCCTGTTCCTGGGTGGCACGCGCAGCCTCGCCCCGGACGGGGTCAGCACGCTCCTCACGGTCAATGCCGAGGAAGTGACATTGGCCAACGACGCCAATCACACCCTGAAGGGCGATGAAATCATTCTGGCGGCGAAGGATACCCTGACTCTGAAAGCCGGCAGCGCCATCGAGACGCAAGACCCTAAGCCCGGTGCGGGGGGCGCAAATAACGCAAACCGCTACGAAACCGCCGGCAATGGCGCCCTGGTACGGGTCGCGTCAACGTCCGCCGGCTTTTCGCGCACTGGCAGCCCAGATCGCAGCGTGGGCACGCTGGCGGGCGAAGCCGGCAGCACCCTCCGCTCGGCAAATTCGATCACGCTGGATGCCACGCTGCAGAATGCGTTTACGGGCACCACCCTTTTTGCCGACGACAAGGGTAATCCGGTCGCCGGAAATTTGACGATAGGCGCAACCCGCGTCAATTTCGGCAATGCGCCGGCGGGCACCCAAGGCCTGATATTCAGTCAGGCCGAACTTGACGGCCTGAACAGCCTGAATTCGTTGACGCTGACAAGTTACACCACCTTTGACCTGTATGGCGATGTCAGCGTGGGCGGCGTGAATGCCGAGGGCAAGCCGACCCTGCAAGCCCTGAGTTTGCAGGGCGCCGGGCTGGCCGGACTGAACAACGGCGGTAAAACCGCAAATCTGCGCGCAACCAGCATCGTACTTTCCAACCCGGTGGCATCGGTATTCACTGCCGGCGGCACGCCCGGCAACGGCGTGTTGGCGATACAGGCGGACAAACTGGTGCTGGGCGAAAGCGCCAAAGCCATCCAGGGATTTTCCCAGATCGACATCCGTGCCAACGAGCTCATCGGGCGCGGCTCGGGCAGCACCGATATTGCTGCCGGAACGGCAAACCTGAGTGTCGCGCGCATCAGCGGCGAGCAGGGGGGCAGCCAAGCCCTCGCCGCAACCGGCTCGCTCAACCTGGCCGGTACGGCGCCGGACCGCGCGCTCGCTCCGGTGACTGCGCTGGGAGCGAAATGGGCGCTGTCCGGCACGGACGTGATGTTCGATACCGAGGCAACACTGCCTTCGGGGGAGCTAAAACTGACGGCAACATCCGGCAATCTTACGCTGGGTCCGAATGCGGTAGCGAATGTAGCCGGGCACTCTGTGGCCTTCTTCGATGTCGCGCGTGCCTCGCCCGGCGGCACCGTCGAACTGGCGAGCGATAGCGGCAACGTGGTGGTACAAACGGGCGCGCAGGTGAACGTCTCCGCAGCACCAGGCGGCGACGCCGGCAAGGTAATCGTGCGCGCGGCTAACGGTACGGCAGACATAGCGGCTGGCAGCCTGCAAGGCTCGGCGGCGGCGGATGCCGGCGGCGCCCGGGGCGAGGGCGGGCGCTTCGACCTGGATGTGGGCGCGCTGACGGACTTCTCCGCGCTCAACCAGGGTGTATTCGATGGCGCAAGAGCGCTGCGCGTGCGCAGCGGCGATGTCAGCCTGGCTGCCTCCGATACGATCAAGGCAAAAAACGTCCATATTGCGGTGGATGGCGGCAAGCTCGATGTCGCGGGACATGTCGATGCCTCGGGGACCGATGCGGGCAACATCCGTCTTTACGCAAAGAACGACGTGACGGTGCTGGCAAGCGCGAAGCTGGATGCCTATGCCACCGGCAATGGAAAAAATGGCGGTGATGTCGAAATCGGCACCACCGCGGGCAGGCTGAATCTCGCCGCGGACAGCACCCTGGACGTGCATGGAGGCGGCGGGGGCGGGGGCGCCCAGGCGGGCGAGGGAGGAGAAGTGGTGCTGCGCGCGCCCCGCACCGGCGGCGGCGCAGGCAGCGGTGTGGCCGTGGGCGGCATCGGCGGCATCGGCGGCGCTCGATCGGTAATAGTGGAAGCAGTCAAGATCTACGACAATATCACGACGCTCACCGGTAGCGGTGCGAGCAGCGGCACGACGCTGAGCCTGGACACGGTGAACGCCGACAACACCGATTTTGCGTCCCACGCCGGCGCGATAGCCTCGCGGCTGGGCAAGGCCGGCGATCCCGCCTTCCATGTGCGCGCCGGGGTTGAAGTGCGTTCGGCCGGCGATCTCACACTGAGCAATAATTGGAATCTCGGTACCAGCCGGACGGGGGAGGAGCCGGGCATGCTGACCCTGCGGGCGGCGGGCAACCTCAATCTCGACAGCAATCTGTCGGATGGATTCAATGTGGCGACGCCCTTCAGCAGCGGCACCACGCCGGCCACACTGTTGCCCGGAGATTCCTGGAGCTACCGGCTGGTTGCGGGCGCGGATGCCGATGCGGCCGATCCGCTGGCGGTCAATGCGGGCAGCGGCGATGTCACTTTGGCGGCGGGCAAACTGGTGCGCACCGGCACCGGCGACATCCGCATTGCGGCGGGGCGCGATATCCGGCTGGCTGACGAAAAAGCGGCGATTTATACCGCTGGCCGTGTTGCCGACTTGGCCAATGGGTTTGCCGTCCCCGCCAATGCCCAGTTCAGCCAGGGCGGCGGCGATGTGAGCCTGGCGGCGGCTGGCGATATCGTGGGCATACCCTCGAAACAACTCTATTCCAACTGGCTGTTCCGCCAGGGAAAGCTGAATGATGCCACGGGCGAATATACGCTCCAGCCCGCCTGGTGGGTGCGCTTCGACCAATTCCAGCAGGGGATTGGCGCGCTGGGCGGCGGCAATGTCACGCTCACCGCCGGCGGCAAGGTGGAAAACGTTTCCGCCAGCACACCCACCCAGGCGCGCATGACGGCGACCGCGCCGGATGCCGGCCAACTGGTGAAAACCGGCGGCGGCGATGTGCGGGTGGAGACCGGCGGCGATGTGCTGGGCGGCCAATATTATGCCGACCGTGGCGAACTGGTACTGAAGGCGGGCGGCAAGATAGACAGCGGACAGGACTTGAGCGGGAGTCCGCTTTACACCATCCTGGCCCTGGGCGACGCACAGGCACGGGTGCAGGCGCGGAGTGACGTCAATATTCATACCGTGCTGAATCCGCATCTGGTGGTTCAGTCTTCCGGCAATGTTGCGGCGGTATTTAACATCAGCAATGCAAACAGCCCTAGCTGGAGCCTGTTCTCGACTTACGGCGCGGACAGTGGCGTGGATATGCAAAGCCTGGAGGGCAAGGTGGTGCTCCATAACGGTGGAGGGGGAAGTGCGGACATGCGGGAAGCCTACGGAAAAACCCAAGGTCCCAATAGCCCAGGACTCAACTTCAACATCTCCAGCAGCAAATGGCGACCGACGCTGCTTTCCTTCCTGCCACCCAGTCTCTCAGCCACGGCGTTTCAGAATGACGTTGTCTTGAATGACGGAGTCACCGACATTGTGCTGAGTCCCTCGGCGCGCGCGCAATTGACGTTGCTGGCAGCTAACTCGATCGATATCCCCGGGAGTATAGTTATGAGCGATCGGGATCCTGCGCTGATACCGGACGCGATCAGGCCTGGCACAGAATACACTCAGTTTCCGAATACCCAACTGAGAGCCGAGGATCTCGTCCTTACTCATGCCGCTGTTCCCGTGCATACCGGCGATACCCAACCGGCACGGGTCTACGCGGTGGTGGGGGATATCCGGGGCAACCAGGAAGGGCCTCCCAACCTGGATTTGGCCAAGGCAGTTCGTGTACGTGCGGGCCAGGATGTGCGCGACTTGGGTATTCTGACACAGCATGCCAATGCCGGCGATCTCAGCCAGGTGGTGGCGGGCAGGGATGTGGTTTTTACCTCCGGAAACGCCCGGACAGATAACGCTAAAATCTGGGTGGGCGGCCTGGGACGGCTGGAAGTGACCGCGGGACGTAATATCGATCTGGGGACGTCGGCGGGCATCGTCAGCCGGGGCGACCTCGACAACGCCGAATTGCCCAGGGGCGGCGCCGATATTCATGTGGCGGCAGGGGTGGGTGCGCAGGGGATCGACTACGCCGGCACGATCGGCCGGCTGGCCGTCCAACTGGAAAAAGCGGGCGGTAACCCGGATGATATCTTGCTATGGGAAGCGCGCTGGCTGGTGGGCAACGACAATCTAAACGGCGCCGATGCACTGGCGGCGGTACAGGCGGTACAGGCGCTGGATACGGATACCCAGCGCGGCATGGTGCGCGAGATGCTCTATACCGCCTTGCTGGTCACCGGTCGCGACACGAATAATCCCGACAGCCCCTTCGCGGGAGACTATGAACGCGGCTATGCGGCGCTGGAGCTGGTGTTTCCGGGGATACGCGAGAAGAATGACGATGGCAGCTTCAAGAATTACCAGGGAGAGATCAACTTGTTTGCCAGCCGCATCAAGACCGAGCGCGGCGGCAATATCGAATTCATGGTGCCGGGCGGCGACCTGATCGTCGGTCTCAGCAATACGCCGGAGGTGCTGGTGAATACCGTCGGCAATGATGTCCTGGGCATGCTC
Source organism: Nitrosospira sp. NpAV (assembly GCF_000832065.1). Lineage (GTDB taxonomy): Bacteria > Pseudomonadota > Gammaproteobacteria > Burkholderiales > Nitrosomonadaceae > Nitrosospira. Next base: position 71,860 of record NZ_JXQM01000006.1, on the reverse strand, counting down.
ACGGTGGCCGACGGGAACGTGCGCGGATTCACCCGCAACAATATCCTGGTCAATCAGTCGCGCATTCTTACCGTGGGCGGGGGTGATGTACTGCTGTGGTCGAGCGAGGGCGATATCGACGCCGGCAAAGGCAAGAAGACCGCGACCGCGGTGCCGCCGCCGATCATCAAGGTGAGTGCAAGTGGCCAGGTTGTTCAGGAATTGCAGGGCGCCGCTGCCGGCAGCGGGATCGGTGCGCTTTCCAGCGGCGGTGGCAAGGTCGCGGGCGATATCGATCTGATCGCGCCCAAAGGCACGGTGAATGCGGGCGATGCCGGCATCCGCGCGAACAACCTCAATATCGCCGCTCAGGTCGTGCTGGGTGCGGACAACATTGCCGTGGCCGGGACTTCCACCGGCACCCCGGTAGCGGATGCCAGCGCAGTCAGCGCCACCACCTCGGGTGCTACCTCGCAAGGAGATGATGTGTCCAAGGCGACGGCGGCTTTGTCGCAGAATCTGTCGGATGCCGCACGGACTGCCGACGCGATGAGAAAGCTTAAACCTACCTTTATTTCAGCCGAGGTGATCGGGCGCGGAGAATAGAAGGAATGAGAATGGGGTGATGCAACCGGCGGCGGCTTAGGGTTCTTTCGTCATTCCAGACCAGCTTGAACCTGCATCGGCTTCCAACGTAGTGCAACCCGCCCGGACGAATCCGCCAAGGGACAGAAAGTCCTAACTATGGAGAACAAGCGGTTAACCGGCGGATTCGGGCTTATTTGCCTATTGCTGTCGTCTTACGGCGGCGAGGGCGGCGAGCCATCCAACCTACAAGGGCCAATCCCGTCAGCAGCATGGCGTACGCTTCCGGTTCCGGGACGAGTGCCGCGAATGCCACGTCATCGGCCACCAGTCCTTGTCCGCTGAACGAAATCGAGCGAATGTCGGCGCTCGTCCGCGTGATGCCGAAGAAATTTCCTGAATTAAGGCCATCCGGTGTATCGATACTCACGGTATGAGACTCGATGATTTGTTGGTTATCGCCCAAAACGCTGATAAGAATGGGGCTGCCGTTATAACTGTTGAGAAAGGCTCCGGCGGCATGAGTGAGGCCATTGACGAAGGTAAAATTAAGGGTGCCGGTGATATCCGTGCCGGCAAAATGATTGCCTGCGCCCCACAAGCCGTTGCTTCCCAGGTCTGCAATGAAAGCGCCCAAGACAGAACCGGGGGTGCCGGTGAAGCTTACGCCGGATGCAACCATCTCGGGACCGGTGGTGATAAAGCCGTCAAAATTCTCGAAATCGATGATTTGCCGGTCAGGAATATCGGTGACATTCGAGGTAAGCGCGGCATGGGCCGGTAGAGCAAGGCTTATGGTGCAGGCTATAAACAAGGCTTTCAGCTTCATGAAGTTTCCCCTTTGCTTTGGGACGCGATAGCTTTAGCCATCACGAGGTTGAATTAATGGCTGTTCAAGTACCCATCACGCCGCCGTCGTCCTTGGTGATGACTACCACCGCGGAACGTGGCTTGAATGCGGATGGGAATCCGCTGGCCGTGGTCGGGCCGTTGATGCCGCTATCGGGCCAAGTCGAATTCTCGGTGTAATGGGTCTGCCAGTCCTCGCCAGGGTGCTGGATGCCGATGAACAGGGTCTTGCCATCGGGGCTATGGGTGACGCCGGTGACTTCGCAGTTCTTCGGCGCGGTGAGAAACCGGCGGGTTTCGCCCGTGGAGGGGTCGGCGCACAGCATGACGTTTCCGCCGATATTGGCCCAGTCGCCGGTTGCGTTGCCAATCTGGTCGGTCTGGATCCACAGGCGGCCGTCCTGGTCGAACCAGAGCCCATCCGGGGCGCCATAGTCGTCACCGATTATGTTGCCCCGGTGGATGGGCTGCGGGGCAAGCTTGTCGCCGCATTCGACGAAAATATCCCACTCGAAATCCGTGGCGTCCACCTTGCCCATGCTTTCGCGCCAGCGGATGATGTGGCCGTAGCGGTTGTCCGGTCTCGGATTCGCGGCATCCACCGGCGGCCGGGCGCTGCCGGCGCTGGTGGTGCCCTCCGGGTTATTGCTGGAGGGCGGATTGCTGCCGCGGCGGTTGTTGTTGGTGAGGGTCATGTAGACCTCGCGCGTCACGGGATGCGAGGCTATCCACTCCGGACGATCCATCATGGTGGCACCCAGGCGATCGGCGGCCTGGCGGGTCTTGATCAACACTTCGGCTTGGTCGGCGAAGCCGTTTTCCGGCACCAGGCCGTTCTGGCCCCAGGTAAGGGGCAGCCAGATGCCGCTGCCGCCGGCATCGAACCTGGCGACGAAAAGCGTGCCGGAATCCAGCAGATCACGGTTGGCGGCGCGGTTCCTGGGGTTGTATTTATTGGTGCAAACGAACTTGTAGAGATACTCATTGCGCTCGTCGTCACCCATATATATGGTTAGCGTATTGTCCGCGCCTACCACGCTCCAGGCGTTTTCGTGCTTGATGCGGCCCAGCGCGGTGCGCTTGATCGGGGTGCTCTTCGGGTTCCAGGGGTCGATTTCCACCACCCAGCCGAAACGATGCGGCTCATTCGGGTTGAGGTCGGCGCGGAAGCGCTGATCGGCCTCGTGCCAGCGATAGCCGGAACCTCCCTTGACCACGCCGTAGCGTGCCTGGCCGGCGAGAATCTCCTGCTTTTGCTGTGGATCTGATACGCCGATCGCATCCCCGGTCTCGTTGGAAAAATAGCCATTCCAGTTTTCCTCGCAGGTGAGGTAGGTGTCCCAGGGAGTATAGCCATTGGAGCAATTATTGAGCGTGCCGAGAACGTTCATGCCGCTGGGGTCGGCGGTCGTCTTCATCAAATCGTGACCGGCGGCCGGGCCGCTGAGCTTGCAGGGAGAGTTTCCGGTGATGCGCCGGTTGAAGGCGGATGGCCGCTTGACTTCCCAGTTGCCGTCTTTTTTCCATACCTCGACCACGCTTATGCCATGCGCGGCCTGCTGGGCACGCACCATGTCAGGGGTGATGGATGCGGCCGCGTAGCCGGATGCGGGGACGATATTATTGACCAGGGGAGGATCGACATATTCATGGTTGGTTACCAGCAGTCCGCGGATATTGGCGATGCCGGCTGTGCCGGCGGCAGGGAAAGGGAACAGGTGCATGCCGTCGATATGGGCGCCGAAAGTATGCAATTGCGTCGCTTCGGTCATTGCGCCCGAGGGGTCCCAGTGCGGCGCATTGGTGAGGGAATCGCCCCAGGCGGCTAGCACCCGGGCGGTGTAGCCGGCAGGCACGGTAACCTTGTCATCCCCCGCCGAAAGATATAAATTGGCGGGCACCGAGCTGAAGCCGATGCCGTTCAGGGGAGCAGGCGCCGCATAGGCATACTTGATCAGGCCATCGAACAAAGAACCCCCGAATGCAGCCACCGCCGTGATGCCCAGGGAACCTTGCAGGAAAGTCCGGCGGGATAGCTTGCGCGCTTCGATCAGATCATGGAGGGACGGATTGTTGGACTCGTTACTGCTGGTACGGCAGGGATTGGTTTTTCCATCGGGGTGCAGGGCGCTGCTCATCATGTCTCCTTGCGGGTGTCGGGATGCTCGGTCTAGTTTGTGTGCCAAATTGAACACACACTTGTTCTCCATGAACTTATTTTCATATTCTCATGTTACAAATGTTGTATTGCCATACCGGCCAACCTTGCTCTGGACAGATCACATCGCACGCGCCACAGCGGTAGCAGGCCGGATTAAGGCGGCGTAACCCCCGGTGAAAGGCCTCAGACGAGCCTGGCGCCTGCCAGATTGGAGTGTTCAGTCTTTTTGATCTTGCCAGGTCGCGCTACGCTAAGTAATCCAAGGCTGGCCTCCTCCGTAACCCTTCGCCCCGCGCAACGGCGCCATTTCGCGCCGCTGCGCCTTACTCAGTACCCTAGGAACCGCGGGATTCTGGGATTATCTGGGTCTCATGCAATTAGCATAATAGGTCACGGTGGCGGGCCAGTCGCTGAATATGCCGCGGATGCCGACATCCCTGGCCAGGACGTCCAGCACTTTCATCACGTCACCTTCGCGCCTGATGGCAGAACCAAAAGTCTGATAATAAAAGTCATTGTCGCCATCAGCCAGGATGCCGGAACGCTCCAGGGTCCAGGTGATAATGTCAAGTCCCGCAGCTTTGGCTTGGCGGGCATACCTGGAGGCCACGATGTTGCCGTTGCCATCGACATCCAGCAGCGCAAATATCGGCGGAGCGACGATATTGATGCCCTCCGCCTTGTAGGCGGCCAATTGCGCGGCGTTGGGCAATTCAGCTACGATATTGGCGTCGTCAAGGTAAACAGCCTGTTTGCCAAACTGCGGTTCGTTGGCGATCCAATAGCGCACGTCGCGAATGTCGAAGGACTGGGCATACACATTCTGGGGCTTGACGTTTGCCGCCTTGTATTCATCGATCATCTGCTGGGCATAATGTGCCTGCGTATAGTCGCCATCGCCATCACCGTCGCTGTCATAAGGCATCGTCACGCTGGCGCTCTTGAGTTCGGGCGTCATTTTTACGCCCAGCGTCTTGAATAAGCTGGATACTCTCCTTATGAGTCAGCAGGGTGCCGCTGGTAGGGCCCGCATACAAGTCCGTGCGCCAGTTTGGTGTGCCGCCCAGATACTCCGCAACGCTCGTCGCGGCGGGGTTGAAGGCATCCATTTTGCCTTTAAGACTCTTGAATTCCTCCACCGTGATGTCGCTGGTGCAACACTGTGCCGAAGCCGCCTGAATAATGTTTCCGGCGGCATCAACCTGTGCGGGCGTGAAAGGCCTGGTGCATTTCACAGCCAATGGTGTATCCAGAATATTGGTGGTGGTGTGCAAGTCGCACTGCGAATGGCGGCAAACCAGTTCCTTGTCCTTGGTGAAGGTCACGTCGCACTCCACGATCCCCGCCCCCATGCGAACGGCCGCCTCGTAAGACTCTTTCGTATGCTCCGGAAACTGCAAAGCGGCGCCGCGGTGGCCAATGGAGAAATCGGTTTTACGGAATGGGCCATCGCCGCAATGCTTGAGCCTGTTCCGGAGAGCACCCTCCCCCATGTCATTGACGAGGAAGAAGGGACGCGGGCCAAGCTGAATATTCATGCTGTTTCTCGACTCACCATGGTGACTATCGTCCCCATCGTCATCATGCCGGCTTGCGGAAGAGGCGGTGGCAATGATGGATAACACAGCCAATAGAGCAAAAGCCGCTAGTGTGGAAGTGAAATTTTTGGGAAACATGTCGGGGCTCCAGAGTACGTAAAAACTGCAGTGATATCCACGATCGATAAACCCTTCAATACCGCCCACACTACCCGCTTCCTTTTTCAGTTTAACGAGGATATTGGTAATCCGAACAGATCAAAGCGAGAAAATCGCATTTCAAGAAGCCTGTCAGTAACACTCGGAATCACCTGAGCAAACCCGGCTTTGGAGCCGGCCCACAAAGCCGGGGGAATAGAGATCGGAGCCTGACCCAGAAATATTCTTTGCGCCCCTCGCCGGGGCGAACCTTCGCGGCATATTTCGATTTTGACGGGATGATAATCGTCGGCTCAAGCTAAAATCCAGATCCGGCGGTCGGTCACTCATTTGTCAGTCTAGCACTAGGTTTCGTTGAGAACATTTATGACACTCGATTTTACCTTCTTGAGTGAGATTCGCCTGTCCAACCATCGGAATCCGGGATAAATTTTGTAGGCCGATATCATTGCTCTTTTGTTACAAAACCACATTGATATTGCAGGCTATGTCTGAGTCAAACAGACTAGGCGCCGTTAGTTCCATTCCTACCTGGAATGGCCGTGGATATTGCTTCTCCAACCTTTAGCATGTTCGATCGTCCAGGGAATAGTCTTGATGCGTTTGGATCATGATCGCTACTAATGTCTGTAATCTGGGACGTGCATAATTCCCGCTCATTTGTATCCTCTTTTATATCCAGGTTGATAGACCCATGCGTGCCGTTGCGTTCCTGCTTGCGTTTGCTTTATGTACCGTTTCTTTATCGAGTCATGCTTGGTGGAATGACGAATGGACAGGCCGCAAAAAAATCACACTGACCAATCCAGCGGGTGAGGTAGCAGATGCGCCGGTACTAATTCGCTTGCACACGGGAAACTTCGATTTTTTCTCGACCAATGATAACGGCAGCGACCTGCGCCTGATCGCCGGGGATGACAAGACTGAACTGAAATTCCATTTTGAAAAATGGGATGTCGGAAATGAGCTGGCACTGATATGGGTTAACGTACCCAAACTGTTGCCACAAACGGAAATATTCCTTTATTTCGGTAACGAGAACGCGACCTCCGCAGCAAATCCGAAGGCGACTTACGATGCCGCCAGTGTCATCTATCATTTTGCCGAGCCGGCAGGAAATCCCCAGGACAGCGGCGTAAACGGCCTGCATGCGGTGCAATCCTCCGCCCAGCGGGTGGTCGCTTCCTTCTCGAACGGCGGCGCCGGATTCAACGGATCGCAGAGCATCATGCTTCCCGCCGTGACTGCGAGCAGCGGATTCAGCTTCGCGGTATGGATCAAACCAGCCTCGCTGGACGGCGTCATCGTTCAATCCGAGGGTCTGCGCGTGTCGTTGGAACGCGGCATGATCAAAGTGCAATCGGGCGCGTCAAGTCTGGTGTCAAATACGGCGCTGAGCCTGGGCAAATGGCATCACCTTGGATTAACGATATCGGATGCACTGCGCGTGTATGTGGACGGCAAACCGGCGGGCGAAGCGCCGGGCGCCGCATTGCCAACCGGCGGCGCAACGCTGGGGGCTGGATTCCAGGGTGAAATGGATGAAGTGCAGGTGTCGGGCATGGCGCGCAACGCGGCCTGGATCGCGGTGCAGGCCGCGCAAGGGCAGGACGGCAAACTGGTCACGCTGGGCGAGGATGAGACGTCTGAGGGAGGCGGGGAATCCTCGCACCTGGGCATTATCCTGAAATCATTGACAGTGGATGGGTGGGTTGCGATTGGTTTCCTGGCGATCATGCTAATGATCGCCATATGGGTGATGTACAGCAAGGCTGTCTACATTAACCGGGTGGACAAGTCCAATCACCGCTTCATGAGCAAATTCCGCGAACTATCGACCGATCTGGCGGTGATAGACAAATCCCATGGGCTGGGGAAAGAGTTCGAACATTCCTCGCTGTACCGTATTTATCATATTGGCGCGGTTGAACTGTCGCATCGTTTTGACGATACCGATGCAACCCATATTGACAAGTCGCTGTCACCGCAATCGCTCGATGCGATTCGCGCCAGCCTGGATGCTGGGCTGGTGGAAGAAGTCCAGCGCATGAACAAATTCATGGTATTGCTCACCATCGCCATCTCCGGCGGACCCTTCATCGGTCTGCTGGGCACGGTGATGGGGGTCATGATCACGTTTGCGGCGATTGCAGCCGCCGGTGATGTCAATGTCAACGCCATTGCGCCCGGCATCGCGGCGGCCCTGGCGGCGACAGTGGCGGGGATGGGGGTAGCGATCCCCTCGCTGTTCGGCTACAACTACCTGGCTTCCCGCATCAAGGCCATCGTATCGAGAATGCATATTTTCGTCGATGAGTTCATCACCAAGCTCGCCGAAAATTACAGCCGCTGACAGGAAATGGCATGAAGGTTCAGGAAGACAACGAGCTTTACGACGAAATCAATGTGGTGCCTATGCTGGATCTCGCCTATGTGTTGCTGGTGATCTTCATTATCATGACGACAGCATCAGTACAGGGCATAAAAGTCAACTTGCCCAAGGCCAGCAATTCCCCCAGTCTGGCTAAACCGCAAACGAAAGCCATCACAATCAACGAGAGTGGGCAAATTTTTTTGGACGCTTATCCCGTGACGCTGGATGAGCTTCGAACCCGCCTGGGTCAATTGAAGGCGGCCAATCCCGAACTGCCGGTCGTGGTCAAGGGGGACACGGTGGTGCAGTACGGCAAGGTGATGGATGTGCTTGAATTACTGGGTCAACTGGATATCACGCAGTTAGGTTTGGTGACCCAGCGCCTGGTGAAATAATGCCATGGAAGATCCCACGGAAGAACAAAGGCCAGCCACCTGGAGGCGCTGGGCAGGGATGGCGGTTTGTGGAGTTGTCCTGGTCGGGGCGGGGCTGTGGTTGAAAGATTTTCTGGACGACGATACGCCGCAGAGAAAGCCGTCGCTTCAGCAGATCACCTTGATCAAACCGCCGCCGCCACCACCGCCGCCACCGGAAAAACCGCCGGAACCGGTGGTGAAGGAAGAAATAAAGCTGGCCGAACCTGAGCCCGAACCGATGGATCAGGCAGATGAGCCGCCGCCGGGGCCGGATCTGGGTATCGATGCCGAAGGAACCGGCAGTGGTGATGGATTCGGACTCGTGGGGAAGAAAGGCGGGGCCGATCTTATCGGCGGTTCCAGGGGAAATCCATGGGCCTGGTATGACGCCATAGTAAATGATGCGGTGAATTCCGCTTTTCAGGATGCGCTGGCGCGTGAGAACGAGCTCAAGGACAAGACTTACAAGGTGGTGGTGAAAGTGTGGATTGACGCTAACGGGAAGGTATCGCGAATAGCGGCGGTCGATAAGACAGGCGATCCAAAAGTCGATGAATTGATCCAGGATGTACTGAGGAACCTGCGCACCCTGCGGGAAAATCCACCCGCCGACATGCCGCAGCCGTTGAAGATACGCGTGACCTCACGTGCCTGATTATATAAGAAAAAAAACTATAATGAATATCCGTTTGATACTTACCCTTGTCGCCATGACAGCAATATTTGCCGGTGGCGCGCACGCAAAGACCGATGAGCGGGAGAAAGTCGAAGTTCTGTATGAAACCACGTTGAATCTGATCCGGTTACTGGTTGAGCAAGGCGTGATCAAGCAGGAAGTGGCCGATGAAATGATTAAAAAAGCGGAGCTGAAGGCCAAGGCTTCACGGCAGCAAGCACAGGAAAAGGCCACGCAGCCGGAAGCCGGTGAAGTGAAAAAAGGCGAAGTGCGGGTCCCTTACATACCCGAACATGTGAAGAAGGAAATTCGCGATCAATTGCGCCAGGAAGTGGTGGGGCAGGCCAAGCAGGAGCGCTGGGGCGATGTGAATGCCATTCCCGAGTGGACCAGCCGCTTTACGATGGAAGGAGATATGCGGCTGCGCGAACAAGCTGATTTTTACGCCGACACCAACGCTCCCGCGGCCAATTTCCGGGCGAACGGCCAGAATATCGACAATACCACCGAAGACAGCTATCACCGGGAACGGGCGCGCTTCCGCCTCGGCATCAACGCCAACGTCACCCGTGGGGTGGATCTTGGGTTGCGCTTGACTACCGGGAATATCAATGATCCGGTGCTTACCGGGAATTTGCTGGGCCCCCCACCGATATCCATAGGATCACCGACCTCCACCCTGCAGACATTTGGAACCTTTAACAGCAAATTCGCCCTGGTGCTGGATCAGGTTTATCTCAAACTTACACCCTTTAACTGGCTTACTGTCAGTGGCGGACGTTTTCCTAATCCTTTCTTCGTGGGCACTGTCGGGAATATCTACACAGGAACACTCAGGAGCGGGCCACATACCGTACCCACGGCCGGGGTCGTGCATACCGATCTATTATGGGACGTCGATCTGAACTTTGAAGGACTGGCGATCAATCTCCACCCCTGGTTGAAAGAAGAAGGCAGGACTGTCAAGCCGTTCCTCAATGCCGGGATATTTCCATTGCAGCAAATCAATCAAAGCGAGACCGTCAAGGCCAAGGACAAATGGTTCTTCGGGGCACAGGCCGGATTGGAGTGGGCACCCGAGAATACCGATACCAAGTTCAGGGTGGGAGCCGCTTATTATGACTATCGCAATATTGCCGGTGTCCGCAACCCGAACTTTGGCGATACCCTGTTCAATCAGAGTGCCCCGCTTTTCCGGCAAAAAGGCAACAGCCTTTTCAACATTGACAATGATGGGGATCCCACCACCAATCTATGGGCTTTGGCGGCGGATTACCGGATCGCCAACGTGACCATGGTGGCCGACTACTCCAAATTCAAGCCCATCCATGTTATCGCCACCATGGACTATGCGCGCAACGTGGGTTACGACGAGCATAAAATTTTCGCTCGCAGCGGTCAGGACATCAAGCCGCAAGTCGATGCTTATCAGTTGCGCCTGACTGTGGGTTACCCGGTGATCACCGAGCGGCACCAGTGGCAGGTTTTCGGGTTTTATCGCCGCTCCGAGCGGGATTCGATGCTGGATGCCTTCACTGATTCCAACTATCTGCTTGGCGGTACTAACCACAAAGGCTACACGCTCCATGCCCTGTATGGTGTGGCGCACAACACCTGGCTTGGTCTGCGCTACAACTCATACGATCAAGTCAGCGGCCTGCCCTTGTCCATCGATTCGGTCAATCTGGACCTGAATGCCCGCTTCTGATTTTGAGCGGAACTGCAGCTGCGGGTTTGCGGTTGACAAGAAAGCAGGAGAAACGAAAGGGATGCTTACTAGATATCGTGGTACCGGATCAACGCCCAAGCCGTTCGCTGTGGAAGTCATCAATTGGATAAAACTCCGTTGAAAATTGAAAGCTTTCTATGAATAGTCGTAAGAAAATGATTTTGCGATGGTTGTGCCAAGGGAGCGTCGCCATATTTCTGGCGGGCGCCTTGTCCCCCGGTTCCCTGGCCGCGAGCGCTGCCACCAACAAGGATCAAAAAAAAGAGCGGCAGGCGTTACGCCGCATGCAGCAGCAATTGGACGAGGTACAACAGCAGAAATCGGCGTTGGATCAGGAAAAAACCATGCTGGAAGAAACACTGAAAAAATCCAGTAACGAAACGGAATCCCACAAGCGATCCGCGGCAAGCGCTGCGGCCAAAGCATCCCGGCTTGAACAGGATATCGAAGCCGCGAGAAAAGAAGCAGTCGAATTGCGTACCCAGCTTGATGAAGCGGGCAAACGGAATGAAGAACTGTCCGGTCAACGCAAACAATTGGAACAGGATCTGAAGAATACGACAACTGCCCTTACAAAACAGAATGACCAAACGAAACTTTGCGAAACGCATAACGGCGAGCTTTATCGGATAAGCCGGGAACTGGCCGATTGGTATATCAACAAAGGGGCCATGAACGCCATCCTGGAGGCGGAGCCCTTTACGGCGATGAAGCGTGTCGAAATGGAAAACCTGCTGGAAACCTATCGGGACAAGATCGAGGGTCAGCGTCTCGAGCGTTCCATCAATTAAGGATGCCCCGGGTAATCCCGCGTGCCTTATCCATGGGGCGATCGATCATCATTTTCCTTGCTCGCACGATGTCGATGGCGGACTCACAGCCATAGAGATTCGCGCCTGGAATTTCCCTGCCACAATGGTCCGGCGCAATTGCGCCGCATACTATTTATTTTTGGGCTTGGCTACCGGCTGTAGCGTGCTGTTCGAAAGAAAGCAACGGAGATAGCGTGCCCTGGGTGGTCAGTTTGATGCTTTTAAATCATCAGATAAGAGGAGACGAATGGCGGCCACTGTGTTCTCTACACCAATGTCGAAATACTCTGAAATATTTGAGTCCAAACGTTCCACTCGAATAAGTTCTATTTCTTTCTCAAAATCATTTCGCAAGTTTTCCCGTTTATCGGTTGACAACGAATTTATAAAGCAAATCAGTAAACAAAGCATAGCGAAATTTTCGCCTTTTGCTTCACTCAGTTTTGCCGAGGTGTTCTTTAAGGTTTCCAAGTGGTCCCTCTCTACAATGAGCTCATCTAAAAGCTTAGCAACTATGCGATTAGTTTCTACAGGTCGAAGTGGTGGGTGCTATTGACTTCAAACCACAGTGTTTAAAAAGCCACCGTGGGAATTATAGAGGGTGAATTCTGACGTTAAGATGACAAAATTATTACGAATCTGTAATGTTCGGGGAAGGGCTGTACACCACCCATATGTGATGTGGAGAATGCTTCGCGAAGCCGAAGGGTAGAGCCTTGCTTGTCCGTCGGATAAAACTATGATCTACGGTTAGGGCGAAAAGAAAGGCCGCAGGCCGTGCCTTTGCCGATGACGCTCTGTATACGGTGATATTACCACTATGCAAGCTGATAATCGATTTGTAGGATCGGGATAAATACTCCCGTCTACTCAAGGTGAATTGCCCCCGATTCTTGCGGATTGAACGATAGAGAAAGTCGATCACTAGAAATGACAGAAATGCGTCATCCAAGACCGGTAACTGTCATTCATCCCATGGATAAACTGATTATGGAGATTGAGCGATAAGTATTTCTCGTATGCACAGCATCCAGCACAGAGGGCAATAGTGGGGGGTTGATACTTCTGGTATATTCTAAAATTAACTAGGAGATAATGACGTATTTAGGTTTGGTCAAAGTCAGTGGTGTCTGAAAAAGCGAGGTATCGAGACCCTGATATCAGCTTCTTGACTAGTAAAATCAAATAGATAACTGTGATATGCTGTTAATGATCGATAATTACGATTCCTTTACCTACAACCTGGTCCAATATTTTGGCGAGTTGGGTGAAGAGGTAGTGGTGTTTCGCAACGATGAGATTACGCCTGATGAAGTCGCGCGGTTGAAGCCCGCACGCATTGTCATTTCCCCCGGACCTTGCACGCCCAGTAAAGCGGGGATATCGGTACCGCTAATTGAACTCTACAATAGCCAGGTCCCCATATTAGGGGTTTGCCTTGGTCATCAAAGCATAGGTCAGGCTTTTGGCGGAAAAATTGTTCATGCCAAGAAACTCATGCATGGCAAAACTTCGCCCATTTTCCACAATAGCACAGGCATGTTCCGGAACCTGCCAAATCCGTTTACAGCCACGCGCTATCATTCTCTCGTCATTGAACGCGAGAGTCTTCCGGATTGCCTGGAAATTACCGCCTGGACGGAAGATGGCGAAATCATGGGCATACGCCATAGGACCCTGGCGGTCGAAGGCTTGCAATTTCACCCGGAATCCATTCTGACCGAGCACGGACACAAATTGCTTGAAAATTTTTTGAATCAGTGAATAGCCATGTCCCCGCGCCTTGCCGTGTCTCCCAAAAACAGACCAATCCACGCAGTCCAGCTGCTGGATTTGGGATCATGAGTCCTCAGGAAGCGCTGACGCGCATCATTGAGCATCGCGAAATCTTTCATGACGAGATGCTTTCGCTCATGCGTCAGATCATGCGCGGAGAGCTGTCGCCAGGGCTGATCGCCGCCATCCTTACCGGACTGCGGGTGAAGAAAGAAACCATCGGCGAGATTGCCGCCGCCGCGCAAGTGATGCGTGAATTCGCCACCCGGGTTGAGGTGGCGGATCGTCGGTACCTGGTGGATACCTGCGGAACTGGTGGAGATGCGGCGCATACTTTCAACATTTCCACCACCGCCGCTTTCGTTGCCGCGGCTGCCGGCGCACGGGTCGCGAAACATGGCGGGCGCTCGGTATCCAGCAAGTCGGGAAGTGCGGATGTACTTGAAGCCCTAGGCGTCAACCTTGATCAGACGCCGGAGCAAATAGCGGAAGACATTGGGGAAATCGGTCTCGGTTTCATGTTTGCTCCCAATTTTCACAGCGCCATGAAATATGCCGCGCCGGTGCGGCGCGAGCTGGGCGTACGTACCCTGTTCAACATCCTGGGCCCATTGACCAATCCAGCCGGGGCGAAGAATCAAGTCCTGGGTGTATTTCACCCAGATCTTGTCGGTATCCTCGCGCGGGTGCTGCAGCGCCTGGGTAGTGATCATGTGATGGTTGTCCATGGCGGGCATGGAGAAGGCGGGCTGGATGAAATCACGATAGCGGGAGAAACCCGGATTGGCGAACTCAGACACGGCAAAGTGACCGAATACAGCATCAAACCGGAGGATTTCGGTTTGAGGACTGCCGCGATCGAAACGATACAAGTGCAAGACAGTGCACAATCCAGGGAGATGTTGATATCGGTGCTGGATAATCAACCAGGCCCCGCGCTTGATATTGTGCTGCTCAATGCGGGGGCGGCGATTTATGTTGCGGATGTGGCGGAATCGCTGGCGCAAGGTTTGGAAAAAGCTCGCACCGCGATAGAAACCGGAGCGGCCAAAGCAAAGTTGCGGGAACTGGTCGAATTATCAAGTCGGGTAGCTTGACAATGCCTAATATCCTGCAAGAGATCCTGACTGTCAAAGCACGGGAAATTGTCGCGGCAAAGGCAGTCAAATCCTTATCCGCATTGCGTCAGGAAGCCGAGACGGCCTCCCCGCCGCGTAATTTCACGGCAGCGATTCGCGCCAGGATTGCTGCCGGCCGGCCCGCGGTCATTGCGGAAATCAAGAAGGCCAGTCCTAGCAGGGGCGTGCTGCGCGAGCATTTCGATCCTGCCGTGATCGCGGCCAGTTATGCGTTGCATGGCGCGGCCTGCCTGTCGGTGCTGACTGATGCGCAATTTTTTGGCGGGAACGCAGAATACCTCAAGCAGGCCCGGGCGGCATGCGATCTACCGGTATTGCGCAAGGATTTCATGCTGGAAGAATATCAGGTGGTTGAGGCGCGAGCCATGGGAGCGGACTGTATCCTGATCATCGTCGCGGCGTTCTGTATGCCATCCGCTTCGACCGGAGAATGCAGGACGAAGAAAGAAATTCTTGCGGAAATGCGCAAACTGGAATCACTTGCCCAAGCGCTGGGTATGGCGGTACTGATTGAAGTTCACGACGGGGAGGAACTGGAACTTGCGCTATGCTTGAATTCCCCGCTGATCGGCATCAACAATCGCAACCTGCGCACTTTCGAAACACGCCTGGATACTACGCTGCAATTGCTTGACCGTATCCCGCGGACGCATATCGTGGTCACCGAAAGCGGAATTCTCGCGCCGGCCGATGTTATGTTGATGCGCGCTCATCAAGTCGACGCTTTCCTGGTGGGTGAAGCCTTCATGCGCGCGGATAATCCGGGGGTTGAGCTGGCGCGATTATTCGGATAAAGTGTAGCGAACCAAGGCCTTCCTTTTTAAGGCAGGCGCTGGAATTGCGGCATAATCGATTTTGTTGCAAAAAAGCAACACAAGTTTCACGCGTATTCGGAAAGTTTCTTGATTTCCTTGCTACACGTTGTTGCTTTAGGCACAATCTCTCTCAACCTTCTCACTTTGAGAGGTCCAAGTAGCGGGACGCACTCCACCGAAATAGGGTCGGTGAGATGGCCCCACCGTTTCAACTTTAAAGGAGATTTTCCACATGAAAAAGAAACTGATTGCACTGGCTGTCGCTGGGGCACTCGCAGCCCCGGTGGTTGCATCCGCTCAGGGGACGAATGTTACGATATTTGGCCGGGTGCAAGCTGAATACAGTCTCGTTGACTTTGCGGGCCAGCCCAGCCAGGGAGCGCTGCAGGACAATTCCCGTTCGTCACGTTGGGGACTGCACATTACCGAGGATCTGGGCAATGGATTCAAAGCTAATGCCCGTATGGAAATGGGTCTGAACGCGGGAGCGGGTTCGGCCACTACTCCTCGCGAGCAGTGGGTGGGACTTTCCAGCAATCAATGGGGCGATGTCAAATTCGGCCGTGTCCAGTCTCCGTTCAAGGACTTCGCTGGCGGTATGACGATTGATCCGTTTGCCTACACTACCCTGCAAGCCAACGGCGCCGGTGGTACCATGTCCGGAGGCGCCAACGGCTTGGGTTCAGGCGCAAATGGTTTTGTTAACAGTGCTATCCGTTACGATTCCGCAAACATAGAAGGCTTCACCTTTGCAGCTTTGCTGATGCCCGGTGACGCAAATTCTCTCAATCCGCTTCAAACCGGCGGCATTGGAGCCAGTTTTCTTCCCGGCGGCTTGGGTAGCCAAGGCAACACCGGCGGCCAGAATGGTGAATTTGACGGTCAAGCCGCAGCCAAATACCATGTAGATTATATGGGTATGGGTTTTGACATATTCGGCGGTTACTCCAGAGACAATGCCAACAATCAGCAAAAAGGTCTGGGTCTCAGAACTGAAGAAGTATGGCGAGTCGGCGCTTCCTGGGCCTATGAAAACTTCAAGCTCAGCGGGCAGTATGAAAACATCAACAACGCCATTGGTTCCGCAACCTGTACCACCGCTGCTTCCCTAACAGCCAATCCCCTTGACACAGGTCTCGTTTCGGGACAGTGTAATTCCGCAATGAACTGGGGCGCGGACGGCAATATCTGGCACGCGGGCGCTCAATACAAATGGGGCAGCACCACCCTCGTGGCACAAGGCGGTATGACCAAAGCTCATGCAGGCGGCATCAATAATTCAGCGGCACGCAGTGCCGACAGCTTTACGGTGGGCGCTATCCACAATCTGAGCAAACGTACCAGTGTTTTTGGTGGCTATCAGCACGTATATGTGGATAATCCAAACACCGCGGCGGCAAATAACTTTGGCGGCATTAACGCGCCTAATTATGCGACCGGCAGCCGTGCTACCTATACGATTGGTGTTCGTCACAACTTTTAATCAAGTAAGGTCAGTTAAAATGGGGCGCTTCGGCGCCCCATTTTTTTGCTCGGATTTGCGATGGAAGAATCCTACATCTTCTGCGGGAATTTTTTCGAACCCAGTCTCAAACAACGCTTGGATATTAACCCTAAAGCGGCTGTGTGTTTAGTTTATGGACCATCCATGCTACTATACGGATGCAATAAAAATGTCACCAGGAAGAAGCAAAAACGATAGATGAGATTACCCACAGGGTAGTAAGAAATCTTTGCGGCTTCCAGAATAATAAAGAAAGATGGGTTCTGAGCGGATATCAGTCAGTTAATTGAAGTTTTTTGGAGGATTTACTCATGGGAGTTCCTTTACGTCAGCAGATAGCTGTGGGTAGTTATCTGCTCAAGCAAAAGTTGAAAGGAGTAAAAAAATATCCTTTGGTTCTGATGCTGGAACCTTTGTTTCGCTGTAACCTGGCCTGTGCGGGTTGCGGCAAAATCGATTACCCTGAAGATGTTCTTGATCAGCGTCTTTCATTTGAGCAATGCATGCAGGCCGTTGATGAATGCGGTGCGCCGATGGTATCAATTCCTGGCGGCGAACCCCTGATACACAAGGAAATGCCACAAATTATTGCAGGGATTATTGCCCGAAAGAAGTATGTTTATCTCTGCACGAATGCGCTTTTGTTGAAAAAAAGGATTGATGACTATACCCCATCCCCCTATCTGACTTTTTCCATTCATTTGGATGGCATGAAAGAGAGGCATGATGCCTCGGTCTGCCAGGATGGTGTTTTTGATCGGGCGGTTGAGGCAATCAAATTGTGTGTGGCAAGAGGATTTAGGGTCACCGTAAACTGTACCCTGTTTCAGGGTGAAACCCCGGATGATGTCGCCGAATTTCTGGATTACGCCATGGAATTGGGTATTGAGGGTGCAACCATTGCACCAGGGTTCAGCTATGAACGCGCGCCGAAGCAGGATATCTTTATCAAGGGACAGGATACCAAGAAGCTATTCCGGGGTATTTTTGAAATCGGCAAGAAGCGTAACTGGAAATTGAATCATTCCAAGCTTTATCTTGATTTTCTGGCCGGCAATCAGGATTATGCCTGCACCCCATGGGGTAATCCGACGCGCAACATATTCGGCTGGCAAAAACCCTGCTATTTATTACCGGACGAGGGATACGCGACCAGTTTTAAGGAACTGCTGGATGACACACCCTGGGAAAAATACGGTAACAGCAGCAATCCAAAATGCGCGCAATGCATGGCCCATTGCGGTTACGAAGCGACTGCCGTTGAAGATACCTTGCAGCATCCGCTCAAGGCATTGCTGGCCTCGCTCAGAGGTCCAAGAACGACAGGTCCGATGGTGGCCGAGCCCACGCCGAAATGGGTAACCGAGGAATTGAAAGCTCGCAAGACGATTGGTGGAATTCCTGTCAGGATGGAGCGGTAAAGATAGTCAAGCGGTCGAAGCGTATTGGCATGGAGCATTCGCATGAGCTTCGATGGTGCGCCGGCGCCATCGAAGCTCGCAAGTTATTGGGAGCCTGCAATCCAGGCATCCGATGACAGGGGCAGGTACGCGACGGTATCTGTCATGGGTCCACTAGCTATCGGCAATGACATGGACTTCGGCGCTACGTTACGGCGCGCGGTTAGCTCACTTGCGGTAAAGGTAGTCAATATGAAAGTCCTGCGTGTAATCAAATCTGTGTGGCAACTCCATGTAATAATGGTGGTCATGTTTGTATTTACGCCTCAATCCTGGGCTGAAACTGCAAACTCCAGTAGTCCGGAACAGATCGTAAGCCGCCTGCACGAAGCTCTTATCAAAGCAATGCACGAGGGTGCGAAACTGGGTTATCGAGGCCGCCTGGACCTTCTGGCCCCCGTCATCAATCAAACTCACGATCTCGATTTTATCGCACGTACCACCTTGGGACCCAACTGGACTCAGTTAGATGCCAGTCAGCAACATACCTTTACGGACGTTTTTCGGAAGCTTAGCATTGGTACTTATGCGGGATGGTTTAAAAGTCACGAAGGCGAGCGTTTTGAAATTGTGGAACAACAGGCCATGCCGCGGGATCAAGTAATGGTGCGCAGCAAGCTCGTTCCGTTGAAGGGCGAGTCTGTGCGCTTCGACTACATTCTGCGCCAGGGTAACGAGGGGTGGCGCATTGTCAATATCTTGGCCGACGGTGTCAGTGATCTGGCACTCAAGCGCGTAGAGTATCGTGCCATTCTTCAGCGTGATGGTTTCCAGACCCTCATTGACATGCTCAAGAAAAAGATCGCCCTGACTGAAGAAGAATAAAAAATCAGGCAACACCAAGGGCAGATCGCTCCAAATTCTTCCTGAAGGATGACTATTCCCGCCAAAGCTTCTAACAGCCGCATCTACGATATTTTCGCGCGCTGGTCCACTATCTCCTACCGTTACGGTGCCTGGATTCTTGTGGGAGCATTGTTGACTGCCATGGCATGCAGCGTCTATGTTTCGCGCAATCTTGGCATGAATACCGATACCACAGATATGCTCTCCGAGCACCTGCCGTTTCGTGTCAACATAAAGCACTACAATAAAACTTTTCCGCAGGACATGGAAACACTGTTGGTGGTGTTGGATGCGCCCACACCTGAGCAGGCCTACATAGCGGCAGACCGTCTCGCAGCACGTTTAAAAGAGGACACCACGAATTTTCATGATGTCTATCCTCCAAGCGTGAATGATTTCTTCGCGCGTAATGGCTTGCTCTATCAAAGTCTCGCAGAGCTGGAACAGATTACTGACAGCTTGGCCGCGGCGCAGCCGCTGATTGCCCATATTGCCGGCGACCCCACCCTGCCTGCCTTTCTCTCTGTACTCACCGGCGCCGTGGACGAACTGCGCAAGGGACGCAGCATGGATCTTCAGCCTGTGCTCAGTGGGTTGAGTACCACTCTGGATGCACGGCTCGCGGGTTCACCCAGGGTATTGTCATGGCAGTCCCTGTTCCATGGGGAACCCCAGAAAAGCAAATACCAAGAGCTGATCGTAGTAAAACCGAGGCTGGATTACACCCTGATGTTTCCGGCCGAACAATCCATCGCGGCGCTGCACGCCGCCGCGAAAGATACCGGCGTAACGGAGAATGGGCCAGTGCGGTTGCGTATTACCGGCGAGGTAGCGCTAGCCGAAGAAGAGCTCAACAGTTCGCTTCGCGGAATGGAATACGCCGGGATGATTACATTTATCCTGGTGGCGGTCGTACTTTATTTCGCGATGCGTACCGCCGGATTGATACTCAACGTACTGCTTTGTCTGACAATGGGCCTGATTCTCACCGCGGCCTTCGCCACTGCGATAGTCGGCCACCTAAACCTGATTTCCATTGCTTTTGCGGTGTTATACATTGGTTTAGGAGCAGATTTTGCAATCCACTTTCTGCTGCGATATCGCGAGGTTCTGGAAGGTGGCCTTCCGTCGATAGAGGCCGCACATATATCTGGCGGGGATGCCGGCGCCGCATTGACTGCGTGTACCATCACCAATGCCATAGGGTTCTACGCGTTCATGCCTACCGATTATAGCGGAGTAGCGGAGCTGGGAATCATCTCCGGTACCGGCATGATTATCAGTCTGCTGGTTACCCTTACCTTGGGCCCTGCCCTGCTACGTTGCCTGCCAAAACGGCTGCAAACACCGTCCCTTAAGAAGGGTTCTGTCGGGAAAGTACTCGAATTTTCCTTAAAATGGCACAAATTGACCTATGCTGCTACGGCAGTGGCAGCCATTGGGGCTATTGCCCTGCTGCCTCAGGTAAGATTCGACTACAATTTACTGAATATGCAAGATCAAACCGGAGAAGCGGTGCGCACTTTCCGGGAGCTTCTTGTGGATGCCGACCATTCACCCTGGCATGCGGTTGTGCTGGCTAACGATCAGAAGGAAACGGAACGCTTGGCCCAGCGACTGGCCGAGCTTCCTGAAGTGAACAAGGTGGCCACGATCCTCGATTTTGTGCCGACGGAGCAGGAGGAAAAACTCCAGCTTATCGAGGAAATGGCACTTACGATTGGCCCGATCTCGGTTTCAAACAAGGCGCGAGCTATCGGGGAAGACGCCTCACTGCGGCAGCGAAAAGCGCTTGATGAACTGGCCGTTGCATTAGATCGATTCATGGCGGAGCGACCTGGTCATCCTGCGTCCGGAACCATACGCATCCTCAAAGCGTCTCTGGACTCGCTGTTTGCTAAACTCGATGCGGCCAGCGCAGACGAAAAACGTAAACTGCTACATGCCGTCGAGGAAGATCTGCTTACGACGCTGCCCGCTGCCTTGCGGAGTCTGCACACTGCCACGGAAGCCGTTCCATTTAAAGAACAAGATCTCCCCGAATCACTGGGTGGACGCTGGCATAGCCAGTCGGGCGAATACCGGCTGGCAGTGTACCCCACGGAAGATCTCAATGACAATGAGGCATTGCGGCGTTTTGTACGCGCGGTCCAGGAAGTGGCGCCAAATGCAACTGGGGCGCCCATGGTAAGTCTTGAGGCAGGCGAAGCCGTTGTGCAGGCATTCGTTCAGGCGTTCTTGCTGGCGCTACTTGGAATTATCGTCGCGCTGCTGATAATATTGCGCAGTATGAAGTACATGTTGTTAGTGCTGACCCCGCTTTTGTTGTCCAGTTTATTCACTGCCGCATTCACTATTCTATTGGATGTCCCATTCAACTTCGCCAATATTATCGCCCTGCCATTATTGCTGGGTCTTGGTATCGACAGCAGCTTACATATGGTGCACCGAAGCCTGAACAATGAAATGGTGAGCGAAGTTTTGATTCACACCAGCACCGCACGGGCCATTTTTTATAGCGCTCTGACTGCCCTGGTGGATTTCGCGAGTCTTATGCTTTCATCGCACCAGGGTACCGCCAGTATCGGAATAATGCTGACTGTGGGACTGACTTTTACTTTGATCTGTACGCTCGTTATACTCCCTGCGATACTGCGCACTCCCGTCCGGAGTACCAAATTCTAATCTGCCACATAGGCGACAGGAAATATGCCTGCCTTGTATATGAGCCTCTTCAGCGTGTCGCATACACGAGGCATGACCCGAACGTGTCATAAGTTGCCGCCCGCCCTCGCGGGTCTTGTTTGTATGGAAGTTTTTGTTCAATCAGACGTATGCGAATATGAATAACTACGTCGTCTCTTTTTCAAAACTTTCATACAAAACAAAATTCTGCGTTATTATCATACGAATTTAAGAAACATCCGGGACAGAAAGTTATACGCCAATTTGACAATTATTGTTTATACTTCGCACCTTGAAATATTTTGCCGTCGTCGCAAATATTACAGCCCGGGGAGATTAACGATTAACAAGGTTGGTTTACACCTTCTCTGATTATGACGCATACACCGGCAACCATTCTATTGTTAGTATGTGTGGTGCTGTTTACCGGTTGCGCCACCGTGCGTCCGAATGATACGGGTGTGGACCCGATCGATCCCAACGAAAAAACCAATCGCAAGTTTTATGACTTCACCGATATGGTTGACCGGAACGTTCTGGCGCCGGTTGCCGATGTTTACATCAAGTATATTCCCAACCCAATGCAACGCTCGATCGGCAATTTCTATGACAATCTCGCGTACCCAAATGTTATTTTGAATGCATTTTTGCAGGGCAAGGTTCGTCAAGGATTCCAGGACAGTCTGCGTTTCGTGGTTAATTCGACCATCGGGCTGGGAGGGCTTTTTGATATGGCGTCGCCCATGGGGCTGGTACAACATGACGAAGACTTTGGGCAGACGCTTGGCGTGTGGGGGGTTAATACAGGATCCTATCTGTTTGTTCCCTTGATTGGCCCCAGCAGCTATCGGGATGCGCCGGGAATTCCCGTAAGCGCTTTCAGCAATCTTTTGTTTTATGCGGGCACCGTTGCCAGTACAGCCATTGTGGGGCCCGTCACTGTTCTGGGCATTATCGACAAACGAGCGAGGCTATCCGGCCCCATGCGGGTTCGCGACCAGGCGGCGCTCGACCCCTATCTATTTGTGCGCGAGGGGTTTTTACAACAGCGCAAGCATTTGATTTATGACGGTGACCCGCCGCCAGAAGTTTACGATGATCCGCTTGACGATGATACCGTGCAGAATAAGCCCGTTGCCAAACCAATACGCTGAGAATTAATTTCAAGGGCGTATAATATGACGTACTTAAGCCGATCCCCTATTTTTTACTGCGGAGTCATAAGGTTTTCAGAATGATGATCGTCAGCTGCCGGACTCTTACGACTCATCGCAAAGGAATCCTGGCCGTTTGCATTGTCAAGGTTCCCATCGGAACTGGATGATAATACGCAAATGGATTTACAGTATACAGTATATATGTAAGGTAAAAACGAATGAAAAGATTGGAGCGTACCGCCAGATTGTCTCCGCAAGACAGATTCCTCAGTGCAACGGCGCTGGAAGATGGATTGACCGCAGCGCGCAAGGCAATGCTTTCCCAGCAGAAGGAGGACGGCCACTGGTGTTTTCCGTTGGAGGCGGACTGCACGATTCCGGCCGAATATGTGCTAATGATGCATTTCATGGATGACGTGGATAGAGATCTGGAAGTCAGGATTGCCCGATTCATCCGTGAAAAGCAGGACCCGGTGCATGGCGGCTGGCCGTTATACCATGGCGGGGATTTCGATCAAAGCTGTACGGTCAAAGCCTACTATGCCCTAAAGCTCGTGGGTGATTCACCCGATGCGCCGCATATGGTCCGCGCACGCACCGCCATTCTGGAACATGGCGGCGCCGCACGGGCTAATGTATTCACGCGGATATTGCTTGCCATGTATGGCCAGATTCCCTGGCGTGGCGTTCCGTTCGTGCCGGTCGAGATCATATTATTGCCTCGCTGGTTTCCGTTCCATTTAAGTAAAATCGCATACTGGTCACGTACCGTTACGATACCGCTATCCATTCTTTGCAGCTTGAAAGCGCGTGCCGCGAATCCGCGCAACATGCATATTCCCGAGCTGTTTACAGTGTCTCCGGAAAACGAGCGGGGTTATTTTCCGGTACGCACCCGGCTGAATCGGCTATTCTTGCTGATTGAGCGTATTGCCTCGCCATTCGAGCAATTTATTCCGCCATTTCTACGCCGCATCGCATTCAAGCGCGCGGAGCGGTGGATAGTGGAACGGCTTAATGGCGAGTGCGGACTGGGAGCGATTTTCCCGGCGATGGTAAATGCCAGCGAGGCTCTGGCGTTGCTTGGCTATCCCTACGAACATCCCTATCGAGAGCAGTGCCGCAAGGCGCTCAAGGGGTTGCTGGTGGATGAAGGCGAGCGCGTATGGTGTCAGCCATGTACATCGCCTGTATGGGACACCGTATTGACAAGTCTTGCACTACAAGAGGGCGCAGGTGTCGACGAGAAACCCATCCGCAAGGCCCTTGACTGGCTGGTTCCCAATCAGATCCTCGACGCACCCGCCGACTGGCAGGAGGAGCATCCTGGCTTGGCGGGCGGTGGCTGGGCTTTCCAATACGCCAATCCCCATTATCCCGATCTGGATGACACCGCCGCGGTTGGATGGGCATTGCATCAGGCGGATCCCCAGGTTTATCGAGAAAGCATTGTTCGCGCAGCGGACTGGCTCGCCGGCATGCAGTCCGCAAATGGCGGCTTTGCGGCTTTCGATAGCGACAACACCTATTACTATCTGAACGAAATTCCGTTTGCCGACCACGGAGCCTTGCTTGATCCCCCCACCAGCGACGTCACCGCCCGCTGTACCGGTTTCCTGGCGCTGCATGGCGAATCCAGACATAAGGATGCGGTGGAACGAGGTTTGACCTACCTGTTCCGCGAACAGGAGCCTAGCGGAGCCTGGTTCGGACGCTGGGGCAGCAACTATATTTACGGTACATGGTCGGTATTGGAGGCGCTCAGGTTGGCGCATGTGGATACCGGTCACCTTGCCATTCGCCGCGCGGTACAATGGCTTAGATCTGTGCAACGTGACGACGGCGGCTGGGGTGAAGGTAACGATTCTTATGCCGATCCCCAAAAAGCGGGGCGTTTTGAGACGAGCACATCTTTCCAGACTGCGTGGGCGTTGCTCGGTCTGATGGCGGCAGGTGAGGGGCATAGTCATGAAGTCTCCCGTGGCATAGCGTACCTGTTGCATGAACAGGATAGCGGCGGTTTGTGGCATGAACCCTGGTTTACCGCACCAGGCTTCCCGCGAGTTTTCTATCTGAAATATCATGGATACACGAGTTATTTTCCGCTGTGGGCTTTGGCTAGATTTCATGCGCTGACCCGGAAGACTTCTGCGTGAGGAGGGTGGGTATCGTCACTGCAATGCGAGTGGAAGCTCGCTGCGTTACCCCACTCCGTTTGCCTTTCAACAAAAGAATCAGCCTAGGAGAGAGCGCGGCGATATGGCTCTGCGGGATCGGCGCAGAGGCCGCTCGCGAAGCGGCGGAAGGTCTGAAAGCAGACGGGGCTACCGCCTTGATGAGTTTCGGGCTTGCCGGAGCCTTGGATTCCAGCTTGCGGCCGGGCGATCTGGTGTTGCCGGAGTCGATTTACAGCGACTGCTTATTACCCATTGATTTGGGCTGGCGTACCCGCCTGCGGCAGCTTTTGCCGGCACGCTTACGGGTGGCGGGCGGCATGCTGGCGGCTAGTACGCAGGTACTGACCTCAGCAACCGCAAAGCAGGAGTTGGCGCAGGCTACCGGAGCTTGCGCAGTGGATATGGAGAGCGGCGCGGTGGCGGAAGCGGCCGCCCGTGCCGGATTGCCATTTCTGACGGTACGCGCCATCTCGGACCCGGTGGAGTTTTCCCCCCCTTCGATTCTGCTCGGCGCGGTACGCCGCGACGGTAGTCCCGACCTGAGGCGCCTGTTGCCGTTATTGCTACGACGATCCGTGACATTCGGCACGCTACTGCGTCTTGGAGTAGACTCCCGTGCCGCGTGCTCCACATTGTCCACCGTGGTACGTCACGCGGATACGCAAATGGGACTCGCTCCGATCCATTCCGCGCATACGGTGGGTTAGCACATAGATAGAAAGACATAAGGAATTCCGAACTACGTCGTGGTCACACGAGCAGGTTGCATTGATGCCAAGGAAGGATTTACATCAGGAAAAATCCACCTACGCTGGTTATTCAAGTTACATCAGCGATAAATAAAGTCATCATATTACTTGAGAATTCACGCTGTTAAAGAGTAAAATACCGGCCTTTCGCATCAGGCATTTAATGGAGAGTACGCATGCCAATCACAACCGATCAAAAAGCGCAGGTGGTGCGCGAATATCAGCGGGCCGCTGGAGATACGGGTTCTCCCGAAGTGCAGGTGGCATTATTGACCACTCGTATCAATGATCTGGCAAATCATTTCAAGGCACATGTCAAGGATCATCACTCCCGCCGCGGATTGTTGCGCATGGTTAGTCGCCGCCGCAAGCTGCTTGATTATCTCAAGCGCAGCAGCGCTGATAGCTATCGGACGTTGATCGAGCGGCTTGGTTTACGCAAATAGGGTATCAACCCTGATTACGAGAACCTGCGGAGTACATGAAATTCTCGTCTCATGATAGACAATAGTGTACATCTCGTGCTGGAACTGGTGAGCCGCAAGTAAACGGGAATGATTTTTTGAAAAAGGGTAGTTAATTGAAATCAATCAAGAAAAGTATTACCTACGGGCGTCATCAACTAACACTGGAAACCGGGGAGATAGCAAGACAAGCGCATGGGGCGGTGACGGTTACCATGGACGATACCGTAGTTCTGGTTACCGTGGTAGGTGCAAAAAATGCCAAGCAGGGCCAGGATTTTTTTCCCTTGACGGTGGATTATCAGGAAAGAAGCTATGCCGCCGGCAGGATACCCGGCAGCTTCTTTAAGCGTGAAGGCCGTCCCTCCGAAAAAGAAATTCTTACCTCACGTCTGATTGATCGTCCCATCCGTCCGCTATTTCCCGAACGTTTTTATAATGAAGTACAGATCGTGGCCACCGTTCTGTCGTCCGATAACGAGGTAGACGCCGATATACCCGCACTTGTGGGCGCTTCCGCCGCGCTGGTGCTTTCCGGCATCCCCTTCGATGGTCCTGTTGGTGCCGCCCGGGTCGGCTACATCAACGGCGAGTATGTCTTGAATCCTACCACGACCGAACTGAAACAAACCCAGTTGAATCTGGTGGTGGCGGGCACGCAGCAAGCGGTGCTGATGGTGGAATCTGAAGCATTGGAATTGTCCGAAGATATCATGCTGGGCGCGGTCATGTACGGCCATCAGCAAATGCAAGCGGCGATCAACGCCATCAATGAACTGGCCGACGAGGCGGGGGTCACCGCATGGGACTGGACGCCGACGGAAACGGATATGGCGCTAGCCGAAAAAATTGCCGGCCTGGCGGAAACAGATTTGCGTGGTGCATTCCAATTGAGGCAGAAACAGGCGCGATCCGAGGCCATCGATAACATCTGGAGAAGAGTTTTTACTGAAGTCGGCGTCGACACGGAAGACGGCCCGGATGGGCAAGTTGTGAAAGAGGCCTGCTTTGCTCTCGAGTCAAAAATCGTGCGCTCCCAAATTCTCGATGGCGAGCCTCGCATAGACGGACGCGATACGCGCACCGTTCGTCCCATTACTATCCGCAACGGCCTGTTACCGCGTACCCATGGCTCGGCCTTGTTTACTCGCGGGGAAACCCAGGCGCTGGTGATTGCAACTCTCGGCACAGGTCGAGACGAACAAAAAATTGATGCCCTGCAAGGGGATTATTCCGAGCGTTTCATGCTCCATTACAACATGCCGCCCTATGCCACCGGCGAGACTGGCCGGGTAGGCACGCCCAAACGCCGCGAAATCGGGCATGGGCGCCTGGCCAAAAGAGCATTGGTTGCAGTGCTGCCTTCCGCCGAGGAGTTCGGTTATTCGCTGCGTGTGGTATCGGAGATTACCGAGTCGAATGGTTCCAGCTCCATGGCGTCGGTCTGCGGTGGCTGTCTTGCGTTAATGGACGCAGGCGTGCCATTGAAAGCGCATGTGGCAGGTATTGCCATGGGACTTATTAAGGAGGGCAACCGGTTTGCAGTGCTGACCGATATTCTCGGGGATGAAGATCACTTGGGCGATATGGATTTCAAAGTAGCGGGGACCGAGAAGGGCATCACCGCGCTGCAAATGGATATCAAAATTCAGGGCATCACCAAAGATATTCTGCATGCCGCGCTGATACAAGCCAAGGAAGGACGCATGCATATCCTTCAAATCATGAAGCAGGCGCTGCCTTCAACGCGTGAGGATATTTCCGAACATGCGCCGCGTATCATTAAAATTAAAATCAATCCTGAAAAAATCCGTGATGTAATTGGCAAGGGTGGTGCTGTAATCCGTGCATTGACTGAAGAAACCGGAACCACCATCGATATCACCGACGATGGCACCGTTATGATAGCTTGTATCAACGCCGAAGGCGGCGAAGTGGCAAAGAAACGTATTGAAGATATTACCGCCGAAGTGGAGGTGGGGAGAATATATGACGGGACCGTATTGAAACTTCTGGATTTCGGCGCAATCGTTAGCGTTCTTCCAGGCAAGGATGGTTTGTTGCATATCTCGCAAATCGCCAACGAGCGCGTCAACAGCGTTGCCGATCATCTCAAGGAAGGCCAAGCTGTGCGGGTCAAGGTTCTGGAAGCCGACGACAAAGGACGGTTACGTCTCAGTATGAAGGCCGTCACTACCGAGGGCGCCGACAACGCCGTTTCATAAGCTTTTGTTGCAGGTCGTGATATCAAACATCCGACCTGGATCGTAATTCCTTTTACGATAAGCAAAAAAAAGCCCCTATCTTGTGGTAGGGGCTTTTTTTTAACCGGCAAAATTTTTTGAAAGGTAGAGGTCAATAAACCCGCAGAGAATTGACAACAATTTACTTGGCTACCTGCTTTTCCCTTATCTCGTCGAGAGTCTTGCAGTCTATACAGAGGGTGGCAGTAGGACGGGCTTCGAGGCGTTTCAGGCCGATTTCAATGCCGCAACTATCGCAATAACCATAATCGCCCGTATCAATTTTTGCAATGGTCTCATCGATTTTCTTGATCAACTTTCGTTCGCGGTCCCGATTGCGTAATTCCAGCGCCATGTCTGATTCCTGACTGGCACGATCGTTAGGATCGGCGAAAATCGTCGCTTCATCCTGCATGGTATGCACTGTACGATCTATATCCTGGCCTAATTCAATTTTAATCCCTTCCAGTATATTGCGAAAATGCATAAGTTGCCTGGAACTCATGTAGCTTTCCCCCTTCTTCGGTTTGTAAGGAGTCGCTGGTTTACGCAGTTCTTGCGGCATTTTTAATATTCCTTTTATATTTCTGGTGACGTATAAAAATACTTTTACAGAAAAAAAATATTATACAGCAATAAGTTTGCTATTCGTCCGCCGTGGCAAGCGGCAAAAATCAATTCTATCCCATATAGAGCTTGGAGATAACTTCGGGCAGTCAGTTTGCATGAAACCCACTCGCACGAAAGCACGAATTTTTACAGAATTCCTATTCCTTGGATACCCCTGAAAGAAAATAAATGCCACATTTCTCAAAATCATCCTCAACGACAACCGTCGCTATGAATATTCCCCAGGGTACCGCTTGGTTGATCAGGCAGATGCGACAATTTGTCGCACCCGGCCGGAAATTGTGCTATGTTGCTTGTAGCCATTATTTGCTCTGCCGATCAAGCAATTGAGCTTGCTGCTTCAATGATGGCTGAGATTGTTTAGAGTATCCGCACGCGTCAGAAACTGGTCACAGAAGAAAGAGGGCAAGTCTAGTGGATTGCTACGACAAGTGCGGTTTCCTATCAGGGATTGCAATGCAACACCTCTTATATCTTTATACAGGAGAAGAAGATCATGTCTAATAGAAAATCCATTATTTCCATCGCTGCGGGTTCCTTCTTAGCTGCAAGCGTTGGTAGCGTACCGGTCGTTTCCGCAGCTGATAACCCTTTTGCCATGCAGTCTCTCGAAAGGGGCTACATGATAGCTGACTCACACAATTATGGTGAGAAAAAAGGCAGTGAAGGTAAATGCGGTGGTGAAGGGGCGTGCGGCGAAGGAAGGTGTGGTGCGGCTATGGCGGATGCAAACAAGGATGGCAAGATCACCAAGGAAGAATGGACCGCGCATCACAACGCCATGTTCGAACATATGGATGCCAACAAGGATGGCTTTATCGGCAAAGATGAGATAAAAGGGAAAACAAAAGACGGCAAGTGCGGAGGTAGCAAGTAAGTATGCGATGGATGGTTTTCCGGGCTGGGGGCGGCTTCTTTGAGCGGATCTCCACACGAAAAAAGTCGACCCCGCCCAGCTAACCACAGCCTCCCATCTCTCTCGAATTGTGACATAATATTCGTCCAAAATTTAGGAGAAGATATCATGCGCAATAAGAAAACCATGATTTCCCTAGCTGTGGGTTCCGCTTTTGCCGCTACGCTCGGTACGGTACCGTTCGCCTCCGCGACCGACAATCCTTTCAACGTGCAATCCCTGGAAAAGGGTATCGTGCTTGCGTATGCTGATAAGGTAGACCCTAACAAATATGGGGGTGGAGCGAAATCCGGCGAAGGCCGATGCGGCATGTCGATGGTGGACACCAATAAAGATGGCAAAGTCACAAAGCAGGAATTCCTGAAGCATCATGAAGCCATATTTGACAGGATGGATACCAACAAGGATGGTGCTGTCGACCAGCCTGAGGCTGACAGTTATGGCGGTGCCAGACCCAGCTCGCCTCACGCGCCGGGTGGACCCGGTGCCCCTAACGCAGCGCCGCATGGTGGGATGAAGAAGTAATTTCTGATCGGTGGGGGAATTGTTAAGCCGTGCCAGCGTGGGACTGGGCTTTCGGCGGGAACTCATTCCCGAATTAAAAACGCATGTCCCCGCCGCTATTGATTTCTTCGAGATTGCCCCGGAAAACTGGATTGATTTCGGCGGTGTGGCGGGACGGGATTTGCGTAGCTTCACGGAGCGCTACCCCTTCGTCTGCCATGGACTCTCGCTCTCCATTGGCAGCCCCGCACCGCTGGATGAGGTGCTTCTGCATAAGATCCGGCAGTTCCTGGACCAGCATCGAATTCCGCTTTATACCGAACATCTCTCCTACTGTTCCGACGATGGTCATCTCTATGATCTGCTTCCAATACCTTTTACCGAAGAAGCAGTCAAATATGTGGCCGCACGCATTCACCGCGCTCAAGATATTCTGGAACGCCGCATCGCTTTGGAAAATGCCTCGTTTTATGTGCGCGCCCCCATTACCGAAATGAGTGAAGCAGACTTTATCCGTGCTGTATTGACCGAAGCGGACTGCGACCTGCATCTTGACGTTAACAACGTCTACGTCAACAGCGTCAACCATGCCTACGACCCCATCGAATTCATTCGTGCCATGCCCACCGAACGCATTGTCTATATGCATATGGCCGGGCATTACAATGAAGCGGAGAACCTGATTATCGACACCCATGGCGCGGACATAATCGATCCGGTATGGTCATTGCTGGATCAAACTTACCGCATCCATGGCGTGGCTCCCACCTTGCTTGAGCGCGACTTCAATATTCCCCCTTTGCATGAACTGATGCGAGAGGTCGACCGCATCGGTCTTATTCAGAGTCGGCATGATACGAGCCATGTCCGGGCAGCTTCCTGAATTTCAGCGCTTCCAGTACGCGTTCACCGCGCATATCCGCGACTCCACTGCAAACCCTTGCCCGCGTGGCATCGAAGCAAGACGTATGCGGATATATAAAAGGCTGGTTTACAACAACGCTGAGAGTTTCCTGTTGAGCTGCTTTCCCGTACTTAGAAAAGTATTGGGAACGCGTCGATGGGGACGGCTCATGCGGGCGTTTCTTGCCATACATCGTAGCCGCTCACCTTTTTTTCGGGAAATACCCGATGAGTTTATTCAGTTCCTGCAAACGGAATGGACGCCAACCGCAGATTATCCCGAATTCATGCTGGAGCTGGCACACTATGAATGGATAGAACTGGTGCTTTCCGTTTCAATGGATTTGCCGGATTGGGACCGCATCGATCCCGGCGGCAGCCTACTGGAACAGCACCCCATTCTAAACCCGGTGCTCGCCAATCTGTGTTATCGGTGGCCCGTGCATCGTATCGGTCCGCGCACTCGAATTATGCCGGCAGCAACTTATTTACTGGTATTCCGCGATATGAGCGATCAAATTCGATTCACCGAGATCAATGCGTTTACTTCGCGCCTGATAAATCTGTTGGAAACCCCCGGGCATACAGGCCAAGCAGCACTCGAAATTATTGCTGCGGAAAGCCACCATCCCTCGCCCGAAATCGTGATCCAGGGGGGGCTGGCAATTATGCGCGATTTACAGGCGCGGAGTGCGTTACTGGGTGTCCTGCGTTAGGGGAACTCCTGTAACGTGCCGGATTGCTCCGTGACTTCCTGGACGGTATAACGCCTCCAATGCGGGAATCTGAGATCTGTTGCCCACTGGATATTACATTCCGGGCATCGCCTTACTCCCTTCGCCGCGAATTGGACATGACGAAGACTTGATCATTATTCCGTACCTCACATAAGCATCGCATGAAACTCACCTCGCTGGATCTGAAGAAAATTTCTTCTCTTACGCTCGCCCACTACAACAAGCGCGCCGACCATTTCTGGGAAGGAACGAAAGATCATGACGTCAGCCAGAATATCTCAGCATTGCTGAAGTATATCGAGAGCACCCCCCCTTGCACCATATTGGATTTTGGCTGCGGGCCGGGGCGTGATCTCAAGGTTTTTAACGACCTCGGGCATATCGCGATCGGACTTGACGGTGCCCGGCAATTCGTTGAAATGGCCCACAGCTATAGCGGCTGCGAAGTATGGTGCCAGGATTTTCTTGGACTCGATCTGCCGCGTGAATACTTCGACGGCATATTTGCGAATGCTTCGCTGTTTCATGTTCCCAGCTGTGAGCTGCCCCGTGTGCTGACGGAGTTGTGCAACGCGCTGAAACCGGGCGGCGTGCTGTTCAGTTCCAATCCGCGCGGAAATAATGACGAGGGCTGGACCCACGGGCGTTATGGCGCATATCATGATATTGAAAAATGGCAGGACTATATGGCCGCGGCCGGATTTGTCGAGATTACTCACTATTACCGTCCTGCCGGGCGGCCGCGCGAACAGCAACCGTGGTTAGCCAGCGTGTGGCGGAAACGATGGGGTAACGCCAGCCAGATGCGGATTCAGCCCATCGAATGAAAATAAAAAAAGATGTAATAGTGATAGGCGCTGGCGCGGCCGGGATGATGTGCGCGATCGAAGCCGGCAAGCGCGGACGCTCGGTCATGCTGTTGGATCATGCCTCGAAGCTTGCAGAAAAAATTCGTATTTCCGGCGGAGGACGGTGTAATTTCACCAATCGCCATACCAGACCGGAAAATTTCCTGTCGCACAATCCTCATTTCTGCCGATCCGCGTTGGCACGATTTACCCCGCAAAACTTTATCATGCTGGTGGAAAAACATGGCATCCACTATCATGAAAAAAAACTGGGGCAATTGTTTTGCGATGGCAGTTCGCAGCAGATCATCGATCTGTTGCGGCATGAGTGCGACGCGGCGGGCGTTGAATGGCAAATGCCATGTCGAGTGACCCATACAAGCCGTATTCATACCGGCGCAACCGGTAACGATTCCAGTAGTGGATTCGTGCTGGAAACCGACCGTGACACCTGGGTGGCCGACTCATTAGTGATCGCAACGGGAGGCCTGTCCATCCCACAAATCGGTGCAAGCTCCTTTGGATATTGTATCGCCGAGCAATTTGGCATCACCGTTACGCCCCTGCGGCCGGCGCTTGTTCCGCTCACTTTCGCAGCTGATCAACTGACATTTTTCTCCGGGCTTTCAGGCATCGCAATTGACGCAACGGTAAGCTGTAATGAGGCATGCTTTCGCGAGAATCTTTTATTCACGCATCGTGGTTTGAGCGGCCCCGCCATATTGCAAATTTCTTCCTATTGGCAGCCTGGAATTCCTGTTCAACTCAACTTGTTGCCGGACCTCGACGCGGCGGCATGGCTGCTCGATCACAGGCACAGCACTGCGCTGCTGCCCAATTTATTAGCGCAATATCTACCCAGACGCTTTGCCCAGGCTTGGTGTGAAGCCATTATGCCAGGTCATTCCGTCCGTCAGCTAAACCGGTATAGTGAAACTGAATTGAAGCAGATTGCCGCGCAATTGCGTAGCTGGCAAATCACGCCCAGCGGTACTGCAGGATACAAAAAAGCGGAAGTGACGCTGGGAGGGGTGGATACCCGGGAGTTGTCATCCAAGACGATGGAAGCGAAAAAAGTACCTGGCCTATATTTTATCGGTGAAGTCGTGGACGTGACCGGACATCTGGGCGGATTCAATTTCCAGTGGGCTTGGGCGTCCGGTTATGCAGCGGGTCAGTTTGCGTAATTCACCCGCATTTTCATCAGCTTTTTCCCGTATCGAAGCTGAGGACTGGAGGCCCACCGGATAGATCCCGAAACGAGCACTTCACGGAGAACTTGTTGAGTTAAAGCACGTAGCGGGCTAAATCCTCGCTTTGGGATAAGCTGTTGAGCCGTACATCCACGTATGCGGCATCAATGACGACGGTATTGCCACTGTGTTTCTCGGCGTCGAAGGAAACATCTTCCAGAAGTTTTTCCATTACGGTATAAAGGCGTCTTGCGCCGATATTCTCGGTTTTTTCGTTAACCGCGAAAGCAATCTCCGCCAGGCGTTTAACCGCATCGGGTGTAAATTCCAGCTTGATCCTTTCAGTTTCCAGGAGCGCCTCATATTGACGTGTCAAGCAGGCATCTGTATTCGTGAGGATTTGTACAAAATCGTGGGCACTAAGGCTGGCCAGTTCGACCCGAATAGGAAAACGGCCCTGCAATTCTGGAATCAGATCGGAAGGCTTGGCGAGATGGAATGCGCCGCTGGCGATGAACAGGATATGATCAGTTTTGATCATGCCGTATTTCGTGGAAACCGTGGTACCTTCCACCAGCGGCAGCAAGTCCCGTTGTACGCCCTGGCGCGATACGTCCGCCCCGGAAGTTTCGGACCGGCTGGTGATTTTGTCGATTTCGTCAAGAAACACGATACCATTCTGCTCGACATTCTGCACTGAGCGAAGCTTCAACTCCTCATCATTGACGAGTTTGGATGCCTCTTCATCGGTAATCAGCTTCATTGCCTCACGGATTCTCAGCTTGCGAGTCTTTTTTCTTTCTCCTCCCAGATTCTGAAACATACCTTGAATTTGCGTGGTCAGCTCCTCCATTCCCGGTGGCGCAAAGATTTCCATGTGAGGATGCGCCGCTGAAACTTCGATTTCAATTTCTTTATCGTCGAGCTCGCCCTCGCGCAATTTCTTGCGAAATTTTTGCCGGGTCACATTGTCGCCCTCTCCCACTTCCATTGGCGAGCCCATCTCTCTTGCGGCTGGCAGCAACACGTCGAGGATACGCTCCTCGGCATGGTCTTCCGCGCGAGCCCTCATTTTCTGGGTTTCCTGTTCACGGGACTGCTTGATGGCGGATTCCACCAGATCGCGGATGATGGAATCCACATCGCGGCCGACATAACCCACTTCAGTAAATTTGGTCGCTTCCACCTTGATGAACGGCGCATCGGCGAGTTTTGCCAGACGGCGTGCGATTTCGGTCTTGCCGACGCCCGTGGGTCCGATCATCAAGATATTTTTTGGCGTGATTTCCTGCCGCAGGGGATCCATTACCTGCTGCCTGCGCCAGCGATTCCTGAGCGCAATGGCCACGGAGCGCTTGGCGGCATCTTGACCAATAATGTGTTTGTCGAGTTCGTGGACGATTTCCTGAGGGGTCAGTTGGGACATGGTTCAAGGCATCAATGATAAAGTGGCGGGATATGGAGACCTAACGCGAGAAGCAGGCTGAAGCCGATATGCCGGAGTGGAGTGCGCTTCGCGGGATGGTACCCGTAAAAAAACCGCATCTCCTTTTGTGTTTCACTTGCGTCTCACTATTTACGTTTAGCTTGCACGCTATTCCAGAACTTCGATGATATGGTTCTGATTGGTATAGATACACAAATCGCCTGCGATGGTAAGCGACTTCTTGACAATCTCCACCGGCGTCAGACTGGTGTTTTCCAGGAGTGCGCGCGCCGCGGAATGGGCATAAGAACCTCCACTACCGATCGCGGCGAGTCCCAACTCAGGTTCAATCACGTCACCCGAGCCCGTAATGATAAGCGTGGTTTCGGGGTCGGCTACCACCAGCATCGCTTCCAACCGGCGTAAAATGCGGTCAGTTCGCCAATCCTTCGCCAGCTCAACCGCCGAACGCATGAGGTGCCCCTGATGCTTCTCAAGTTTACCTTCAAAACGCTCGAACAAGGTAAAAGCGTCGGCTGTGCCGCCCGCAAATCCTGCGAGAATTTTGTCATGATAAAGCCTACGCACCTTGCGAGCGCTGGCCTTCGCTACGATGGCGCCCAAGGTTACCTGGCCATCACCTCCAAGCGCCACTTGCGTGCCGCGTCGCGCTGAAAGTATGGTAGTGCCGTGATATTCTTGCATGTATTAGCACAAGATGAGTAAGAGCGCAGATTATACCTAAATCCGGCGGTTGACCGCTCATTTTTAAGTAAGCGCCATGACTGACAGACTATCCAGGGTCCGTATGCGCTACCCCAAGTT
Source organism: Nitrosospira sp. NpAV (assembly GCF_000832065.1). GTDB lineage: Bacteria > Pseudomonadota > Gammaproteobacteria > Burkholderiales > Nitrosomonadaceae > Nitrosospira. Next base: position 35,585 of record NZ_JXQM01000006.1, on the reverse strand, counting down.
CAGGGCTTCTCCTTCTTCCTGGCACGTGGATGTGCCGCATCGTAAACTTTCGCCAAATGTTGAAAATCAAGATGAGTATAAACTTGCGTAGTGCTGATACTGGCATGTCCCAGCATTTCCTGCACCGCGCGCAAGTCGCCACTCGACTGCAGGAGGTGGGAGGCAAATGAATGACGCAGGACGTGGGGATGAATATTGGCGCCGATTCCCTGCCGTGCCGCCTGAATTTTTAACCGGTGACTGATGGATCGCGGACTGATGTTTCTCCCATACCGCGATACGAATAACGCGGTTGCGCCCGGTTTGACCAGCACTTCGCGCAGTTTCATCCATTCACTCAAGACGCGCGCCGCCTGACTGCCTATGGGGACTATGCGAGTCTTGCCGCCTTTGCCGGTAACACGCACTGTACCATCTGAAAAATTCAGGTCCCCGGGCCGTAGACCGATGAGTTCAGCCAGCCGGAGTCCTGAGGAATAACACAGCTCGAACATAGCTTTGTCTCGTAACGCCATTGGATCATCGTCAACAGGGAAGTCCAGCAGATTCGCGGCTTCGTCGGGTGAAAGAGTATGAGGCAGGGTTCGGGGCGATTTCGGCGCGCGCACCCCGGTACACGGATTGCAGGTATAGCCGTGATCACGCGCCAGGTATTGGTAAAAACCACGCCATGCTGAGAGCATTCTGGCCAGACTTTTTCCGGAAAATCCCTTCCCATGACGTTGGGCAACAAAGCGGCGGATATGATGAATTCGCAATTGATCGAGCGATGTTTCATCCGCGAAGTGGAGCAAAACGGCAATATCACGCGCGTAACTTTCGCACGTAAGCGGTGACAAGCGCCGTTCATTGACAAGATGGGAAAGATAGGCGGTAGCGAGTGCGTCCCGGCTATTTCCGGACATCATTGTAATCCTGCTGACATTATCTTGACCATTTTGAAGACATCGTTCTATTGGACGAAAACGGCGAAATATAGACCGGCTCGATGTTTTTAAGCCTGGTTTGTTGTAGCCAACCGCTTTAAGTTCAGCAGGCTGCCAGAACTACCCCGCCGGTCTGTACCGTGCCAATGCGGCACTTACCAGTTCGCCAAGCTGCGCCAGATACAGAGTTCCCATTTCCGGATAAAAGCGCTGCGGGTCTTCGCTTCCCATTACCAGCAGACCGATGGTCTGCTCCACGCGCAGTGGCGCCATCGCAAATGAGCGCAAGCGAACGGCGCTTTCCCCGAACCAATTCTTGATTTCCTCCAATACATGGGGGCCACAATAGGGACGCAGCAGGCTTTCCGCCACAATATGAATATCTGCGCTGGTTTGAGTGAATTCGGGAAGTGCCGGATCTTCGGCAACTGTATTCCATAATCGTAGGGCAAAATGAGGTATCGAGAAATCCTCACGCAGATTGAAATGCAGCCCATGCAGTAAATCACTCAGACGCGTGGAGGTTAGCAGCATGACGGTAAGGCGGTGCATTTTTTGATTGAGGACGCCGTTTTCCTCGCCAAATCTGACCAATTCACCCAACTTGTTCTGCAGGATGTGGTTTTTATCCCGAAGCGCGATAATTTGCCGCTCGCTGATGGGAATGGTTCTGCCGTCATGCGGATAAGAAATCTGAATATCCGCCAGCATGCCTGCATATTCATCAAAAAATTGAGGATGTTCCCGTAGATATTGGGCGACTTGTTCTGAACTGAGCTTCATGTTTCTCCTCGGTTACACTTTAAGAAATTTCCAAATAAATTCCGTGTTCCGCGAACTTACTCAGTAACTTCCTGGCCCGGATGTTTCATAAATTGAGCGCGTCCTCGCTGGTCTTTTGTTTCGCATGAAAATTTTATTCAGTTGGACGTATGAATAACTACACCACTCTCTTTCACAAAATCTACCTACAAAACAAAATACTGCGTAATCATCACGCGAACTTATGAAACATCCGGGCGAGATCAATCTCTCCATCAAACACGGTAATAGCGGGCCCCGTCATCCAGACCGGTTGATTCTCGCCTTCCCAGTGGATGAATAAATCGCCGCTGCGAAAACTGACTTTAACCCTTGACTCCAGCAACCCGCGTTCAATACCGGTCACCACTGCGGCGCAAGCGCCGGTGCCGCAAGCAAGCGTTTCACCGGCGCCCCGCTCATACACCCGCAACCGGATATGACCACGATCCATCACCTGCATATATCCGGCATTGACCCGCTTGGGAAAACGTGGATGACGCTCAATCAGCACACCTTCAGTCAATACCGGAGCATGATTCACATCCGCCACCCATTGCACTGCGTGAGGATTCCCCATGGAAACGGCGCTGATCTGTACCTGGTTGCCATCGATATCGAGAGGATAAACCAGTGCACGCTTTTCGGCGATAAAGGGAATTTCCTCCGGTTCAAATCTCGGTGCACCCATATTGACGGTAACGTCGCCGTTGGTTTCCAATCGGGGAATGATCAGTCCGCTCTTTGTTTCCACGCGAATCTCATTTTTATCTGTCATTCCCCGATCGTGCACGTAGCGAACGAAGCAGCGCGCGCCATTACCGCATTGCTCCACCTCGCCACCGTCGGCGTTGAAAATGCGATAGCGAAAATCAGCGTCGCCCTCGGCGGCTTCTATCAATAGAATCTGATCACAGCCAACGCCAAAATGACGATCGGCGAGCAGGCGCAATTGTTCAGGACTCAGAAACAAGGATTGATTTATCCCGTCAATCACGACGAAATCATTGCCCAGCCCATGCATTTTAGTAAATTTGAGTTTCATTATGAGTCCGTCGTTTTCATTCGGACGATTCGTCAGTCGCAACCGAGAAATCAACGAATATATTGCCTGTTGCCTGGTGTGAGTTTGTTACAGGAAGGTACCCCTGTCAATCGGCTACTATGCCGGCACCAGCGAATCCATCGCTACAAAAGCCGAGCCAAGGGTGGAGCGCGATCAACGGGTATGCCGTGTCATGGAGGATGCATAAAGTTCGATACTGCGCGGATATATGGGAAGAGCGGATGTTTGCTTGCAGACATGGATTGTACTATTGTCAGTCTTCTTAATACGCGCGTAATTTGGTATCCTACAATCCCTTCTTAAAACTATATGCGGCTGGACAACATATGAGTGAATACCTTTTTACTTCCGAATCCGTGTCTGAAGGTCACCCCGACAAGGTCGCCGATCAGATTTCCGATGCAATCCTCGATGCCATCCTGACCCAGGATGCCAATGCCCGGGTTGCTTGCGAAACCCTATGCAGTACCGGTCTGATCGTTATGTCGGGTGAGATCACGACCGAGGCCAACGTCGATTACATGCAAGTGGCACGCTCGTCAGTCAAGCGTATCGGTTACAACAGCTCCGATATCGGGTTTGACTATCATACCTGCGCGGTGTTGACAGCCTTCAACAAACAGTCCGCTGATATCGCGCAAGGCGTAAATCGCACCAAAGAAGAAGAAATGGATCAGGGTGCGGGCGACCAAGGGCTGATGTTTGGCTATGCATGCGACGAAACGCCGCAACTGATGCCGATGCCGATTTACTATGCCCATCGCCTGATGGAGCGGCAAGCAGAATTGAGAAAAGATGGACGCCTGCCGTGGCTGCGTCCGGACGCTAAGTCGCAGGTGTCGGTGCGCTATCTGAACGGGAAACCGCAACGCATCGAAACCGTAGTGATATCCACCCAGCACAATCCGGATGTTTCCCATACGGAACTGAGTGAAGCAGTCATCGAGGAAATCATTAAACCGGTACTTCCGAAAAATATGCTGAACAGGGAGACTCGTTACCTGGTCAATCCCACCGGGCGCTTCGTGGTGGGCGGACCGATGGGCGACTGCGGATTGACGGGCCGCAAAATCATCGTGGACAGCTATGGCGGTACCGCACATCATGGCGGAGGCGCTTTCTCCGGCAAGGATCCCTCCAAGGTCGATCGTTCCGCAGCCTATGCCGGACGTTATGTTGCCAAGAATATCGTTGCCGCGGGTATCGCCAGCAAATGCGAAGTGCAGATAGCTTATGCTATTGGTGTGGCACGCCCGGTTTCACTCATGGTTGACACTTATGGAACTGGAAAAATTTCCGACGACAAAATCGTCAAGCTGATCGAGCAGCATTTCGATTTGCGTCCGCGTGCTATTATTCATACTCTTAATCTGCTGCGCCCGATTTACCAGAAAACCGCCGCTTATGGGCACTTTGGGCGGGATGAACCCGAATTCACCTGGGAAGTCACCGACAAAGCCGCGCGGCTTCGCATCGATGCGGGAATCGAGGTTGCGGTAGAGGCATAAGCAATAAATTCACCTTAGTTTCAACTTCTCCCCCGCCTGAGGAGCGCTGCAACGGGCAAAGTCCCGCGAGGCTCGGCAGGGGGAAATCGCAATAACGGCGCTCGTTCATTTCTTAGGAGATCTGTTCCATGAACGCTGTGCTCAGTTCCACTTCTACACCTGCCTCCACACTTACGAATAGCCAATTTACCGATTATAAAGTCGCCGATATGTCCTTGGCGGCATGGGGGCGCAAGGAAATAGCCATCGCCGAAACCGAGATGCCCGGGCTGATGGCGCTGCGGGAAGAATATGCTGAGGGGAAACCTTTGGCAGGCGCGCGTATAGCCGGTTCCCTTCATATGACCATTCAGACGGCGGTTTTGATCGAAACCCTGATCAAGCTGGGTGCGGAAGTACGCTGGGCGTCGTGCAATATTTTTTCCACCCAGGATCATGCGGCAGCGGCTATCGCAGCGGAAGGCATCCCGGTATTCGCCTACAAGGGAGAGTCGCTGGATGATTATTGGGAATATACCCACCGTATTTTTGAATGGTCCGGCGACAAATCGAATGTGAACGGTACGCCCAATATGATTCTGGATGATGGTGGCGACGCAACGCTGCTGATCATTCTTGGCAGCAGGGCGGAAAAAGACCCGTCGGTCATCGCCAGTCCCGCCAACGAAGAAGAGCATGCATTATTCGCGGCGATCAAGAAAAGATTGAATGCCGAGCCTGGCTGGTATTCCAGCAAACTTGCGAATATTCGTGGCGTGACGGAGGAAACCACTACCGGCGTTCACCGTTTGTATGAAATGCAGAAGAAGGGCGAGCTGCCATTCCCGGCATTCAATGTCAACGACTCAGTCACCAAGTCCAAGTTCGATAACCTCTACGGTTGCCGTGAGTCACTGGTGGACGGTATCAAGCGTGCTACCGATGTGATGATTGCCGGCAAGATTGCGCTGGTGTGCGGCTATGGCGACGTGGGCAAAGGCTGTGCCCAATCCTTGCGTGGTCTGGGAGCGACCGTGTGGATTACCGAGATCGATCCGATTTGCGCACTGCAAGCCGCAATGGAAGGTTACCGTGTCGTCGCCATGGATGAGGTCTGCGACCAGGCCGACATTTTTGTCACCGCTACCGGCAATCTGCGCGTCATTACCCATGATCACATGCTGAGAATGAAAGACCAGGCCATCGTCTGCAACATCGGCCATTTCGACTCTGAAATAGACATTGCTTCCGTCCAGAAATATCAATGGGAAAACATCAAGCCGCAGGTGGATCACGTCATTTTTCCAACAGGCCGGCGCATTATCGTGCTGGCACAGGGACGCCTGGTGAATCTGGGTTGCGCCACCGGCCATCCTTCATTTGTCATGTCCAGTTCATTCACCAATCAAGTGCTCGCACAAATGGAGCTTTGGCAAAATGGCGCCAACTACCAAAAGAATGTCTATGTACTGCCCAAGCATTTGGATGAGAAAGTGGCGCGGTTGCACATCAAGAAACTGGGCGTCAAACTTACCGAACTGACTGACGAACAGGCAAAATACTTGAATATGGATAAAAACGGACCCTACAAGCCAGCAATGTACCGGTACTGATTCGAGGGCAAACCGCACTCGTGCCCCTGCCGACAAAGCAGGGGCTTATCCTATTCCAAGGCTACGGAGCAATCCGAAGCTGGTAAAAGTCCGACATCTTCATTCACCTTTTATCATCTCCGTATCTGCACATCGCCGCAATTGGCAAACAATGGAATCACAAAAAAAGTTCGCTCGCACTTTCAGTTTCGAGTTTTTCCCACCGCAAACACGGGAGGGGATAGAGAAGTTGCGTGCTACTCGCGCGCAATTGGCACAACTTAACCCAAAATTCTTTTCGGTAACATTTGGCGCAGGCGGGTCAACCCGCGACCGCACCCTTGAGACGGTGCTGGAAATTCAGGCGGAAGGGTATGCGGCCGCACCCCATCTTTCCTGTATCGGCTCGACCAGCGAGAATATTCGTGCCATGTTGCAGAAATACCAAGATGGGGGTATCCGCCATATTGTCGCCTTGCGCGGCGATCTGCCTTCAGGCATGGCGCAGTGGGGAGAATTTCGCTACGCAGATGAACTGGTAAGGTTCATCCGCAAGGAATTTGGTAATGCGTTCCATATCGAAGTGGCTTCATACCCGGAATATCACCCGCAGGCGGACTCGGCGCAGGATGACCTGGTGAACTTCAAGCGCAAGGTGGAAGCAGGAGCGGATTCCGTTATCACCCAGTATTTCTACAATGCGGATGCCTACTTTAATTTCATTGAAGCGTGCGAGGCGATGGGCGTCAATGTTCCTATTGTGCCTGGCATTATGCCCATCAATAAATTCTCGCAGCTGGCAAGATTTTCGGATTCTTGCGGTGCGGAAATTCCGCGCTGGATCAAGAAAAAACTGGAAGGCTATGGAGATGACAGCGCATCAATACGTGCGTTTGGCCTGGACGTCGTGACCGATTTATGCGACCGGCTGCTCAGTGCTGGCGCACCGGGATTACATTTCTATACACTGAACTCAGCGGGATTGACGACGACCATCTGGCAAAGGTTGGGATTGTAATGCCAGATTGGGGTGTACAACCTTTCTCCCTTGTTGCACAGGGAGAAAGGGAGCTTGCCTAGCATGGTTCAGTATTTAAGCCACAGCTTTCACCGGAGCGGCCTGCTGAGGCAGGGGATTAGCCGCATAAGCATAATGAGCCGCCGATTCAGCCGTACCATATTCGATTTTCCTGCCCATATCTGAGAATACCGTCTCCAGCGCGTTCAGGCATAGCATTACGTTTTCCATTTTGCTCGAATAACCCATCAGGCCGAAACGCCAGATCTTGCCCGCGAGGTCGCCCAGTCCCGCACCGATCTCCAGGCTATAGTCTGCGAGCAACCTGCGGCGCACTTCCTTCTCATCTATGCCTTCCGGCACATAGACCGAGTTAAGCTGGGGCAAACGGGATTTCTCTTCCACCAGATACTCGATGCCAAGCGTCTCCAGCCCCGCTTTGAGCGCGGTATGGTTACGCTGATGACGCGCCCAGGAATGCTCCAATCCTTCCTCGTACAGCATGACCAAAGCCTCATGCAACGCATAGAGCGCGTTGGTGGGAGCGGTGTGATGATAAGTGCGGGTGGTGCCCCAGTAGCCGAGCAGCAGATTCAAATCCATAAACCAGCTTTGTACTTTTCCCTTGCGATTCTTGACCAATTCCACCACGCGCTCCGAAAAGCTTACGGGTGATAAACCCGGCGGACACGACAAACACTTCTGGCTGCCGGAATAAATCGCGTCAATCTTCCACTCGTCAACTTTGAGGGGAGAGCCGCCCAGCGAGGTCACGGTATCCACAATGGAAAGGCAATTATGGCGATGCGCGATTTCACATAATAGTTTTGCATCCGACAGCGCACCGGTGGATGTTTCAGCATGGACAAAGGCAACGACCTTCGCATCCGGATTCTGTTTCAACGCGTCTTCCACTTTTTGCGGATCAACGGGTGCTCCCCACTTGTCTTCCACCACCACTGCGATACCGCCGCAGCGCTGCACGTTTTCGATCATGCGTCCACCAAATACGCCGTTGCGGCATACGATCACCTTGTCGCCCGGGTTGACCATGTTGACGAAACACATTTCCATCCCGACCGAGCCCGGACCGGAAACCGGAAAGGTCAATAAATTGGAAGTCTGAAAGGTATAACGCAACAGGCTCTTCAATTCTTCCATCATATCCGTGAACACCGGATCGAGGTGACCCAGCGTCGGGCGGGCCATGGCGGATAATACGCGCGGATGGGTATCCGAGGGACCCGGTCCCATCAAAACACGTTGCGGAGGATAAAACGTGCTAATTTTTTTGGTGGGATAAAAATGTTTAGTGGTCATGAGGATCCTGAATGTAGTGATGCACTGAATTGATTGAAAGAGAACTCTGATTTTATCAAGTGATGGGAGATTTTGCTATTGGCAAATGAAGCATCGGCATGAAACCATACCGGCCCCTGATTTCATGCCTCGGTCCCGTCGGGTATGGATAAGGATCGCTGTAGAGTCACTCGTTATTGTCCGCCAGACCGGTATCGCAACCATACCAAGCTGTCTTGTTTATATAGAGGTCTCGAGATAAGCGCTACACTCAAAAAGTGTATGACATAAAATGGAAAGGTGGCGTATTCTTGATGATCGGTCAAATCAACACGCGGCATTGCTGTAGCCATTGTAAAGAAGAGAGTGCTGTTTGATTAAGAGATCCGACCTTACCAGCAATTTGCTCAGTGTGCTTGTTATCAGCCTGCTAATCGCAGGTAGCTTGTGGGTGATCGAGCCCTTTTTGCCCGCGGCGATCTGGGCGACCATGATAGTCGTGGCGACGTGGCCGATCATGCTCCTGGTACAGCGGCATCTGGGCGGACGGCGGGGTCCGGCGGTAGCGATAATGGTATTGGCTATGACGGTGATCATTGGGCTGCCTCTAGCCATGGTGATCAGCACCATCATTGATAACGCAGTCAACATGTCAAGTCTGGCAAGAAACTTGCCGAACTATCAATTGCCGGTTCCCCCGGAATGGTTGCGCGGTATTCCGCTAGTAGGCGACCGGCTCTGGAATGAATGGCAAGCCATCTCGAAAGCGGGTGCTGCCAGCCTTACCGACAAAATCCAGCCTTATGCCAGCAGAATTGCCAATTGGGCGCTAAGCCAGATGAACAATTTAGCCGTGCTGTTTATTCACCTGCTGCTCACTTTAATAATCTCCGCTATTTTTTATGCCCGGGGTGAAATAGCGGTTGCCGGCGTCAGCCGCTTTGCCAGACGTTTGGCCGGCCCCCGCGGCGAGGATGCGGTTCAACTCGCCGGTCAATCAATTCGCGCGGTCGCACTGGGTATTGTTTTCACCGCCATCGCCCAGTCGGCGCTGGGTGGTTTCGGTCTATGGGTTGCAGGAGTGCCGTTTGCCGGGGTACTGACCGCGATTATGCTGTTCTTTTGCATTATCCAGGTTGGCCCGGGCATACCATTATTGGGTGGGGTTATCTGGTTGTTTTATCAAGGCGATCAAACGTGGGGTTTCGTACTGCTGGTATGGGCCATTCTTGTCGGCTTGATGGATAATGTCTTGCGCCCCGTGTTGATCAGGCGCGGAGCCAATTTGCCGATACTTCTGATTCTGGTGGGCGTGCTGGGTGGCATACTGACCTTCGGCATTATTGGTCTGTTTATTGGTCCGGTCATTCTTGCGGTGACTTATACGCTGACGAATGCCTGGATTGCGGATGGAGAAGCAAAAGAGGCAGCGCTTCCGCCGGGTAGCCTATGATCACTGATCAACAATGCCGAGGCGAATCAGAGAGAGTGAATCATGACAAGGTCAATAGGCATTACATTTCTTTCAAGGAACTCCTGAGCACGGAATGGCATATCACCGATCAACCGACGAGAACCACAGTTAATCCTCCTTTGTCTTTTCATTCTCCAGTGCCTGGGCCGTAATTTCATGGTACATGTGTATCACTTGAGAAACGAAGGGTTCATATTCCGGGTGTTTGTCGACAAGCGTCCTGATATGGGCGAAATCTCTAAAAATTGTTTCAAGGAAGGTAATATCGAACTCACCAAGCACTCCACCTTGATCAATTCTCTCTTTGATTGCAAGCGCTCGTGGAAGCCTTTGCGTTTGGAATCTCTCCAGGAGAGCCAGTACGACCCCTTTCTCTTCCGCAGATTCATGCATGATCTCCCTCCTTTCGGCTGAATTATCCTGGATCTTCAGCTTCTTAAAACCGTCCTTAATTTTTGACTGGTGTCGCGTGCTTGGATGCCTGTCGGCCTCGGCTACCCATCCACCGCCAAATACCATATAGAGATTGATGAGTGAACCGAATACGGTGCAAAACGATACGGCTCGGGATTACGTGCAGATTAAACGATACGAAGAATGTGGGATGGTGGATAAATATATGCTTCACGGTATTTCATGAAACAGATGAGCCACACATGGAAAATTTATCGTACGAGCAGCATCGGTTTGATGGACAGCGTCTGCGCGATTTTATCGGCTGCCTGCCTGGCTAGCAGTCGATCGGCATAAGGGCCGGCATGGACCTTGAACAAGCCGTCTTTCGCGATGATACCCAGGATATCGGTCAAAGAAGGAAGCTCTGCACGCATGTGCGTGAGGAAATTATCCGCATTATCGTAGGCGCTGAATGCGCCCAATTGCAGGTAGATTCCACCAGTATCGCCAGCAGCCGCGGCGGTGGAGGTATCAGCAAGAGATGCAGCCGCAGAGGCGGGCACGGGGTCTGCTACCAATAGATCTGACTGGGCTTCGCTGTTTTGCTTCTCTTCAACAGGAAAAAGTTGGGGACCTGCTTTCTCACGAACAGTGATCGGCGCACCGGAGGACGCTGGCGTAACCCGCGCAACGGCGTCCGTACCGGGAAGGATGCTTTCCACTTCCACCCAGGCGCTACCGCCATCCAGGACGCCAAGTTTGTGGGCCGCAGTATAGGAAAGATCGATTAGCCGGTCAGAATGAAACGGTCCGCGGTCGTTGACGCGCACGACCACGGATTTTCCGTTCCGGATATTGGTGACGCGGGCATAGCTGGGTAATGGCAGCGTGGTGTGGGCGGCGGTCATGGTGTACATATCGTAGACTTCGCCGGAAGCTGTTTTCTGCCCATGGTAACGGCGGCCATACCAGGAAGCTATCCCGCGTTCCCGGTAAGACCCCAGAGTGGTCAATGGCGTATAGGATTTTCCCAGCGCAATATAAGGCCGCATGTTGGCCTGGCGCAGAGGTTCATACCGCGGCACGGCATCGGGAATGGAAGCGAGGTCGGCTGGCGGGTTGTCCCCGGGGCCGTCATCCAGATAATAGCCGCCCTTTTTTGCTGAAATACCCGATTTTCCCGGTGTGGAGGAAGATGTCTTTCCCGGCGTATCGCGTTTCAGGACACTGCCGCAGCCGGCAATAAAGACTATCATGGCTACCGCGATGATCCGGGTGACCGGTATTAGAACATTGAATGATGATACGTTTCTTGATCCCGAGTCGATGTTGCTCACGTCTTCACCAGTTTAGGATGCGTCTGTATGCTCATCAAAATACCAAATCCCAGCAGCATTGTCACCATTGATGTGCCGCCGTAGCTGATTAGCGGCAGCGGTACGCCCACTACCGGCAAGATGCCGATAACCATGCCAATATTGACGAAAATATAAGTGAAGAAAGTCAGCGTGATCGAGCCGGCGATTAGGCGGGTAAATTGGGTCGAGGCATTGGCGGCGATAATCATGCCACGGCCAATTACCACCAGATAAAGCAGCAACAGCAATGAATTACCCACCAGACCGAATTCCTCGGAAAATACCGCGAAAATAAAATCGGTACTTTTTTCCGGGAGGAAATCGAGATGGGTCTGGGTCCCGTTCTGCCAGCCTTTACCGAGGACACCCCCGGATCCTATGGCAATGGTGGACTGGATGGTATGGTAGCCGGCTCCCAGGGCATCCTGCGTCGGATCGAGCAGCGTCATAACGCGCCGCCGCTGGTAATCGTGCATCATTGACCAAAGAATCGGCAGACTGCCGGCTCCGGCAATCAATAGTGTGGCCATAATCCGCCACGATAGCCCGGTAAGAAACAGCACGTAGAAACCGCTGGAGGCAATCAACAAGGCGGTACCCAAATCCGGCTGACGCATGATCATCACTACCGGAATCAGTAGCAGGAACGTAGCGACTGCGTAATCCCTCAGCCGCAGGGTGGCTTCATGTTTATCGAAATACCACGCCATCATCAGCGGCACGGCTATTTTCATCAATTCGGAAGGTTGGATACGCGTTACCCCGATGTTCAGCCAGCGCCGCGCACCATTGTTGATTTCACCGAATAGTGCCACGCCAAGCAGCAGGAAGAGGCCGGCTACGTATATCGGCAGGGCGATACGCATGATATGCTGCAATGGAATATTCGCGATCAACCACATGATGCCAAGCGCCACCAGCATGTTGATCGCCTGATTAGTGACGCGGCTCAGGTTTGCGTCGGTGGCGCTATATAGTGTGGCCAGGCCAGTCAACATCAGGAGCAGAATTCCGCATAGCAGAAAACCATCCACATAACGCGTGAGATAGTGCCATAAGCGCAATGGCCTAATCATGCGCACCCTCCTCGTCTTCGGGAACAGTCTTTGCCGCGGCCTCTTCAGGCAGCTTGCCGAGCAGATGGTAGTCCATTACCAGCCTCGCAACCGGTGCGGCAGCGGCGCCGCCGTGGCCGCCATTTTCCACCAGCACCGCCAGCGCTATTTTGGGGTTTTCCGCAGGCGCGTAGGCAACGAACAGCGCGTGGTCACGATGACGTTCCTGCACTTTGCTTTCCACATATTTTTCCCCTTGCTTCATACCAACCACTTGCGACGTGCCGGTCTTCCCCGCGAAGTTATAGGCAGCGCCCGCACCGGCGAGTGCCGCGGTGCCGCCAGGCCGGGTTACGGCTATCAGTGCATTCTGAACGTGCGTCAGATTATCGGCATTGAGATTGAGGGTATATAGCGGTTGCGTGACGATTTCGCGCACTTCCCCATTTCTGTTGTTGTGCACCTGCTTTACCAGATGCGGGCGAAAGGCGGTACCCTTGCCGGCGAGGATAGCGGTGGCGAAAGCCAGTTGCAGGGGCGTGGTCAAATTGTAGCCTTGGCCGATACCGACGGAAATCGTATCACCCGCATACCATTTCTGCTTGTACCGCTTCATTTTCCATTCTTGCGAGGGCAATAGGCCATTGGCCTCGCCTTCAATATCGATTCCAGTTTTCTTCCCCAGCCCGAACTGACCGGTGAAATTGAATATATTGTCTATCCCGAGATCATTGGCAAGTCCGTAATAATAAGTGTCACAAGATACAACCAGAGATTTGTGCAGATCCACATAGCCATGGCCACCCGCCTTCCAGTCGCGGAAGCGGTGAGTGCTGCCGGGCAGGCTGAAATAACCCGGATCGCTGATTCCCTGCTGAGGCGTGCGTTTCTTAAGCTCCAGGCCGGCCAGCGCCATGAATGGCTTGAATGTGGAACCTGGCGGATACAACCCGCGCAAAGCCCGGTTGTTCAGCGGCCGGTCGATGGAGTTGTTCAGCAGGTCCCAATTTTCGGAGTCGATTCCATCGACAAACAGATTGGGATCGAAGCCGGGCTTACTGACGAACGCCAGCACATCGCCGGTGCCGGGATCAATCGCCACCAGCGCGCCGCGCCGGTCTCCAAATGCTTTTTCCGCAACCTCCTGCAACTTGATGTCGAGCGATAATGTCAGATTGTTACCGGAGATCGGCGGAGTACGGGATATTACCCTGATTACCCGGCCGGCCGCATCGGTTTCCATTTCCTCGAAGCCCGTGATACCGTGCAGTTCCTTCTCATAGCTTTGTTCGAGGCCGATTTTACCCATGTACAGCGAACCACGATAGTTGGCCAGGTTGTCATTAGCCTCCAAATATTCCAGATCCTTGTCGTTGATACGACCAATATAACCTACCACATGTGATGCAACCTCCCCTTTGGGGTATTGGCGAAACAAACGCGCTTTGATTTCCACCCCCGGGAAACGATAACGGTTGGCGGCGAAGCGCGCCACTTCCACATCCGATAAACGGGTACGAATAGGCAGGCTTTCAAACCGCTTGCTCTCATCCATCAGCTTCTTGAAACGCTTGCGGTCTCTCGCCGCTATCTCGATCACGGTGGACAATTCGTTGATGAGAGCTTCCAGATTGGTAACCTTGCTTGGTACGATTTCGAGCGTATAGGCCGAGTAGTTATGCGCCAATACCTCGCCATTACGGTCGAAAATCAGGCCGCGGTTGGGTACGATAGGGGAAATGGATATCCGGTTGGCTTCCGCCAGCGTGTGGTAGTGGTCGCGTTGCGACACCTGCAGGTAAAAGAAGCGGGTAAATAACAAGAGGAACAACAGCAGCACGAATATTGCACCGACTGCAAGCCGGAATCGAAAATTATGCAGCTCCCGCGGGTGATTTCGAAGCTCTACTCTGCGCTTCATAATCCGGGATTCCACAACTGTAGCAAACCCACCATGGAGGTGAAAGGCAAGTAGCGCAAAAAGTCTTTGCGGATCATGATGCTAAGCCAACGAATGAGCGTTCAACTGCCGGATTTAGGATAATCCTAAATTCGGCAGTTGGACGGGGTGAAGTGTGCGGTTTTTGGGGTGCAGGGCAAGGCGCAACGACGCGGAATGGCCGCCCCATTCCAAGAAGTTGCAACGCAGCCATGTGCTGCAAAAACTGTGCAATTCACTCCGTAGCGGCCTCACCCAAAGAGTGAGAGCCAAGTAATACAAGATATTGTTATTTATCATAACATTGATCTATTAAATGAGCGTTCAACTGCCGGATTTAGGATAATGCATTCGAATCAGACCTGGGCCTCTGGGGTATTTTCAATAACGAGGAAAGCAGCGGCCACAATACTGTACCGGTAGCACTCGCAAGAAAAAAATTCCAGCCGGGAAAATCCGCCCCATCCAGCAGCCAGGTAAGAAGCATGACCGATTGTCCCATGAGCAATATCAGTCCCATCTGAGGGGCCTGCTTCAGCGGGCCAAAATTATACAGGCGCCGATGGAATAGCAATGCGCCAAATGCCATGATGCTATATGCGAGGGCATGCTGGCCGAACGTGCTGGCGTTGCCGATATCCATCAGCAGGCCCATGCCAAAGGCGGTACTCATACCGACCCGCTGCGGTTGGTTGATGCACCAGTAAAGTATCGTCAGTGCGGTGAAATCAGGCCAGAATGTCAGCAGCGCGCCCCTTAGCGGTAGCAGGTTCAGCAGCAGTGCCATCACCAGGCTAAGAACGATGAATGAGCTTTTGACAGGCCGTAGAATTTCCTGTCGGGGATGATCAGCGAACGCCAACTTTTTCTCTCTTCTTGTCCTCGGGTTTGGACTTCTCGAATGTATCCGCCGGATTTTCCGTAACAGGTGTCATCGCCGACAATATCAGCAACTGCCGATGGCTGCCCACTCCAGCGGCGGGGGTACAAGTGACGCGGGCAAAGATATAAGTGGGATTGCGCTCGATTTTTGACACCAGTGCCACAGGAAGACCGGGTGGATAAACCCCGTCTATTCCTGAAGTCACCAGCATGTCGCCCTCTTCGATATCGGTATTGACCGCCACATAACGCAACTCCAGCGTTCCATCCTTACCTGTGCCGGATACCACCGAGCGTAGACCATTGCGGACCACCTGCACCGGAACTGAGTGATCCCTGTCGGTAATAAGCGTGACTTCGGACAGCCAGGGAGAGTTGCGAGTGATCTGCCCCACTACGCCTGCATCATCCACTACTACCTGGCCTGGCTGAATACCGCTCTGGCTGCCTTTATCAAGCATGACCTTATGGTTGAATGGATCGCGCGGGACGTGCAGAATCTCGGCCATGACAGCTTTACTTTCCATACGCTGTGTGGCTTCCAGCAGTTTACGCAACTGGATGTTCTCAGCTTCCAGTGCCTGCAGCTGTTGGAGTTGCCCACGGTCGGCAAGGTACCGCTGCTTGAGATATTCATTTTCATCTGTCAAATGTTGACTGACGAAAAGCTCGCTCGCCGTGTCATATATCTGTGCGGGGACATTGGCCAGTTTTTGTAATGGATAAATCACCACGCTTAAAGCCTGGCGTATTTCGGAGAGATATTTAAACCGGCTATCGGCCGCCATCAGCAGTAAGGACAATAATACAAAAAAAACCAGCCGAGCCAGCAAACTGGGACCCTGCCTGAAAAACTGTGGAGCCGTTTCCATTACGTTTTAGTTCAGGGGTTCTCGATACAGAGGGTGCTCCGCCTGGGGCTGACGTGAATACACCAACCCATTTAATAACCTAGATCCGGTAGTCGGACGGAGTGAACTGACAGACAGGCAATCAGCACCGGATCAAGGTTAATCACTGGCAAATATACCGACCAAATGATCCATATTTTCCAGTGCGACACCCGACCCGCGTACAACGCAAGTAAGCGGGTCTTCCGCAATGATTACCGACAAGCCGGTTTCTTCCATCAACAAGCGATCGATGTCGCGCAGCAGTGCGCCGCCACCGGTCAGAACCATGCCTTTTTCGGCGATATCCGCCCCCAGCTCGGGCAGCGTATGTTCCAGGGCGGATTTGACTGCGCTGACGATACTGTTTAGGGGGTCGGTCAGCGCTTCAAGGATTTCGTTACTGGAAATGGCAAAGCTGCGTGGAATCCCTTCCGCCAGATTGCGTCCCTTGACTTCCATTTCACGTACTTCCGATCCCGGAAAGGCGGATCCGATCTCTTTCTTGATCAATTCGGCGGTGACTTCACCGATCAGCATGCCATAGTTGCGGCGAATGTAATTGATAATGGCCTCGTCGAACTTGTCCCCGCCCACGCGTACCGAGTTCGAGTAAACGATGCCGCCCAGCGATATCACGCCCACTTCGGTAGTGCCGCCGCCAATATCGACCACCATCGAGCCGGTAGCCTCCTCGACCGGCAGATTGGCGCCGATGGCGGCCGCCATCGGTTCTTCAATTAATTCCACCTTGCGCGCACCGGCGCCGTAAGCCGCCTCGCGGATGGCACGGCGCTCCACTTGGGTGGAACCGAAAGGAACACAAATGACAATGCGCGGATTGGCGGAAAACAGCCGCGGCGGATTCACTTTCTTGATAAAGTGTTTCAGCATCTGTTCGGTAACGGTGAAGTCGGCAATTACGCCGTCCTTCATGGGGCGGATCGCAGTGATATTGCCGGGCGTACGTCCCAGCATCTGCTTGGCCGCCAGCCCTACCTGCTGAATTATTTTCTTGCCGTTGGGGCCGCCATCCTGACGTATTGCCACCACCGAGGGCTCGTTGAGCACGATACCCTGACCGCGAACGTAAATCAGGGTATTGGCGGTACCCAGATCAATCGCCATGTCAGTAGAAAAATAACCCTTCAGTATGTTGTTGTTTATAAAATTGAGCATGTAAACGAAATCCGTGGAGATGACAGTAATAAAAAGCGCGCGAAAAGAATGCGTGGGTCAGGCCGGCTATGATACTCTATTAGCTATTTGAATATAAGGGTTTTGGCGGGAATGTCACTGTCTCTGGATGATGTAAAACGTGTCTCAAACCTGGCCCGCATCGAAATCAGCGAAGATGAGGTGCGAACGGCGCTGGCGCAATTATCGGACATCTTCGGCCTGATCCAGGAGATGCAGGCAGTGAACACGTCAGTGATAAAACCGATGTCTCACGCTCAGGATGTTATGCAGCGGCTCCGAGCGGATGTGGTGACCGAGATCGATCAGCGCGAATCGTTCCAGTCGATAGCACCCAAGGTAGAGTCAGGGCTTTATCTGGTGCCGAAAGTCATCGAGTGATTCTGAACAAATCTCCGGGCTTGTCCGCAATATTTCACGGAGAACTTACCCAGAACACCTTCAGGCATACCCCGGTATATTTTCCTGTCATCTTTTGATCTGCTTCGCTCCAAAAATACCATGTTGAATTTCGGCCTCACGCAACTCTCCGCCTTGCTCGCGGCGAAAAAAATTTCCAGCGCTGAACTGACCGGCGAGTTTCTTGAGCGCTCAAAATCACTGAACCCGGACTACAACGCTTTCATTACACTCAATGAAGAGACCAGCCTTGCCCAGGCACGAGCTGCCGATGCGATGATCGCAGCCGGGCAGGCGCATGCCCTGACCGGTATTCCTATTGCCCAGAAGGATATTTTCTGTACCAAGGGATGGCTTACCACCTGTGGGTCGCGAATGCTGTCGAACTTCATTTCGCCGTACGATGCCCATGTGATCGAGCGTTTCAATGCCGCGGGGGCGGTGAATATTGGCAAAACCAATATGGATGAGTTCGCCATGGGATCGAGCAACGAAACCTCTTTTTACGGGCCGGTGAGAAATCCGTGGGATAGTACTGCCGTACCCGGCGGCAGTTCGGGCGGCTCCGCCTGCGCGGTCGCCGCACGCATGGCTCCCGCCGCAACCGGTACCGATACAGGCGGCTCAATCCGTCAGCCGGCGGCATTATGCGGTATTTCAGGGCTCAAGCCCACTTACGGACTGGTGTCGCGCTATGGCATGATCGCGTTTGCTTCCAGCCTCGACCAGGCCGGGCCAATGGCGAAATCAGCGGAAGATCTGGCACTGATGCTGAATGTCATGACGGGATTCGATGCGCGTGATTCAACCAGTCTGGAGCGTGAGCCGGAAGATTACACGCGCGATCTGGAAAAACCGCTGGAGGGCCTGCGCATCGGTTTGCCAAAGGAATATTTCGTCAAGGAAATAAACGATGACGTGGCGCGGGCCGTGGAAGCGGCTATCGCGGAATATCGCAAGCTGGGCGCCAGAACGGTGGAGGTATCGCTGCCTTCCACGAAACTTTCCGTGCCGGTTTACTATGTACTGGCCCCGGCGGAAGCCTCGAGCAACCTCTCACGTTTCGACGGCGTGCGTTATGGCTACCGCGCTCCGGAATATACCGACCTCAACGACATGTACCGCAAAAGCCGCGCCCAGGGTTTCGGTGCGGAAGTGAAACGCCGCATTCTAATTGGCACTTACGTGCTATCGCATGGGTACTACGATGCGTACTACATCCAGGCCCAGAAACTGCGCCGTTTGATCGCGCAGGATTTTATCGAGGCATTCAAACAGTGCGACATCATCATGGGGCCGACTTCGCCCACAGTCGCATTCAATCTGGGGGAGAAAAGCAGCGATCCTGTGCAGATGTATTTGTCCGATGCCTACACCATCGCAGTCAACCTCGCCGGATTGCCAGCCATGTCCATTCCCGCGGGTTTTGGCAACCAGAACAGGCCGGTGGGATTGCACATTATCGGCAATTATTTTGCGGAAGCGCAAATGCTGAATGTGGCTCATCAGTACCAGCGGGCAACCGACTGGCATGTGCGGATGCCCATTCCCCTAGAGACGTGAACTACCACATATAGATCTCGCAGATAGTCCCCTGATTGCTCCAATTTCTCCGGGCGTCGGGGTTAGCGTCGTCAGATAAGAAAAGGATACTCGCAATGCAATGGGAAATCGTTGTCGGTCTGGAAGTGCATACCCAGCTCTCGACCCAATCAAAAATATTCTCCGGCGCCTCGACCGCATTTGGCGCGGCCCCCAACACCGAGGCTTGCGCGGTCGATCTTGCGTTGCCGGGTGTGCTGCCGGTATTGAATCGTGGTGCGGTGGAGCGGGCGATCAAACTGGGTCTGGCGGTGGGTGGCAAAATCAATTCACCCTCAATTTTTGCGCGGAAGAATTATTTCTATCCCGATTTGCCCAAAGGTTACCAGATCAGCCAGTACGAATTACCGGTGGTTGAAGGCGGCAGTATCAAGATTCAATCTGGCGAGGTTGAAAGAGTCGTTCGCCTCACCCGTGCGCATCTGGAAGAGGATGCGGGCAAGTCACTCCATGAGGACTTTCATGGCATGACCGGCATCGATCTGAATCGTGCCGGCACGCCCCTGCTGGAGATCGTTTCCGAGCCGGATATGCGCAGCAGCGCGGAAGCGGTTGCCTATGCCAAGACACTGCATTCGCTGGTGCGCTGGATCGGCATCTGCGACGGCAACATGCAGGAAGGGTCGTTCCGCTGCGATGCCAATGTGTCCGTTCGTCCAAAGGGATCAGACAAACTCGGCACCCGCTGCGAGATAAAAAACCTCAACTCGTTCCGCTTTCTTGAAAAAGCGATTGATTACGAGGCCAGACGGCAGATAGAAGTCCTTGAGGATGGCGGAACCATACAACAGCAAACCCGGCTCTACGATTCGGATAAGGATGAAACCCGCGCCATGCGCAGCAAGGAAGATGCGCAGGATTACCGCTACTTCCCTGATCCGGATTTATTGCCGCTGGAAATCGGGGAAGACTGGATCGCGCAGGTGCGGCGTGGGCTGCCCGAATTGCCGCAGCAAATGCGGGCCCGCCTTGAGCGCGACTATGGGCTTTCCACCTATGACGCGGCGGCTCTGACCGGCGATCGAGAAATTGTGGAATACTACGAAGCGGTAGTTGAAAAACTTCCATCCGATCCGAAACTTTGTGCAAACTGGGTAATGGGCGACATCTCCGGTTATCTGAATGAGGAAGGAAAGTTTTTTGATAGTTGTCCGTTATTCCCGGCGCAACTGGCGCAGCTTCTGACGCGCATCAAGGATGGCACCATCTCCGGCAAGATCGCCAAAGAAGTATTCAAACAAATGTGGGTCAAGGCAAGCGCTCAGCCCGTAGCATGGAAGCACAGCGATCCGGGGCCGGATATAAATCTTGCCGACCAGATCATCGAATCGCAAGGATTGAAACAGATCTCCGATTCGGGTGAGCTGGAAAAATTGGTCGGCGAGGTGATCGCCGCGAATGCGAAATCCGTGGAAGAATTCAAGGCAGGCAGGGAAAAAGCCTTCAATGCCCTCGTCGGGCAGGTGATGAAGGCCGCCAAAGGCAAGGCCAATCCGGCGCAGGTGAATGAGATATTGAAGAAAAAGCTGACGGAATGAGCTTGAGGGGTGAGATATATTCAATGTCAGCCTACCTGTCTGCACATCATAACAAGTGCTTCTACGCCCATGTGCGCAGGCCGATAACGCCCCAATAGGCAAGGTATGCGGTCGAAACCAGCATCGCCGAGATAGCTGATATTGAATACCAGCGGACAGCCTTGCGAATTCCCTGTTTTGGCACACGCCACAAGACAAGACCGCTTGTGAGGGAAGCGATGGCAAATACAACAGTTGCCAGGAAAAAACCGCCAGACCAGACAGTCAGATTTCCTAAAAGCAATGTGGCGTTAGCGTCGCTTCTGACGAGAAGGGCCATGGCAACGGCTATTACGACACTCAACACGGCAAGCAACGGAAAGCCAAGAATAACGCGCTCTGCCGGTCGAAAAAAGTTCTTTCGGATGCTTCCCAGCAACCAGAAAGGCGCATAGATGATCACCGAAATCCAGGCCCATGCAATCCATACTGCAAGTACGATTTCGGTGATGGCAATCCAGGTAGGGATGCGCTTCATCGTCATCGTTCCCCCGTATAACTGAATGAATTCTCCTTCTCCATTCGGCGTTAGTAATTTGGCGGTGGCAATCGGGTCCGAGAGCTGGCGAAATTGCATGCCGGCAACGGGGACCAAGACCCGATTGGGTCCTGTCAGCGAAGTCAGAAGTAGCCTGCCATTCTCAACGCCGACATGAGTCATACCCATCAGACGCTCGGTAAAGTAGCCCATCTGTTCGCTTGGCGAGTCGGGCATGTACCAGCCTACATACGAACTGGCATTCGCAGGAAGAGAGGCAACTGCGGGCAAAGGTGGTTTCTGCAAATCCCGCGTGATATAGGCCTGAATAGCTTTACCGATCCTCATGGCAGCGTCAGCATTGCCCGTGTTGATACTGTAGAAATAGCCTACGCCAGAATTTCGTAAATAGGCCAATTCTGTTAAGCCGCCATCGACACCGCCGTTGTGCCCGTGATAAACGAATCCGTCCTGGATGCTGGAGTAGCTGCCGAGTCCGTATCCGTTTTTGAGCCCCTCCCGGGCTGCCCAGGTGCGCGTTGGAATCTCCATACGATCAATGGAAGTGGCCGGCATCACCTGCATGCCATTTACGGTACCTCGGTGAAGGTAAAACGAGAGGTAAGCCGCCATGTCGTTGGCGGAAGCATTTATCGCGCCGGATGGACGGTAGAGAATGTTCCAGTAGGGATAGGGCGTTTTGCCATCGAGATGATAGAGCGCCGTGAGTATCGCTGCTGCGGGTGGAAAATATGTCGCTGTTTTCATGCCGATAGGGCTGAAGAAGTTTTGCGCGACAAAATCTTCGAATCGCTGTCCCGTGAGTTTCTCGACAATGTAAGCGGCAACAGCGGGCCCTGAGTTGTTATATGCCATGCGGGTGCCCGGTGGCCAACGGGAGACTCGTGAGCGGCGGCCATAATCAAGCGCTTCGCGCAAACCAAGCTTTGAGGCGTCTTTCGCATATTCGCGCAAATGCATATTGTCCCAACCGGTAGTATGCTCCAGCAAATCGACGACACGTACCGGGTGGGCCGCTTCCCATTGATTCTCGAACCACACTTCGGGAACCAACTTATGCACGGAGTCCGTCAGGGAAAGTTTTTTCTCATTGACTAACTTGAGAATCGATAGCGAGACAAATGCTTTGGAAACGGAACCAATACGAAACAGCGTTTCCGCCGTTGCTGGCCGGTTGTTGGACACATCAGCTTTGCCAAGGCCTGCAATCCACTCCGGACCGTCGCCACGTACGATCGCGACCGACAGCCCTGGCGTGCGTGTCTCTTCAAGGATCTTTTCGAGTTCCTGTCGGAGTTCATTGATGGATCGAGCTACCTTCGAAGGATCTGCTTCTTTGCTTTGCGCAACATGGGGTATAGCGAACAGCAGGCAGAGAAAAAAAATATGGATGAGGAATCTCATCGTCTGGGTAGCTGGCAACTAGCGATGACGAAAGAATTGTGGCGATCGATTTTCATTATTCGCCGTTACGTTTCCGCTCTGAGCCTGCGGCCAATCGTCTACATCCATGTCAAATGTCAGGCAGGCTGCGCATCTTGCGCAGTGGGCCATATAATTGGATTAATAATCATTTCGTATCATCCTTTTTCTTGAAGAAAGCTTCAACACTTCAGGTTTGGATGTGGCAAGTCAGATGGCAATCCCTCCGTTGGGGGCTGATGATCTGGCCTACCATGAAGCTAGCCTCAGGCCCTGCGGAAATTCAATCACTGCCGCGATCCCATCAGACTGGCCGAAACGTTTCAATGGAATCTTCACATGTCTCATCGTCGAACTCAATCGTGTCATGAATCAACATCTTGGTTTCGCGTACGTATTCTGCTTCACTTCACAGTTCTGACCTCGGACCAGACCAGTTTCTGGCCGCTTCGGGCCCGTACATGACTTCGCCGCGGCGGCTTAACGTGCTTTAAAGCGCGAACCGTGTTTTTACAGGGGCCAAATCCCATAGCTCGCGTGGCAATATCACGCCAGCCGAATTAACAAGATCTTCTCTCAGGATACTGCTTCCGCATACTGACGGCGGCGCGCGTGACTCCACCCCGAAAGCGAGGAGAAAAGTAATCCAGTAATGCATGCACCAGTCCAGCCGAATGCATGCCACGCACCTGCACCTGCCGCTGACCCTGCGGCTCCACCAATGAAGTAACACACCATATACACCGTATTCACGCGGCTGCGCGCTTCCGGTTTGAGTGCAAAAATGCGCGACTGATTCGAAACCTGTGCAGCCTGTAAGCCGATATCCAGCATAATTACCCCGATTACGAGGCCTGCAATACTCGCGCCGGAGAAGCCAAACACGATGAATGACATGGCGATGAGACCAATTGACAGTGAGATGACCGAACGCGGTCCTCGTCTGTCTGCAAACTTATCGGCCCACGGTGCGGCGAGCGCACCTGTTACGCCGATGACGCCGAACAGTCCCGCCACCTGGGGTCCGAGATGAAATGGTGCCCCAGCCAGAAGCAGCGAAAGTACGGTCCAGAAAACGCTGAAGGCCGCGAATAGCGCGGCACCTGTGAGCGCTGCTTCGCGCAGTTCGCGTAGTTCGACGGCGAGGTGCCACAAGGAGCCCAGAAGCTTGCCGTATGGAAGCGTCGAAGTCGGCTTGCTGTGCGGCAGGCGCGTGGCAATCAAAACAGCCAAAGCGACCATCGTGACGACGGATACAGCGAATACCATGCGCCAGCCGAAATACTCGGCGACGAGACCTGCCGCCGTGCGCGCTAGCAGGATGCCAAGTACTAGGCCGCTCATTACGGTGCCAATCGCATGACCGCGTTGCGCGGGTGGCGTAAGTTCGGCGGCGAACGGACCGGCTTGTTGCGCCATGGTGGCAAGTACTCCGATTGCGAGGCTCGCGCCGATCAGCATAGACAATGTAGGCGCAGTGGCGGCTGCGAGCAACGCGACGCAAATGCCCCGATCTGTAACAAGATCAGACGGCGCCGATCGATACGATCGCCGAGCGGAGAAAGCAGCAGCATGCCGCCAGCGAAGCCGAACTGGGTTACGGCTGGTACCGCACCGATCCATGACGCATTTTGTGGAAACGATTGACGGAAGCTGTCGAGAAGCGGCTGGTTGTAATAGATATTGGCGATTGCGAAGCCTGCGACGGTTGCAAGGAGCAGCAGCAGACCGCGTAGGGGTCGGTCGGGGATGGATGAGATGGAGCTGGAAATGGGCATGAAAGTGTTTCGTTTGTTATAAATGTTTCGGAAACAGCCGGCAAAATGTCAACTGGCTAATTCTTTTTCCGCCGTAAACTCTATTTCCAAGTAATATCGGAGCGGACGAAATGCGACGTGGCTACTCATAGGCACCTTCGATCAGCCGTGTTCCATATAGTCCATGCGTCCGCATCCACCGTCAATCCTTGCCCAGTAATTCAGCGTCATCGTCGAACGGAATGACGACAAGCACCGGACGGAAAATCTGTTCCTGCGCAATCGTCATCCTGTTATCGACATCGGCTAAGAGAGTCGGTTCGATGCAGTAGCCCTTCACGAAGCGCTGCGACTTGCCGCCGCCAACCACGAGACGTGCGCCTTCGGCCTTGCCTTTTTCGATATAAACGAGCGAACACGCGCATGCGGTGGTTCTCACTAGTCGAAGTTTCTGAGGCAAGCCCTTCGACTTGACGGCTGGAGACGCTCACTGCGCCGTGATGCATCAGAGAAAGGCGATTTGGCTTCTGATTGCGCCGGTTACGCAAGCGCCAGAGCGTCGGCACCCGCAGGGAAGCGGAGTTGACTGGAAACGTCACTCGCTGCCTTCAACACGGTTTCGGCCACATCGGTTTCCTTGGTCACCGCAGTGACTTTGGCATACCCGGCAAAGACGCTGTGGGCGAATGGTTCGTAGGCTTGGGGAATCAGGCCCTGCATGCGCTGCTGGCCATTGGAGGTGAAGCTGGTCGTGGGGCCGTAACCGGGCTCCACCAGTTTGACTCGCACTTCAAAGTCCTTGAGTTCGAGTTCCAGTGAAGCAGTGAACCCTTCGATAGCCGTCTTGCTGGCCGTATAGCAGGCTACCAAGGGGAACGGGGCCAGCGTGGCACTTGAAGTCACATTCACGATGGTGCCTGCCCGGCGCGCCCGGAACTGCGGAATGATCGCTTGACACATGGCCATGACACCGAACGTGTTGGTCTCGAAGATGTCGCGCACGGTGGACATGGGCGTGGCCTCAAACGCGCCGAGCAGTCCGATCCCGGCGTTGTTCACCAGCACGTCGATGAGGCCGGCGGCGTCCAAGGCGCGCACGATACTGTCAGGTTGGGTCACATCCAGCGCCAAGACACGCAGATTGTTGGATGCGGGGAACAGTTCGTTCCGCGGTGTGCGCATCGTTGCAATGACTTTCCAGCCTTGCGCGAGGAAGTAGCGAGCGGTCTCCAGGCCATAGCCGGAAGAGCAGCCGGTGATCAGTACAGTCTTCATTTCTATCTCCAAGGTATGAGTTGACACGGAGAGAACAATAGATGAACATTTCAGGATGATCAATGATATAAAATCCTAATTTATTTAGTGGGAGTCCAGAAATGAGCGATCCGCTTTCTGAGGTAGTTCGCCTACTCCGTCCACGCGCGGCCTTTGCCAACATCATCAGTGGCAAAGGAAACTGGGCTGTGCGCTATTCCGAGTATGGCCTGCCCAGTTTCTGCATCGTGCTGGATGGAAGCTGCCTGCTGACGGTTGACGGGCATGAGCCCATCACCATCAGCGCAGGTGATTTCATCCTGCTGCCCACAACACCAGCCTTCACCATATCCAGCTTCGTGCCGGCACCCCTGGTCTATTTGGACCCCAACAAAGTTGCGAACGTCCACAGTGAGCTACGCTACGGCGAGCCAGAAGACCCCCCGGACATGCGCTCACTGGGAGGCTCTTTCCTTTTCGATTGCTCCGATCCGGGGCTGCTGGTTTCCCTGCTGCCCAAGGTGGTTCATGTCCGTGATTCGGTTCGCTTGTCGCAGCTCGTGCAAATGGTGGGCGAAGAATCTGCGGATCAAAAGCCGGGCAGCGAGTTCGTGCTGTCACGACTGGTAGAACTGCTGCTCGTGGAAGCAATGCGCTCGGCAGCGGCCGAGAATGCTCCTCCCGGCTTGTTGCGAGGCTTGGGGGATGAGCGACTTGCGCGTGCGTTGAAGCAGATGCATGCGCGTATCGATCATTCCTGGACCGTTGATCAGTTGGCGAGGATCGCAGCCCTTTCCCGTTCCGCATTCTTTGAGCGCTTCACACGCAGGGTAGGGGTGGCGCCGATGGAGTACCTGCTTGCATGGCGAATGGAGATCGCCAAGGAGCTACTTGGCAACAACGAGCTGGCGGTTTCCGAGGTCGCTGAACGTGTGGGCTACGGATCGACAAGCACATTCAGCGTTGCGTTCAGCAGGCATGTCGGGCAACCGCCGAGCCAGTACGCACGGTCAGAGTAGTCTAGTCAACGGTTCTAGACCGATGTCGCCCGACGATCCAAGAAGCACTGCTACCGTTCACGCTCACGCTTGCGGTAAGCACCTTCCCAAGCCATTCTTCTACAATCGGCTTCCACGGCACCCAGCTGAACCCCATGCCGTCATCAAACATGGCATAGCGTCCGCTGGCGAGCATGATACGGCCCCACGGACAAAGGACGTGGCAACAGCTGCACAAAGGACGCACAGGCCAGCGCAGAAAGGCCGCAGTGCAACAGCGAGGACGGGGGGGAATTATCTTTTGGTGGCCAAGGGCGGAATCGAACCACCGACACAAGGATTTTCAGTCCTCTGCTCTACCGACTGAGCTACTTGGCCACTTGAAACATATTTACTACTTTCCAGTACAAGGATTTTAGCTCCGGCCGTCCGGTACACCGGACTTAACGTGCCCAAGGTCACGTTAGCCTTCACTACAACAGACCTCGCCATGATACATGCCGAGGCATGTTGCCAGTCCTCTGTTCTACCGACTGGGCACCCCGACCACTTGAAGCCCATTCATCCTGTGGCATAAGGACCTCGTCTTCAGAAGCTACTCATCCTGAATACGCAGTATGAAATTTACCTACTCCTGCAGCGGATACGATCATGCTTTGGAAGTGCGCAATTCTAGCACAGCGCAAAACTCATGGGAACACAAGCACACACCACGGAACGGCCTAACGAAGGAAGCGAAGGCTCCCCCTATATGAGCTCCAGTACCGGGTATTGAGGCTCGTCCATATCGGAACACATGATTCGTTATTTATAATAAGCGCCATATAGACCCGCTTGCCCGCGACAGGCTACAATTCAGGCTTTTAGTAGCATCTTGTCATGCGTGTTTCCCGAGGCATTCCCGTTCAGGCAGAAGGGCCCATTGCGCTGACCATAGGCAATTTCGATGGGGTGCATCTGGGTCATCAGGCGATGCTTATCCGTTTGAAAGAGGCGGCTAGCCGGCTCGATCTTACCACTTGTGTGATGATTTTCGAACCGCATCCGCGCGAATTCTTCGCGCCGGATCAAGCGCCCACGCGGCTTACCAGCCTGCGGGAGAAGTTGGAATTGCTGGCGGCGGCGGGTGTGGATCGGGTGCAGGTATGCCGCTTCAATTTTGATTTCGCCCGGATCAGCGCGGAAGATTTCATTGTCCGCATCCTGCAGCGCGGGCTTGCCGTCAGGTGGATTCTGGTAGGTGACGATTTTCGTTTTGGTGCACGCCGGGCCGGTGATTTCGCCATGCTGAAAGCGTTTTCCGCCGAATGCGGTTTCGAGGTGGAAGAAATGCCCGCCTACGTCGTGGATGGTTTGCGAGTTTCGAGCACGGCGGTTCGAGAAGCATTGGCGGATGGCGATCTGGATCTTGTCAGGCGTCTGCTGGGGCGGCCCTACGGTATCAGCGGACGGGTGGTGAGTGGAGACAAGCTTGGCAAGAAACTGGGGTTCCCCACCGCCAACATTCAATTGAAACACAATCGGCCTCCGCTCTCGGGTATCTTCGTGGTAGAAGTCGAAGTAGGAGTCCATGACGCCCCGGCTTCATCTTTGCCGGAAGCGATCAGGGGTGTAGCCAGCCTGGGCGTACGCCCGACCGTGCATGAGAACGGCAAACCAGTGCTAGAAGTCCATTTGTTCGATTTCGATCAGGAAATTTACGGCCGTCATATGCATGTATATTTTCTGAACAAACTGCGGGATGAGGAAAAATTTCCCGATCTGGAAACGCTTACCCGGCGGATTGCGCAAGACGTGGAGCAGGCAAAGCGCTACTTTGCATAGTGCGCGCGTGCGTTTTCTGCGGGAATTAAAAAACTTTTACATAGATCGAACTGATATTGTCTATATTCCATGACCGATTATAAAAAGACACTCAACCTGCCCGATACGCCTTTTCCCATGCGCGGCGATCTCGCCAAGCGCGAACCCGCCATGCTCAAAGCCTGGCAGGAGAAGAAGCTTTATCAGAGAATCCGCGATGTTTGCCGGGGACGGCCCAAATTCGTGCTGCATGACGGCCCGCCTTATGCCAACGGCGACATACATATCGGCCATGCGGTCAATAAAATCCTCAAGGATATTATCGTCAAAGCCAAGACGCTGGCGGGCTTCGATGCCCCTTATGTGCCGGGCTGGGATTGTCACGGGTTGCCGATCGAGCACCAGATTGAGAAAAAACATGGCAAAAATCTGCCTGCGGATAAGGTACGCGCGCTATGCCGCGCTTTCGCACAAGAACAGGTGGCACGGCAGAAAGCGGATTTTATCCGCCTTGGCATATTAGGCGATTGGGATAATCCTTATCTCACCATGAATTACCGCACCGAGGCGGGCATTATCCGCGCGCTTGGAAAAGTTCAAAAGAGCGGACATCTGTATCAAGGGCAGAAGCCCGTCAATTGGTGCATCGATTGCGGCTCCGCACTGGCGGAGGCGGAGGTCGAATATGAAGACAAGACATCGCCGGCAATAGACGTCGGCTTTGAGGTCATGGGTCCCCGCACGAAGGATACCGGGGATGTTCCCCAAGTTCCGTTAGCGGCGGCTTTTGACATATCCCTGCCGGAGAGCGCCAAGGTATATGCGGTGATATGGACTACCACGCCATGGACGCTACCGGCCAATCAGGCCGTATCGGTGCATCCCGATTTTGATTATGCGCTGGTGGAAACACCTCGCGGGTTGCTCATATTGGCCGCCGATCTGGCGCAAGCGTGTCTTGAGCGCTATGGGCTGCGCGGCAAAACGCTCGCGACGTGTAAGGGTACCGCGCTGGAAAACATCCTATTGAATCATCCCTTCAACGGGCAGAAGGTACCCATTATCTGTGGCGGGCACGTAACCCTGGAAGCTGGGACGGGCCTGGTGCATACGGCGCCCGCGCATGGGCTGGACGATTATTTTATCGGTCAAAAATATGGCCTTTCCAATGATAGTCCGGTGGATGACGATGGAAAATTCATCGCCGCCACACCGGTTGTCGGCGGATTGTTTGTATGGAAAGCCAACGATGTGGTGATCGACACGCTGCGAGCCAGCGAGCACCTGCTGCACATGGAAAAGATCCAGCATAGCTATCCGCACTGCTGGCGGCACAAAACGCCGATCATTTTTCGGTCCACGCCACAGTGGTTCATCGGTATGAGTCAGGATAATTCGGCGGGGAATTTTAATCGGGAAAAAACGTTGCGGGAACTTGCCCTGAATGCCGTGGAGGCTACGCAGTTTTATCCCGCATGGGGCAGGGCTCGCCTGGAAGCGATGATCAGGAACCGGCCCGACTGGTGCGTGTCGCGGCAACGGTACTGGGGCGTGCCGATGGCATTTTTCGTGCATAAGGAAACAGGGGTTTTGCATCCCCGCACCGAAGAATTACTGGAGCAGGTGGCACAGCGCGTTGAACAGCATGGGATAGAGGCATGGTTCAGCCTGGATGCGGCGGAGTTGCTGGGTGAAGAAGCGCACGACTACAAGAAGCTTCCGGATACGCTGGATGTGTGGTTTGATTCCGGGACCACGCATGATACGGTTCTGAAGCCAGACGCCCAGCTCAAATATCCGGCCGATCTTTATCTAGAGGGCTCCGACCAGCATCGCGGATGGTTCCAGTCCTCGCTTCTGACAGGTTGCGTGATTGATAGACGCGCACCTTATGACGCACTGCTCACCCACGGTTTCGTGGTGGATGGCCATGGTCACAAGATGAGCAAATCCAAAGGCAATGTCATTGCTCCGCAAAAGGTAATGGATACCTCCGGGGCGGATATCCTGCGGCTATGGGTAGCATCCACCGACTATTCCGGAGAACTTTCCATTTCGGACGAAATCCTGAAGCGGGTGGTGGAGAGTTATCGGCGCATCCGCAATACACTGCGTTTTCTTCTCGCGAATCTGGCGGATTTCGATCCGGCTACGGATGCGGTGGAAGTGGAACAATGGCTGGAGATAGACCGCTATATGCTGGCTTTTACGCGGACGCTTCAGGAGGAGTTGATCCAGTGTTATCAGCGTTACGAATTCCACTTGGCGGTGCACCGGCTGCATAACTTCTGTTCGGAGGATTTGGGCGGCTTCTATCTGGATATTCTCAAGGACCGGCTATATACCGCTGCCGCCAAGGGTATCCCGCGCCGTTCGGCGCAAAGTGCCCTGTATCATATCGCCCACAGCTTGGTGCGCCTGTTTGCGCCCATTCTCAGCTTTACCGCTGAAGAGGTGTGGGAGCATTTGACAGGCAACACTGCCGACAGTGTTCTGCTGCACACGTGGCACGAATTCCCGTCGCAACCGGAAGAAACGGCATTGATACGGCGCTGGGCCCGGCTGCGCGAACTGCGCTCGCTCGTGCAAAGACAATTGGAGGACTCGCGCGGCCGGGGTGAAATCGGCTCGTCGCTCGCCGCCGCAGTCGAGATTCAGATCGGCGGAGAAGATTTTCTGCTGCTGGATTCGTTGGGTGACGATCTTCGACTCGTAATCGTCACCTCCGAAGCACGGGTGATCAGATCGGAGACGAATCAGAAAGCGGAAGTTTCTGTCATCCCATGCATTCATCCGAAATGCGAACGGTGCTGGCATTATCGCCAGGATGTGGGGGTCGATTCCGTCCACCCCACGATCTGCGGCCGCTGCGTGTCCAACCTTTTTGGTGTGGGCGAAGCGCGCCGATATGCCTGAATGGTCCTAAAGCCAAGATGAAACTTCAAGTCGGTCTTATCCTGGCGGCAGTCGTGCTGGTGCTGGATTTTGCCACCAAACGCTGGGTGGAATCCGCTTTGCTCTACGGCGAACACATTCCGCTGACCCGTTTTTTCAACCTGGTGCTGGCCTATAACGCAGGCGCCGCATTCAGCTTCTTGAGCGATGCCGCCGGTTGGCAGCGCTGGTTTTTCAGCGCGATAGCGGCGGGGGCTTCGGTGCTGATTGTTTATCTGCTGCGCAAGCACGCGGCAGAAAAGCTATTTTGTATTGCGCTGAGTCTGGTGCTGGGCGGGGCGCTGGGTAATCTATGGGATCGCATCATGCTGGGCCACGTGGTGGATTTTCTGGATTTCCACGTTGGCGGCTATCACTGGCCCGCGTTCAATGTGGCGGATTCCGCGATTTTTATCGGGGCGATGCTGCTGATAGTCGATAGTTTCCGACGCAAGGAATAACGCACGCAGACGATATCAAGCCGGCGAGGGAACGCGCACCCATCGATGAAACGTCCTGGCTAGGCCGGATCGAGATTCTTTCCAGGCTGCCATAGCACGTCTTCCACCTCGTGCTGACGGTTCAGGACACGGCTTAATACGAACAAAAAATCCGACAGGCGGTTGAGATACTGGACGTGAAACGGGATCATCGCCTCGCCTCGAGCTATCCTGACCACATCTCTCTCCGCGCGGCGGCAGACGGCACGCGCGACGTGACAGAGGGCGGCTGCGCGAGCGCCGCCGGGAAGTATGAATTCCTTCAGCGCGGGCAGCGTGAGATTATATTCATCGAGTTGTTTTTCCAGTCGCCTGACATGCGCTTCGTTCATACTGACGCGCCCGGGAATGCTTAAATCGCCTCCCAGGTCGAATAGGTCGTGCTGGATATTTTCCAGCTTGAGGCGCATTCCCTCCTCGAGACTTTCCGCAAGCAGTACGCCGATACAACTGTTAAGCTCATCCACGGTGCCAATAGCCTCGATACGTAAGCTTTCCTTGGCGGATCGCGTGCCATCGCCCAGGCCCGTGGTGCCGTCGTCGCCCGTGCGAGTGTAGATTTTTGTTAGCCTGTTACCCATTCGTAAGTTCTATTGCGGAATCATAGGTCGCGGCAGATAGATCCAGCTCCTTCATCCACTTCCACTATTCATCCTGCTTGGGTTTGGAAACTCGCGGCATGAATAGCGCAGGCAGGGGTTTATTTTGTTGCCCCCGGCGGGGGGAAGAGGATGCCGTCGCATTGGGGGATGCAGAGGGTGTATCCGAGGATTTTACCGATGGTATATAGGGCTGCGTGAATAAGGGATCTTCTGGCGGTTTAGCTCGCCCTCCCTGTACGCGTCTGTACTCCCCCTGTCCTTCATATTTCTTGGGATCCTTGGAGCGAGAAGTCGGATATCCTTCGTTAAGACGCCGATGGGATTCGAACGATGCCTTATGCTCTGGCTTCGCGAGTTCGTTCCGTTTGAGCCGGTGACGGGCATCCACCGACCCTTTTGGGTGGTGCGGCGCTTCCGCCTCGAATCCTGCCACCACCTCTGCATTAAGCTTGATTTTTAGAAGTTTCTGAATACCTTCGAGCAATTCATTCTCATCCTCGCATACCAGTGAAATTGCGTCGCCCTTGGCGCCGGCCCGGCCGGTGCGGCCGATTCGATGGACATAATCTTCCGGCGTCGTGGGCAATTCAAAATTGACGACATGCGGCAGGTCTTCAATGTCCAGTCCCCGTGCGGCGACGTCAGTCGCCACCAGAACCCGTACTACTCCCTGTTTGAATTCCGCCAGCGCTTGCGTGCGTTGAGGCTGACTCTTGTCGCCATGAATCGCGGTTGCGGTGATGCCATCGCGTTCCAGTTGCTGAGCCAGGCGGCTGGCGCCATGCTTGGTACGCACAAATACCAGCACCTGTTTCAGATCTTGCGACTTGATGAGATGTGTGAGCAGTTCGCGTTTACGCTCGCGATCAACTGGGTGCACGACGTGCGTCACTAATTCGGCAATGGAGTTGCGCCGTGCCACTTCGATTAATACCGGTTGTTTTAATAGCTTATCCGCCAGTTTTTTGATTTCGTCGGAAAAAGTGGCAGAAAACATCAGACTCTGGCGCTGCGGTGGTATCAGTGCAAGGATGCGCTTTATGTCAGGCATGAAACCCATGTCCAGCATGCGGTCAGCTTCATCCAGTATCAAAATCTCGATCTTGGAAAGACTCGCTGTTTTCTGCTCAATATGATCCAGCAGCCGTCCAGGGGTCGCCACCAGGATCTCGACACCCGCGCGCAGCTCTTTTACCTGGGGATCAATATTCACGCCTCCGTAAACTACCGCGCATTTGAGCGGCAGGTATTTTCCGTAGGTTTTGACACTTTCATGCACCTGCGCCGCCAATTCCCGCGTGGGAACCAGGATCAACGCACGAATCGGGTGTTTGGCGGGTGACACACTGGTATTGGCATGGTGCTGCAATCGATTCAGCATCGGGAGCGTAAAGCCGGCGGTTTTGCCGGTGCCGGTTTGCGCCCCTCCCATGATGTCCTTGCCCTCGAGGATCGGCGGAATTGCCTGTGCCTGAATGGGAGTGGGTTCTGTGTAGCCTTGATCCGCAATAGCGCGCAGGATCTCGGTAGATAGGTTGAGTTGATCAAATGACATAATTACTCCAAACCGTCTGCCAACACCTGTTGGGACCGGTCCAGACAAAATTAATAAGGAGGGATTGTGTAAGACAAAGAACACCGCTGCAGGTTGCAGCTGGGACCGGAAGAATATGCCGCGACCTATGGGCGGGCATCATATGAAAATATCGCCATAACAACAACTTGTATCAAGCCAGCCTAATCATTTCTTACGCCCTGATGGATATTTTTCTCTGGCTTTTCAGTTCTAAACCACTCCCCACCTTTTTTCAGAGCCCTTAATAATGGGGGCGCCCCGCCAATA
The DNA here is from genome assembly GCF_000832065.1 of Nitrosospira sp. NpAV. Taxonomy (GTDB): domain Bacteria; phylum Pseudomonadota; class Gammaproteobacteria; order Burkholderiales; family Nitrosomonadaceae; genus Nitrosospira. The sequence goes on along the minus strand of NZ_JXQM01000006.1, from coordinate 1,015 downwards.
GCCACCGCATCGACCAGGCAATACCACGCTGCAACACCGCTGGGCGGATTTCCCTGGGACAATGCAAAAATGGGTTCTATGGTTGCCCACTGCCATGTTCCGGCTGCTGTACCAATTAGTTCCAGCCAAGTGGTAATGAAGAAGGCGGCGAGATAAACCATTGGCGAGCGGCCTTTAAACAGGTAGATAAGAAAAACACAGAATAAAATCGCACCCACCTGATCGCCCTGAGCGGGATAGCCGCTAATCCCCCAGAGCGACCAGGTGCCGCACACCAGTACGACAAACGCAGCTATTTTTCGGGCATATTTCAGAAAAAATCCGGAACGCGCAAGCGCAACAGCCGTTAAATAAACCATTCCGTGGCCTGGCGGTACATAGGCCGGGACGTTCCCGAACCGATAGGTATATCCGCCCATGTAGATCGAAGCGAAATGCTCGCCCAACGTGGCAAATGCCACCGCTATGATCACCTGCATCCGTACTTCTTTATTTTCTCCAAAGAGCAGTCCCAGTAGAAATGTCCAGGCGATAACACCCATGAAATTCTGTTGCTCCATGCTTCCGCTGGCATCCATTACCAGACTGATCGCTACGCAGAAAAAGGTCAGGCCTGCTATGAAATAGTCGCGCACCCTATGGGAACAAGTGACATCGGCAGGAGGGAAATTGCGTAACATTTTATGTGAATTGTATTTGGGATGAGAATTCAGAATTGCGCCTGTCAGCGCGAAAAATCAAGAGATCCTGCCTGCTGCGCGCACGTGGAATTGATAGCGGCCGTCCTGCGTGATCTGCTGTTAGCATTGGAATTATAAACGATCAAAGCCGCTGTGCCCAACTATTAGCTGGGCACAGCGGCGCATGTGGGTGATCACTAATTGAAAAGCCGAAATCAGGGGAAATGTACCGCAACTCACCCCTCGTCTTCATCCTCCTCGTCGTCCTCATCTTTCTTTTGGGGCTTGAGGACCATTTTGCCTTCCTTGCGGCTGGCATTGAGGTCGGTCTCGGC
>NZ_JXQM01000059.1 GCF_000832065.1 Nitrosospira sp. NpAV | reverse complement strand
CGGTATGGGTGCGCACCTGGCTGAAATCCATGCCGAAGCGCGGCTCCATGAAGCTGCGCACGGCATCCGGCAAAGGACTGCCGCCGCCTTTGCTGCGGTTGAGACGGGATTCGACGTCCTCTCCCGCCTCGAAGCTGTCGGCCAGCGATCCGGCAGGGCTGGCCTGAATCGGTTCGGCTTCTTCCTCCTCCGGCAGGGTCTGCCGCTGTAGCGGCCTTTCGCCCGTTTGGGCGGGTTTCGCCTGCAGCGGCATTTCCTTGTCTTCCGCTTCCTCTTCTTCCATCTGCCGCTGGGCCAATGGCGTGATGGAGGCGGCGGTTGGCGCTGAGGTTTGCGGTATCTTGTCTTCGTCTTCCTCCGTTGTTTTTTCTCCGGGCACCCCTTGCGGCAAAGCGGCTCGCGCTATGGTTGCCTGCGTTGAATTTGCCGGGGCGGCATCCGGCATGCTCATCACCTGGTGGGCGACGCGATCGGCTTCCTGCTCGTATTGGTCATTCGCCGCGCCGACCGTCAGCTTGGGCTGCAGGCCGATAATCCCGCCTTGCGGCGTGAGGCGCCTGGCCCGGATCAATTGCGCGACACGTTGGTTGCCCAGTGTTCGTTGCAGTTGAAGTATGGGGGAGGAAGACCCATTCTGAGATGAGTGGAAGGAAGATGAGTGAGATCCCTGACGAGAGATTTGATGTTTTGTCTTCTCCGGTGGCTCGGTCATAAATTGTGTGGACATTATGTTATCTCCTGTCGCTACGACACTGGGTAGAGATGGAATTGTGCTTTGGGATCATTGGGCACGTCATCCTTCACTTCGTATGTTGCGCTGGTCGCGCAACCTCTGCCCCCCAAGTGCAGGCCGATATCTCCAGATGCGGTAGTACGATATCCCGCATCCGGATTGCCGTTCTCGAGTGCTTCAAGCATAAGTTTTCCATAGTCGTCATAGCCTTCTTTACCCAGCTGGCTGCCGTAGCTTCTGTCTTTGGCATTACAGGCCTGCACAAATCTTCCCAATTCACCTGCCAATTGTGCGGGATCGATTGTCGTGGCGTTCACCAGCTCGCTTACCGGGCATTCGGCGACTTTTGTATGTTTGCCCGTTCGATGGTGATAGGTGACTTTTTGATCTTTATATTTTCCTTTCTTCGGCTCTATTGTTCCCTTGGGTGTCGGCTTCGGGTTCTTACCGCACGTCGGGACGGGAGTGACTGCCGGCCCACCATGCAGGCCGGGCCATGCTCCTCCAGAAGCCGGTATAACCCGTTCTTCC
>NZ_JXQM01000058.1 GCF_000832065.1 Nitrosospira sp. NpAV | reverse complement strand
GCGGCAAGCGCAAGAAGAGAAGGACGCCGAAACGCCCCGGACCGGCTCTGCCGGATCGCTGGCCGACAGCTTCGAGGTGGGAGAGGACGTCGAATCCCGTCTCAACCGCAGCAAAGGCGGCGGCAGTCCTTTGCCGGATGCCGTGCGCAGCTTCATGGAGCCGCGCTTCGGCATGGATTTCAGCCAGGTGCGCACCCATACCGGCAGCGATGCCATCCAGATGAACCGGGATGTGGGCGCCAACGCCTTCACCCACGGTGCCGACATCTACTATGGCGCCCATAGCAGTCCCGAGAATCTGGAACTCACGGCACACGAGCTGACGCACGTGGTGCAGCAAACCGGCGGTGCGCCGTTGCAGCCAAAAAGGCGAGCTGCGGTTGAAACACCCCCGGCCGACGCCAGCCCTGCCGTGCAGCGAGCCTGCTCCGCCTGTAGCGCAGACAAGGAAAAAGAGGAGCCCCAACCGGGATCCGCTGCATTTTCGCAAAGGGTTCAGGCAAAGCGCGCGGCCCATTCGGCAAATTCAGTGCAGCGCTCACCGTTGCCCCCACCCGTGCATGGGCGTACGAATGGTCCGCGGGTACAGGGGGAATGGACGCTCAAGGAAAAAGTCTCCAATACCAGCCCGGTCATAGGCGACCGAACGAACGGCAATGGCAGCACAATTGCGCTTCCCATGCCTACGGGAGTCTATGGCAAGGCCAAGGCCTGGCAAGAGGCCGGATTCTGGAAAATCTATGGCGGCAATGCCCAGCTGACGATGCGGCGCGACACGCGCTACACCTTCGTCCATACCGGCACCGACAACAACCTGCTCACGCTTCGGGGAGGCGCCAGTATCTTTGGCGGCGCCGAGGCCGATGACCTGCATTATGGCCAAGCCGGGGCGGCAGTAGCGGGCAATGTGGCGGTGCGTACCATCGCCGATCCGACACCTGCACAGAAATCACTTTTCCCACCCATCCATGATGGCGGGCGCAGCGAGGCGGAGACGTCGACGATTGGCGAGGTCGATGTCTCGCTGCCAGTAGGCGATGCGACGGTCGACGTCAAGATTCCCCTGACGAAAACGGATGAGGGCGAGCTCGCAACCTTGAGCGAGTCGATGCCGTTGCACTGGGACCAATCGGGCGGGGGCGAGTGGAAAAGCGTGGACGTCTACCTGGTCGCCTATATTGAAGTGGCAGCCGATGCCGAGAACGAGTTCTGGGGCACGGACGGGGACGTTAACTGGGGACAGGCAACCGCCCAATACAACCTCTCATGGGAAGAACGGGTTATACCGG
>NZ_JXQM01000057.1 GCF_000832065.1 Nitrosospira sp. NpAV | reverse complement strand
CATAATAATGACCGTGACCTGCTTCTTGGCTCATGTTGAATCTCCCCGCGTATAATTAATTAATTACTAACTTGTTACAAACTTAACCAGTAATAACACACCTACCACAAACAATGCCGCACCAACGATTCCGGCAATAATCACCTGCCCCATTGTCAGGGTTGCCGCATCATGGTCATGATCGGTATGTTTTCGCACGCCGAAGAAAGCCCATGATACAGCCTTCATCGCTTGTATAAAGGTCCCCTTGGCCGGCTTGTCGCTGCTATCTTTCAACTTTTATTCGCACGGCTATCAGCCTCGGCCGCCTTGTCGCCTCCAAGTTCAAAGAATGTGTACGAAATGGTCACGGTATCATAGTCAACCGGCAAGCCCGGTTCGATCATGAATTGAACCGGCATCTGCCTTACTTCGTTCGGTTTTAGTACTTGCTTGCTGAAACAGAAACATTCAAGCTTTTTTAGGTGCTTGGCCAGCAATTGCGGACTGTAACTGGGTATTGCCTGGCCGTTAATTTCTCGATTTGAATTATTTCTGACTTCGTACATTACCTCCACCAATTCACCGGGATGTATGCGCACGGTGGATTGCAGCGGTTTGAATTCCCACGGTAGTCCGCGTGTATTCGCGTCCAGCTGTACCGTTACCCAACGGCTGGTATCCACTTGCGTGTTTTCCGCCAGCGTATCCGCCTGCAGCAAATTATTAATTCCTGTAACTTCGCAAATCTTTTCATAGAACGGCACTAATGCAAAACCAAAACCAAACATGGCCACTGTAAAAATCAACAGCTTCTTCATGACCAGGGAATTGGATTGAATTACGCTCATTTCCAGTTCTTTATAATAACTGCAACGAAGAGGATTACTACGATTGCCAGCAGAATCAGCCCCGTTCTGATTACTCCACGCCTTCTTTGGGCATCTTCTGCTGACATATTGTACCCGTTTGTACTACCTGACGACCGGGGGCGTCTCGAAACTATGATAAGGCGCCGGCGACGGCAATGTCCATTCCAGCGTAGTCGAACCTTCCCACGGATTCGCAGGTGCTTTCGCTCCGCCACGGATGCACTTCAGCACCACGACGAGGAATATCAACTGGCTCAAGCCAAACCCGAAAGCACCGATGCTGGAAATCATGTTGAAATCGGCAAACTGCAGTGCATAGTCGGGAATACGGCGCGGCATGCCCGCCAGTCCCAGGAAATGCTGCACAAAGAAGGTAAGGTTGAAAAAGATCATTGACATCCAGAAATGCAATTTGCCCAGCTTCTCATCGTACATGTGCCCGGTCCACTTCGGCAGCCAGTAATACGCCCCGCCGAATATCGCGAACAACGCACCCGATACCAGCACATAGTGGAAGTGCGCAATAACATAGTAGGTATCCTGCACCTGAATATCTATTGGCACGATTGCGCAGACCACGCCGCTGAACCCGCCAATGGTGAACAGAAAAATGAAACCGATGGCGAATAGCATGGGCGTCTCGAAGGTCATGGCGCCGCGCCACATGGTGGCGGTCCAGTTGAATACCTTCACGCCAGTTGGGATAGCGATCAGCATGGTCGCGTACATGAAGAACAGTTGCCCGGTGACCGGCATGCCAGCGGTGAACATGTGATGCGCCCAGACGATACAGGACAGGATGGCGATCGAGGCGGTGGCGTAAACCATCGAGGAATAGCCGAACAATGGTTTGCGCGCAAATGTCGGAATGATTTCCGAGACGATACCAAATGCCGGCAAAATCATGATATAGACTTCCGGGTGCCCGAAGAACCAGAAAATATGCTGGAACATCACCGGATCACCGCCGCCCGCCGCGTTAAAGAAGTTGGTGCCGAAGTTGCGGTCAGTCAGCAACATGGTAACGGCTCCTGCCAGCACCGGCATCACCATGACCAGCAGATACGCCGTGATCAGCCAGGTCCAGACGAACAGCGGCATTTTCATCAGCGTCATGCCCGGTGCGCGCATGTTGAGAATGGTGGTGATGATATTGATCGAACCCATGATGGAAGAAGCGCCCATGATGTGGAGGGCAAAGATCGCCATATCCATACCCATGCCCATTTGCACCGACAGTGGCGGATAAATTGTCCAACCGCCTGCAGGCGCTCCACCCGGCACAAAAAACGAACTGATCAGCAGCAGCGCCGCCGGAGGCAGCAGCCAGAAGCTCCAGTTATTCATGCGTGCGAAAGCCATATCCGGCGCGCCGATCATCATCGGGATCTGCCAGTTGGCAAAGCCGACAAACGCCGGCATGATGGCACCGAACACCATCACCAGGCCATGCATGGTGGTCAACTGATTAAAGAATTCGGGCTGGACGATCTGTAGGCCCGGCTGAAACAACTCAGCCCGTATGGTCAGCGCCATCACACCCCCCGTGAGGAACATGATGAAGCTGAACCACAGATACATCGAACCAATATCTTTGTGGTTGGTGGTCATCAGCCAACGCATCATGCCGCTGGGGTGATGATCGTGCGCGTGTGCAATGTCGTGATCGTGTACTGCTGCCATGGTTTCCTCCTTGATGCTATTTTCTGAGTTCGTTGATTTCCGATGGCTGCACTACGTCGCCTGTCGTATTGCCCCAGGCATTGCGCTCGTAGGTGACCACCGCCGCGATTTGTACATCCGACAGGTGCTTGAAAGCCGCCATTGCCGTGCCGGTCTTTCCGTTCATTACTATGTTGATATGCTCGCCCTTGGGACCCGTGGCAATCTTCGATCCGTCCAGCGCGGCAAACGTCCCCGGAACACCTTTGCCATTGGCCTGGTGACAGGCCACACAGTTGCCGGCATAGACTTTCTCGCCCTCGGCTTTCAACTCATCCAGCGTGAAGGTCTTGTTGACATCAACCGCCGCCACGGCGGTCTTCTTCTTCTGTTCCGCCACCCACTGCGCGTATTTCTCCGGCTCCAGCGCTTCCACCACGATCGGCATGAAGCCGTGTTCCTTGCCACAGAGTTCCGCACATTGCCCACGGTAGGTCCCAGGCTTCTCCACCGTGAACCAGGTGTCGCGGATGAAACCGGGAATGGCGTCCTGCTTGGCCCCTAATGCCGGAACCCACCAGGCGTGGATCACGTCGTTGGCCGTCAGCAGTATCCGTATCTTCTTGCCTGTCGGCACCACCAGCGGATTATCCACTTCCAGCAGGTAGTTCTCGCCCTTGGTTTCCTTGTTCTCCTGCTGCGCTCTAGGTGTGGACAATGCGCTCAGGAAGCTGATGCCTTCCCCTTCACCCGTGATGTAGTCGTATCCCCATTTCCACTGGTAGCCCGTCGTCTTGATGGTGATGTCCGGGCTGGAGGTGTCCTTCATGGCGATGATGGTCTTGGTGGCCGGATAGGCCATCCCAACCAGGATGAAGAACGGAATGATGGTCCAGATGATCTCGACCGTGGTGCTGTGATGGAAGTTCGCAGCTTTGTAACCCGCATCCTTACGATG
>NZ_JXQM01000056.1 GCF_000832065.1 Nitrosospira sp. NpAV | reverse complement strand
CGATGATTAATTTAACGAGGAGGAAATAATGGACCTTACACCAAGAGAGAAAGACAAGCTGCAGATATTTACTGCCGGATTGCTGGCGGAACGGCGCAAGGCACGGGGCCTGAAGCTCAATCATCCGGAGGCGGTGGCACTGATCACCTGTGCGGTGCTGGAGGGTGCGCGCGATGGCCATTCGGTGGCGGAGCTGATGGCGGAAGGCACCCGCATCCTGAGCCGGGGTGAGGTGATGGAAGGCGTTCCCGAGATGATTCCCGACATTCAGGTGGAGGCGACATTTCCCGACGGCACCAAGCTGGTGACGGTTCACAATCCCATTCCCTAAATCAGGAGACCATGATGGCAAGAACACCCTTAATTCCCGGCGAAATATTCGTGAAACCTGGCGATATCGAACTGAACGCTGGCAGAAAGACCAAATCGCTGAAGGTTTCCAATGGAGGCGACCGGCCGATACAGATCGGTTCGCACTTTCATTTTTACGAGGTTAATTCCGCGATGAACTTTGACCGGGAGGCTGCCTACGGCATGCGCCTGAATATCATGGCGGGCACGGCGGTGCGTTTTGAGCCTGGCCAGGAGCGCACCATTGAGCTGGTTGAGCTCGATGGCGACCGTACGGTATACGGATTTAATCAGAAAGTGATGGGCAAGCTGAAATAGCGCCACGCCCGCCAATAACCTACAGAGGAGTAAAAAATGACTTTTAAAATTTCCCGTCAGACATACGTTGAAATGATGGGGCCTACCACCGGCGACCGTGTTCGTCTGGCCGACACGGAGCTGTTTATTGAAATCGAAAAGGATTTCACCACCTATGGCGAAGAAGTCAAGTTTGGTGGCGGCAAGGTGATCCGCGACGGCATGGGCCAATCGCAGCGCAACCACGCCGACGTGATGGATACCGTGATCACGAATGCCGTCATCGTTGACCACTGGGGCATCGTCAAGGCCGATGTCGGCCTGAAAGACGGCAAGATAGCCGCCATTGGCAAGGCCGGAAACCCCGATATCCAGCCTAACGTTACCATGGCCATCGGTGCGGCGACCGAGATCATTGCCGGCGAAGGATCCATTCTCACTGCCGGCGGCATCGACAGCCACATCCACTTCATCTGTCCGCAGCAGGCCGAAGATGCCATGATGAACGGCATTACCACCATGCTGGGCGGGGGCACCGGCCCGGCAGTGGGCACGGCAGCGACGACCTGTACGCCGGGCCCCTGGCACATCCATTCCATGCTGAGAGCCTCGGACGGCATGATAATGAATACTGGTTTCTTCGGCAAAGGCAATGTCAGCCTGCCCACGCCGAATGAAGAACAGATTCTGGCGGGCGCATGCGGGCTCAAGCTGCATGAGGACTGGGGCACCACCTATGCGGCGATCGACAACTGTCTGAACGTTGCGGATAAATACGACATACAGGTGGCCATCCATACCGACACCATCAACGAAGGCGGCTACCTTGAGAATACCATCGCTGCCATGAAGGATCGGACCATCCACACGTTCCACACCGAAGGCGCCGGCGGCGGCCACGCCCCGGACATTATCGCGGTCGTGGGCCAGGACAACGTTTTGCCCTCATCCACCAACCCGACGCGGCCCTATACCGTCAATACGCTGGATGAGCACCTTGACATGCTGATGGTATGCCATCACCTGCATGCGAATATTGCCGAGGATCTTGCCTTCGCCGAATCGCGCATTCGCAAGGAAACGATTGCGGCCGAGGACATCCTGCATGACATGGGTGCCATTTCGATGATGTCGTCGGATTCTCAGGCGATGGGTCGCATCGGCGAAGTGGTGCTGCGCACCTGGCAGACGGCGCACAAAATGAAGATACAGCGCGGCTCATTGCAGGAAGACACCTCGAAGAGCGACAACTTCCGGGTCAAGCGCTACATTGCCAAGTACACCATCAACCCGGCTATCACGCACGGGGTCTCGCACGTGATTGGTTCGGTGGAAGTGGGCAAGTATGCGGATCTGGTTCTGTGGCGGCCGGCGTTCTTTGGCGTCAAGCCCTCCATGATCCTGAAAGGCGGCATGATCACGGCAGCCCTGATGGGCGATCCCAATGCCTCGATACCGACCCCGCAGCCGGTGCACTACCGCTACATGTTCGGCGGGTACGGGGGGGGCGTCAAGACATCGTGCTTTACCTTTACCTCGCAGGCGGCCCTTGATGGAGGTCTGGTCGATAGTCTGAAGCTGGACAAGAACCTGATCGCAGTCAAGAACACGCGCAATCTGCGCAAGAAGGACATGATTCATAATGGCGCGACCCCCAAGATGGAAGTCGATCCGGAAACCTATGAAGTACGGGCGGACGGACAACTGCTGACCTGTGGCGCGGAAGATGTGTTGCCGATGGCGCAACGCTACTTTTTGTTCTAAGCCATATGCTCACTTTAAACGCCAAGATAGCGCATGCGGACGTGGTTTCCGCGCAGCTCGTACTCCCTTACGAGCTGCGCGAGAACAGCCGCCTGCGCACCACGCTGGAGTCGGGAGAGGAAGTCGCTATTTTTACCGCGCGTGGA
>NZ_JXQM01000055.1 GCF_000832065.1 Nitrosospira sp. NpAV | reverse complement strand
ATGCGGGTATAACCGGCATCGCCCAACATCTGTTCAAGCAGCCGGACATTGACATCCTGATCATCAACAATCAGGATGCTGGCGCTAAGAATGTCGGGTTTGCTAATCATTATTTCTGTCCGTTTGTTGACATTGGTTAATATGCCGCAACTTTGGGTAGGATACCCTGTTGATTATATAGATTATAAGTAAGTGATTATTTTTCCAATTGCCTGAATTCACACTTATATCATATCTTCTTCATTACAAGAAACAATGGCTCTTTGGTACACCTACCTATTGGTGACGAACATTCGCTAGATGGGGATTGAGCGCTAGTACCTTAATTACAGTAAGCAATCATACAAATGAAGCCATTGGTCTAAAATCCGGCGGTTGGATTCAGGTTTAATTGGTACGCTCTGAAATTCGATAAGTATTTTTGCTCGCGTGCTTGGCATCCAGTAAAGCGATATCCGCATTTTTTAGGAGAGTCTTTACATCTTCGCCATTGCGCGGATAAAGACCGATGCCAGCACTGGCGGTCACACTCACATTCCTGCCCTGAATGCTATAGGGTTGCGACAATGCCTTGATGATTTTTTCGGCTGCAAGCGCCACCCCATCACCATTAGTGATATATGGCATGGCAATCACAAATTCATCGCCTCCCAAACGAGCCACTGTATCCTCCTGCCGTATTGTGGCTACCAGGCGTGCCGCAACCAGCTTCAATAGCAGATCACCGCCATCGTGACCCAGTTTATTGTTGATCTCCTTGAATCCATCCAGATCCAGATATACGACCGCCATGATGCCATTGTTTCTTTTTGCATGAATGATGGCGTGAGAGACTCTCTCGACCAGGAGTCGTCTGTTGGCAAGCCCGGTCAATGGGTCATGCAGTGCCATGAATTCCTGAGTTTTGGCGTAATGACGCGCCTTTTGATGTAACAGGCGCACTTCTAAAAGGTTGTGAACACGCGCAAGCACCTCGGCCACATCAAATGGCTTACTGACGAAATCCTTGGCACCAGATTGAAGCGCGCGCAGCTTATAGTTCGGATTGGCGGTAACTACCAGGACGGAGAGATATCCGTCCGTCTCGATTTCCCTTAATGCCTCAAGCACCTGAAAGCCATCCATGCCTGGCATTTTCAGATCGAGCAGAATCAAGTCATAATGGTTCTGACGGTGCAGATCATAGACTTTATGCGGATCCATCGCCGAGGTGACGGAAGTGTAGTTTGCAGTAGCCAGCACACTCTCCAGCAGCTGTATATTTGATTCCTGATCATCGACAATCAGGATTTTGGCGCTACGAATGTCGGTTTCACTGATCATCCTGAATCCTCTATCGACAGATATTGAAGATGAAGGTCAACCGGCCTCAGAATGACCTTCATCATAACCCTGGACTGGAAAACGACCGGTCAAGCGCCTGATTTAGGATCATTCTGCTTTTACTCTGCGGATTTATTCATTTGAGTTTGTTACGCAACTGTACTGAACCGCCGGACTATTTTTTTAACCGGATACATGCTTTCGGTAACATCC
>NZ_JXQM01000054.1 GCF_000832065.1 Nitrosospira sp. NpAV | reverse complement strand
AGACGAGGGGTGATTAATTCGCTGATTTCCCGGGGATGAGATGCATTTTAACTGGCGCACTTCCCCTATCATATTTGCTAATCGTCAGCACACGCTGAACGAAATTGGCGTTCCTCTACCACCAGATTGAATATTTGTCAGGGACACGATACAGCGTACAGGCGTGCCGGTAGATAAAAATATGGCAATTCCCATTGTACTGGATCACAGCAGCCCGCAATCGCTGCAAGGGCAGATTTTTGAACAATTACGCCATCTGATCCTTGGCGGAAAACTTAAACCCGGCACCCCTATACCCGCCAGCCGTGTGCTTGCTGAGCAACTGGGCACTTCCCGGAATACCGTCCTTCTTGTCTACGATCGTCTAATGGCTGAAGGCTATCTACAAGCCAGGAAGGCGATTGGAACATACGTAAATCTTGAGTTGCCTGAAACTTGCCTGGCTGCGACCCGTAGAATTGCTGTCTCAATTCCAGTTCAAGGGGAGATGGTAAAGCAGCCAGTAATCCCCTTTACCGGACAAAAACAGGCGGGAAACAACGCTCGACATCTGGATTTTGACTTTTTTCCGGATCGTACCGACCTTGACTTATTCCCTCAGAAAATATGGCGCCGCTTTATCAACAGGACATTCACTTCGTCCGGTACTCACTTTACCGAATGCGGCGACCCGGGCGGATTGCTCCAGTTACGAGAAGTCGTCGCGGATCACCTTGGGATAGCGCGTGGAATTAGCGTTTCATCCGATCAGGTAATCATTACCGCCGGTTCCCAAGAGGGATTGAACTTAGCGGCTCGCCTCTTGATAAAGGATGGAACGCTGGTAGCTACGGAGAATCCCTGCTATGAGGGAGCTGCACTCCTCTTCCAGAGCTACTATGCAAAATTGGTCCCCGTGCCTGTAGATGAAGCCGGATTGGACGTCGAACAGTTGCCAAAGGAAGGGGTCATGCTCCTGTATGTGACCCCCTCACATCAGTATCCGCTCGGTTTCACGTTACCGATCGAGCGTCGCTTGAAACTGCTCGACTGGGCTCGGCGTTGCGGGGCATATATTATTGAGGATGACTACGATTCGGATTTCCGATATCGCGGCTCTCCCTTGACGGCGCTCATGGGTCTCGACGATTATGGTTGTGTAATGTATTTGGGTACTTTTTCCAAATCCATGGGTGCTGGGTTGCGTCTGGGTTACCTGGTGGTGCCTAAGACGTTGATTCAGGCGGCGCGCTCGGCCAAGGCATTGCTGAATAATGGACATGCCTGGTTGGATCAGGCAACAATGGCTGAATTCATCCGGAGTGGCGCCTATGGCAATCATTTAAGGCGAATGCGCCATGTTTATTGCAAGCGCCGTGACTGCCTCATCGAAGCCTTACGGCAGCATTTTGGTGCGGTTCACGTCTCCGGACTGGAAAGCGGCCTCCATCTGGCCTGGCATCTACCAAAAAACTATCCTGATGCTCCTCAGCTCCAGGCACTCGCACTCCGCCATGGAGTAGGTATTTATGCCATGGGTTCTGGTACCGCTTACGATTATGGAAAATGTGACTATAGCGCTCGTACGCTGATACTTGGTTTTGCATCTCTTAATGAATACCAGATCAGAGCAGGTATTCGGCGAATCGCCGATGCGTTTGCAGGATTGCCAACAGGTTAACCTAAGTCCCGCCAGCTGATTGCTGAGCTATCCGCGGCACACTCCATGCTACTCTTCATTAAATCCTTGGATCCCCGGCATTATTTTCCGGCGATTCAACTCACCACGCAGGACGGAGCGATCAAAAAACGGACATAAAAAACACCGATCCAT
>NZ_JXQM01000053.1 GCF_000832065.1 Nitrosospira sp. NpAV | reverse complement strand
GCAGCACCGTGCTCAGGTGATACACCGGGCTGCCCGGATACAACTGCTCGAAAAACCAGAGCCGTTGCTGGGCAAAGGATAGCGGACAAGGGTCCGTCCGCAGCCCGGCCAGAATAGCCGGCTCGGCAGTGGCTTCGCCTGTTTCCCGGCCTATGGCACGCGCCAGACCGGCCACCGTTGGGAACTCGAAAAGCCGGCGCAATGGGACTTCGATGCGGAAAGTGTCCCGGATTCGCGAGATGACGCGCGTTGCCAGCAATGAGTGCCCACCCAGTTCAAAGAAATTATCCTCCACCCCGACAGCATCGAGGCCGAGAACCTGCGCCCATATTTGCGCTATTCTTGTTTCGTCGTCCGTACGCGGCAGAATGGCGGCGCGTCCGAGATCCGGACGTGAGTGATCCGGGGCCGGAAGCGCTCGCCGGTCGATCTTGCCGCTCGGTGTGAGAGGGAAGCTGACGAGAAAAACATAGGCTGACGGAACCAGATACTCCGGCAGCCGTTCGAGTAGAAACCGGCGCAGATCGCCGGCCGTCGGCGGTGTTTCCGTCCGCGCCACCACATACGCGGCCAGCCGGCGATCGCCCGGCTCATCCTCCCTCACCAGCACGACGGCCTCATGCACCGCTGGGTAGCTGGCAAGCACTGCCTCCACCTCGCCTGGCTCAACCCGAAAACCGCGAATCTTGACCTGATGATCGAGACGGCCCAGAAACTCGATCTCGCCATCGGGAAGATAGCGTGCAAGATCGCCGGTTCGGTAAAGGCGTGAATCCGGGTAATCAGGGTGGGCAATGAATTTTTCGGCGGTCAGTTCATCGCGGTTGAGATAGCCCCGCGCAAGATTGTCTCCACCGATATATATTTCTCCCGGCACACCAATGGGTACGAGGCGCTGGCCGGGATCCAACAGGTGAATGCACGTATTGGCGATCGGATGGCCGATGGGGGGCAGGAGAGGCCAGCCGTTGGGCGAACCCGCAAGCGTGTAAGCGGTGACCACATGGGTTTCCGATGGGCCATAATGATTGTGCAAGCGGCATCCGGGGAGATTCCCGAACAGGTTGCGGATCTGGGGTGTGACCTGCAATTGCTCCCCGGCGGTGATGATCTCCCGCAAGGTTGCGGGGAGCGGCTCGATGTGAATGGCAGCTTCCGCCAGTTGCTGTAGTGCAACGAAGGGGAGATATAATCTGTCAACTTGTTGTTCGCCGATCAGCCGCCATAACCCCACCGGATCCTGCCGCAATGTTTCGGGGGCCAGGACGAGCGTCGCGCCGGCACAAAGGGTCGAAAAAATCTCCTGAAACGAGACGTCGAAGCTCAATGGCGCAAATTGCAGCGTATTGCCCCCTGGACCGAGTTCCCCATGCTGCCAGGCTGTCAGATTAACCAGCGTCCGATGTGGCAGAGCCACTCCTTTCGGCTTGCCGGTCGACCCCGAGGTATAAATAATGTAGGCCAGATTTTCCGGTTTTGGCATCGACTTTGGCACGATGGGCGGCGGGTTGCCCGGCAGCGGTGGAAGCGGTTCGTCCAGGCACAGCGCGCGATAGGCTGGCAGTCGCTCAAGTAGTGCCCGTTGGGTAAGCAGTAAAAGCGCTCCGCTGTCTTGCAACATGAAGGTTAACCGCTCTCGCGGGTATGCCGGATCGAGCGGCACGCAGGCACCGCCAGCGATTAGAACGGCAAGTACCGCGCTCACCATCTCCGGCGAACGCTCCAGACAAAGCGCCACCGGTGTATCCGGATGCACGCCGAGGCGGCGCAAATGACTGGCAATCATGTCAGCACGCTCACTGATCTCGCGATAAGTGAAGCGGGTGGTGCCATGGACCAGGGCAACTGCATCGGGTGTGCGTACCGTCTGTTCTAGAAAGAGCTCGTGAATGCAGCGGTCGCTTGGATATTCGTGCTGGGTATGGTTCCAGTCCGTGAGCTGCCGCCGTTCGGCGGCCGTGAGCAGCGAAAGGTTCGCGAGACGCCCGGCGGAGTTCGCCGCTATGGCTTCCAGCAGCGTCCGCCAATGATCGAGCATGCGCATGATAATGGCATCGTCGAAATGCGCGCGGTCATATAGAAACCTGAGCAGAAGTTCCTCGCCCGGCGCGGCAATCGCTGTCAGGGGGTAACTCGTACGTTCCACGGCTCGGGTTGCGCTGGCAGCTTTACTTTCCTTCGCAGTTCCGCGACGAGGATAGTTTTGAAAAACCAGCAGGCTTTCAAAAAGTGGCTGGCCGGGAGGAATCTCACTTAAGCGTTGTACTTCCGCAAGCGAACTGTATTCGTATTCCCTGTCCTTGAGCTGACGGGCTTGCAGATCCTGCAACCAGTCAAGGAGCGTGACATCTTCCGCCACGGAAACGCGTAACGGCAATGCATTGATGAAAAGTCCCAGCATCGACTCGACGCCGGCAATCGCTGCCGGGCGTCCCGATACGATGACGCCGAACACGATATCGGTTTCACCGCTGTAGCGGCTCAGGAGCACCGCCCAGGCCGCCTGAATCAGCGTATTGAGCGTGAGCTGGTGCGTGCGCGCGAAGGTTTCCAGAGTGGCTGTGGAGCCCGCAGACATGCGGATATATTGTTCGCCATGCTCCCCGCTTTCCGCTGCGCCTGTATGCGGCCGCTCCACCACCAATGGCGTGGCAGCGAAAAATCCCTGGAGCGCATGCTTCCAGTAAGCCTGGGCGGCATTCCGGTCCTGCTCGCGCAACCAGGCGATATAGTCCCGGTAAGGGCGCGGCGGCGGCGGCTCATGGCGGATGCCACGCTGGATCGCATCGTAGAAATCCCCCACTTCGGCGAAGAGAATCGGCACGCTCCATCCGTCGAGGAGCGCATGGTGATGGCTCCAGATGAACTCGAACTGATTCTCGCCGGTTCGGATCAGAAAAATTCGCATCGGCGGCGCTTTCGCAAGATCGAAACCCCGCTTCCGATCGGCGTCAAGAAAATCGTCGAGCCGTTGTTTCGGCTGGGAAGACTCACGCCAGTCAAGATGGACACAGTCCAGTTGCGCCTCGCGGTGAACTACCTGTAACGGTGCGTCGAGACCCTTCCAATGAAAGGTCGTCCGCAGCGCCGGATGGCGCATGACCACGCACCGCCAGCCTTGCTCAAATGCTTCGATGTCGATATCGCTTGAAAAGGAATGGAGAAGTTGCTCGACATAGATTCCGGCATCCGGATCGAGGAGGGTATGGAACAGCATTCCTTCCTGCATCGGCGATAGAGGATAAATGTCGTCGAGATCGGGATTGTCACGCAAGAGCTGGTCCAGCTGCGCCTGATCAAGACTCGAAAGCGGAAAGTCCGCGGGCGAGAATCCCATGTCCCCGGAGGATGGGTTATAGGTGATTATTCCGCGCAATTCTTCCAGGAATGCCGCCGCCAGCGTTTCGATGGTGGCACGGTGATGTATCGCCTCGCTGTAAATCCAGGAAAGATGCAGCCTGTCGGAGAAAACGCCACCATTGATGTCAATAAGATAACGCCGCCTGTCGCGCTCGCTGAAAGCCGCCCCTCGCGGGTCGTTCCCATCGGCACCCGGATCGGCGGAGTGCTCGAATTGTCCCAGGTAATTGAAGCTCATTTGTGCCTGGGGAAGCGTTTTCAGATGATCTCCTGCGTCGCTCTTGCTCATGTACCGCAGGAGACCGTAACCGATGCCGCGCCGGGGAATCGCCCGCAGCTTTTCCTTGGTTCGCCGCAGCGCCGCGCCGGGGTTGGCGCAATCCCCGACATCAAGGGCTACCGGAAAGATCGTCGTAAACCAGCCGACGGTTCGGGATAAATCGACGTCATCGGAAATGGTTTCCCGGCCGTGGCCTTCCACGTCAACCAGCGTCTCCCCCACCCCGGTCCACCGGGCGAGGGCGAGAGCCACGGCGGTTAGCAATATCTCATCAATGCGGGCGCGATGAGTCCGTGCGATGTCTCTCAGCAAGCGCGCGGTTTCTTCCGTGGCGAGAGAAACCGCCACCGTGCGGCTTGATCCGGCGGTGTTGGCCTCCAGCGGCGTCGGCAAATCCCTGGGTAATGGCGCCGCCTGCATGGGCAACGCCGCGAGCCAGTATCCCGCCTCCTCCATGAGATCCGCCGAGTTTGCGTAGGCCGCCAGTTTGCCGGCCCAGGAGGTGAAAGCCGTCGTCTTCGGCGGCAAGGCGGCTATATGCTCCATCCGGGCATTGGCGGCATCCAGATCCTCGAGAAGGATACGCCATGAAACTCCATCAACCGCCAGATGATGGATCACGATCAGCAGGGAGGCTTCTTCGTCCGGCCCAAAATCGAATAGCGCGGCGCGCAGGAGCGGCCCACGGGAAAGATCAAGACTCGCTTGCACTTGCGCCGCTTGTTCCGCTACCGCCGCCATGCGGCGTGATCGTGCTATCCCGGACAGATCGATGCGGCGGTAGGGCGTCGCCGCATCCGGAGCAGCGAGTGTCTGGAGCCATCCATCGCCGGTGCGAAAGAAGCGCAGCCGCAATGCGTCGTGGTGGGCCAGGAGTTGGTCAAAAACGCGTCTCCAGCGATCGTCATCGATGTCCCGCGAGACCGCTAGCAGCACTGACTGATTGTAATGCTGCGGATCGGCCAATTCCTGTTCAAAGAACCAGTGCTGAATCGGTGTAAGCGGCGCGGTTCCCGTCACTATTCCCTGCTCCGCTGCGATGGAGCCGGTATTTGCGACAATCAGCAATCCGGCGACGGTGGGCTGCTCGAAAAGCTGGCGGGGCGTGAACCGCAGCCCCTTGCTACGTGCGCGGGCGACAATCTGGATCGCCAGAATCGAGTCTCCGCCCAATTCGAAGAAGTTA
>NZ_JXQM01000052.1 GCF_000832065.1 Nitrosospira sp. NpAV | reverse complement strand
GAAGTTATCAACCAGGCTGTAAAGGCTTTGGAGAAGCACATGCAAACTTTCCTTCATCGAGAGAAGAAGAAGTTGCCTTCATTTCTTGATTGGTTTGGCTGGTGCACCTGGGATGCTTTCTACACTGATGTCACTGCAGAGGGTGTTAAGGAAGGCCTCAAAAGTCTATCGGAGGGAGGGACTCCACCTCGATTTTTGATCGTAGATGATGGTTGGCAGCAGATTGAAAGTAAGCCCAAGGAGAGTGATTGTGTTGTACAAGAAGG
>NZ_JXQM01000051.1 GCF_000832065.1 Nitrosospira sp. NpAV | reverse complement strand
CAGCAACGGCTCTGGTTTTTCGAGCAGTTGTATCCGGGCAGCCCGGTGTATCACCTGAGCACGGTGCTGCCGTTCGATGGTCCCCTGGACTGTAGAGCGCTGGAAGACAGTCTGTGCGACCTGCTCGACCGCCACGAGTCGCTGCGCACCACGTTCACCGCCCTCGACGGCGTGCCGGTGCAGCTCATTGCGCCCAGCTTGCGCATCGACCTGCCGCTGGCGGATGTCAGCCAGCCGGCGGGCGGCTGCCTGGAACGCGCCCGTGCCGCCGTCCGCGCCGCCCTGGCCGCCCCCTTCGATCTGGTGCGCGGCCCGCTGCTGCGCGCCAGCCTGTTGCGGCTGGAGACGGATTATCATTGGCTGGTGCTGGTATTTCACCATATCGTGGCCGATGGCTGGTCGCTGGAGATCCTGCATCGCGACCTGCGCGCACTCTATGCCGGCAGGATGAGCGGCGAGCCCCCGCTACTGCCCGCGCTGCCGATCCAGTACGCCGACTTTGCCTGCTGGCAGCGGCGCACGCTGCAAGGCGAGCGGCTGAACGCTTTATTCACCTACTGGCAAAAGCAACTGGAGGATGCGCCGGTGCAGCTTTCCCTGCCCACCGACCGGCCGCGCCCGGCCCAATCCAGCTATCGCGGCGGACGTTGCGGAGTATGGTTGAATGCATCCCTGACCGCACGCTTGCGCGCCCTCGGGCAAGCGCAGGGTGCCACTCTGTTCATGACGCTCCTGGCTGCCTTTGGCGCGCTGCTGTCGCGCTACAGCGGGCAATCCGATCTGGTGATCGGTACGCCCATCGCCAATCGCACCCGCAGCGAGCTGGAAGGACTGATCGGGTTTTTCGTCAACACGCTCGCCTTGCGGCTCGATCTTTCCGGCGATCCCTCGTTTGCCGGGCTGCTCGAGCGGGTACGCACCGTGGCGGCCGAGGCATATGCGCA
>NZ_JXQM01000050.1 GCF_000832065.1 Nitrosospira sp. NpAV | reverse complement strand
AAATATGAGTAGTAAAGTAACAGCAGCGCTGGCGGGAGCCCTGACGTTTGCCATGTATTCCGGATTGGGGATGGCGGCGGCGGATCCTTATCAGTTGAACTTGCCCGAGCCGCAGACGATCATTGCCAGGCAGATATATGATCAGCATACGTTGGCCTTGTGGATATGTCTGGTAATTTTCATTGGCGTATTTGGCACCATGTTTTATTCGGTGCTCAAGCATCGTAAGGATGCGGGTTACAAAGCTGCGAACTTCCATCACAGCACCACGGTCGAGATCATCTGGACCATCATTCCGTTCTTCATCCTGGTTGGGATGGCCTATCCGGCTACCAAGACCATCATCGCCATGAAGGACACCTCCAGCCCGGACATCACCATCAAGACGACGGGCTACCAGTGGAAATGGGGATACGACTACAT
>NZ_JXQM01000005.1 GCF_000832065.1 Nitrosospira sp. NpAV | reverse complement strand
CTTGATGCCAACCTGACCCCGGTCATACCGGGGGTTGCGGGCGAATTGTGCATAGGGGGGGATTTACTGGCGCGCGGCTACCTCAATCGTGGGGGACTGACGGCGGAGCGATTTATTGCCGATCCTTTTGATGAGTGGGGAGGGCGGCTGTACCGCACGGGAGACCTGGCGAGATGGCGCGCGGATGGACAGATCGAGTATCTGGGGCGGCTGGACCATCAGGTCAAGATTCGCGGCTTCCGCATTGAACTGGGAGAAATCGAAGCACAACTGCTTTTGCAGCCCGAGATAAGGGAAGCGGTGGTGGTTGCGGGAGAAGGGCCCAGTGGAACAGGAGGCGCCAGGCTGGTGGCGTATGTTTCCCCGCAAGCGGGTGCCCAAGTTGACAATGCTGCGCTGCGCGAGGCGTTGGGGCAGGCGCTGCCGGACTACATGATTCCTGCGGCGATAGTGGTGCTGGAGCGTTTGCCGCTGAATCCGAACGGCAAGGTGGACCGCAAGGCGCTGCCCGAGCCGGAATTTACCGGCATGGACCACTATGAGGCGCCCCAGGGCGAAGTGGAGGAAGTGCTGGCGGGCATCTGGGCCGAAGTATTGGGTATTGGCCGGGTGGGGCGCAATGATAATTTCTTCGAACTGGGCGGCGATTCGATACTCAGCTTGCAGATAGTGACTAAAGTACGCCGCGCGGGTTGGAAGATCACCCCCCGGCAGCTGTTCGAACGGCAGACTATCGCCGCG
>NZ_JXQM01000049.1 GCF_000832065.1 Nitrosospira sp. NpAV | reverse complement strand
CCCTGCCCCCTGACTTCCCAAGCGATGAGCGTCACCGAATCCCGGACATTTCCGGGCCGCACACGCGGATCACTTTTGAAATTATGCCTGGGCGCGGGAATGTGGGGACTGGCGTTGCATGGGCTCGCGGCGGAACCCGCACCCCCCGCCAACGCTACCGGGACGCCCGCAGCGGCGGCGCCGGCAGCGGCGACACCCGCGGCTCCCGCGGCCGGCGCTCCATTCGATTGGTCCAAAGCCCCGCCCGTCACCGCCCCACCGCGCCCCGGCATGTTTTCCATCGCGCCTACCGGGCCAGGGTATTACTCGCTCTGGGATGTGGTCACCGGCAATGAGCGCAAGGCGCCCCCGGTGGCCCCCAACGCGCCCTATGCTCTCATGACCACCCCCGCCTTCGAGATCGATTACCGCTATATGGAGAAGCCAGGCTATGAAAAGGATCTGTTCGATCCCCTCAAGCGCATCCATATGGGCGACGATTTCCTGCTGTCTTTCGGCGGCAGCTTCTGGTATCGGTACATGCGCGAGTCCGATGCCCGCTTGACCAACACCAGCGATAATTACCATATGATACGCAGCCGCTTCCACGCCGATCTGTGGTTCCGCGACAAGGTGCGGTTATTCGCCGAGTTCCTGGATGCGCGCACCTTCGGCCAGGCCTTGGCGCCGGCCGCCACCGATGCCAACCACACGGATATGCTGAATCTCTTTGCGGATATCAAGCTGACGAACGTCAAGGACGGTCCCGTTTATCTGCGGGTCGGCCGCCAGGAGTTGCTCTACGGTTCGCAGCGCTTGATTTCCACCCTGGACTGGGTCAATACGCGGCGCACTTTCCAGGGCGCCAAGGCCTTCTGGCGTACGCCTACCTTCGATCTGGATGCTTTCTGGGTGCGGCCGATGATTACGCAGAAGGATCAATTCGATAACTGGGATACCAAACAGGAATTCTTCGGTTTATGGGGCACTTACCGGCCCATGAAGGGCCAGCTGGTCGATATGTATTTCCTCAGCCTGGATGACAATCGCAACCGCGCGCTCGGCAGAAACGGCCTCCTGGGCGATTCGATCACGCATACCCTCGGCGGCCGCCTGGCCGGCGACTACAATCAGTTCCTCTATGAATTGGAGGGCATGTATCAGTTCGGCCAGTACTCGAACCAGAGTATCTCCGCCTTTGCGGTCGCCTCCGGGGCCGGTTACCATTTCAAGGGCGCACCCATGAACCCCCAGTTCTGGCTGCGCTATGATTTTGCCTCCGGCGACAATAATGCCAATGATGGTCAGCGCAATACCTTCAACCAGCTGTTCCCTTTCGGCAACTATTATCTGGGCTGGATCGACCGCGTGGGCCGCCAGAATATCCATGATTTCAATGCCCAGATCAATCTGCATCCCCAGCCCTGGGCAACGTTTACCGCCCAATACCACCGCTTCTATCTGGCCAACAAGCAGGACTTCCTCTACAACGCCGCCGGCGCCGCCACCCTGCGCGATGCCACCGGCCAGGCAGGCAGTTATGTCGGCGATGAAATCGACTTCCGTTTCAACATCCACGTCAATCGGCAGCAAGATATCCTGGTCGGCTACTCGAAACTCTTCGCCGGC
>NZ_JXQM01000048.1 GCF_000832065.1 Nitrosospira sp. NpAV | reverse complement strand
GCAGACTATCGCCGCGCTGGCCGCAGTGGTTATCCCGGCAGAAGGACTGGCTGAAACGATACAGAAAAATACAGGAATAATTTCAAAGGGTGCAAGCAGCCTCGTGCCTCTGCTGCCAATCCAGATTGAATTCTTCGAACAGGAGATTCCCGCCCGGCATCACTGGAACCAAGCCGTGCTGCTCAAAAGCAGCCAGCTTCTGGATATCGAATGCCTGGCTCAGGCGTTGGAAGCCGTGGTGCGTCATCACGATGCCCTCCGTTTTCGCTATGTAAAACAATCGGCCGGCGACTGGCAACAGATTTGCGGCGAACCCGCCATTCAGAGTTTGCAGGGTCAGCCATGGGTCCGTCACGCCGCCAATGCCGAACAGTTCGAGGCATTATGCAATGAGGCTCAACGCAGCTTGAACCTGACGGACGGTCCGCTATTGCGGGCCTTGGTCATCGAAATGGTCGATGGCACCCAGCGGCTGCTGCTGATTATTCATCATCTGGTGGTTGACGGTGTTTCCTGGCGTATCCTGCTTGAAGACTTGCAGAATGCCTATGATCAATATCGGACAGGGGCGCCAATCACGCTGCCTGAAAAGACCAGCGGTTACCCGATGTGGGCACAACGACTCCAGACCTACGCTCAAAGCCATGGGGATGAACTACCTTATTGGCAAGGCCTGACAGATATACCCGTCTCTCTTCCCCGGGATTATCCGCAAGGCTTGAACAACCATCAGGCCAGTATGATCCTCAAGCTCGACCGCATGCAGACGCAAGCCTTGCTCAAGCAAGCTCCCGCAGCCTACCGTACCCAGGTTAACGACCTTTTGTTGACTGCGTTAGGAAGCGCCTTATGCCGGTGGAGCGGGCACGAGAAAATCCTGGTCGATCTGGAAGGTCATGGACGCGAAGATTTATATGCGGATATCGATCTTTCGCAAACCGTGGGCTGGTTTACCAGCCTTTACCCGGTGACCCTTGATCCATCCGGTGATTTGGATCAGAGGCTCAAGCGCATCAAGCAGAGCTTGCGGCAAATACCCAACAAGGGACTGGGCTATGGCTTATTTAAATACCATGGTACGCCGGAACAGCGGCGGGCCTTGGCATGCGTACCCAAGGCGGAAGTGGTCTTCAATTATCTAGGGCAGTTCGACGCCAGTTTTGACGAGGCATCATGGACGCTGGCGATCGAGCCTGCGGGTGATTTAATGGATGCGGCCGTAGCACCGAGCCATGACATCTCGATAAATAGCCATGTCTACGCAGGCGAACTCAGTCTGGAAGTGAGCTATAGCCAGACTCGCTATGCCAAAGCCACGATCGAGTCCTTTGTGAAGGACTATCAGGCTGAACTCGAAGGATTGATTATCCATTGCACCAGCGGGATCTGCGGCACCACGCCATCGGATTTTCCCCTGATCCAGGTCACGCAAGATGAGTTGGATGGTTTGCCAATTCCGGCGGAGCAGCTTGATGATCTTTATCCGCTTTCGCCGATGCAATCGGGAATGCTGTTTCATAGCGTATATGATTCCGACGGCAGTCTTTATGTGAATCAGTTGAGAGCCGACGTCGAAGGATTGTACGTGGGGCGATTCAAGGCGGCGTGGCAAGCCGCTGTGGATCGTCATGACGTATTGCGCACAGGCTTCCTGCATCAGCGCGATGTACCGCTTCAGTGGGTAGCTCGAGCTATTGAACTGCCGCTGGCGGAGTATGACTGGCGAGACCCGTCAAGCCGGCAATCAGTGAACCAGGAACGGGATCTGCAGGCGCTGGCCCAGTCGGAGCACGCTCGCGGTTTCGATCTGGCACAACCTCCGCTCATGCGCTTGGCATTGGTGCGCCTCGCTAACAAGAAGTATCACTTTATCTGGACCATTCATCATCTGCTGCTGGACGGCTGGAGTGCTTCCCAGTTGATGAGTGAAGTGTTGCAGCGGTATGGCGGAACGAAGCTGCCTCCATCCGCAGGCCGCTACCGGAATTACATTGAGTGGCTTCAGAGCCGCGATATGCATGCGTCAGAGGCCCATTGGCGAAAACAATTACGCGGCATGGGGGAGCCGACCCGATTGGCTGATGCTTTTCCCACGCATGGCGAAGATGCTCGTTACGATGAATACACAAGTGTCATTGAACGCACGACTACAGCGGGTTTAATCGATTTCGCAAAGCGCGAGCGCGTTACCGTCAATACCCTGATACAAGCTGCCTGGGCATTGCTCTTGAATCGTTACACCTGCCAGCCAGCAGTTGCTTTCGGCGTAACCATTGCAGGCCGCCCGGATGATTTGCCGGGGGCCGACCGGTTGCTCGGGCTTTTTATCAATACGCTGCCCGTGATCGCCATGCTCGATCCAGAGCAGGAAATAGCCGCCTGGCTACGTGAGTTGCAAGCGCAGAATCTGTCCTTGCGTGAACATGGGCATACGCCATTGTATGAGATTCAGCGCTGGGGAAGGCAGAGCGGTCAGGGTTTGTTCGACAGTATTCTGGTGTTCGAAAATTACCCGATGGACGAGGCTTTGCAGCAATTCGCATCCAGCGAGCTGGTCTTTTCTGCCGTCAGAAGCCGGGAAGTTACCAATTATGCCTTGACGGTGTCGGTGACACAGGCAGACACGCTCAATCTTCAATATGGCTACTCTAGTAAGGACTTTTCAGAGATCGAAATAAGCCGCATCGCGGCACAGATGGAAAGGTTACTCCACGAAATTGTGCAGGGCTCGGGGCGCATTCTAGGCGACATTGATATTCTGAGTGGAGAAGAGAAGGCGCAGCTGAAGGCATGGGGGGTGAACGAGCAGCGCTATGCGGATGCCGAGCCGGTGCACCGTTTGATCGAACGGCAGGTGGAGGCCTGTCCGGAGGCGGTGGCGCTGATCTTTGGCGACACCGAGCTGAGCTATGCGGAGCTTAACCGGCGGGCGAACCGGCTGGCGCACCGATTGATTGCCTTGGGTGTCGGGCCCGAGACCAGGGTGGGCATCGCGGTGGAGCGCTCGCTCGAGATGATCGTAGGCCTGCTGGCGATCCTCAAGGCTGGGGGCGCGTATGTGCCGCTGGACCCGGAGTATCCGCAGGAGCGGCTGAACTACATGGTGACGGACAGCGGCATAGGCTTGCTGCTGACGCAAAGCCATATCCGGGCGCGCATACCGCATGCGGCACAGTGCGCGGTGCTGGAACTGGACACGGTGGACGTGAGCGGGGAAGCGGTAGGCAATCCCGCCGTAGGCGTGCACGGGGACAATCTTGTGTATGTCATCTATACCTCCGGCTCTACCGGCAAGCCCAAGGGCGTGGGGCTGGCACATCATGCCCTGGCCAAACATGCCCAGGCAGCGGTGGGCTTCTTTGGCCTGAGCGCGGCCGACCGGATGCTGCTGTTTTCCACCATCAATTT
>NZ_JXQM01000047.1 GCF_000832065.1 Nitrosospira sp. NpAV | reverse complement strand
ATGTACAACCATCTGCGCGAGAACCCCGATGTGTTGCAGCCATTACCTGGTCTTACGATGGAAAATCACGTACTGGGTGAACAGGCGGCTCAGTTCGAGCTGACGCTGGACACCACCGAGCGGCCGGATGGGCAAGTCGGCGCCCTGTTCAGCTATGCCGCGGAGTTGTTCGAAGCGGCCACCATTGAACGGCTGGGTGCGCACTATCTTCATCTTCTCCAGCAACTGGCCGAACATCCTGAACGCATCCTGGGCGACATTGATATTCTGAGTGGAGAGGAGAGGGAACAGCTTAGGGCCTGGGGTGTCAACGAGCAGCGCTATGCGGATGCTGAGCCGGTGCACCGTTTGATCGAACGGCAGGTGGAGGCCTGTCCGGAGGCGGTGGCGCTGATCTTTGGCGACACCGAGCTGAGCTATGCGGAGCTTAACCAGCGGGCGAACCGGCTGGCGCACCGGCTGATTGCCTTGGGGGTCAAGGCCGAGACCAGGGTGGGCATTGCGGTGGAGCGCTCGCTCGAGATGATCGTAGGCCTGCTGGCGATCCTCAAGGCTGGGGGCGCGTATGTGCCGCTGGACCCGGAGTATCCGCAGGAGCGGCTGAACTACATGGTGACGGACAGCGGCATTGGCTTGCTGCTGACGCAAAGCCATATCCGGGCACGCATTCCGCATGCGGCGCAGTGCGCGGTGCTGGAACTGGACACGGTGGACGTGAGCGGGGAAGCGGCAGGCAATCCCGCCGTAGGCGTGCACGGGGATAATCTTGTGTATGTCATCTATACCTCCGGCTCTACCGGCAAACCCAAGGGCGTGGGTGTGGCCCATGGGCCTCTGTCGATGCATGTCCAGGCTATTGGTGAAGTTTATGGTATGACAGCAGTGGATCGAGAGCTTCAGTTTGCATCGATCAATTTTGATGGTGCGCACGAACGCTGGCTTGTACCCCTGGCCTTCGGCGCGGCATTGATGCCACGTGACAATGATATCTGGCCTGTTGATCGCACCGTTGCCGAGATTGCGAAGCATCGGATAACCATCGCCTGTTTTACGCCCGGTTATCTGCATCAACTGGCTGAGCTAATAGGTAATGCTGGCCGGAGTTTGCCGATCCGCTCCTACACCGTCGGCGGCGAAGCAATGACTCGCGCCAGCTTTGATTTTGTGCAAGAAGTACTCCAGCCCCCCCGCATTGTCAATGGCTATGGCCCCACCGAGACGGTCATTACTCCCCTGATTTCAAAAGCTTATCCTGGTACTGGATTTGAGTCCGCCTATATGCCGATTGGTCATCCCGTCGGGGATCGGTCAGCCTACATTCTTGATTCTGACCTCAATCCGGTTCCGCAGGGTGTAGCAGGCGAATTGTATCTGGGGGGAGGTGGATTGGCGCGCGGCTACCTCAATC
>NZ_JXQM01000046.1 GCF_000832065.1 Nitrosospira sp. NpAV | reverse complement strand
GCTCCTCTCTGTGGCACATTATTTATGGCAGGCATGCTGTTCTTGATCGGATTTTGAAGTTGATTAAATTTTAAGCGGGAGAGAGAAGTGAGCGGGGAAACAGGTCACGGTCATTATTATGTTCCAGCTCCATCGACTTACCCGATGACCGGGTCGATAGCGCTGTTATTCATGGGTTTCGGCGCGGCATTCTCAGTCAACAAGCTTCCGATAGGTTATGGACTGCTCACGATTGGCTTTGCCATTCTCTTCTACATGTGCTTTGTCTGGTTTCGCACGGTGGCGCGGGAGAGCGAGGGCGGCAAATATAGCGCGCAGGTGGGCCAGTCTTTCCGCTGGGGAATGAGCTGGTTCATTTTCTCCGAGGTGATGTTCTTTGCCGCCTTCTTCGGGGCGTTGTACTACATGCGGGTGTTTTCGATTCCCTGGCTTTCTGACCTGGAGCATAAAATCCTGTGGCCGGATTTCACCGGCGACTGGCCCACGGCCGGCCCCGGCATCAGCGAGAAATTCATGCCCATGGGCCCATGGGGTCTTCCGGCCATCAACACCTTGATACTGCTGACATCGGGGGTGACGGTTACCTGGGCGCACTGGGCACTCAAGCTGAACAAGCGGGGACAGCTGAAGCTGGGCCTGTTTCTGACGTTTGCGCTGGGATTCCTGTTTGTCGGCTTGCAGGCGTATGAATACGGACATGCCTATTCCGACCTCAACCTCAAGCTGACGACGGGCGCCTATGGTGCGTCGTTTTTCATGCTGACCGGTTTTCACGGCTTCCATGTGACACTGGGCTCCATCATGCTGCTGGTGATATGGTTTCGGGTCATGGCGGGCCACTTCACGCCC
>NZ_JXQM01000045.1 GCF_000832065.1 Nitrosospira sp. NpAV | reverse complement strand
CTTCAAAAACAAAGATGAAAATCAGGAAACTCATGCGTCAAGTATAAGAACGGCTACCGCTACTCAATAATCTTTGCCACCACGCCCGCACCGACGGTTCTTCCGCCCTCGCGAATGGCAAAACGCAGACCTTCTTCCATGGCAATCGGCGCAATCAGGTTCACCGTCACCGAAACATTATCCCCAGGCATCACCATCTCCGTTCCCGACGGCAGCTCTATCGCTCCGGTCACGTCAGTGGTGCGAAAATAAAACTGGGGACGGTATCCCTGGAAAAACGGCGTGTGGCGCCCCCCTTCTTCTTTGCTCAGCACGTAAATCTCCGCGGCAAACTTGGTATGCGGCGTGATGCTGCCCGGTTTGGACAACACTTGACCACGCTCGACTTCCTCTCGCTTGGTGCCACGCAGCAGTACGCCAACGTTGTCGCCCGCCTGCCCCTGATCCAGCAGTTTCCGGAACATTTCCACGCCCGTGCAAACCGTCTTGAGCGTCGGCTTCAAACCCACAATCTCGATTTCTTCACCCACCTTGACTATGCCACGCTCAACCCGGCCCGTCACCACGGTACCTCGTCCGGAAATGGAAAAAACATCTTCCACCGGCATCAGGAACGGGCCGTCTATGGCGCGAACCGGCTCCGGTATATAACTGTCCAGCGCGTCCGCCAGCTTGAATATGGAGGGCTCGCCTATGTCGCTCTGGTCCCCTTCCAAGGCTTTCAGTGCAGAACCAATGATGATCGGTGTGTCGTCGCCAGGAAAGTTGTATTTGGACAACAGTTCGCGGACTTCCATTTCCACCAGTTCCAGCAACTCGGCATCGTCCACCATGTCGGCTTTGTTCATGTAGACGATGATGTAGGGCACGCCCACCTGGCGCGCCAGCAGAATGTGTTCGCGCGTTTGCGGCATGGGGCCGTCCGCGGCCGATACCACCAGTATCGCCCCATCCATCTGCGCCGCGCCCGTTATCATGTTCTTGACGTAGTCAGCATGGCCAGGACAGTCAACATGGGCGTAATGCCGAGCATTGGTCTCGTATTCAACATGAGAGGTGTTGATGGTAATGCCCCGCGCCTTCTCTTCCGGGGCCGAGTCAATCTGCGCGTAACTCTTCGCTTCTCCACCAAATTTCTTCGCCAATACCATCGTCACCGCCGCCGTCAGCGTGGTCTTGCCATGATCCACGTGACCAATCGTCCCTACATTTACGTGTGGCTTCGTCCGCTCAAATTTGCTCTTTGCCATGTTGTGCCCTTT
>NZ_JXQM01000044.1 GCF_000832065.1 Nitrosospira sp. NpAV | reverse complement strand
CCATCTTCCAACTGTTTCCCAGCGAAAATCAACCTTTGCTGATCTGGTGGAATCCCTTCTTTGTCCTGAATCTTCGCCTTAACATTGTCGATCGTATCGGAACTCTCCACCTCCAAAGTTATGGTTTTCCCAGTCAACGTCTTGACGAAAATCTGCATCCCACCTCGAAGCCTTAGTACCAGATGGAGGGTCGATTCCTTCTGGATGTTGTAATCGGCCAAGGTGCGACCGTCCTCGAGTTGTTTCCCGGCAAAGATGAGCCTTTGCTGGTCTGGTGGGATGCCTTCCTTGTCTTGGATCTTGGCCTTGACGTTGTCAATGGTGTCAGAGCTTTCGACTTCCAAAG
>NZ_JXQM01000043.1 GCF_000832065.1 Nitrosospira sp. NpAV | reverse complement strand
AACTTTGATCCACCTGCATTCGTCCGAGGCCGATCAACCGCTGTTATGTTGATTAACGGCACCTTGCGAAATAAATTTAATCGAGTTATCAAGATTTTTTGGAACGTCAATTTCGATTCGATAAATAACCAGACTGCAATGGTAAACAAAGGAAGGGTTGCACAATCCAGCAATCAGAGGGTAATACACACCGTATATCCGGCTTTCGACCATGAAAAAACAGCGATGATGAGCCCGCACCACGGCATTGCGAGCCTCGTTGTAGGGTGCAGCGGACGCAAGAAACTGCTACGGGCTTATTTATGCTGGATAGGTAAGGTCTGGCATAATTCATCAAATAACGGACGATTGCCGGTGGTTTGTCGGATATTGAATACCAGGCTTGCATTTCGCGAACATGCAGATGCAAATACAAACCCGGGGGAACTGCCCCCGGGTTTGCTTCCGCCAGTCAGCCTTGGGTAAGGCTGATTGCCTTCAATTAACCTCTCAGCAGTGCCAGCACTGACTGCGGCATGGCATTGGCCTGGGCCAGCATCGCCGTACCTGCCTGTTGCAGCACCTGGTTCCTCGACAACGTGGCGGTTTCCGCCGCAAAATCGGTATCGACGATACGGCTACGCGATGCGGTCAGGTTCTCCGCTGCGGTTTGCACATTTGCAATCGCCGATGAAAAACGGTTCTGATAAGCGCCAAGATCCGCGCGGCCCGCATTGAGCGCGCTCAATGCGGAATCCATCGCGGCAATGGCAAAGTCGGCATTTGTGGTATTGCTGATGTCCAGATTCTGGAATCCCGCGCCGGTTGCGGTCGTTACCGCGGTCGTGGCGGCTGTCAGGCCGGTGGTCGCCGTGGTGGCGGAAGCGCCGGCAAAAGCCACGACCGTGGTGTTGCCCGATACATTGGTCAGCGATACCAGGCCGGCCGCGTCGGCGGTGGCGGTAACGCCGGTGGTATCCGATACCGTGTTGATGGCGGCTGCAATGTTGGCGCCCTGCGTGACGGCGTTACCCCCGGCGGCAACCGCGCCCACGCTGGTGCCGTTGATGGTCAGGTCGCCCGCAGTGATCGCGGTGAAAGCCGTGGCGGCGACGCCGGTCACATTGGCGGTGCTGCTGGTGCTGGAGCCCAGAGCCGAGCTCTGGGCGTTGACCAGGCCGCTGATGGAGATCGTTTCACCGACGTTGGCGCCAACCTGGAACGCCTGGTTGGTGAATGTGCCATCGATCAACTTGATGCCGTTGAAGGCGGTCGTGGAAGCTACCCGGTCGATTTCATCCTTGAGCTGCTGGACTTCGTTATTGAGCGCGGTACGGTCGCTCACGCTGTTGCTCGCGTTGCGCGATTGCACCGCCAGCTCGCGGATGCGCTGCAGGTTGTTG
>NZ_JXQM01000042.1 GCF_000832065.1 Nitrosospira sp. NpAV | reverse complement strand
ACGGCGAAAAGAACCATCCCGCCTTGTGGAAAACTTTTGCGCTGGCGTTGGGATCAAGCGACAAGAGTTTGGCCAATGCGGCGGCCTTGCCAAGTACGGAAAGGCTGGTGTCGACCTACCGGGACATCTGCCTGAACCAGCCGTTTTATGCAGGCCTTGCGGCCATGCACGCGTTTGAGTCCCAGGTTCCGGCGATTGCCGCCGTGAAAATTGACGGGCTGGCAAAGTTCTATGGAATGAATGATCCGGACAGTTACGAATTCTTCACGGTGCATCAGGAAGCTGACGTGCATCACTCACAAGCGGAATGGGCGTTGATCGAGCGTTTTGCCGATACCCCGGAAAAACAGGCTGAAGTGCTGTCCGCAACTACCCGGGCATGCGATGCGCTATGGGGATTTCTCGACGGAATCTATGAAAATTACTGCCA
>NZ_JXQM01000041.1 GCF_000832065.1 Nitrosospira sp. NpAV | reverse complement strand
AAGATGATACGATTCGACCAGTCATCCGATATGATGTGATGCATCACCATCACCAGCAGGTGCTCTTCCGGCGCGGTCTTGATGAGCGCCACCCGCAACAGCGGGCCCTGCGTAAGATCAAACGGAGTGGCGCTTACCCGGCTGGCTTCTTCATGCGCTCGCACCGCGCGCTGCGTGGACGGCAGATCGCACAGGTCGATCACCGGTATATCCAGCTTCTGTTCTGCTCCAATGATCTGCTCGGCCATGCCCTGATCATTTGCCCGGAAAACCGTGCGCAGCGATTCGTGCCGCATCACCAATGCATCAAAACTCGAACGCAGCGCTTCAATATCCAGCCTTCCCGTTAAACTCAATGCGCCGCTCAGGTGATACGCCGTGCTCGATGGCTCCAGCTGCCATAAGAACCAGTGCCGCTGCTGCGCATAGGAAAGCATATTGCGGTTTTGCGCTTTCTGCCGGACGATCGGAAGCAGGGAAAAATCGAATCCCCGTTTTTTTAATGCACCGAGAAATTCCTTCTGCTTCTCGGGAGACAGCGCCGAATACCGCTTGGCAATATCCTGCTTGTTCAACTCCATTCAGCTCTCCAGTAAATCGAGCAATTCGGACATCCCCATCAGCTCGGCATGCTCAACATGTTCCATGACTCTGAGTGAACGCTGGTCTTGTATGACAGACACAAGATCAGTCAATAGAGGATTTTCAAAATATGAACGCAGCGGCAGTGAAACGGATAGATTCTGTTGCAGTTTCTGCTGTACTTGCAGGATCGCAAGCGAATGCCCGCCCAGTGCGAAGAAGTTATCATTGCGTCCCACCTGCCCAATGCCGAGCACGTCGGCCCAGATGTCCGCCACGACTTCTTCCATCTCACCCTGTGGTGCCTCATAGTGGTCGATGTTGGCAAATTCCGGCTTTGGCAACATCCTGCGGTCCACCTTGCCATTCGGACTCAGTGGCAAACTGTCCAGCACCATGATCGCCGCAGGAATCATGTAGTCCGGCAGTGCCTTGCTTAGCGCTTCCCGCAAGACTGGGATATCCAGGCTCTTGCCTGCATGCACGGACACATATGCTACCAGCCTTGTTCCGCCTGTTCCTCTCCGGGCCACCACGACGGCTTCCCTCACCTCCCGCTGTAAAAGCAGCTGGGCTTCGATCTCTCCCAACTCGATTCGAAAGCCCCGCACCTTGACTTGATTGTCCAGGCGCCCCAGGTATTCGATCTGCCCGTCCCCACGCCATCTCGCCAAATCCCCCGTACGGTACAGCCGCCCTCCCTTTTCATCAAAAGGATCGGCAACAAAACGCTCGGTGGTCAGCCCCCTGCGATTAAGATAGCCACGCGCCAGCCCCACGCCTCCCAGATATAGTTCTCCAGCCACCCCTTGCGGGACCAGATTGAGATCCGTATCAAGAATGCGGGTTTTCGTATCGGAAATGGGCTGTCCGATCGCCACGCTGCCATGGGCATCATTTTTGCATGCCCACTGCGTAACATCGATTGCCGCTTCTGTCGGTCCGTAGAGATTAAAAAGTTTTGCCCAGTGAAGTTGTCTCAGTGTCTTGTGTTGCAGCTCCATGGACAATGCCTCTCCGCTACAGAGAATGCGCCGCAAAGTTGTACAGGTTTGCGTGTTATTGCAAGATATAAAGTTCTGCAACATGGAAGGAACGAAATGGATCGTGGTGACTGCGTGTCGTCGGATCAATTCGATCAGGCGTAAAGGATCGCGGTGATCTCCCGGTGCAGCTACGGCCAGGCGCGCACCATTCATCAACGGCCAGAAGAATTCCCAAACAGAAACATCAAAACTGAATGGGGTCTTTTGCAAAATCACGTCACCAGCGACCAGCCCATGGGCTTGTTGCATCCATACCAGACGGTTACGAAGCGAGCGATGCCGCATAGCCACGCC
>NZ_JXQM01000004.1 GCF_000832065.1 Nitrosospira sp. NpAV | reverse complement strand
TTCGAACGGCAGACTATCGCCGCGCTGGCGGAAACGGCTGAAATCATGCAGGAACGGGTCGTGATGACGGCCGAAACCGAGAGAGGCTATCTGCATGACTATCTGAATGCTGAAATGATCGCCGCACTGCCGTTCGGAGAGAATGAAATCGAGGATATCTATCCACTGGCGCCAATTCAGGAAGGGATGCTGTTTCATACCCTGGAAGCACCAGGCACCGGACTTTACGTGACCCAGCTCAGTGTCGCGGTGGAGGGTCTCGACCCTGAACGCCTCGTAGACGCATGGCGAGCCATGGTGGCGCGGCATCCGGTATTGCGCACGGGTTTTCTATGGCAAGCCGGACTGGCACGTCCGTTGCAGATTGTATTCAAACAGGCTGATGCTCCCGTGGTTCAGCTGGACTGGCGTGGCCCGGATGGGCTGGAATCGCGGATTGCCGCTTACGCGGACGAAGATTTGAAGCGCGAATTTGATTTCCTCAGGCCCCCGGTAGCGCGGCTGAGTCTGATTCGCCTGAGTGAAACCTGTTATCAGCTGGTATGGACGAAGCATCACATACTGTTGGACGGCTGGGGCGACTCCATGCTTGTCAGCGATTGGCTACGCTCCTATGCCGGCGAAACCCTTGCCGCACCGGGTCCGGGTTACGGGCACTATGTGCGCTGGCTCGCGCAACAGGATGCGGAAGTAACCCAAGCGTTCTGGAAAAACGAGCTCAAACGGGTCGAGGGTGCAACCTTGCTATCGAACGCCCTTCGCACGACAGCGAAAGCAGACGGCCAGCGAACTGGCTACGCCCAGATCTATACGCATTTGAGCGTTGAAGAAACCGGTAATTTGCAGGCGTTTGTGCAGCGAGAACGAGTCACCTTCAATACTCTCGTGCAGGCGGCATGGGGACAGCTTCTGCAACGCTATACCGGGAAGGATACGGTTGTATTTGGGGTTACCGTGGCTGGCAGATCACCGAATTTACCAAAATCCGACGAGATTCTTGGATTGTTCATCAATACCATTCCGGTTCCGGTCGAGCGGAGAAGCGATTTGACGGTGAGGGAGCATCTTGCCATGCTGCAAAGTGTCAATGCAAGACTGCGCGAACACGAACATACGTCGCTGGCCGATATCCAGCGATGGGCGGGCTCGCCGGGGCAGCCTCTTTTCGACAGTATCGTTGTGTTCGAGAATTATCCCATCGCCGAGACGCTGCGCAGCAATGAACTATACGGTCTTCATTTTGGTGATATTGAAGGCAAAGGCTTGACCGGTTACGCGATGGACTTGCAAGTGGTCGTCGGGGATACGATCGAGATCGAATATTCATACGGACGAAATGATTTTACGGATGACTTCGTGCTGGAATTGCGAAGCCATATGGAATTTTTGCTGCGGGAAATGATGGCCCATCCGGAACGGGCGCTGGGCGAACTGCCATGGATGGGGGCCAAAGCGCTTAATCAAGTGATTTCCTTGGGATGTAATACGCATGAACTTGCGGCCAGCATCCCGGCACGTTCACATCAGCCGGTACATCGCCTGATTGAACATCATGCCAGGATGCAACCCGGCGCTATCGCGCTCTTGATGGGTGAGCAAGAACTTTCGTATGCTGAATTGAACATACGGGCAAACCGGCTTGCACATCATCTTATCAATATGAATATCGGCCCGGAAATCCGGGTGGGTGTCGCAATGGAGCGTTCGCTCGACGTGATTGTGGTGCTGCTTGCCATACTCAAGGCCGGTGGTGCGTATGTGCCACTGGATACGGAATATCCGGCCGACCGGCTTTCATTCATGATGGACGACAGCGGCTTGTCTCTTCTCATTACGCAAAACGAGGTATTGTCCAAGCTCGTGATCACCACCGGCGTGCGAACGCTGGTGCTGAATTCAATCAACCTTGGCGCTGAGCCGGATGCGAACCCCGAGGTGTCGGTTAATGAGCATAATCTCGCTTATGTCATTTACACATCAGGCTCCACAGGTATTCCCAAAGGGGTGGCGGTGACGCATGGCCCGCTGTCGATGCATTGCCAGGCCACTGCCGAGATTTATGGCATGGGCCTGCATTCATGCGAATTGCTTTTCATGTCATTCTCTTTTGACGGCGCCCATGAGCGTTGGCTGACCGCACTCACTGTCGGTGCGGGACTCGCGGTACGCGACCAGGAATTATGGACCGCTGAACAAACCTACGATGCACTGCACCAATATGGTATTACCAATGCTGCCTTCCCGCCCGCCTACCTGGGGCAGGTAGCGGAATGGGCTGCGCCCCGTAATGATCCGCCACCGGTGGAGCTCTATGTATTCGGCGGCGAAGCCATGCCCAAGGCCTCGTATGATCTGATCCGGCAAACGCTGCGGCCGCGTATCCTGATCAATGGCTACGGACCCACCGAAACGGTCGTTACGCCATTGATTTGGAAGACCGAGGCCAGGAACAGTTTTGATTGCGTCTATGCACCCATAGGCCGTCCCGTAGGTGAGCGAACCGCATATGTGCTGGACATCGATATGCAACCCGTGCCCATGGGTACAGTGGGTGAGCTTTATATTGGCGGGTACGGATTGGCACGTGGATATTTGGGGCGAGCCGGTTTGACAGCCGAGCGCTTCATTGCCGATCCTTTCGACGGCAGTGGCGGCCGCCTTTATCGCACTGGGGATCTTGTGCGATGGCTGAATGACGGCAATATCGAGTATATCGGCCGCGTCGATCATCAGGTAAAGATTCGCGGCTTCCGCATTGAGTTGGGTGAAATCGAGGCCCGTTTACGTGAAGCCATCGGAATAGCCGATGCGGCAGTAGTAGTACACCAGAGTGCAACGGGTTCCCAGCTGGTTGCCTATGTGGTGCCGATGGATGACATGCCCCCGCTCGACCTGGTTCGGCGACTCAAGCAGGAGCTCGGCAATCACTTGCCAGAATACATGCTTCCAGCGCACATCATGACGCTCGCGACCTTGCCACGGTTGCCAAGTGGCAAGCTCGACCGTAATGCATTGCCGGAACCGGGTGTTGCTATCGGCCTGACCTACCGCGC
Organism: Nitrosospira sp. NpAV; assembly: GCF_000832065.1. Taxonomy (GTDB): domain Bacteria; phylum Pseudomonadota; class Gammaproteobacteria; order Burkholderiales; family Nitrosomonadaceae; genus Nitrosospira. The sequence goes on along the minus strand of NZ_JXQM01000004.1, from coordinate 57,142 downwards.
GCCGTCGACTGACCAGGCCAGGATGCTGGCAGAAATCTGGCAGGAAGTGCTTGGCGTAGAGCGCGTGGGAGAAACCGACAACTTTTTTGCGCTCGGGGGGGATTCGCTATCGAGCCTGAAAGTGATGGCCAAGATGCGCAATCTGCCCGGTATCAAATTCAACTTCAAACTGCGCGACCTGATGCAGAGACCCACCATTGCGGGTTTACTCGGGTTGGATATACCGGCTCCGAACGACATTCAGCCGCTGTTGGCACTCAATCAGCCGTGCGAAGAGGCGGCGCCACTATTCTGCATTCATGCGGGGCTAGGCACGGTATTCGACTATCAGCCTGTGGCACGCTTGCTTCAGGGCAAGCGGACAGTATACGGCCTTCCCTGCCGCATGTTGACGGATCCTCAACACCGGGATAGTTCGCTTGAAAAAATGGCGGCAGACTATTGTCAGATGATCCGCCGCATCCAGCCGCATGGGCCATATCACTTAGCTGGCTGGTCCCTGGGCGGTACGCTGGCAGCCATGATCGCTGCATTCCTCGAGGCAGACGCGCAAACGGTGGCATTTCTCGGACTGATTGATCCCTTTATTCCCGGCATTGAACAACCCCAGCACGATAACTGGCGTCAGGATTTTTCTGATTTCATCTCTGTAGTTATCCCAGGTATGACGCTGGATGAAATGATGGACGCCGATTCATCCTCGGATGGTGAAATGACGGAAACACAGGCAGTCTCCAGCTTGCTGGGAAAGCTTTTTCTAACCGAACGGATGAGAGAGCGTACAGAAGGCGATCGAGGAGCAGGAGGTTATACCGACATGGGAAGAGAAGAATTGGCGCATACCTTTGCCGTCGCGCGTCAACTGAAAGCGCTGTCGCTACAAGCCACTGGTTTGACTGCTTTGCAGGGCCGGCCAATATGCTGGTGGGCGGCCGATCGTCCGTTGCCGGACAGGGAGGCGCTTGCTTCGCAGATAGATCAGGATGACTTACTTTCCGTTGAACTCGAGGCGGACCATTTTTCCATCGTGCGGGAGGAAGCCTTGTTGCTGGGGATAGTATCTGCTCTGGCAGCGATTCCGCCCTTGGCCACGGAGAGCAGGCTGGTTGGCTAAATCATGCCAACCAGCCTTCAGGTTTTACAGAAAATTGGAGAAGCGTTCAGTTTCCCTTCTCAAGAAGTTGGGAAGAAAATGCTTTCGCAAGCGCTTGCGACATATCCCTTCGTACCCGTTCGGTTTCGTTTACGATATTGCCGAGACGGGCAAAATCATGGGTCATTCCTTCATAGATCTTGAGGTGAGTAGAAACGCCTGCCGCCTTAAGCCTATTTGCATAGGCAATACCTTCGTCCACCAGCGGATCATATTCGGCCAATACAATAAATGCCGGAGCAAGATTGCTTAAGTCAACCGCTTCAAGGGGCGCGAAACGCCAATCCGTACGATCCGCAGCGTCGCGAAGGTAATTGCCGAACATCCATTGCAGCGTCGGGGCTTCAAGCAGGTAGCCTTGGGCCAGGCGGCTATGTGATCCGGTATCCTGCCAAGCTGCGGTGCACGGATAAAGAAGTACCTGTAATAGTGGTTGTGGCCATTTCCCGTCACGTGCGGCGATTGTCAACCCCGTTGCCAGGGTTCCTCCCGCGCTGTCGCCCCCCACCGCAATACGCTGCGTATCTATTCCATAGGCAGATCCATTCGAAAGCAGCCATTGATAGGCATCCTGGGCATCGTCAACAGCCGTGGGGAATTTATGCTCAGGGGCAAGCCGATATGCAACGCTCAGTACGCAGCAGGGAGTGAGTGCCGACAATGCGCGACATAGGGAGTCGTGTGAATTGAGGCTGCCAACGCAGTACCCGCCACCGTGAAAGTACAGCAGCGCGGGCAACAGCGATCCATCAAGGACCGGGATAGCGGGCACATATAGCCGCGCATCGATCCGGCTGCCATCCCGGCATGGTATCTCGATAGTTTTGGCGCTGGCGATATCCATGCCTTCGGCATCAATCGCCAGTGTCGAGTTATCGTACTGCGCGCGCGCTTTCGCAAGCGGCAATTCGTGCAATGGTTGTGCACCATTGTCGACGCCAGCTTCGACCAGTTCAAGAAACGCGGCAAGGTCCGGGTCAAGCGGCATCGTATCATTCTCGGCTATGCGGGACGTCGCTGGTTAGAAACGAAGTTTCAGCGTGCCGATAACCATTCGTTCCGTCCCCCGGAAGAAGTTACCGCCCCCAGCTCCGGAATAGTATTTTTCATTGAATATATTGTTGGCATTGATGATAAAACGCCAGGGCCCGTGATCGTACCGGAGCATTGCGTCGAATAAGGTGAATGACCGCGTGGTACTGGTATTTTCCTCATTGTTAAACACCCTGCCCACATAGCGAACCCCTCCACCGATGCCAAAACCCTTCAGCCAGCTGATATTCAATGCATCGAAGTTATAATCGAGCCAGCCCGAAGTGGTTGTGTTGGGTACCAGGATCGGCATTTTGCCTAAAAAATCGGTACTCTCAGTCACCTTGACATCGTTATAGGTGAAAGCGCCAATAGCATTCATCCCACGGAAAATTTCCGTCCTCGCTTCCAGTTCCGCGCCGCGGGAGCGGATCTCCCCAGTTTGTACAAAGCTAAAGGAACCAAGAGGAGCATTTGGATCACGCGTCAAAACATTGGTTTTGGTCAACTCGAACAGCGCCACCGTGAACAGGCTTCTGCTGCCCACGGGTTGGTACTTGATGCCTACCTCATATTGGGAGGCTCGGGAAGCATCGAATGGCTTGCCGTTGCCGCCATCACTTCGGTCCAGTCCAGGTTGCGGCAGGAACGATTGTGAATAGCTCACATAAGGCGCGATGCCATTGGAGAAAAGATAGGTCAGGCCAGCCCTGCCGGTGTATGCGGAATCCTTGTTCGCGAAAGTCTCTCCGCTTATGCTATCGGCAGTATTATTCGATACCCGATCGTGACGGCCGCTGAGGGTAAGAATCCAGTTTTGATATTTGACCTGGTCCTGTATATAAAAGCCGACATTGTTGATCTTTTGTGTCGCATCTGAACCCGGAATATCGGGTGTCGGCACCGGTTGGAAATACACCGGGTTGAATATGTCGATACTCGGGGTTCCAAGAGCCGCATTGTATTGGAGGGTGGCATTCGTGCGGTTCCAGTCGATGCCGCTCAGCACAGTATGACTTACCGGGCCAGTGCTTAGCTTGGCTTGCAGATGCGTATCCAGAGTAGTTTGATCCAGCCGCTCCCTCGTAGAAAATGCATTACGGAACAGGGTCCTATTATCCGTATCAAATAATTCCCCTGTAATAAGATCGCCCGGGTTTATATCCCTGAAACGCCCATCCTGCCGCTGGAAACGAAAATTCTGCCGCACAGTCCAGGTTTCGTTGAAGTGATGTTCGAGCCTATAGCTGAACGAGGCCTGATTGGTTTTGTATCTTGTAAAGCCAGGGTCGCCCACCAGCGTATTGGTTGGGTTCCCATCCGGGGTCCCTACATAAAATGGAGCTGCTCCGCTGTCGTTGTTCAGGATATCGCCGAAAAGGGTGATCGATGTCTTGTCGCTAGGACGCCACGTCAGCGATGGGGCGATATAAAAACGCCTGATGCTCGCGCGGTCTCCATTGGTATTGGGAAACCTGACCTGCGTGTCCGTGTCGAGGGCCGAGGTGACGAGGCGGAACATGAGCGTGCCGTCGGCATTGGCCAAACCGAAGTCTGCGGCAATCCGCTTGCGATCGAAGTTGCCATACTGGAGTTCGACTTCACGGATCGGGGCGGCGGTGGGGAGCTTGGTGACGCGATTCACGATCCCCCCGGCATCGCCGCGGCCAAACATGACCGAGGTGGGTCCACGTAATACGTCAATACGTTCAAGCGCATAGGGATCCGTAATAAAAGCGCCATAATAAAGCCCTGTCGCGGCCTGGTTCAAATTATCGCGGAAATTGGCGGTGGTCTGGACGTTGAAGCCGCGCATGCTCACGTATTCAAAACCTTGCCCACTGAAACCAAATTGATCAGGTACAACGCCCGGCACATAGCGCAGCGCTTCAGTGATATTGAGGTTCACGGCGCGTATATCCATCTCATTGCGATTGATGACGGAAACGGACTGGGGTATCTCGATAATCGGTGTGTCGGTTTTTGTCGCGCTCTGCATGCGAGTGGTCACATAGCCGGGAGTTTGTCCTGTATCCTTGACTGTCACTGTCGGCAGGACCGGTGCCCCTGCAGCGTTCGCGGGTTTGGAAGTATTTTCCGGTGCATCGAGTACACTCGGTGCGGCGGGCTTTCCCTTCGTGTCCGGTTTTGCCGATTCGGTGCCGGCCTGTTGTGCCTGGGCATAACCGGTGGTGACGGATAAAGCCAGGAATGAGTACTGCAGGGCGCGTGAAATTACAGTGCGTTTCAGGTGTCTCAGCCCTATGTTGGTTTTTGTGTAGGCTTTCATAGTTATAGTTGCTCGTGGTTAAAAAACTGTTGTGTAACAATTGACTGCATTAAATTAAAGAAATAATAAATTCAACGGCCGGCAACCGCCCGTATGGGATTATCCGTTGGCTTTGCTCCGGGCTGGTTGACTACGCCCAGCAATGCTTGTCCTATCTCATCGGTGCGAACCGCAGTGACCGAAAGCAAGGTATCGCTCAAACCGTGGCTTGATTCGCAGGCCCCTTGCAGGAAAATGGCGGGCCGGAAGTTTGGCGTACTCTGCAAGCAATATTGACGATCGACCGTAAAGTCTCCCATATAGGACGAAAGCGGCTTCAATAGTGATTTGTGATAGTCCCGGTTATAGCCGGTGGCAAGCACCACGGCGTCATAGGTGGCAACATGCTCGCGACCGGCATTGAGATCCCGCAGAACCAATTGAATGCCTTCCGGCAAGGCATTGGCACTGACGACTTCATGCCGGCGCAGGAAGCGGTGGCGCGCATTTCTGGTCACTCTCTGCTGATAGAACACGTTGAAAATCTGTTCTATCAGAACGAGGTCGGGTGCCGCATAATTGGTGTGCCAGAATTCGTCGAGCAGTGCGGCGCGATCCTGATCGGGGCGGCTGAAAACGAAGTCAGTGAAATCGGCATTAAAAATTTCGTTGACGAAGGGGCTGTCATCGGAAGGCTTGATTGCCCGCGCGCGCATGATGAGGTCGACATGCGGGGCGCCCGCGCGATTGTGTAAATCCATGAAAATTTCCGCGGCGCTCTGGCCCGCGCCTACGACAGCCACCTTTTTGGCGCTATCATGCCGTGCAATCTCTCGAAGGTATCCGCTCGAATGAAACACGCGCGGATCATCTTTTAAAGGCAGGAAACACTCGGGAATGCTGGGCATGCCGCCGACACCAACGATAAGGTTGCGGGTGAGCCGTTCATGAATCATCCCGTCAGAATCACGCGAGCGCACGCGCAGGAGTGCGACTTCGTCATTTCGTTTTTCGGGGAGCACTTCCAGAACTTCTTCGCCATACGCACAGCGGTCATTGAAATGCGACGCGGCCCAGGCGAGGTAATCATTGAATTCGTGACGGCTGGGAAAAAAAGTTTTCAGGTTGATGAAGTCCTGGAGTCTCTGTTTCTGATGCAGATAGTTGATAAAAGTGAAGTAACTCGAAGGATTCCGCATGGTTGCCAGATCCTTCAGGAAGGAAATCTGCATATGCGTGTTATCCAGCATCATGTTGGCATGCCAGGCGAAACTTGGCTGCTTTTCGATAAAGAACGCATCTACATTGAACCCATGCGGCTTTTTCTCCTCCAGGGTAATGGCAAGCGCAATATTGGAGGGGCCGAAGCCGATACCGATCAGGTCATGGATTTGCATGGCGATATCCTTAGAACAGTGTGGCGGAAAGTGAGGTTGCTACGCCATCGCGTGGAATCCACAACCGTTCCGCAAAGAAGCGTTCCCGCAACAACATGCCGAGCATGGCGCGTTTGTGAGGGAAATCGAACTCCTTGAGATTCGCGTAACCGCCCAAGGAGAGATTACGAATCATCTTGTAGTTATCCGAGCGAGGTTCGATGACAGCGCGCTGTGTTCTGCAATCGTCGAGAAACAGGTAATGAGAGAGAGATGGCAACCACGCGGTAACGAAGGGTTTACCGCGAAAGCGAGGCTCCCCGATCAGCACATGCCAGCCGCGGTCAAAATCGTCCACGTCATAGAAGGGCGCAATCCGATCCTCCTTTGCCCAGTAAACTTCGAAATAGCCGAACGCTTCGCCGTCAAGGCAGCCAATGAGTCCGATGACATGCGGATCGGCTGCGATACCCTCCAAGTAGGTACGGTGCTTGCCAGGATCGCCTTCTTCCCGCCAGGATGCCGCCACTACCGGATCGTTCATCCATCGGTTGAAGCGTTCCAGGTCGTATTCGATATTCACCGCCCGAAACGAAAGCGTTCGGGCAAGCCATGGAATGTGCCGTTGATAAACGATGCCAACCGGTTTAGGCGGTCGTAATGGGTGTCGCCGGCCCTGGCTGAGGACATAGGAAAGTGGAAACGCGTGCGGTTGAGGTGAAGCGAGCCAGATTCTGGGCTGTTGCCAGAAAAGCTCAGTGTAGGCAATGAGCTGATTGTTCTCGCCCCTGACCAGAACGCCGGATCGAAGTAACTCGTCGGCTTGCCCGACGGGTGCCAGGAGGTGGATCTGATGGTGATTGGGATAATTGGTAAAGGAGGCTTCGAGCGCCGCCAGCAATTCGGCCGTATCCGGCATACCAGAGTGAGCATCTGTCCACTCCAGCTTTAATTGGCCTGGTTGCCGGGTCAGCTCCCACCTGGATGGATTCTCCTCTCCATTAACGGTCTGCAGCAGCAGCGTATTGCCATAATACGTTGCAAGATAGACGGTTCCATCGGGGCGGGACATCAATGGCGTCACATGAGCAGCTGGCTCCTGAATTTGCTCATGTTGAATACCCATCAATGGACTCCTGGAAGAACTCAGTTCGAGGCGAATGTTCCCTATAGTGAAGAAAGACGAATGAGAAACATTATTATTTAATAACTTTTTGAACTTAATGAAGAGCGATTGGATCCGACCGAGAATCCCATTCAAAACCTGCCGAATCGGCGCTGCCGATACTTGCCGGACTCATCCCTTTGGCGGCTTTGTATCTACCGATTCATAGGAGTGACGGTCGAAGGCGGGGAGAAAGTTAAGCTATGGTCCGGCAGGCTGCTGGGTGGGTAGGGGGGAGGGGAATTGCTGGATATGGCGCCAGGAAATCAGTACGCTTTTGCGAAATGAACTGTCCCGCCATCATGCTCCTGGCAGTAAACATTTATGGTGATCATTCGTCACCTTCATATTCATCTTTATTACGAGACAGCTGTGCTCAAGTATCTCATCAGTCAATCAAAAGGGTTACTCATAGGCGCCTCGTTCGCAAGCGTAGTGCATGGCGCTTGCAGTGTATTTCTGCTGGCGCAAATCAGTTCCGCGCTGACGGCGGAGACGCCGGACCGCATGGAAATGGCGCTGATCTTTGCAGGAACCGCGGTCGCGGTGATGTTGAGCTATATGGTCGCGAATATTTTATTTGAACGTCTGGGGCAGCGAGCCCATGCTGAATTGCGCAGTTTTATCGCAAAACGCGTGATAGCCGCCGACTTCCGGCACCTTGAAGTGATTGGCGCGGCGCGCGTACAATCCGCGCTATCCGAGCATTGCACGCATGTTGCCGAATTTTTTGTGAGCTTTCCGGTAATCCTGACGAATGCGGTCATCGTTGCCGGATGTCTGATTTATATGGCGCTGCTTTCCTGGCAGGTATTCCTGCTCGCAGTTATTGTCATTGGCTTAGGTTCGTTGGGCTACCATCTTGCGCATTTGCGCGCCATACGGCATTTGGATGTTGCCGCTCAGGAGCAGGACAGGTTGTTTGCCTATTTTCGTTCCCTGACCGATGGAGCCAAAGAGTTGCGCTTGAATCGTGATAAGCGTGCCGCATTTTATGATAACGTGTTGGGAAAATCGATTGAGATCGTCCGCCATGAACGGACCTTTGGCATGTCGCTGTTTATCGGTTCGGCAAGTTGGGGTAATTTCCTCATCTACGCGTTTATAGGCATGGTACTGTTCGTACTGGTGGGCGACGTGCCCGACCGGGCGTTAATCATGACGGGCTTCGCACTTGTGTTCGTTTATATGGTGGGACCGCTCGAAGCACTCCTGCTGAACATTCCGCGGGCTAACCTGGCACAGGTGTCCGCCGATCGGATTGACGAGATTACACGCGCCATGGCAGCTTCGGAAAAACAGACGGATGGGCTTTCTCCGCCCTCCTTGCAATCTATTACGCTTCAGGGCGTATTGCATCGTTATTATCATGAACAAAGCGACGAATTGTTTACCATGGGTCCGATAGATCTGGAGTTTCGTCCGGGCCAGATCACTTTTCTGGTCGGCGGTAACGGCAGCGGCAAGACGACATTGGCTAAATTACTGGTTGGGCTCTACCCGCCGGAGGAGGGGCAAATCATCTTTAACGGCAGTGCGGTGGACGAGACGAATCGTGACCACTACAGACAGCTGTTTTCGACGATCTTTTCCGATTTTCATCTTTTCGACCGTCTGCTCGGAACGGGTGGCGTCGATCTGGACAATGAAGGTAATCGGCTTCTGGCCAAACTGCATTTGCAAAACAAGGTAAAGGTCAAGGATGGCGCTTTCACTACGCTTGAGCTGTCACAGGGGCAGCGCAAGCGCCTGGCACTGGTGGTGGCCTATCTGGAGAACCGGCCCTTCTTCATGTTCGACGAATGGGCGGCGGATCAGGACCCGGTATTCAAGGAAGTATTTTACCGTGAGGTGCTTCCCGAGCTACGTGCCATGGGTAAGGCTGTACTGGTAATCTCGCACGACGATCGGTACTTCCACCTTGCCGATCGCTTGATACGCATGGAGAGCGGATGCCTGACCCTTAATAGCCAGACACCCATGAAGGAGAGTCTGGCGCCGGCAACGCCATCGGTAGCCTGTAGCAATGCGGTTTGATGCCATGAAGCGGAGTATTGCGTTGCAATGTCCAATGTAATCGAGCAATTCGAAAAACAACGCGCTGCCAAACTGTCAATCGGGCGTAATTTTCTTGTCCTGATGCACCGTTGGGCCGGTCTTTTTCTGGCAGTATTCCTTTTTATTTCCGGTCTTACCGGTGCAATCATCTCGTGGGATCATGAACTGGATGAGTGGCTCAATCCGCAGCTATTCGAAGCGCGTGGGCCGGGAAAGCCGCTCCCCCCCCTGCTGATTGCCGAGAAACTGGAAGCAGCCGATCACCGGCTGATGATAACCTGGGTTCCACTCGCGGTGGAGTCCGGACAAAACCTGGGTGTGGGGATCGGCCCGCGCCTTGATCCCGCATCCGGCAAAGCGTTCGAGTTGGATTTCAACCAGGTTGCGCTCGATCCCGTGAACGGGGAACTACGAGGAAAACGGATGTGGGGAGAGGTTTCGCTCAGCCGAGAAAATTTACTCCCATTCTTGTACAAATTGCACTACAGCATGCATATCCCCGATGGGTTTGGGATCGAGTTTGGTGTCCTGTTCATGGGGATCCTTGCCATTGTCTGGGCTCTCGACTGCTGCATTGCGTTATGGATTTCGTTTCCCAAGGCGAGCGCATGGCGTAAGTCATTCATTTTTCGGTGGCGGCAGGGCCGCTCCAAGCTCAACTTTGACATGCACCGTTCCGGCGGGGTATGGGTGTGGGGCTTCTTGCTGCTTCTGGCCGTAACCGCAACGTCCATGAACCTCAATCAGGAGGTCATGAGGCCCGTGGTATCGCTATTCTCGACATTGACCCCAAGCCCTTTCACGGGTACGCCCAATCCACCTGATCAGCCCATTGAGCCGGTGGTTGATCGGCACACCATCCTCCAGCGCGCTACGGCGGAAGCTAAAAGGCTTGGTTGGAGCGCCCCACCGGGCGGAATATTTTATGTGCCCGAGTTCGGTATCTATGGTGTGACTTTTTTCGAGCCGGGCCACGAGCATGGCGATATTGGCCTGGGCAATCCCTCCCTGTATTTCGACGGCAAGGATGGATCGCCCGCCGGGGCCAATATACCCGGCACCGGCAGTGCGGGAGATATCTTTATGCAAGCTCAGTTCCCCTTGCATTCCGGCCGTATCCTCGGTCTGCCGGGGCGTATTTTTATATCCGCGATGGGATTGCTGGTAGCGACGCTCTCTGTTACCGGCGTGATTATCTGGCAGAAGAAGCGCTGGGTACGAAAGAAAATGCTTGGAAAGATCGATTGAGGGAGCGTATGACACCATGCATCAGTTCTTCACGGCTTTAAATCACATAGCAAATCAGGCCCTTACTCGTCACGTATTTGTTCCTGGTTTGCGGTCGGTGATTGCTGCTCCAGATGCTCCATGACAGCGTAGGTGAGGGTTTTGCAGCCTTCGCCGGACAGCGCTGAAATGACGAAACTTTTTCCCTTCCAGCTCAGGTTGCGGATGAATTTCTTGCAAATCTTTTCACGGTCGCTCTCGGGCAGCAGATCGGTTTTATTCAGTACCAGCCAGCGTGGCTTCTGGTAGAGCGTTTCATCGTATTTCCTGAGTTCCTCAACGATGGCTTTGGCTTCGTGCAGGGTATCAATGTTTTCATCCAGCGGCGCCATATCCACGATGTGAAGCAACAGCCGGGTGCGCGCAAGATGCTTGAGAAAGCGGTGGCCCAGTCCGGCACCTTCCGCCGCACCCTCTATCAGACCGGGAATATCCGCCATCACGAAACTGCGGTTTTGATCGATGCGTACCATGCCCAGGTTGGGATGCATCGTCGTAAAGGGGTAATCCGCTACCTTGGGGCGGGCGGCGGAGACTGCACGGATCAAGGTTGATTTGCCGGCGTTGGGCATGCCCAGGAGTCCTACGTCAGCGAGTACCTTAAGCTCCAGTTTAAGCTCGAGCTCCTCTCCAGGTTCACCGAAGGTAAACTGGCGGGGCGCACGGTTGGTGCTGGACTTGAAATGCAGATTACCCAGCCCTCCTGCGCCGCCCTTCGCCAGCAGCGCTTTTTGCTCATGTCGCTTCAGGTCGGCGATGGTTTCTCCCGTCGAGGCATTGCCGATAACCGTGCCCACCGGCATGCGCAGAATAATGTCGTCAGCGCCCTTGCCGTAGCAATCGGAGCCACGTCCATTCTCTCCCTTTTTGGCGCGATGCAGACGGGCAAAGCGATAATCCACCAGCGTGTTGATGTTGCGGTCGGCGATGGCGTAGATACTGCCTCCACGGCCGCCGTCTCCTCCAGAGGGGCCGCCTTTTGGAATGAATTTCTCCCGACGGAAGCTGGCGGCGCCGTCCCCTCCTTTCCCTGCAATTACCTGGATTACTGCTTCATCTATGAATTTCATAACTTCCGGTTAATCCCGCAAAAAATACATATGCCCAAAATGAAAAAGCCCTGCCGGGGCTGACAGGGCTTTTTCCGCGCAAAAGTTTATCTTAGGCCGGTATGATGCTTACTGTTTTGCGATGCGTCGCGCCTTTCGTGCGGAAGTTGACAGTGCCGGTAATCTTGGCGAACAAGGTATGATCCTTGCCCATGCCGACATTGTCGCCGGCATGGACTTGCGTGCCCCGCTGGCGGATAATGATACTGCCGGCCGGGATCAACTCGCCCCCGTAGCTTTTTACACCCAGACGCTTGGAATTCGAATCACGACCGTTTCTGGAACTCCCACCTGCTTTTTTATGTGCCATGGTAAACTCTCCCTATGCCGAAATGCCGGTAATCTGGATTTCAGTATAATTCTGCCGATGTCCCTGATGTTTCTGATAATGCTTCCGCCGCCGCATCTTGAAAATACGCACCTTGTCGTGTCTGCCCTGATTCAGCACGGTCGCCGTAACCGAGGCACCGCTTAACAGCGGTTTGCCCATCGAGACATTGTCGCCATCGGAAATCATTAATACCTGGTCTATGGACAGCTCGCTGCCAATATCTGCCGGTATCTGTTCTATTTTGAGTTTTAGTCCGGCTTCAACACGGTATTGTTTTCCGCCGGTTTTTATGATCGCGTACATGTTCGACTCCGGTTATTGCTCTCTCGGGACGCCCCGAAAGAATTAAGCGCGCATTATACATACCCGCTTCTCCAAGGTCAAAGGCCTGTTGCAAATGAGTTTTGTGTCAAAATCGCAGTTGTCTGCGTAGCTGTCCCAATTGTCGAGCTTGACACGTTGGCAGCGACGTTTCTACCATGGCACCTTTTTTTTCAGGAACCCCTGTGTCAATTGAACGTATCAGAAGTCTTATCGCCCAGGACATGGATGCGGTGGATGCGGTTATCCGCGACAAGCTCTATTCCGATGTCGGGCTCATCCGGCAGGTAAGCGAATATATTATCAACAGTGGCGGGAAACGCCTGCGGCCCGCACTGGTGATTCTTGCCGCTGGCGCATTCGGCTATCCCGGCAAGTACCATTTCAATCTTGCGGCGGTCGTGGAGTTCATTCATACCGCAACCTTATTGCATGACGATGTCGTGGATGCCTCCGAATTACGGCGTAGCAAGGCTACGGCCAATGCCTTGTTCGGTAATGCCGCAAGCGTACTGGTCGGAGATTTTCTTTACTCGCGTGCATTCCAGATGATGGTAGAAGTGGATAATATGCGGGTCATGCGGGTATTGGCCGATGCCACCAATACCATCGCGGAAGGCGAGGTATTGCAGTTGCTCAATTGCCGCGATCCCGGCGTTGATGAGGAAAACTACCTGAGGGTGATCCGTTATAAAACCGCCAAGCTATTCGAGGCGGCAACGCGATTAGGCGCAATTCTAGGCAATGCCACACCGGCGGAGGAGCAAGCGATGGCCGCTTACGGCATGCATCTTGGGACGGCGTTTCAGTTGACCGATGACATGCTGGATTATTCCGGGGATTATCAGGAAACGGGCAAGAATCTGGGCGATGACCTGGCCGAAGGCAAGCCCACACTGCCGCTGATTTATGCAATGAAAACAGGATCTGAGGAACAGGCCGCCATCATACGCAACGCCATCGAGAAGGGTGGGGAAGGTGGTTTCGGGCCGGTTCTGGAGGTTATCCAGCAGACCGGCGCGCTGGCTTATACGCGGCAGCGGGCACAAGCCGAATCCGAGACGGCGTCCGCAACGATTTCATCAATCCAGGATTCTGATTACAAGGAGTGTCTGTTACAACTGACCACTTTTGCGGTGGCGCGCAATTATTAGGTTTTCCGTTAAATATTCGGATAAGTGCGATTGCAGGCGCCCGGCGATTCTGGTCTCCAGTCTTGGCGTGTGGAGATTTGTCGCTGCCCCCGCCACCAGCTCATCCTTGACGCTGATTTTAAAGATTATCCAGGACGCAGGGAGCCGGAGTTGGCGTTAATCACTGTTTGCATACTTACTTGACATAATTTTTGGCTGCGTAAGGATGTGGAAGGGCTTTCCGGAACAATTTTGGATTGCCCGGATGCCCCTTCCTGCGTACAATTGCTGCCCATGCGCTGGGTGTGTACAGGTATTGAAGACAGTGCGTATCATTAGTATTACAAGTTGATGATATTTCGGGGTGTAGCTCAGCCTGGTAGAGTACTGCGTTCGGGACGCAGGAGTCGGAGGTTCGAATCCTCTCACCCCGACCAATTTTTGATGCGGTAACGGAGTCGACGCGTTGGGTAGACTGCTATTTTTTGCCCTTATCGCCGTGCTTGTTTTCTGGGCAATACGGAGCTATCGGCGCGGCTTAAAAAAGCGGCAGGAGGAGGCTCAGAAAGAGTCTCCGTCCATCGAAGGCGAAGATATGGTGCGCTGCACCCACTGCGGCGTGCATTTGCCGAAAAGCGAAAGCATTCTCTCCGAAGACAAGTTTTTCTGTAGCGACGAGCATCGTCGTTTGCACTTGCAGCGCTAGGATTCAACTCTTTCGAATTTACGGCGACTCAGGCAATTTGGACCCGGCAGCGTGTGAAGGTTACCCCTCTACAAATTGACGAAACGGGCTGCCTGGACGGTGTACGCTTCATCCCTTCACCCAATTGCGACGAGCGTCCGGCCGGGGGTGCGATCGATTTGCTGGTGATCCACAACATCAGCCTGCCCCCGGACGAATTCGGCGGTGACGGTGTCGTCGAGCTATTCACCAACAGGCTTGATCTCGACGCCCACCCCTACTACCCGAGATTACGTGATCTCAGGGTGTCGACTCATTTCTTCATCCGCCGGGACGGCGAGATCATCCAGTTCGTTCCCTGCGAAAAACGCGCATGGCATGCGGGAGCATCCTGCTGGCAGGGCAGGGCCCGCTGTAACGATTTCTCAATCGGCATAGAGCTTGAAGGCGGTGACACCCAACCGTTTACCGGCGGCCAGTATGCGGCATTGATAGCGCTCACGCTGGCGTTGCAAAAGGCCTATCCCATTACCGGTATCGCCGGACATTCCGATATTTCGCCGGGCCGCAAGACCGATCCTGGTCCTTGCTTTGACTGGGAGCGCTATCGCGCGGCTCTGCTTGCCGCGGGCTGTTGATCCGGCGAGCATCGGTACAGAGCAACGGGCGATGCTCGCTTTCGCGGGAATGGCGGAAGGGGATGTCATGCCAGCGGAAGCCAGTATCTGGTGGCGCGCAAAGCATGCCTTTGTCGGTTTAGGCTGGATTCCGGGTCAAGCGGGGAACGACGAAATTTAAGGTATTTTCTCAGTGGTTAAATAGGAGAAATTACTCATACCACTCCTTCACCCAGCAGATAGTCCTCATAGCTGCCCTTGAAATCGCTGATTCTATCCGGCTTCATTTCGACGATGCGAGTGGCTAGCGAGGATACGAACTCCCGGTCGTGCGAAACGAAAATCAGTGTTCCCGTATATTTTTCCAGTGCGCTATTCAGGGATTCGATGGATTCCATGTCGAGATGGTTGGTGGGTTCGTCCATGAGCAATACATTGTTTTTTTGCAGCATGAGCTTGCCGAACAGCATGCGTCCTTCCTCGCCGCCGGAGATGACTTTAACCGGTTTCTTTACTTCATCGCCGGAGAACAGCAGCCTGCCAAGAATGCTGCGCACGGTCTGGTCGTCGTCATGTTCCCGCCGCCACTGTGTCATCCAGTCTGTGAGCGGCATGTCTGCTTCAAAATCACTGGCATGATCCTGGGCAAAGTAACCAGGGCGTGCTTTTTCCGCCCATTTCACTTCTCCCGCATCGGGTACCAGATCGCCGGCCACGCATCGCAGCAGCGTGGTCTTGCCGATACCATTGGGACCGATGATGGCAATTTTCTCGCCTGCTTCGACGTTGAGGCTGAATTTTTTTAGCAGCGGTTTTTCCATGCCGGGGAAATGCTTGCTGATACTTTGCACTGATACCGCCAGGCGATGCAGTTTCTCCCGCTCATCCGTTTCAAAGCGGATGTAGGGATACTGGCGGCTGGAAGGTTTTACATCCTCCAGCTTTATTTTCTCGATCTGGCGTGCGCGGCTGGTAGCTTGCCGCGCCTTGGAGGCATTGGCGGAAAAACGGCTGACAAACGACTGCAATTCCGCAATCTGGGTTTTCTTCTTGGCGTTGTCAGCCAGCATGCGCTCGCGTACCTGAGTCGATGCGGTCATGTAGTCATCGTAATTACCGGGATAAATACGGATTTCGCCATAATCCAGATCCGCCATGTGTGTACAGACACTGTTCAGGAAATGCCGATCGTGTGAAATGATGACGATGGTGCTCCTGCTTGCGTTGATGACGTCTTCAAGCCAGCGGATGGTGTTGATGTCCAGATTATTGGTGGGTTCATCCAGCAGTAGAATTTCAGGATCCGCAAACAGTGCTTGCGCCAGCAGTACACGCAGCTTGAATCCGGGCGCTATGGCGCTCATCAGTCCCGCATGCTGTGACAGCGGAATATCCACGCCCAGCAGCAATTCCCCAGCCCGCGCTTCGGCGGAATAGCCATCCAGCTCGGCAAAGCGCGTCTCAAGTTCGGCGGCGTGCATATAGTCGTCCTCGCTGGCATCGGGATTGGCATAGATCGCATCGCGTTCCTCCTTCACGCGCCACAACTCCTCGTGCCCCATCATTACGGTATCAATCACCAGACAATTCTCGAAAGCAAACTGATCCTGCCGCAATTTACCCACCCGCTCACCGGCATCGACGCTGACATTGCCGGAAGTGGGCTCCAGATCACCGCCGAGGATTTTCATGAAGGTGGATTTGCCGGAGCCGTTGGCTCCGATCAGGCCATAGCGATTGCCATCGCCGAATTTGACGGAAACATTTTCAAACAAGGGCTTGGCCCCGAACTGCATGGTGATATTGGCAGTGGTGATCAAAGCATATTTCCTGAAAAGATGGCAAAAAACCCGCTATTTTATACGTTTTTTCAGTAAATTCCGACCATCGTTTATGATTGCCGTCAATCGGACTCGCGAAGGACAGATGCGCCAGGCGTTCCGGAGGCCTTGTTTGAAAAATTGACTCTGTTCACGCAAGCGGATTCGGTGCCCTGAATCTATTGGGTAAGAATTTTTGATGTCTATTCAATATAACGACGGGTTACTGTTTTGCGAGCAAAGGATTGCATCAAAAACTGACAGCCAATGACGTTGTAATGAACGTGTTGTTGTCGGTGGCGCTACCATCCCGCCTGGTAAAAATATTGTCTTTACTGCTCAATGTTTTCGCCTCAATCCGCCATAATAAATTGCTGGTGATGTGGTAATCAAAATTGGCTGAGAATCCCCATGTTCTAAAACCATTAGGTGTGCCGGAGGCGATGATTACGCCGTGTTTGTCATCGTAGTATTCCGCTCTGACGGCAATGGCGGTTTTTGCTGTGGGCATATATCTCAGAATAATCGTTGGGTTGAACCATGTATTCATGGTTGAAGAATCCTTGTTCCGTTGTTCAAACCCGATATCAAAATTCATCGCGGCGGCCAGTGCGTCAGTCAATCTAAAAATACCATAGAAATTATGAAAGTAACGCATCTGCCTGCTGCTGTCAGGTTTGTCGCTGCCGATAAATGTGCTGCTATTCAATGTTATTTTCGGGGAAGGTTTATAAGTGATCTGGGTACCAAACGCGGGAATGGTATTCCCGTCCACGGGTTTAATGTGTTGCCAACCGTTTAAAGCTAACGCACTAAAAAACCATTTTTCATTTTTTGATGTGTAACTGATTTTAGCGCCCGATTCAAAATACGGAGTGTTATCCGCGCCGATACTTCGGGTTAATGTCCAATTATCCTTACCCACCGCGCTTTCAAGACCGATATGTGAAGCGAAGATACCGGCATCCAGCCACAGATTGTTTTCGCGAGATAATTTTATCCCGATATTACCTTCGTAGAAATTTCCCAATATGCCAGGCTCGGCCGCATAGTTGGCATTCATATAGGTGCCCGCCGCCAACGCAAGGTTGGCTCTGACTGTGCTTGTGATATACGATCCTTTGATGAAAGCCAAATTTACCGAAGCTTCATTATTTTTATTGAAGCTGTAGACAAACGAAGGCCTGGTGTTTCCAAGCGGGTTATTGAAATCACCACCATAGTAAGTCTCAGCGTAGCCGCTAATGGTTAATGGCGAGAGGAAACGGTTGAAAATTCCGGTACTGACTTGAGCATTGGCTTGTAGGGTTGTCAGTAGGCAAGCGGCCAACACTATCCTTTTCATCTTTATCTTCTACGCCTCCGGCAAGCCGGGCTTGGGAAGCATGTTTATCAGTTATAAGTTACTGAATATTAGAAGAAAAAGTATAAAAATATTATAAATAATCAGTGAATTGCTATAAAAAATCCGTAAAAATCGTTTGCGGCCTTTTGTGTGCATCCGATAGGAGCTTGCTTCTTCATACGGGTTAGGGTATGGGTTCTCCCAGGGCAAATATTATTCAATCGTGGAATTCGGCTTGAGTCATGCATGCCGCGAAGCGCGCCGTTCTTTTTTCCAGATAGTGAACAGAGTATTCAGCTTATCTCGCTTGGTCAGCCGCTCATCGGAAAGCGCTTCGAGAAACTCGGCCAGCCGTTTTGATTTCACCACCGTGTAGACTGTCAGCGCGACAGCTGGAACGAATATCAGCATAAAATAGATCAGCTTGGTGCCGAGCGTATTATCGGCGGCAGCGATCAGATTCATTCCCAGGAAACCGGTCGTCACGGTACCGATCAGGCCGAACGTGGTCACCACGGTCAACCGTACCACGGCATCGGATTGACGCCTTAGCTGGTCTCTTTCCAGGTAATCATTCATATCCAGAATACGCAGCCGCGTACGCTTGTACAATTCGTCTGTACCGAGGTGGTTTCTCATCATGGTAAAAACATCGTGGGCCTGAGCCTGGTCGGATACTTCATGAAACCAGTAGCGATTAGTAAAGCGCAAGAAAATCTCGGTGACATGTTTTACGTCGCGCCTGAAGACACGTACCGAATCGGGCCGGCGGATATCGAGCCGGCTGAGTTCGGCAACGAGCCGGTTGGAGAGCATCAACAATGCGGCTTTGTGGAAATGCGTGATCAGAAAGAGCAGAAAGTACTGATGACGGAACTGACCCAGCATGCCGCTTTCCGTATCCGTAAAGAAAGGTTCACGTGCTTCGCCTATCATCGTGAAATCATGGCCGTTGGAGAGCAGGCGCGTATTGCTGAAGTCATGTTCTTGCGCCTCTTCCCAGTAGCGATCGTAGCAGTAGCGCCGCTCGAAATCCTCCAGAAATTGTTCCGAAAATGGCAGCGTCCGCGCGTCGCCTGGGCGCGTAACCAATCCGAGCCGCACGAGATCGCCACGAGTCAGCCGGTCTTTTTCGTCCAACGCCAGAAAACTCATCAGCGGCATACGTTGATATTCGATTTCCCGATAGCGGACGCTCCCTTCCCGCTGCGAGTGGTCGAGCACCAGCGGTTCCATCAGAAACTCCCAATGGGACGCCACGCATGGTGCCCGATGTTCACCGACAAACCGCAGGTAGCGCGCTTTCTTTTCATAGTCCGACACAGCAAGCACGGCACCGCTATGCGAGAGCCACTCAACGTGCTCTGCGCAGTGCCCGCCGCGGCCACTCGGCTCCCAATGTGTCGGATAAGCCCGTCCGAAGCGGTACAAGGTATCAAGCGCGCGTCGTAGCGAAAGTTTTTCGCCTATTATTTCCATGACCAGGATGGCAATATCTATGTCATAGAAGAAGTACAGATCGACATGTGCCACATCGAAAGTTGCGGGCAGGGGGTCGCCGGGGAGAGTAATTCGCGCTTGCGCAACATCGTTGCGACGAAATACGTGAATTGGCGAGCGCCCGAACCTTCCATCGCCATCACTGCCACCGCCCTCACCATACAAAAAGCGCTGTACGAAGGGCAGGAAAGTTACAAATTCCTTGTAATGCCTTTCTTTGAACTCGGCTGGATCGACGCTGAACTCGTCCGCCACTTCATTCCATACAGAATCGGCGCTTGTCGCGCTCAGACATTCCCAATGGTTCTGAATCTCTGTGCTTTCATGGCGCGGCAACAGCTGCACTGGCCAAAGCACGATTTCCCTGAATTTTTCGACGTTTGGTAATTGAAGCGGTTCCGTGGCATTCATTCTCATTCCTGACTTGTTGAGAATACTGGATTGTTCTTGGCTGGGCTACACTATGCACAATCTAGTCTATGGAACCACGGAACCATGCAACTACCGAACTTTGTTTCCATGCCATTTCCACTTTTTCCTTCTTTGTAATTCACACGTAAAGCTACAGGTTATTTGCTTTCCGTAGGCCATATTGTGGCGTACAAGATTGACTTGATGCGCTTTTCCGCATATCGGGCAATGATGTAGATAAGAACTGTTATCCCTTGCCTCATTCAAGGCAGGGGAGGGATATAGGGTCAAGTCCCACGTTTGCTGTAAATTCGGTTTAGTCGCGCCCGAACTCCATCAGCACGGCAACATGAAATCGAGTGATAGGTCAACCTAGTCTTTATATCCACCGAAGGCAAAGGGGAGGATCCGTCCACAGGCAGTACAAAGGTAAAAAGACAAATCCAACCCCTAAAATATAGATGAGTCATGGTAAAACACTTCCGGTAAATATATTCTCGATCTTCGCGGCATGCGCGGTCGAAAGAATGGCGGAAATTATGGCGTCAGACCGGCTATCATCGGAAGTCACCTCCAATTGCATATGACTTTCACGCTTGGCTATGGACGTCCCACAATACCAGTCGCCAAATTCTATGATACATGTTCGCTGTGGCACCGGGCTAATCACTAGTCTATTCGCGCCTGCGATAAAAACCGCTTTACGTACCGCCTTCATTTCCGATGCGCTCACCACAATGATGATGCGTTTCATGCGATTCTCCTTATCAAACAAGCTCAGCAGAGCCTGAATCAAATGCTAGAAGAAACAGCATAAAAACGTAGTAAATAAACAACTGCCGATTGTAAAAAAATCATAAAAATGGTTGATCGGACATTGACCAGGTTATGCTTTATTAATTTGGTCTAGGGTACCCGATTTTATGGGAGCGCTCATTCCAGAGGCAGAAGTAATCGGTAGCCCACGGCGGTTTCGGTTTGAAGATATTTGGGTTGCGTGGGATCGTCTTCGAGTTTTTGCCGCAAATGCCCCATATAGATGCGCAGATAGTGACCGCTTTCCGAGTGCGAAGGTCCCCAGACTGCCCGCAGAAGTTGCGGGCTGGTCACCACCCGGCCTGCGTTTTTCACCAACACCGTCAGCAGCCGATATTCCAACGGCGTCAAGTGAATCACTTGATTGGCCTTGGTGATCAGGCGTGCCTTGAGATCGATCCTGACATCTCCAAACTCACAGATCCCCTGGTCGCCAGCGCCAGGCTGGAGGTTCCGCCGCTGCATGACGCGTACCCGCGCAAGGAGTTCGCCGACGCCGAACGGTTTGGTAAGGTAGTCGTCAGCCCCGGCATCAAGCGCTCTGATCTTATCCTGCTCATTGACGCGCGCCGACAAAACGATGATAGGAATCGATGACCATTTTCTGATGTCCAGGATGAAATCGACCCCATCCCCGTCAGGCAGGCCGAGATCCAATATTACGAGATCCGGTTTGCGGGTCCCCGCATCAATGAGTCCCCGCCGGACGGATTCTGATTCGAAGACTTGCCATCCTTCCGTCTCCAGCGCCATGCGCACGAAACGCCGGATTTGCGGCTCATCTTCGACTATTAGAGCAATGGGCACGGATTCACTCATGAGCGCCTCTATGGTTTCAACGTTCCGTAGGCGGGGTTAGCACAGCGTAACCTGATGCGACCCCCTCATTCGCCAGACCGACGGTGCCCACATCCATTTTGGGCATATCTGGAGGCGTACCGAGCAGGAGAGTAAATACGAAAGAGGCTCCGCCAATCGATGCACGTTCGGCATGAATAGTGCCGCCATGCGCCTCGACGATGGCACGGCAAATCGCGAGTCCCAGGCCGACACCAGGCTTGGCCGATTCTCGTTCTCCGCGCGTAAATTTCTCAAAAACTGCTTCTTCCTTGCCATGCGGCAGCCCAGGCCCGTTATCGGAAACAGTCACTTCGAGAAATTGCGCTTTCACTTCGGCGGCAATAATGATGCACGAACCCGCCGGCGTGTATTTACTCGCATTTTCAATGAGATTACACAGCACCCGTTCGATCAGTACAGCATCGAAGTGAACAAGCGGCAAATCGCGGGCGAGCCGGGTTTGTACCTGATGCCCGGTGAGCTGCGAGCGGCTGACATGCAATGCGCTACCGACGACTTCTTCAAAGGGCTGCCATTGCAAATTGAGTCGGACCTCTCCACTCTGAATGCGCGCCATATCCAGCAGGTTTGATACCAGATTACTCATTCGAACGGCCTCATCACGCATGGCCTCCGCAAGTTCCCGTTGCGGCGGAGCCAGCGGCGGTCTGGACATCGCGAGCGAGTCTGACAGTCCTACCAGCGAGGTCAGCGGCGTGCGCAAGTCATGCGAGAGCGCGGCGAGTAAAGAGTTGCGCAGCCGTTCGGATTCCATGCGTATCAGGGCATTCTTGGCGATTTCGATATAATGCACCCGCTCCAGCGCAATCGCCGCCAATGCGGCAAAGGTATCAAGCTGCCGCCGCTGCTCGGGGATGAGCATCCAGCGGCGGCTCTGCGGGAGGATTGCAAGCAGGCCGCGGGTGCGCATCGGTGCGACCAGCGGTAGATAGAAGAAACTGCCGCCAGGAAGCGTATCGGTGCCGATACCTGCCGGTATCGCATGATCAAATGCCCATTGCGCAATTCCCATATCCAGTGCATGGGTGTGCGGGTCTTCAGGTGTCACACCCGGCACAGATGGCGGCGGTTGTAAATGGTCCGCATCATCCGGCAGTAATAATGTCGCCTGTGCGTGGAAAGTGCGCTGAATAAACGTACGCGTGGTTTCGAATATTTGATCAGTCTGCAATGCGCCGGACAATTCGCGCGCGAATTCATACAAGGCGCGGGAACGAGACTCTCGATGCGATGCGACGCGAGCCTGATACCGCAAATTAGCGGTAAGGTGGCCGGTAATCAAGCCCACTGCAAGCATTATCGCAAATGTCACCAGGTATTGCAGATCGCTGACAGCAAACGAAAGTCGCGGCGGTACAAAAAAGAAGTCGAATGCTACGACCCCCACGAACGTGGCAACCACCGACGGTCCACGCCCTAACCACACGGCAACCAATACCACTGTCAGCAAAAAAAACATGATGATATTGGCGAGATCCAGGTGGGGCAACAGCGGCATGGCGACGAGCGCTGTTAACAGGCTGGCTGCCGCTGCCCAGACATAACTCCACTGGGGCGCAGGGCGACGCTGTGAAGCGGAGGGCTCCTTCACTTTGGCAGGCCGGGATACGCCCGCATCGTTCGATCTTTCTGGAACCGGGGGTTCTTCCTGATTCGTATGGCCGATTTCTATCAAATCCATATCCGGCGCATAGTCGGCGATGCGTTTTAGATGGGAGGTGCGCCAGAACCAGGCGCGGTGGCTGCGTCCTACTATGATATTCGAGAAATTATGACTCCGCGCATAGTCGGCTATCGCAAACGCAATGTCGTTCCCGGCCAGCACCGCCGTGGTGGCGTCAAGATCCTGTGCAAGCTTCAGTGTCTTCAGGATTCGTTCGCGTTGTGCTGGCGGCAGATGTTGCAGCTGCGGCGTTTCAACATAAATCGCGTGCCAGTCGGCATTCAATTGAGTAGCCAGCCGTGCCGTACTTCGAATCACATGCTCGGCACCCGGATGCGGCCCAACGCAGGCAAGCAGGGTTGAATCCGTCTTCCATACTGCGTTGATGGATTTCTCAATTCGATATGCCTGTACATCATCTTCGACTCGATCGGCGGTGCGGCGTAGCGCCAGCTCGCGCAATGCGATCAGGTTGCCTTTACGGAAAAAATTTTGCGCCGCGCGTCCCGCCTGTTGCGCCTGATAAACTTTTCCGGCCTTGAGCCGCATCAGCAGCTCATCCGCTGTAATATCCACCAGCACGACTTCATTGGCTTCATCAAACACAGTATCAGGCAGAGTCTCCCCCACGCGAATGCCGGTGATTCCGCCAACCACGTCATTCAAGCTCTCCAGGTGCTGAACATTGACGGTTGTAAATACGTCGATGCCCGCATCCAGTAACTCTTCGACATCCTGCCAACGTTTCGGGTGACGCGAATCAGGCGCATTGGTATGCGCCAATTCGTCTACGAGTACCAAGGCGGGACGACGCGTCAGCGCAGCATCGATATCAAATTCGGTGATTGTTCTGCCGCGGTGGGTGATTTGTTTCTGCGGCAGAATCTCAAGCCCATTGACAAGCGATGCGGTTTCATCACGACCATGTGATTCGACCACTCCGACTACTACGTCGTGGCCTTCAGTTTGCAATTGCCGCGCGGCGGTCAGCATCGCATAGGTTTTGCCGACTCCCGCCGAAGCACCGAAATAAACGCGAAGTTTTCCACGCGACGCACGGCGCTCCTGTGCCTGCACTTGTGCCAAGAGGGCATCCGCGTTGGGGCGTTGGGGGTCGCGCCGGTGGTTAAATGGGCACATGGTCGGAGGTAGGGGCTTTACCTATCGAATCGACCAACAACGAGATAATGAAGAGCGTGGTCGCATCGCGTTCATCCCACAATTTATTCAATTCGAATATATATGACATAAGCATGATCAAGGGCGTTGATCAAGCGCCAGATTCAGCATCAGCACATTTACGCGCGGCTCGCCAAGGAAACCAAAATACGGTGGTTCGCTATATCTATCAATCATGCCGTGTATTTCTTCGACAGTCAGTTTACGCACCCGCGCAATCCGGCCTGCTTGATAGTAAGCAGCCGCCAGACTGATTTCCGGGTCCAGTCCGCTTGCGGAGGCCATTACCAGGTCAACGGGAAGCGGTGCGGTATTGCCAGGATCGGCCACTTTCAGTGCGTCGATACGGTTTCTTATGGTATCGATTTGCACGGGATTGGATGGACCGAGATTCGACCCACCGGAGGATGCGGCGTTATTCGGCATCGGGCTGGTGGCCGAAGGCCTTCCCCGGAAATAGCCAGGGGATGAAAACGCCTGACCGATCAGCGTGGAGCCGGCAAGCTGGCCATCGTGCAATATCAGACTGCCCGCCGCCTTATCAGCGAAAAGGATTTTCCCGATACCGGTAATTGCGAACGGGTACAGTACACCACAAACGAGTGTCAGCGCGGTGAGCAGTACTAATGCGGGACGGAGGCTGGATTTCATTCAAAGTTCCTACACGAGATGGAGAACAGTCAGCACCATGTCGATTGCCTTGATTCCGGCAAAAGGCACCAGAATGCCGCCCAGCCCATATATGAGCAGATTGCGGCGCAGCAGCAGCGCGGCACCAATAGCACGGTATTTCACGCCTTTCAATGCCAGCGGAATCAATATCACGATGATCAGCGCGTTGAAAATCACGGCAGAAATGATTGCCGATGAGGGACTGGCAAGACGCATCACGTCGAGTGCCGCCAGTTGCGGATAAGTGGTGACGAAGGCGGCGGGAATGATGGCGAAATACTTGGCGGCATCGTTGGCTATCGAGAATGTGGATAACGCACCGCGTGTCATCAGCATCTGCTTGCCGATCTCGACGATTTCAAGCAATTTGGTCGGATTGGAATCGAGATCGACCATGTTGCCTGCCTCTTTCGCCGCTTGTGTGCCGGAATTCATCGCGACCGCGACATCGGCCTGCGCCAGCGCGGGCGCATCATTGGTGCCATCACCCGTCATTGCAACCAGGCGTCCCTCGGTTTGATAAGCTCGAATCAGCTTGAGTTTGTCTTCCGGCGTCGCTTCCGCCAGGAAATCATCGACTCCCGCCTCGGCCGCGATCGCCGCGGCGGTCAGTTTGTTGTCGCCGGTAATCATTATGGTTTTGATGCCCATACGGCGCAGCTCGGCAAAGCGCTCCCTGATGCCGCCTTTGACGATATCCTTGAGTTCCACCACACCCATTACGCAAGCATCGTCGACCACAACCAGAGGCGTGCTGCCGCGGCGCGCAATGTCTCCCACAGCCCTGGTAATTTCAGAAGGGAAAGGATGTCCCAGTGATTCCACGTATTTTTTCACCGAATCGGCGGCGCCCTTACGGATGGCGCGACCGCCGATATCCACGCCGCTCATGCGAGTCTGCGCGCTGAATGGAACAAAAGTGGCATTCAAGGAAGCCATATCACGTCCACGAATGTTGAAGCGCTGCTTCGCCAGCACCACGATGCTGCGCCCCTCCGGTGTTTCATCTGCCAGCGATGCCAGTTGGGCGACATCGGCCAATTGCTCCTCCGTGACATTCGGAGCCGGGACGAATGCCGCCGCTTGCCGGTTACCGAGAGTAATGGTGCCGGTTTTGTCCAGTAACAGCACATCTACGTCGCCAGCGGCTTCCACCGCGCGGCCGGACGTAGCGATGACGTTGGCTTGCATCATGCGGCTCATGCCCGCGACGCCGATGGCGGACAACAAACCGCCGATCGTGGTCGGAATCAGGCACACCAAAAGCGCGATAAGTATCGTCATTGTAACCGGTGTGCCAGCCTGGGCGGCTTCTACGCTAAACAATGAGAATGGCAACAGAGTCACCGTCACCAGCAGGAAAATGATAGTTAATGCAGTCAGCAGGATATTCAGTGCGACCTCGTTGGGTGTTTTCTGCCGCTTGGCAGCTTCGACCATGGAGATCATGCGGTCAATGAATGCCTCGCCCGGATTGACGGATATGCGCACCACCAGCCAGTCGGACAGCACACGGGTGCCGCCCGTCACGGCGGAAAAGTCGCCGCCCGATTCGCGGATAACCGGCGCGGATTCGCCGGTAATGGCGCTTTCATCAACCGATGCAACGCCCTCGATCACTTCACCATCGGCAGGAATTATTTCGCCCGCTTCCACCAGCACGGTATCGTCCTTGCGCAGGCGGGTGGCGGGCGTCGATGTCCAACTGCCACCATAGCGTGGCGCGTCCAGTTTTTTGGCGACGACCGTTTGCTTCAGTGCACGGAGTGAAGCCGCCTGGGCCTTGCTGCGGCCTTCCGCCAATGCTTCGGCGAAATTTGCAAACAGCACCGTGAACCACAGCCATACCGTAATGGTGAGAATAAAAGCAGGGCTTTCCTCACCACTGCCGGCAGCCGACTGCATGAACAGCAAAGTGGTAATGATGCTGCCGATATAAACGACAAACATCACCGGACTGCGCCATTGAATGCGTGGGTCCAGTTTCTTGAATGCATCAATGATGGCCGGGCCAATCAACGCGGAATCAAAAAGTGTCAGGCTTTTGCGTGACATGCCGGATCTCTCTTAGGGTGTGACATAAAGCTGTAAATGCTCGGCTATCGGTCCCAGTGCAATGGCCGGAATGTAGGTCAGCACACCGACCATGATGACGGTGCCGATCAGGAGTGCGA
The DNA here is from genome assembly GCF_000832065.1 of Nitrosospira sp. NpAV. Lineage (GTDB taxonomy): Bacteria > Pseudomonadota > Gammaproteobacteria > Burkholderiales > Nitrosomonadaceae > Nitrosospira. The sequence goes on along the minus strand of NZ_JXQM01000004.1, from coordinate 30,165 downwards.
TAAACAGGAGACCATGCGTTGGCATCGTTCCCGCGGTCACCTCCAAACGCTTCTTCCCGGCGAGCGAGCCCGCAATCGCCAGTACCGTCACGATGGGAGTAAAGCGGCCAAACCACATCGCGGTTGCCAGCAGGACATTGTAGAACGGTGTGTTGGCCGATAAGCCGGCAAAAGCGCTGCCGTTATTATTGGCGGCCGACGACAGCGCATACAAAATCTCGGAAAAGCCATGTGCGCCGACATTCAAGATACCTGTCTTGCCGGCTGCAACCATGACCGCTAACGCAGTCCCACCCAACACCAACAGCGGCGTGACAAGGATCGCAATCGAGGCCATTTTCATTTCAAACGACTGAATTTTCTTGCCCAGATACTCGGGTGTGCGGCCAGTCATCAAACCGGCAATGAATACGGCAATGATGGCAAAAATCAGCATGCCGTACAGACCCGACCCAACTCCACCGAATACCACTTCGCCCAATTGCATCAGCAACATAGGCACCATGCCGCCGAGCGGCATCAAGGAATCGTGCATCGCATTCACCGCCCCGCAGGATGCCGCTGTGGTGACCGCTGCGAACAGGGCTGACGTGCTGATGCCAAAGCGTGTTTCCTTGCCTTCCATGTTGCCGCCGGATTGCAGCGGGCCAGCCGTCTGATCAATGCCCAGCGCCTGCACTTCTGGGTGCGCCTGCTGCTCCGCGATCAGCACGGTAATCGTCATCACGGCAAAAATGGTTGCCATCGCACCTAATACCGCCCAGCCCTGACGTATATCGCCGACCATGCGTCCAAACGCAAAACACAGTGCGGCGGGAATCAGCAGAATCGCCAGCATCTCGGCAAAATTCGACAATGGCGTTGGATTTTCGTAAGGATGCGCCGAGTTCGCATTAAAAAAACCACCGCCATTCGTGCCGAGCAGCTTGATGGCTTCCTGTGAAGCGACCGGCCCCATCGCCAGTATTTGGGTTTTGGCAATCTTGGATTCCATTATTGGATTGCCCTTTTCGTCATTGACTGGTTGACCGTCCGAGTTGGTTTTAGCCTGCTGATAGGTGACGGGCTCAATCAGGCTTGCTTCCTTGTATGCGGAAAAATTCTGGATCACACCCTGGCTGATCAGGAACACGGCAAATAATGTTGACAACGGTAGCAGTACATAGAGCGTCGAACGGGTAAGGTCATGCCAGAAATTACCGATTGATTTTACCGAGTGGCGTTTGAAGCCTCGGATCAGTGCATAGGCGACGGCCATGCCGGTTGCGGCCGACAAAAAATTCTGTCCGGTCAGCACCAGCATTTGCGTCAGGTAGCTCATCGTCGATTCGCCGCCGTAACCTTGCCAGTTGGTATTAGTGGTAAAGCTGATGGCGGTATTGAAGGACGAATCGGGACTGACGTTGGCAAATGCCTGTGGATTCAGCGGCAACCAGGCTTGCAGGCGTTGCACTGCGTAAACGGTTAACGCGCCCAGCGCATTGAATACCAGCAGCGCCAATGCATAGACTTTCCACTCCATTTCCGATTCCGGCGAGATACCGGCAAGGCGGTATAAGAAGTTTTCAATCTTTCTTATCCACATCAGCCCATGTATGGGCTTCCCCTCGCCGATCTTTGCCAGATAAGTACCCAAAGGATAAGCAAGCGCCAGCAGCGTGGCGAGAAACACCCCAAGCAAAAGGAGAGATTGCGCAGTCATTACAAATCCTCGGCGTTTATCAGGGCAATGACCAGATATATTAATAGACCAGCCGCGACGACCGCGCCAATAATATAAAACGTGTTCATTGCCGCTCGCCTAGTTTGCCGCAGCCGCTGGCAAACGCACAGGTCACAAGCAGGAGCGCCAGGATTGCACCAATATATAGAAGATCCATTGTCGCCCCCGAGCAGGCTATTTTGAATACGGGGAGATTAATAGGAACCGCCTAAAGATCCTGTAAAGAAATGATCGTTGGACGTAAAGAAAGTATAAAAATCGCGGTGTTATCAAATACACGCAATTGAATCCAGGGATTAGGGGATTTCCAGGTATGATGCTGAGGACTTCCAAGGCAGTTTTCGATACAGTCGTGCGGTATTTTGGCATTCCTGTATCATTGCGGTTTCAAAATTATGACTGTGCTCCATAACCCTAAATGCGGCGGTCAAGCGTTTCTAACTCATTTTTCAAGCTCGGCGCCATGATCCACAAAGACTCTTTACCTCACTCGATTTTCATCTTTATAGTGAGTTCGCCACGGGGTGGATTGCGCTGTTTTAGCCGTACCGGCGGCATTGCTCGCAATGTATTACCTTCCACCCCGGAAGCTGCCCACGTCACCTCGTCCAACCGCGGAATTTAGGATGAAAATCACCTTCCTGGATTTCGAACAAACCATCGCCGAGCTTGAGGCAAAAATCGAGGAGCTGCGTTTTGCGCAGGACGATTCAGCGGTGGATATTTCGGCGGAAATTTTGCGTTTGCAGAAGAAAAGCCAGTCGCTCACCAGCGGCATCTACGCCAAGCTCACACCGTGGCAAATTTCGCAGGTTGCGCGGCACCCGCAGCGTCCTTATACGCTCGACTATATCCAGCATCTGTTCACTGATTTCGAAGAGCTTCACGGTGACCGGAGTTTCGCCGATGATCATGCCATCCTTGGCGGATTGGCACGGTTCATGGGTCAGACAGTCATGGTCATCGGTCACCAGAAGGGCCGTGATACCAAGGAAAAAATTTATCGTAACTTCGGTATGCCCAGGCCTGAAGGCTATCGCAAGGCATTGAGATTGATGCGCTTAGCGGAAAAGTTTTCTGTGCCGCTATTTACTTTCATCGATACTCCGGGTGCGTACCCTGGCATCGGCGCCGAAGAACGCGGCCAGTCGGAGGCCATCGGCAGAAATCTCTATGTGCTGGCGGAGCTTAAAGTACCGGTGATCTGCACCATCATCGGCGAAGGCGGTTCCGGCGGAGCGTTGGCGGTGGCAGTGGGCGATGTCGTGCAGATGTTGCAATACGCAACTTATTCCGTCATTTCCCCCGAAGGCTGCGCCTCTATCCTGTGGAAAAGCGCGGACAAGGCGCCGGAAGCTGCCGAGATTATGGGCATTACCGCCCATCGGCTTAAAACCATGGGGCTGATCGACAAGATTATCAGCGAACCGCCTGGCGGAGCCCATCGTGATTACCTTGCCACCATGCAATCCGTTAGGAAAGCATTGCAGGAATCGCTCCGGCATTTTCAAGGTTACGCGACAGAGCAGTTGTTGGAGAAACGCTTTGAGCGCCTGATGGGATATGGCAAGTTCAAGGAAGTCAAAATCAAGTAGCATCTCCAGCAAGGCCGAGCATGTGCTGCGCGAACAGATTCGGCGTGGCGATCATCTGGTTGCCGCGTTGAGCGGCGGAGTTGACTCGGTCGTGCTGCTGGATTTGCTCATTCCGCTGTCGGTTCACTTGCAATTTTCACTCTCCGCCGTTCACGTCAATCACGGCATCAGCGCCCATGCGGCCCAATGGGCCGAGTTCTGCCGTGACTTATGCCGAGCCAGAGATGTTCCTCTCAAAATCGCCAAGTTAAAGGTCAATCGGGAATCCGGTGTCAGTCTGGAGGCGGCTGCCCGCGATGCGCGCTATCGGGTATTCGTAAAACAAAAAGCCGATTATGTGGTATTGGCCCAGCATCTGGACGATCAGGCGGAAACGTTGTTGCTGCAATTGTTGCGAGGCGCCGGTGTAAAGGGGTTGGGGGCGATGCCGGTAGTCAGGAATTCCGCGTCCGCAATAAACCATCACGCAGCGGAAACCGGGAAACAAGTGCCGGGAATCGGGGCTGGCGCGTTGGATTATGGGCCACGGATATTGCGGCCGATACTGGATGTGTCCCGGCGCGAAATCGAGGATTACGCCAGGGAAAATGCATTGCAGTGGATCATCGATGAAAGCAACAGCGACGTTTCTTTCGACCGCAATTTTCTGCGCCATGAATTCTTTCCATTATTGGAAAAGCGTTTTCCTTCCTACCGCACGACATTTCTGCGTGCAAGCCGTCATATGGCGGAGGCATCCAGCCTGCTGGATGAATTGGCCGAGAGCGACAGTAAAGTATGCGGCATTTCTGGAGAACTTCGAATCGAGGATTTGCGGAAATTGAACTTTGCACGGGCCAAGAATCTGTTGCGTTATTTTTTGACCGAGCAGGGTACGATACTGCCCAGCACAGCAAAACTGGAGGAAATTATCCGGCAACTGCAGTCCTCAAGCGCGGATTCAAAATTGCATATCGTTTTTGGGAATACCGAGGTACGTTGCTTCAGGGGAGTAGTTTACCTGCGCAAAACCGGCATAACCCCCGGCGTGGGGTGGCGGGAATGGCACGGAGAGAAACAACTCATCATCTCAGATTTGGGTGGCACAATCAGATTTACGCGCCGCAAGGGCATGGGGATCAATCTTCATAAACTGACGGAGAGCCTTGTTACCATCCGCATGCGCCAGGGAGGGGAGCGCCTAAGGCCGGTTGGAAATCGTCCGCGCCGCAGTCTTAAGAATCTTTTGCGGGAAGCGTCGCTACCGCCTTGGGAGCGCGATGCGCTACCATTGATCTTCAGTGGGGAGCATCTGGTGTGTGTGCCGGGAATCGGTGTCGATTGCGGTTTTCAGGCGGCGGCGGGAGAACCCGGCATCGTGGTGGAGTGGAAATCAGGGAGAAAGCCAGGATCAGCGTGACATACTGCACGCTGCATGTGTCATGCCTCCCGGTTTTTATGGATTGAACCCAGTTCCCATGGTTGGCCGCTTATCTTTTAGAAAGCTGCAGGGGACGGAATCGCATAGCTTCTCTTCTCCTATTCAATTATGAAGCAGTCTCATATCGCTATTTTACATTAGCGGGTTTTGTTTCATATTCACTTTGACTAGGCGGCGGATTAAGCGGCTTGCGATAGAGGGAGCCTAGTTCCGGCGGCGATGTGAGATCGGTCGAGTTAAATGAAAGTATAAACAGAACCGTATAATCATTGTAATAGGCATCAGCTAGAAAGGGAGAGGTTGATCCGGCAAATTTGCCCGACGGAAGTTCAAAAATATTCATATAGAATTTTGCGTACCCGGTCTGGTATTGAGATTTATAGAATGCCAGTTCCGGTAACGAAAAGGGAATGAGCGTGCTCTGGATCGGAGGCATGCCTATGAATGTTCCCGATAACTCGGTGCCCAGCGATCCTACAATCACATCAATGCGGTGTGTTGCGTTTTTATCGTCTTTCTGAACAACCAGGTAACCCTGCTGTCCCAACCAGCCGGTCAAGACTTGCTGCAGGAGAACTTGATCCGTGTTCAATCCCGAGGTGGTAAGTATGACGTTTGCGCCCTTAGGAATAGGTAAGGAGCGCTCAGCCGTGGGGGAAGCACTCCTTATCGCAGCTTCGCTGATAAGTAATTGTTCAATGGGCGTTCTTGCAGACTGAGTGGCTTTGTGGGTGGTCGAGCACCCTGTTAGCAATGCAATGGAAACTGCGCCCACGATCAGAATTCTAAAAATATTAATCATAATTCTATCCTTTATGCATTCGCCTTAAAGTAGCTAGAAAAGAGATTGCGAGCATAAAATATCAGCATACTCGCCAAACGACATGCTTATGATTAGGTATAGGATAAACGAAATTAATACTCTTAATCCAGAGAAACTCATTTATATTAAAACCTGGCTCTATCAAGGTGAGGTCATACGGGGCTCGCATTTCGAGAAATTTGATACTTTTATCGAAGAAGGATTGGCTGCACACCGGAATGGACAATCAGCTATGCTTTATATATCTTGAAGCATTTTACGTCCTCCTATTTTTGGCATTGCTATCAATAATTTCCCGCTTTTATAACAAAACCCGGTCAAACTCGGCCATCCTTGCAGCTCAAGAGAATTGGAAAAATCTGGTCCGCCAGATTTGACATGAGCTGGCGGGTTTGGCATACGAAATATGACAAATTATTTAATTGAAAATGGCTAAACCGAAATCCATTTATTCCTGCACCGAGTGCGGCGGCCAAACCTTGAAATGGCAGGGCCAGTGCCCGCATTGTCAGGCATGGAATACGCTGGTCGAGGCGATTGCCGAGAAAGCCGTATCGCGCTTTACGCCCGTATCCGAAACGAGCGAGGTGCAGAATTTGAGTGAAGTGGAAGCGGGCGAAGAGCCACGCTATTCAACAGGTATGGCTGAGTTTGACCGGGTTCTCGGCGGCGGTTTGGTACATGGCGGTGTGGTATTGCTGGGCGGCGATCCCGGCATCGGCAAGTCCACGCTGTTGTTGCAAGCATTGTGTCACGTGTCTACCGTGCGCAATGTGCTGTATGTGAGCGGTGAGGAATCGGCGCGGCAGGTGGCTCTGCGGGCAAAACGCCTGGCGCTGGATGCAAAGGCGGTTCATTTGCTGGCGGAAATCCGGCTGGAGCGAATCCAGGCGGTGCTGGCTGAACGCAAACCTGACATAGCGGTCATCGACTCGATCCAGACGGTATATTCCGATGCGCTGCAGTCCGCGCCTGGTTCGGTCGCACAGGTGCGCGAGTGCGCCGCCCAATTGACTCGGCTGGCCAAGGCCAGCGGCACGTGCATTATTCTGGTGGGTCATGTGACCAAGGAAGGCGCGCTGGCAGGGCCGCGCGTATTGGAGCATATGGTGGATACGGTGCTCTATTTCGAAGGCGATACCCACTCCAGTTTTCGTTTGATCCGCGCTTTCAAGAACCGCTTTGGCGCGGTGAACGAATTGGGCGTATTTGCCATGAGCGAAAATGGCTTGCGTGAAGTCAGCAATCCTTCGGCGCTGTTTCTTTCTCACCATGGCGGGCATGTGCCGGGTTCCTGCGTCATGGTGACACAGGAAGGTACACGCCCGCTGCTGGTGGAAATACAAGCGCTAGTGGATGAGGCGCATGCACCCAATCCAAGGCGGCTGAGTGTTGGGCTGGAGCAAAACCGCCTGGCAATGCTGCTGGCGGTGCTGCATCGCCATGCGGGAATTCCCTGTTTCGACCAAGATGTATTTGTCAATGCCGTCGGCGGCGTGAAAATCACTGAACCGGGCGCGGATCTGGCGGTTCTGCTCGCTATTGTTTCCTCGCTCAAAAACAAGCCGCTGCCGGAGAAAATGGTGGTATTCGGTGAAGTTGGGCTGGCGGGAGAAGTACGCCCGGTCCAGCGTGGACAGGAACGGCTGAGGGAGGCCGCCAAGCTGGGCTTTACACAAGCCATCATTCCCAAGGCCAACAAGCCGAAACAGACGATTTCCGGCATTGAGATTATTGCGGTGGAACGAGTGGAAGAATCGGTTGCAAAAATGCGTTGACGATCCATAGTTTGCGCATTTTCACTTTGTGGCTTACCCGCTTTATTATCATGCTCACGCAACTTCTAGATTATGGTGCCGTTACATGCAACACAACGTTGGCATTTATGGTTTCATATGAGTGATGGGCGCAAGTTGTGGATACTGGGCATTCTTTCGGCAGGCATGTTGCTCGTCGCCACGATTGCTCCACCGATTCCTCAACCCATTGCATATCACCAGTTTGCAGACCAGCGTATTTATTTCGGTATTCCAAATTTTTTCAATGTTGCGTCCAACGTTATTTTTCTGTTTGTTGGAGTAGCAGGTCTGATATTTCTATTGCGCTTGCGCGGACCGATGGCGTCGAAGGTATTTACCGATCTGTCTGAGCGCGGGCCTTATTCGGTTTTGTTCTTGAGCGTGGCAATAGCGTGCATCGGATCAATCTATTATCATCTTGCCCCGGACAATGACCGGCTGGTCTGGGATCGGTTACCGATAGCGATAGGCATCATGGCATTGCTCGCCGCAACGCTCAATGAGCGCGTAAGTCCAAGAATAGGGATGCCGCTGCTGCCTGTTTTGATTTTGATCGGAGCCGGAAGTGTGGTGCACTGGAATTGGAGCGAGCAGCGTGGTGCCGGCAATTTGAACTTTTATATCGTTGTGCAGTTCTATTCGTTGCTGGTCATTATTCTGCTCGGTATTTTCTTTCCGTCGCGATATACCCGGGGAGCCGATATATACAGGGTGCTTGCCTTCTATGGCCTCGCCAAACTAGCGGAAGTGGGGGATCGCGAGATCTATGATCTTGGGCAAATAGTAAGTGGTCATACGGTAAAACATTTGCTTGCCGCGTTGGCTATTTACTGGATACTGCGTATGCTGACAAGACGCAGACCGTTGCCGGAAAGAATGGAAAGATTCGGACCCCACGCCGGTTATCGCACGTAAACAATCAAGGAGAGTCGAGTGCATATTGCTATGTCATATGAACGGATAGGCGGTGAAACCGTGATACGTCGCCTGGTGGACCGTTTTTACGATCTGATGGATGAAGATCCAGACTATTTCGGTATCCGCAAGCTTCATCCGCAGGATTTGACTCATTCCCGACAGAAGCTATTCATGTTTCTATCCGGCTTTACGGGCGGACCCTCCCTGTACACCGAGAAATATGGCGAGCCCCGCATGCGTACGCGCCATATGCCTTTCGCCATCGGTATTCCTGAGCGCGATCAATGGTTGGCGTGCATGGGCCGTGCGATGGTGGATGTCGGACTGGATGAAGAATTGTGCAAGAAGCTCGCCATGGCATTTTACCAGACGGCGGATTTCATGCGTAACCAGCCGGAGTAGCATCAATGCCAATTCACCAAGTGATGTAGATCGAGACGGGATGCCATAAAGTTGGTATTCCAATGCATCAGCTTCAAGTGGTTCGATGATGATGCGATCCCATTTGAAAGTGCGGGCGGTCTTATAAGAGGAACAGCCATAGATAGGCGAGTCCACTGATCACTAGCAGAAGTGGCAGAGAGTGCACATGAAACGTCAGCCAGGCCTCACGATCATGAGCCATGCGAAGTGCTATGATGTTTGCAAGCGATCCCAGCATGAACCCGAAGCCGCCGACATTCACTGCATAGGCGATCAGTCGCCAGTCATTCGAATACTCAGCCAGCAGGATCGCCGCCGGTACGTTGCTAATGAGTTGCGAAATGACGATACCCGTGAAGTAAAGCTGCCGGGGATCGCTCAATCCTAGTTGTCCAATAAGCTCGTATACAGCAGGGTCTCGCGCAATCAGCCGCATGTCGACGAACATGAGCATGAAGACCAGGATCAACGCCCAGTCAACACGCGCAAGCACCCGCCGGTAGGTAAAGAGGAAGATCGCCAGCACCACAATCACCGCCGTTTCCGCCAGATGCAAATCAATGAATACCAGAAATGGAAAGTATAATGCCAAAGACATATACAGTAATCTTTTGTTGAGGGAATGGGGATTCGTGCCGTCTACGATCGTGATGCTGCGGCCGGTTAATGCGCGGGTGGTGAGCAGCAGGAGTGGAATGACGCAAATCAGGGCGAGTGGCAGCATTGCGCCAACGTATTGATAAAACGAAGCTTGGGAAAGTTGCCAGAGAAACAGATTTTGCGGATTTCCAATCGGTGTGAGCGTGGAGCCTGCATTTGCCGCAAAAGCCTCAAAGACGACAATGCGTGTTACCGGCACCGTACTTACCGCACGTAGTCCCACGGTCAGCGGGACAACAATGAACAGGGCGACATCATTGGTTAACAGCATGGACAACAATGCCGTAGTAAGTACAAGAAATACGGCTATGGCCCGATCGGTAGGCAGCCGCAAAATCAAGCGTTTGCCAAGATGATGCAGGTAGCCGGAGAGTTCCACACCCTTGGTGATCACCAGCAGACCGGTCAGGGCGGCAATGGTCGGCCAATCAACAAGCGTGGAGTAAATGGGAAGCCGCTCAGGTTTCGCTATGGTTAGCAAGACTAGAAGACCAAGAAGCACCCAGAAGAAATAATCCTTGCGGAGCGCTCGCAGCAGGGAAATCGCGGCTTCAGCTTGGGTATCCATTTTTATCGTGCTTTCTTGAGAATAGACTCGGGACGGGTTTTGCGCTGGCTCACTCCAGTGCGTAATTCCTCGGGTGGGTTTCTGACATATCGGTTTGTTGCAGGACCGGACGACGGGGAGTTTTATTTCGATACTTGCAATGAATTCTGCTTTGATATGCCGGGATTCAGGTAGGCCATGAAATAATGAAACTTGGGATGGCGGAAATTTACTATCAAATAGTGCGATATGGATGATTCGAAGCGGGATCTTTAATTCAACGAGCGATCATAGACAACAGGACAGGATGACATCTGTAACCTCAATTTATCGCGGATAACCGGTCTTATGATCTCTTGTAACCAGTAAGAGAGTTAGTTGGCAGAGGCTTGCGTGGTGATTTTGATATAACTATCAGAGGATTCAGGCAAATGACCCGGAGTGCCACCACCAGACGGGCCATTTGCAACAAACGGAATCGCTTACTTGCTTCTGAAATAAGGACTTGGAGCGCCGCTATTCCCGAATGGTTGGCTGCGGGTATTTCTGCCGGCATTGCCTCGCGTATTTTCTCGATTATCACTAAGCGAACGGGCACGGGTATTGTCCCAATTTCCATTGGTGTTATTAGTGCTACCGGCATGGCGGCCACTATCATTTGCCCAGGTACGGTTACGTTTATGAGCGACGTTGGGGGTACCTCTGGATGGGCCGCCCGTAGCGGGGCGCGGCTTGAATCTTGGTTCCAGCCCGGGTATTACATGAGAATCGATCCGCTGGCCTGTAAATCGTTCAATTTTTTTCAGATTGACGCCATCCTTGCCTGAAGCGAACGATACCGCGATTCCCGATGCGCCCGCGCGGCCAGTGCGTCCAATGCGGTGTACATAGTCTTCGGCAAATTTGGGGAGATCGAAGTTGATCACGTGGGTAATGCCGACCACGTCGATTCCTCGTGCGGCGACATCCGTGGCCACCAGCACCCGCAGCCCGCCATGACGAAGCTTGGTCAGCGTACGGGTACGGTCGCGCTGGCTCATATCGCCGTGCAACGCGGCGGCTTCATGTCCCTGGGCGGAAAGATTGTCCGCCAGCATATCGGCGTCGCGTTTGGTGGCTGTGAAAACAATGGCCTGTTTCAACGTGATGTCGCGCAGCAGGTGATCCAGCAGCCGGTTCTTGTGCGTAATGTCGTCAACATAATGCAGCCGTTGTTCGATGTTATCGAGCCGCGCCTGTTGCGTTGCGATCTGGATACGCTTAGGCGATTTCAGCAGACGCGCCGCAACCCTGTCTATCGCACTGTCCAGCGTAGCGGAAAACAACAAGGTTTGGCGGGTCGCGGGTGTGGCTGAAGCAATTCTCTCCACGTCATCGATGAAGCCCATATCGAGCATGCGGTCGGCTTCATCGAGTACCAGCATTTCCAGACGCGAAAAATCGATGCGTCCGCGCTGAATGTGATCGATCAAACGGCCAGGCGTTGCGACAAGAATATCCACCGGCTGCGAAAGCAATTTATTCTGCAGCGGATATGGCATTCCGCCGAGGATGCTCACGACTTTGACGCGAGGCAGATGCTTGCCATATTTGGCGGCAGCTTCAGATACCTGAAGCGCGAGTTCTCGCGTCGGGGTCAATACCAGCACCCGCGGGCCGCGGCTATGTATTTTGGAAGGCGTTGCGAGGCAATGCAGTGCCGGCAGCATGAATGCGGCGGTCTTGCCAGTGCCGGTCTGAGCCGAGGCCATGATATCGTGCCTTGCGATTAATTCAGGAATGGCCTGTGCCTGAACAGGGGTAGGCGTAGTGTAGCCGGAGTCGATAATAGCTTTAAGAATAAGTGGATGCAGATTAAGGTTTTCAAAAGACACGTTGTTTTCCTATTAAATGAAAAAATATGGTGCGCCCCATAAAGCGCCAAATGCAGTAATACAGATCAAGGTATAACCCAGAAGCTTTGCCGCTCGCATCGATATGCGGCACCAAAATTTCTTGGCGAATATCCGCGCCGCGACTCTCCGCCGCCTTGCGCCTTGTCTTGTTTTACCTGGAGCTCTGAATTATCGAAGCGCCCTAACGCGCGCGAACAGAATATAGCTGCCGGAGATTAATGGGCAAAGTACCGTTGGCGCGCACATAAAACATCGCCGCTAACCACGGTGCTGCACAATTTCCGTCGGAGACATGAAAATCGAAGAGAGGTCAGGAACGATGAACCGACAAAAAGGCAAAAAGATGTAAGTTCCTTTTCATCGACGCGCGGAGTATACAGGAAGTGAGGCCTGGATAGAAATTTCTTTGTCTAAATAGAAACGGTGGTATGGCGAGCCATCATCTACCCATTCGATGCTGCCTGTACAGGCGCGGCAGGGCCGCTGATAATCTCTCGTTTCAAGGCATCGATCTGAGGTTGATTGAGCGTCTCGGTCTTCAACAACTCGTCAGCGGCACGATCAAGCAGAGCGCGATTAAGCTGGAGTATGGAAACGGCGCGCTCCAGCGCATGATCGACCAGCCTGCGCACGGCATTATCGACAGCATTCGCGGTGTCCTCGCTGTAGTCCCGGTTTTGCGGTACCGGCATGCCGGTTTGAAGATAGGCCGAACGGTCACGATCGTAGGCGACATTGCCCAAGGCATCGCTCATCCCATAGCGCAGCACCATGGCGCGTGCGAGGTCGGTAGCGCGTGCAAGATCATCCGATGCGCCCGTTGATACTTCATTGAATACCACATGCTCCGCCGCGCGTCCGCCCAGCAGCACTGCCATTTTGTTTTCCAGTTCTGCTCGTCTCATCAGAAACCGGTCTTCGGTGGGGCGCTGGATAGTGTAGCCGAGGGCGCCGACGCCGCGCGGAATGATGGAGACTTTGTGTACCTCGTCGGTACCCGGCAGCGCCAGCGCCACCATGGCGTGCCCTAATTCATGGAACGCGACGACGCGGCGCTCCAGCGGATTCAGCAAGCGGTTGCGTTTCTCAAGTCCGGCGACGATGCGTTCAATAGCATTGTTGAAATCATTCATCGTCACCGACGTACCCATGCGCCGGGTGGCGAGCAGCGCCGCCTCGTTGACCAGATTCGCAAGATCGGCGCCGGTAAATCCCGGCGTCAAAGCTGCGATTTGCTCTGGCTTCACATCGATATCAAATTTCACCTTTTTAAGATGCACAGCCAGAATTTGTTCACGGCCCACCTTGTCCGGCCGATCCACCAGAACCTGACGGTCGAACCTTCCAGCGCGCAGCAACGCAGGATCGAGGATCTCCGGCCGATTGGTGGCAGCGAGCAATACGACACCACTTTTTGCATCGAAACCGTCGAGTTCGGCCAGTAACTGATTCAGCGTTTGTTCTTTTTCGTCATGTCCGCCGAGTCCGTAGGCACCCCGGGCTCGCCCGAGCGAATCCAGTTCATCGATAAAAATGATAGCCGGGGCCATTTGGCGCGCCTGTTCGAACAGGTCGCGCACCCTGGCGGCGCCGACGCCGACAAACATTTCGACAAACTCCGAGCCGGAAATTGAAAAGAACGGTACACTCGCTTCGCCCGCAACGGCACGTGCCAATAGCGTTTTGCCGGTACCGGGCGGCCCAACCAGCAGAATTCCCTTGGGCGCGCGTCCACCGAGGCGGCTATATCCTTCGGTATCCTTTAGAAAATTGATGATTTCAATCAGCTCTTCTTTCGCCTCATCGACGCCGGCCACATCCGCGAACGTGACTTTGGTTTCTTTTTCCACAAATACCTTGGCGCGGCTCTTGCCGATCGACATCAGTCCGCCGCCGCTGATGCCGCCTTGGTTCATGCGGCGAATGATAAATAACCATATCCCGATGAAGACCGCCATCGGCAGGAGCCAGGACAACAGATCACGGCCCCAGGTACTTTGAATTATCCCGGTATAAATCACGTTGTGCTTATCCAGCTTGTCGGCCAGCTCGGGTTCCACCCGTGTGGTGACAAAATCCTTTAACCCATCGGCACCTTTCTCTTTGAGGGACCCGTAAATGTGGTTCTCGGTAACTGCAATCTCGGCGATCCTGTCCTGTTCCAGCAATGTATGAAAGCGACTATAGGGGATGGGCTCAACCTTGGTATATTGCTGATAAAGATTTTGCACCATCAAAACGCCGAGTACAGCGATGATCAAGTACCAGGCATTGATTCGGGTCTTCTTGTCCATCGGCTTTTCCTTGTTGTGTTTCGGTTAATGACAGTTCGGAAAGTGATTTGTTTCAGCATGGCACACGCAAGAATAGGTATAGAATCATGAAAACCCGGGGAAACGTTACATAATTGACTTACGTGAGCTAAAAACCATGCAGGAAATATCCGGTCTGATTGCCTGTGAAGAATGTGATGCGATTCACCGCAGGCAAGCACTGGATCACAATGAAGCCGCGCTTTGCAGCTGTTGTGGCGCCGAACTGGAGCGCGACATGAGTTCTTACAGCAAGCGTGCCCTGCCGCTAACGCTCGCCGGTTTGATCATGTACATCATAGCCAATATCTTCCCGGTTGTTGAAATGAAACTTCAAGGCATTGTCAGCCGGACAACGCTCATGGGCTCGGTTTCCACCTTGAGCGCTGAAGGAATGCCCCTGGTGGCGTTTCTGGTGCTGGTTACAACCATTCTGTTTCCATTGATGCAGCTTCTAATTCTGGCGTACTTGCTTGGCTCGATAAATAGAACTGAACATCTCCCTGCATTCAATTTATTGGCGCGTCTGGCTCAAACCTTGAGGCCGTGGTCAATGGTGGAAGTATTCCTGCTGGGCACCATTGTCACGTTTGTCAAATTGACAAGTATGGCAACGGTATTGCCGGGCGCCGCGCTGTGGGCATTTGGTATCCTTACTATTCTTCTTGCGGCGGTGTTTTCATTCAATCCTCGCTATATCTGGCAGGTGGCTTCGCTCAAAAAAGGAGAGAAACAGAATGCCGACGGATAGCGCCGTTCGGTCAGCCAGCGATACCTTGGGGGCCAAGTCATCCGTGAACCAAGCGCCTGTAAAGACAGCGGCGAGCCTGGGCATGGTATCGTGTCATTACTGCGCCACGTTGTGGAAAGACGTTAAAGCGCATGATCATTGTGGGCGTTGTGGCGCAAGGTTGCACCAGCGCAAGCCTGACAGCCTGAACCGGACCTGGGCCTTCCTGATTGCCGCCTGCATCATGTATGTTCCCGCAAATATATTACCTGTGATGACTACTGCTTCCTTCTTCGGGGAGAAGCATGACACTATCATGAGCGGCATCATCTATTTCTGGGTTTCGGGCTCATGGGAGTTGGCGGTCATCGTTTTTATCGCCAGCTTTCTGGTGCCGCTGTTCAAACTGGCGGTATTGATTCTATTATTGATCATGGTGCGGCGGCGCAGCAACTGGCGTCTCCTGCAACGGGCTAAACTTTATCGCCTTGTTGAATTGACCGGCCGTTGGTCGATGTTGGATGTTTTTGTCGTGACGCTGCTGGCCGGTCTCGTCCAGATCAAAGGTTTCGCCACGATACATGCAGGACCGGGGATCGCTTCGTTTGCCGCCGTGGTGGTGCTGACCATGCTTGCGTCGATCAGTTTTGATCCTCGCTTGACTTGGGATATTGCCAGACAGGAGTCTGGGAACCAGGTATGAGTGAAATAAAAACAGGAGAACCGAGTGGCTCGGCAGAGGCCATACCGGCGCCAGTAAAGGCGCCGCAGCGGGACTGGGTTCCATCACTGATCTGGCTGATTCCCATCTTGGCCGCAGTTATCGGTATTGCACTTGCGGTTCAGACATGGATTCAGCGCGGCCCCGAGATCACCATTGCATTTCGTTCTGCTGAAGGACTGGAAGCGGGCAAGACGAAGGTCAAGTATAAGGAAGTTGATATTGGTACCGTGCAGTCCATCAAACTGAGCAAGGATCGTTCTCGGGTTCTGGTGACTGTGTTATTGGAGCGGGAAGCTAAAAGTTTTACCGCGACCGACAGTCGCTTCTGGGTCGTGCGTCCGCGTGTCGCCGGCTCCGGAGTGTCCGGGCTCGGCACGTTGCTGTTCGGCGCATATATTGGTGCCGACGCCGGTATTGAAAACGAGAAAACGGATAAATTTACCGGACTGGAGGTGCCGCCCATCATTACGCGGGACGCGTCCGGCAAGCAGTATGTTTTGCGGGCGTCCGATATCGGTTCACTGGATATCGGTTCGCCGGTCTATTACCGCCGCATCAAGGTGGGACAGGTCACCGCGTTCGATCTGGATGATGACGGCAAAGGCATTACCATTCGTATATTCATTGACGCCCCCTATGACAAGTTTGTTGGGATCAATACGCGCTTCTGGCACGCCAGTGGTTTTGACATGCAGATAAATGCCAGTGGCTTCACACTCAATACGCAATCGCTAGCGACCGTTATGCTCGGCGGCCTTTCATTTCAGGCACCGGATGAGAATCCCGGCCCTCCTGCCAAAGAGAATACCGCCTACGTTCTAGCGGAAAGCGAAGCTGAGGCGTTAAGGGAACAAGATGGCGAGGCAACCATGATAGTGCTTTATTTCAAACAATCTGTGCGTGGCTTGGTGCCTGGTGCCGAAGTCAGTTTTCGCGGGCTGACACTGGGCCATGTTAAATCAGTAGGTATCGAATACGATCCCAAGCAACAGGAATTCAGTATGCCGGTGCTGGTGGAAGTTTATCCGGAGCGTCTGGGGCGGAAATTTATCGAATCTCAAAGGCAATCGAAGTACACACCGCAGCAGCGTTTGCAATTCATGATCAACCGCGGTTTGGGTGCGCAATTGAGAACCGGTAATTTGCTCACTGGGCAGATTTATATCGCGTTCGATTTCTTTCCCAAAATCGTCTTGGCAAAAAAGGATGCCGGAAAAACGGCCAGCGCAGACACTCCAGGCGCGTTATTGCAATTGCCCACCATTCCCAGCAGCGCGGAAGCGCTTGAAACCCAGGTTTCGGAGATAGCGTTCAAGTTAAGCAAGGTACCCTTTGATCAGATTGGTGACGATTTGCAGCAGTCGTTGAAAGAACTTAAGGGAACGCTGAACAGTACCGCACAACTGGCGGAGAAGTTGAACAATGATGTTGCGCCTGAGATCACCACGGCGATGAAGGATGTGAGTAAAACGTTAAGCGCCGCGGAACGCACGTTATCTGAAGATGCTCCACTACAGCAGGATTTGCGTCAGACCCTGCAAGAATTGGCGCGAGCGGCCGCTTCGTTGCGAATCTTGACAGACTATTTCGAGCTGCATCCTCAAGCGGTAATTCGGGGCAAGCAAAAGGATAAACAATGAAACCATTGACACGCGGCATACTGGGTATGATAGGAGCGTTATTGGCCGCTGGCTGCGCATCGGTTCCGGATACGCGGTTTTATACGCTTTCGGTTCCGTCCAGGGCCCCGGAAATGAAGGATTCGTCAGACCGTTCATCCGTGCCAATTCATATTGAAGTAATGCCTGTCAATGTGCCGGAACGGTTCGCTCGTCCGCAACTGGTTGTGCGTTCCCAGGGTTCCGGGCAGGAATTCCAGCTTTTCATCCTTGAGCAGGATCGCTGGTCGTCGCATTTCAACAAGGAGCTGCGCGACGCGTTCGCTACGGCCATTGCTGATCAAACCGGAGCGGTCAATGAACCACGCGGGGCCCGTAAACCCGATCAGCCTGTCTATCGCATTGCGATCGAGCTTAGTGAATTCGACGCGGTTGTCGGCGATAGAGTACAGGCGAGGTTCAACTGGGGGATTACGCGTTCCACCGATGGCCGTGGCGCTGTATGTTATGCGGTAATTTCAGAGTTGGTCAGTGGGGGCATCGAGGGTGTGGTTAAAGGCGTACAACGCGCGGTTTCGAGTGCGGGAGCGGAAGTGTCGAAGAATCTGGTAGAGCTGGACTCAGGCCGTGCTGCGACCTGCGTACCGCAGAGAAAAGTTCTTGATATCTATTAGCTTATAGATTCGATTGAGGGGCCGGATGAATCCGGCTGCGGTGGGATCATCCCATGGTCCTGCGCTCCGACTTATCTCTTTGTCTACTCCCATTCGTAACAATCATTGCGCGAAGTGATGGAGGAACATCGTCGGAGCCTATCCGATTTCCGCTATACTTCAGGGGCCCGGCTCTTCCTGATGATTGCCGCAAACATCAATATCATAATCTTACTCATTCACTGATCATGAGACATAGCCATCCGATCACTGTCCTGATGCTGGTATGCACAGTGTTGTTTGGTGGTTGCGCCACCATGCGGCCGCACGACCAAAGCATGAATACCGACCCAATCGACCCTTATGAGAATATCAATCGCAAATCCTATATATTTACGGATGTGATCGATCGGAAGGTTTTGGCACCGGTTGCAGATGCCTATATTGAATATGTGCCTAATCGCATGCAGCGTATCGTTGGAAATTTCTATGATAATCTGGCATATCCGAATGTGATCCTGAATAGTTTTTTGCAGGGTAAGGTGCGCCAAGGATTTCAGGATACGCTGCGTTTTGCCGTCAATTCAACCATCGGCATGGCTGGATTCTTCGACATGGCGTCGCCTATGGGTCTGCTGCAACATGATGAAGACTTCGGACAGACGCTGGGTGTGTGGGGTATTGACGCAAAAACTTATTTGTTTATTCCTTTGCTTGGGCCTAGCAGCAACCGTGATGTATCAGGCATTCCGGTCAGTGTATTTACGAATGGTCTCTTTTATTTCGGTATTTATGTGGTTGGCGCTCCTGTTACGGTGCCGCTTTCCATTCTTGGCATTGTTGACAAACGGGCCCGACTATCCGGTCCCATGCGAATCCGCGACGATGCCGCGGTGGAGCCGTACCTGTTTGTGCGAGACGCCTACCTACAGCAACGCAAGCATTTGATATATGATGGAAACCCGCCACGCGAGGCTTATGATGATCCCGCGATTCCCGACGAGCTTCCTGACAAGCCGGTGCGCTGAGGTACGGTACTCATTCCTCGCTGTTTTGGCGGGTTGCGTTGACGGACGTAGCTCAGTATTATCCCAGTAGGCGCGCTCATAGAGTCCCGCCGGCCATAGCGGCGACCGCCACGTTCAATTTTGATCCCAGTGTCCCTTGTGCAGGCACATTGCTTGCGCATACTTCGAATCCAGGCATTTCGTTAGCATAGCTTGCTGGCGGTTATGCGGAAATCCCATTTTGACCGTGGCCGGGGACATTCCGCAACGTTTTGGACCCGTGTTATCAGCATGAATCCTCCCTTGCCATGTCTTTCGGAAAATTCACCTGCCCTTTCACCACGAACAGGGATATCAGCCCTCCTTCTGGGTCTTATCTTTTTTACGCTGGGAAGTGGTACAGCCGAGGCGCATGAGCCGCAACAATCCGAGGCCAGAAATAATTCGCCACCGGTCATCATTTCCGCCCCGGAATCATTGCGGGATTTGCTGAAGACCTATTTCCAGTTGCCGGCCGAACCGATAGCGGATGACATCGCTCGAGCTGCTTTCTTGCGCCGGGCACGGCAGGAGATAAGTGAACTCCTCGCTACCGAGGGTTATTTCACACCCACGATAACATTGCAGCCTACCCCCGATGCGAACCTGGTGCTGGAGGTTGCGCCGGGGCCGCGCGCATTGGTTACTGAAGTCCGCATTGAATTCAAGGGAGATTTGGCAAGCGATGCGCCTGAGCGGCATGCCCGCATCCAAAGTTTGCGAGCCGCATGGCCTCTGAACAAGGGTGATCCGTTCCGCTCGCCGGTATGGGAAGAGGCCAAAGCGGCATTAATATCCAGTGTATCGCGGGATGATTATGCCGCAGCGGTGATTGATGAGAGCAAGGCCGAGGTGGACCCAGCCTCCGGCGGCGTCCGGTTGCGGGTAGTCGTGGATTCCGGACCTGTTTTTTATTATGGAAATATCATAATCAAGGGGCTTGATCGCTATGATCAGAAGCTGGTCAATAATCTTGCCCCATTCAAACCCGGCGACCCTTACCGGCGGGATCAGCTGCAAGTTTTTCAGACAAAACTTCAGAACCTGGCTCAATTCGGCTCGGCACTGGTCAGCGTTGAACCCGATGTGGGGGCGCATCAAGCGGCACCGGTGGAGGTGACAGTGTCGGAAACGCAGTCGCAGCGCATATCGCTTGGGGGAGGCTACAGCTCCAATACTGGCGCGCGCGGCGAAATCAATTACGGCAATCATAATTTTCTGGGTAGGGCATTACGGTTGAGCAGTGTCTTGCGTCTGGAGCAAAAACGTCAGTCACTGACCATGGCGGTGGATAGCCTGCCAAATCGGGCTGGGCGCTGGTTTTCTCTGGGAGCGGGCATCGATCGAACTTCCATTCAGGACCTGGAAACCCTGCGTGAGAAAGTGGCTGTGACCCGTAACCAGCTCGTGGGGAAGACCGAGACCCGGATCGGGCTCAATTGGCAGCGGGAAGACCGGGACCCAAAAGGCGGGGTGCGCCAGACTAACGAAACGCTGGTATTGGATGGACAATTGCGCTACCGCTCTGTGGATGATGCATTGTTTCCACGCGATGGCAGCGTGATAGAAATGCGTATAGGTGGCGGCAGCAAGCAATTGTTGTCTGACCAGAGTTTTGTGCGTACTTACTATCGCCATCAGTACTGGTATCCTGTTGGCAAACGCGATGTGTTATTTTTGCGCGGTGAGGCGGGATATACTTTTACCGATTCGCGCTTCGGTATTCCGCAGGAATATTTGTTCCGCGCCGGGGGCATACAGTCTGTGCGCGGCTATGACTTTCAAAGTCTGGGTGTGCGGGAAGGCCAGGCCATCGTGGGCGGCACGGCGATGGTTAGCGGCACCATCGAGTATAATCACTGGCTCACACGCGAATGGGGTGCCGCCGTGTTTGCCGATGCCGGGGACGCCGCCGATGGTCTGCATCGCCTGGATCTGGCCGTGGGTTATGGCGGCGGAATTCGCTGGCGTAGTCCGGTCGGGCCGCTGGCATTGGATCTCGCTCGAGGCCAGAGAGATGGCAAACTGCGGCTGCACTTTTCAATCGCCGTGGCATTCTGAGGATGGGATGTTCCCCGGGAGCGCAATGATAATTATCAAATCCGAAGCCAGATTTCAACGTAACGGGGGCTTCAATGATATAACGGCGCGAAATGTGCCCACCAACGTAAGAGACCAAATCAGCAGCGCAAACCAGCCCCAATATTGAGGAATGATTTCCAGCGATCCGGAACCTGTCACTTTCGCCAAAGATAGCGTGCAGGCCGTGTACATCCCGATGGGAAAGACTCTACTCCATGAAGGAGGATCATAGAAATAATGTCGTCTGCCAAATGCCAGTCTCGACCATGGAAAGGTTTTTATCCATAACGGTGTAGGACCCGCGATGTTGATGGTGATAAATTGCCGGATATCCATGAAAAGCTGATAGGGAATCCATGATGTTCCAATGATCCATGCGAAAATAGCAATTCGGAGAGTAATTTCCCGGATATCTTCCCCCGCTACAGCAGGCATACACATGACGAACTCTGAACCCGTCAAGGTGATGATGGCTGGCGCTCCCATGCAGATCCAGTAAGGCGCTTCCCAATCTTTAGGCTCAAGGATTCTAAAAAAAAGGCGATAAATTATCAATGGAATGACAAATAGATATAGGATGAAGCCCGAAATCCAAAGCATCCATGCCGCTAAATAAGCGTAAGTAACTTGTATGGCAGCCGCATCCAACAGACGGACCCACAGCAGGGCGACGGATACCGTGCTGACAATAATCAACAGCGTTGCGCCGCTCACCGTTTCCCACATGCGTTTTCTTGGCATGCGGATGAAATCGGAAAGAATGAAATAGATGCATATGATCCAGCTGATCAGTGCGACAAGCCATAATAAGCTTGCCAGACCGGTGTCCTGCCGGAATACGATTAGCTGTGCTCCGATGGTATTGGTACCTACCACAAACGTTAAAAAAAGCCATACCCGCGGAAAGGTTCTGAGGTCAGCCATTACATTCGAACGGAAAAGTAATATCCGCGCGGCCAGGATGCCGCATAAAATCGAATAGAAAACCAGATTCAGCAGAAAAAGAATTTTTGCTATGTGCGGGCAAGCCATCCCTTCAAAGGCGATAGATACAATGCCGGTGGCCATTACCATCGCAAAATAGGCTGGGTGGAAGTCTTTTATACCGTTGGTAATGACGCTGACGAATTGTTGCAAGATGAATGCTAGTCCAGGGTTAACAGGTGCATGCTGAAAAAATCATCATGAAAAAATGGCGATGGTGGCGGCCCGCATTAATACTTGCGGTTCTCATCATTCCAATCACGGGTTTCGTAGGCTGGTTATCCACCAGCACATCCGGTCTCAGATTGTTGGGGTCGGCATTATCGTATCTTAGCGCAGGCCAAACGTCGTTTGAAGGGCTGGATGGCACATTATCCGGTTCGTTTGGCGCACGTACCCTGCGTTTTGCAAATGACGATCTGCTTGTCATTGCCCGGGACATACAGCTGAACTGGCGACCAGGCGCGTTGAAGGAAGGCCGTCTGGATATAACAGCGCTGACGGCGAAAGAGGTGGAGATCGTGGCGACCCCTTCCTCCGAGCCAAAATCGCTGCCCATAAGCTTGGAACTGCCTTTTGCGCTGTCTTTGCGCAAGCTTGATATTGGTATGCTTCGCGTCATGCCAGAGGAAGGCGGTACGCCGGATTTCAAGGCAACAGACTTGATGGCGCAATTGGAAAGCGATGGTCGCAGGCACCGCTTGTCCGATCTGCGCGCCAGCCTTGAATATGGTGGATTGACGGGATCGGGTCAGATAGATGGAACCAGACCCTTCGATGTGAACGCTCAAGCCGAGCTTGCCGGGCGCACCGGGCTCGACATTGCGGGCGTTGAATTGCCGGAAATGCCGGCCGCACGTATTTCTGCCGCCATCACCGGTAATCTCGAACAACTCGATATCAGGATAAGTGCCACGGAAGGAACTGATGCCGGGTTGAGAGGAGGAGGCGAGGCACAGCTGCGGCCTTATGCGCCGATTCTGGTCGCCGCGCTACGGTTATCGCTGCACGGTCTCGATCCCCATGTGTTTTCAGCCGATGCGCCTAAAGCCAGTCTCTCATTGCAAGCTGACTTGCATGAAACCAATGGCGGGCGCTTGGAAGGTGACATAGCGATCGAGAACGCCGCACCCGCGCCGCTTGACCATGGAGGTCTGCCGCTGCTTCAGGCGCGCGCTCAGACGATACTCTCTGCGGAATTGCTCCAATTCAGCGAATTGACGCTGGCCGTGGCCGGTGGCGGCATGGTTTCGGGAAATCTGCTCTGGCGGCCTGCGGAAGCGGCGGGAACGGCAGATCTTGCCGTCAGCCGGATCGATCCTGTCAGACTGGATACCCGTTTGCGTGCCGCCAATCTGAGCGGGGGGATAAAACTCAGCGGGGACGCGCAGGCGCAGCAAGGTATTTTGACGCTTAGGGACAAGGCACTGGGCATGGATGTGGCTATCGTCAAGGCAGGCAGTACGTTGACGCTGGACAAGATGCATCTCCAACATGGCCGGTCGGTGCTTACCGGGCATGGCAAGCTGGGATTGGGCGAACGGCAACCGTTCGCGTTCGAGGGCAGACTTCAGCACTTTGATTTATCGGTCTTTGCACAGACGCCACGCACCAGTCTCAACTCCACACTCGAGCTGGCGGGTGAACTGATGCCGCAGACATCTGGTACAGTGGGCTTCAAGATGAGTAACAGCCAGGTGGCAGGGCAGCCCATTACCGGTGACGGCCGAGTCGTATTCGCAGGGCTTGATCACGCTAATCCGGCTGCTGCGTCGGTTTCGGGAAAAATTGAACTGCGGCTTGGCGCCAACCGCCTGTTTGCGCAAGGTGGTTTCGGCCGCAAGAATGACCGGTTGCAAGTCGAACTGGACGCACCCACCCTTGCACAAATCGGGCATGGATTCAGTGGTTCCACGGTAACCAAGATTACACTGGAAAGCCGCTTCACAAATAGTGAGCTTGAGTGGCCAGATGTGATCGTTAGCGCCGAAGGACGCGATCTTACCCTTCCGGGCAACCATCATCTGGCGAGCTTTACGGCTGATGGCACTTCGCGTGGTGACGCCATTGCACTAAGAATTAAATCGGCGGACTATAAGACAGAAGGGGCAACCCGCTGGCGAAGTCTGCAACTGGAGGTGGAGGGCAGTAGGGCGCGGCATAAACTATGGACAGTCGCCGACCTGGATGACGATCTGAATCTGAGCCTGCGAGCTACTGGGGGATTGAAAATACCGCCGCAGACAGGCGGTAAGGAATCAAAGGGGAAAAAGGGACAAAGCGGGAAGGGATGGAAAAATACCGCATGGTTGGGGGAAATATCGGAGCTGGCCATGGTTGGCGGGTTACCTTTCCATTTAACGCGCGCCGCTCCACTGGAAGTTGGCAAGGAACGCATTTCGCTCGGTACGGCGGAATTCTCCGCTGCTGGAGGCAGCGTACAAATCAGCGGCACCGAATGGACGCCCCAACAATGGTTCAGCCGTGGCAAATTCAGTGGTATCGGGTTGCGTCCCGGTGTCCCGGTTGGAACGGACGAGAAGGAAAAAAATGATAACGTACTGCGCTTGGGCGGCGAATGGGATATTGCGTCCGCCACGCAGCTAACAGGCAATCTCAGGATCATGCGCGAAAGCGGTGACTGGTTTTTGCCGGGAAATATGTCGTTTTCTCCCCTGGGTTTACAAGCCCTTCAGCTTTCCGCTCACGCGGCCGGCGGGAGCCTCACGGCGCAACTGAATGCACAAGGCGAACGGCTGGGTGTGGTGAATGCCGGTGTTTCCGTGCCGCTGGCCAAGTCTGCAAATTCCGGCCTGAATTGGACTATTCTACCCAGTGCGCTCCTTACCGGGCGCATATCCGCTGATATGGGCGATATGTCATGGTTGGGACCCATCATCAACAGCGATCTGAGAAGCGGTGGCCAGATTATCTTGCAGGCGGATGTGGGCGGCACTTTCGGCAAACCGCATTTGATAGGGCAAATAAGAGGGGACAATCTTGAAGTGGCCCTTCTGGATCAGGGTGTGCGGCTTGAGCAGGGAAAACTGGCGGCACGTTTCGATGAAGAGTCACTGCATATGGATGTTCTAAGTTTTGTCGCTCCGCATGCGCCACCTCCCGGCGACCGCTTGCTTAAAACCGTGAAAGCGCCCATTGATCCGAGCAGAACATCCGGCATCATGAACCTCCTGGGGGAATATGGCATCCTGGATGACACGGCGCGACATAGACCGCAACCCGACAGTCATATGCCCGGAGGCCTCGAGCTTCCAACAGGTCCGGGCAGCCTCCGGGCATCGGGTACCCTGAATTTCATGGGAGAGCAGGGTGATCTGGAATTTACGGCCAGCCGCCTGCCCTTGGCTCAGCGGCAGGACCGCTGGATTATCGTATCAGGAAACGGGCGCGCCAGTCTAGAAAAAAACGTGCTGGCTCTGAATGGGAATCTGGTGGCGGATGCCGGCTTGATCGCTCAGCCGGAAGCAGGCCGTCCGCGACTGCCGGATGACGTCACCGTCATGGGAGGAAAGCCCCCCGGCCGGCAAGCACCACGGATCAGGCTTGAGGCAACCCTTGATCTGGGCGAGCAATTCTATATACGTGCCTCAGGATTGGAAGGCCGGTTGGCTGGCCAGTTGCGCGTGCATGGTGAGCCAAATCAACAATTGCGCACTACCGGTACTATTACCGCTCGCAACGCGAATTTTAAAGCATATGGCCAGCGCCTGGTGGTGGAGCGCGGCATTGTAAATTTCCAGGGGCCGATCGACGATCCCGGATTGAACGTGCTTGCGGTGCGCACGGGGTTACCCGTGGAAGCGGGCGTCGAAGTGACCGGCAGCGTGCGCCGGCCCCGGGTGCGGCTGGTCTCCACGCCCGCGGTTTCTGATTTGGAGAAACTCTCGTGGATTACGTTGGGCCGCGCCCCTGAAGGAAAGGCCGATGCATCGCTGTTGATGACCGCGGCCAACGCTATTCTGGGCGGTCAATCCGGCGGGGTCACGGATAAAGTCGCTCAGGCGCTGGGTGTGGATGAACTATCCGTACGGCAGACGCGGCCCATGGGGGGAGATGTATTGATGGGTCAGATCGGCACGGTCGGCAAGCGCCTTTCGAATCGTGCCTATATCAGCTATGAGCAGGCATTAACGGCTGTCGCCGGAGTGACCAAACTCACCTACAGCCTGACCCCCAGATTTACGGTTGTAACCAGGGCGGGTATCGATAATGCAATAGATGTGCTTTATACAATGCGGTTTGATTGAGTGGCAAGTTCTATTCGTTTTACGGCGGCAATCCAGGGTAGATCATGAATTTGAACAATACGCCAAAGAAAGGCCGATGCGCTGGACAATCGAGTCGCAAAAGCATCGGCCAATTGAGTCGTTAGTTCTGACTTCTGTATGCTGTAGTCAGAAGATATTCCTTGCCACGGGTCCTACGCAAGGATGTAGGGGCAATTTTATTCGTGCCGTCCATCCTTCGAGAGAAAAAACCAAAGAGCGACCGCCGCTACGCCTACTACGAGAATTGTCAATTCCATGATTACCTCCTTAAAGATTGAGATGCTCAAGAATATGACCAACTTGATGACCATGCACCCACGTTGCACTTCTCTCAGTCCCAGTTCGGTCAGCAAACGCCTTCAAAAACATCTCCTGTTACTGTTTCAAAGAACGTCACTTGCGAACAAAACTTACGCGTCCGCGAACATTGGACGCGGATTAATACAAAAAGTTCTTTTACTACTTCAAAATTATTTAAATCTATTCTTGCTCAGCCTCCTTTCTCGCTTCCACTTCAAGTTCCGCATCCGCTAGCCCAGGGATTTCACCAGACCTGTTGGAAACAATACTTTTCGTTGAGGGATTCAACCCAACACGAAAATCACTATAATTGATGCGGCATTAAAAAAATAACAGCCATACAATTCGATTAAGCTGATGGATCATGCTGGAATCCGATGACGACGAAAAGTACCGCATTTATTCAGAGACGGGGATTCTCTCTATCCTGCGAGCCATGATGCGGAATAATTCCCTGGTGACTTGTGAATTTGGCCACAGCGGCAGTCATATTCTGACGACCGTTATCGATGTTGATGCGGAGGGGGGTGAAATGGTGCTGGATTACGGTGTTGATGAACTCGTCAACCAGGAGGCGCTGAAAGCCAATCAATTGAGTGCCGTTGCATTTCCGGACCATGTGAAGATTCAGTTCGTTTGCGAGGGGATCGAGAAAATCCAATTCGAAGGACACGCCGCCTTCCTTACCCGGATTCCGGGAACACTGTTGCGTGTACAGAGAAGGGAGTTTTACCGCGTCGAAACTCCGAAAGCCGTCCCCATCAAGTGCGTAATACCATTGCTACAGGGGCATACTCCGGCCTCCGTCGAAGTTATCCTGCATGATATCAGCTGCGGCGGCATGGCCGTGATCGACGCTCAATCCCGTCTCAAATTTGAGACGGGCGCCATCCATCGCGACTGCCTGGTCACGTTGCCCGAGATTGGTACGGCCAAGATCAATCTCCAGGTGCAGCATGTTTCTGAAATCCCCCATGGAAAAGGCCAGCGCGCCCGGTGTGCATATATCGATCCACGGGAGAGCGTGTTGTCCATGATCCAGCGCTATATCAACAAGCTGGAACTGGAACGGAAGCGAAAGCAGTAATTTTTCGTGGACGTTTTCCTACGCTGCTGCGCGTTCAACGATGCCGGCGCTTCAGGCTATCGGTATTGATAACGTCCTCGATGTCCTTTACACTTTGCCTTACGACTGAGCTAAAGTATTTTCCTTCTTCTGAATCAATCACTCATCGGAGGAAGCATGGCAACAATTGATCAGATTGTTGACGCCGCGGTTGAGCTGGGCGAGCAGAAATCGTGGGAAGCTGTGCGTCTGCACGACGTGGCGGTCACGCTGGGAATTACCCTGGATGATATACGCGCCCATTTCCGCGAGAAGGAGGATATCGTTGATGCCTGGTTTGAGCGTGCCGATAGCGCCATGCTCAAAGTTGCGCAAGCCTCCGATTTTTTCTATCTGACGCCGCGTCAGCGTTTGCATCGCTTGATCATGGCATGGCTTGGCGCATTTTATCCTTACCGCAAAACTACCAGGCAGATGATCTACGGCAAACTGGAACCGGGGCATATTCATATCCAGGTGCCAGGGCTGATGCGCGTCAGCCGTACCGTACAATGGATGCGCGAAGCGGCTAACCGGGATGCGACCTACGTTCGGCGTGCGCTTGAAGAAACCGGCCTGACGACGATTTACCTGGCGGCTTTTTTCCACTGGATGAATGATAGTTCTTCCGGTTCGACCAAAACCAGCCGGTTTCTTGAAAGGTGCCTCTCCGCGGCCGAAAATCTCGATCGTATGATCTTCACCCGGCGCGGCGCTGCGGAAAGCGCGGACAGCGAAAAAACGCCGCAAGGCATTTGAGCCTGCACCTGGGCTCGGTGTTGTTTCCATTCCCTTTCTCTTTATAACTTCTCAAGCGGGATGGATACCCTGACCCATGCGTTAAGCGGTGCTTTGCTGGCGCGCGCAACCGCCCCGGCAACGCCGGGTCCAGGTGAGTTGACCTCGCGCGCACGTATGACGGTAGGGTTCGTGGCCGCCGCATTTCCTGATAGCGATATTGTATTGCGTCTGTTTGGTATGCTTCCGTATCTCGATCTGCACAGGGGCGTTACTCACTCGATTATCCTGCTTCCTGCCTGGGCTCTGTTGTTAGCCTGGCTATTTTCCCGGTGCTCGCGTCAGCGCTATTCCTGGCGGGCAATATACGGCACCGCCGCTCTGGGTATCGGCATTCATATCGCGGGCGATGTTTTCACCGCATACGGCACGATGGTGCTGGCCCCTTTTTCCTATCATCGCTTCGCTGTTCCTTTCACATTTATCATCGACCCCTATTTCACCGCCATTATCGTGATTGGCCTGGCTGCGGTCATGTTCAGGCGTCAAAGACGGTATCCCGCCATCATTGCCCTTCTTATGCTGGGATGCTACGTAGGATTTCAGGGGATTCTCCATTCCCAGGCTATCAAGATCGGAGAGACTTACTTGGAGACCCATGGGCTGAAGGAAACGGGAGCCGAAGTTCATGCCATACCCCAACCATTGTCACCTTTCAACTGGAAGATCATCGTCAGCCATGGGGACGACTACTACGAAGCATTGGTTAATCTGTGGCGTGTTCAAAAGCTGCAGCCACCCGATACCGCAAACGGAATATTGGCCGCATGGAAAAGGGTCGCTTCCGGTTATCAACCGGTTTCAGCGGCAAAATGGATGCACCATGGCAGATTTGGCGAAATGGAATCTCAACATATACTTGCGCGTGAAGCTTGGAGTCAAGAGGTTTTCACCCGTTACCGCCAGTTTGCGATATTCCCCTTTCTCGATCGAATCGAATCCGACGGAGGCCGCCTATGCGTATGGTTTCTCGATCTGCGCTTTACCCTTCCTTCGCTACCGCCGTCTCTAGGATTCGGCGTATGCCGCGATAATGCCTCAGGCCCCTGGCGGCTGGGACAGAGGGCCGGCACTTTCGGGACCGACACGCTTTTGAAGCTTTTGGGAATGAAGAGGGAAGAGGATCAGCCGCCGCACCCTGAACTTGAATAAATACGCCTTTGTAGTTGGATAAAACGTGTGTGGCCCGCCAAAAGCCCGCATCAATCCTTTTTCTATTAATCCGGTAAGTCATAACCCCGAAGCGGATCTTTTAAGGTGCGGTATGGCTTCCCGATTAAGTCCGAATGGACGAAATTCATGATATTTCGCCGCCGGATAAGGCGCAAGCCATAGCATTCACTTACCCGTATCAGCCACCAGCCGTCAGCCACCAGCCACCAGCGGTAAGGGGTGCTGCCGCCATCGCGGCAGTATCGCGGGCACGCCAGTCATGGCGTGCCCGGCCTGCCTTCTCCCAAATAAATCCTTCTCCGAAAGAAAATAAACAAAAGTTGATTTTTATCAAGGTTTCCTCGCGCGGCGCGTCATACGATTCGATACCGGATAAGAGAATCTGATTATCTTCAATGTTCATCCAACTGAATGAGCAATGCGGATCAAATGAGGAAAATATGAGTAGTAAAGTAACAGCAGCGCTGGCGGGAGCCCTGACGTTTGCCATGTATTCCGGATTGGGGATGGCGGCGGCGGATCCTTATCAGTTGAACTTGCCCGAGCC
>NZ_JXQM01000040.1 GCF_000832065.1 Nitrosospira sp. NpAV | reverse complement strand
TGTGGTGGTATTTTATGGCTCCTTCCCGATGTACATTGTCTGCGGCGTGGCCAGCTACCTGTACGCCATGACGCGCCTGCCGCTGTATGCCCGGGGCACCTCGTTCCCGCTGGTGATGGCGATTGCCGGCCCGCTCATGATTCTGCCGAACGTAGGCTTGAACGAATGGGGCCATGCCTTCTGGTTCATGGAAGAACTGTTTAGCGCACCGCTGCACTGGGGCTTTGTGATACTGGGCTGGTCGGGCCTGTTTGCCGGCGGCATTGCGGCACAGATCATCACCCGCTACTCCAACCTGACCGACGTGGTCTGGAACGGACAAAGCAAAGTCATCCTCAACAACCGGATCGTCCCGTAAGGGGTC
>NZ_JXQM01000039.1 GCF_000832065.1 Nitrosospira sp. NpAV | reverse complement strand
GGATTCCCCCCAAAGCAGAGCAAGTTTCGTTCTGGTGGCAATCAGATTGCGTCGGGCCTGTTCCAGCTCGATATTGGCAGTGGATAACGCAACTTGCGAACGAATTGCCTCCATGGGCGGCGCTTTTCCTGCTTCAACCCGCTTGACTACCGATTCCATCGCGGCCTGGACCAAATGCAGCGTATCTTCCAGCACATTTACCTGTGCCTGGTTTTCCAGCACATCGACAAAGGCACTGGCTGTACGCGCAATAATTTCCAGCCGCTTGGCGGTATAAGCCTGACTGGCCAGTTCCTGGCCCAGCGCCGCCACATTTATCCGGGCAGATCGTTTGCCACCGAGCTCGATCAGTTGACTGATACGGAAAGTTGTAAGCTTCTGAATGGTGT
>NZ_JXQM01000038.1 GCF_000832065.1 Nitrosospira sp. NpAV | reverse complement strand
AGGTGATCAGCGCTTCACTGGAGAATTCGGCCATATAGCCGGTGGCAACGCCGAGGAAAAGCAGCAGCAGAACCACCCAGAACCAGCTGTAGAGCACATCGAAGACCAGTCTCTTGATGGAGAATTGCAGGCGCGAGGTGCCCGGGAAGGTGATGGAAAACACGATTACCGCAAGAATCAGGTAGGGGGGCTGCAATTCTCCTTCAATGCCGCTGCTTATCAGCCAGAGGGAAAGCATCAATGCCGCGGGGTCGAGAATGGCCTCGACAGCGCTCAGCATGTTGTTGCCAAGGGGCATCTTGGCATTGGTGAAAACCGATGTGGAAGCGGAAAATACCGGGTTGGCTTCAGCCATGGGACTGATCCCGCAGGAGGAGGCCGCGGTGGCGGATTGAAGCGGAGGGCGGGTGGTTTTCAGGCATGACTGATGCTGCGTTCCATCTTGGAAACAGCTTGCATCCGGTTATAAACATCCAGTTTCTTGAAGATGCGCTGCATATGGTTTTTTACGGTGAAAGAACTGATGGACAGGATGCTGCCTATCTCGGCATTGGTTTTGCCCATCTTTACCCAGTCCATTATTTCGCTTTCACGCCCGCTCAACCCATGATCCTCGCTTTCCCCGGAATCCGTCAGAAGGGAGGCATGATCCGGCAAAGGTGCTATGCTGCGCAACGCGGTATCGAGATAAGGCAGCAGAATTTCTATTGCACTGAGCGTAGAGCTATCGAGTTTGTTTTGCGAACTGAAAATTACGTAAAGGCAATCATGATGCCCGCGCTTGTCACTGACACCATGCAGAAGAGAAGAACGCATGCCTTGTAACGCTTTGCCCAGGGAGCATTGCAGTCTCCAGCTTTCAAACAGGATACCTGACGCGCTAATGTCCAGTGTATGCGGAGCCTTACCCTGCTCCACCCAGCGCCTGTGGAGCCCCCCCAGCAATGGAGAGAAGCGTGTTGGGTTTGAATAGCCGGTCCTGACTCCAGGCAGCGCGGAAATAATGTCGTGCCGAATGAGATTCGATTCAAAATCGCCCCAAGCGACAAGCATGATTTCGTGAGGCAGATAATGCTGCATTTCGCCCTGTAGCCATCTCAACAAATCAAGGTGACTGCGTACCGCTATCCCTTCCTGGACGATGCGGAGATAACGTTGAAGATGAGCAGGGGAAAGAGAAGAGAAGAGGTTCATACTGGCGAATTATTCCTGTCTGGTGATAGGGTTGCCGATTAGCTTACATTGCAACGTCTTATTCGTATTGATTTATTAGTCATATTCAAATCATGAATTGGAATTAGCGGACTACCTAATCTGAACCAGGCGCAAACTTTCGGTCGTCGCCGTATGGCGAGTTTTGCATTGGCGATTTTATGTGGCAGCTATCCTTTATCGTTCTTCCTTGATCGCAAGGTCCATGTCTGACACAGGCCAAGCATAGGGAAGAGAAATGACAATCTGATTACGTTCTAGTCAAAGTTATGTGACAGGATATTCAGCGTGATGGTCTGAAAGAAGTTTCATGCACATGCGAAATTTATGATGATCAGGATTGCTCGCCTGGCGCCTATACAGAGAATTGATCCGCACCGGCGGAGTATGACGGTCCGATCCGGCGGTTTGTTAACAAATCTCCGTAATCAATAATGATAATGATTCTTATTATATTTAAGAATGAAAGAAAAGCAAGCTTTTTTACCACGCAGGCTCGTCATTACGGGGGGATTATTTGCCGCTTTCCGTTACCAATGTAGTCTCCGCAACAACGACCGCTTTTTCCACTGGTGCGCCTGCATGCGTTGCAGAATATTGTCCAGCATCTGGATGGCCTCGATGATGTGCGGTCCCTTGTTGAGCATCACGCACTCGGCCCGTTCTCCCATGGCTGCGTCAGTGACTTCAGCACGGCTGGGTTTGCCAGTTTTGGCCAATCCTTCCAGCACTTGAGTGGCCCAAATTACGGGAAGATGCGCCGCCTCGGCCAACCATAGAATCTCTTCCTGCAATTCCGCCAATCGTTCGTAGCCACATTCCACGGCTAGGTCCCCACGCGCGATCATGACTCCAATCACCGGGGAGGCCAGCAGGGTGAACATCAGCT
The DNA here is from genome assembly GCF_000832065.1 of Nitrosospira sp. NpAV. Classification (GTDB taxonomy): domain Bacteria; phylum Pseudomonadota; class Gammaproteobacteria; order Burkholderiales; family Nitrosomonadaceae; genus Nitrosospira. The sequence goes on along the minus strand of NZ_JXQM01000038.1, from coordinate 31,363 downwards.
CCGGCAGCTGCTCGAAAGCGGCGCGTGTTTCGATCTTGATAACAATCCCCAGCTTATCGGCGCCCAGACGTTTCAGATGCTGTTGCAACAGCTCGATATCGGCGGGCCGTCGTGCAAAGGAAAGCCCGACCATGTCCGCGTGGCGTGCAATGAATTCCAGATCGATGATGTCCTGGCCCGTCAGACCGTTCAGATCGAGATGGCTATCCGGTAGATTGATGCCTTTATCGGCCAGCAGTTTTTCTCCGCTATCGCGTGCCTGGGTAATCTCGACCAGGATTTCACCGGGATTGACACCGCGGATTACGCCGCCGATGCGGCCGTCGTCAATCAGGATGCGTTCACCGGGATTAACGGCCGTAAAGATTTCCGGTAATGAGCAAGCAATGCTGGCAGGGCGCAACAGCCGGCCGTTTTCATCAAACTGGGGAGGAAGGCCGGAGGCCGGGTTACGTGTGATGATGAGGCTGTCTCCCTTATGCAGCAAGATGGTTTCCGGCGCTTGGGGCAGCGTACCCACCTCGCCGGCATAACCGGTTCCGCGCGGATGCCCGGACACGGGCACTCGCAATAGATAAAGTTTCAGTCCCGACTTGATATATGCGGTCTGGGTGGATTCCGCCCAATAGCCGGTCCCCACTTGCCCGGTCAGCTGCAGACTGCGCAATGCTCCTCTCGCATCATTGAATTCGATTCTGTCGCGCGCCGTCACCTGCGCCAGCCAATCTCCTTTGACAGGAAAACAGGCATGAGCGTGTGATGGGCTGGAAGAAGCGTCATCCTGCGGGTATACCCAGATGCGGGCGGGCTCTGTGACTTTGCCATACGCGTCACGTTTTGGCCGCCATTTCAGTACCGCCGGACCAGGTGCGATTTCTCCCGTGCGAAGTTTGGGCCCGCCCAGATCCATCAGGATACGGCAGTGGCGTCCTGTTTCACGGCGCGCGCGTTTGATCTGCCTGATCATGCGCGTCCATATCGCGATATCATCGTGCGCGCAGTTGATGCGCGCGCAATCCATCCCTTGTAACAGCATTTCCTTAATCAGCGAGTAATCATCTGCCGCGTCCCCGGGCAACGTGACCATGATACGCACGCGTCTTTGCAGCGGAGGTTTGCCGAGCAGGGTATTGGTGTTGGTTTCCAGCAGCGCCGGGCCAGCGCCTGCGCCTGCGGATTCGGTGAGGGAAGAATATCCCTGCTGTGACTGTTGTTTTCCAAGCGCACGCTGCAATAGCATGATAATGGCGTCCAGATTGCTCAGGACATGCGACTCCGCACGCCCCATGGAAGACAACCCCGCCGCCGCGAGTTTTTCCTGCAGTGGGCGCACATCGCGCCGCCGCAAACCGAGATAGTGGATCAGATTGGCAACGCTAACCCGATGGCGCGCATCCACTTTCCGCAATGTTTCGCCGGATTCGCTTTCCAGCGTCGTCAGATCCTGGTGCAGTACGGTCAGTTCCTGCAACAGATCAGCGTAGGCATCGTTTCTACCTCGCCTGGATGTAGAGATCTTGTCTTTGCGAGACGGGTTCATATTTGACTCTCACCTTTCGCAAGGGCCGCTAGGATAATTGAGACGTTGCCACGGTATTGTTACGTGTATGTGACAATTACCATAAAAAAGTCTTGCTTTTCTCAGATTAATAATTATAATAAGAATCATTATCATTATTAATTACAGAAGACCTTGCAATAATAGTGAGAATGGGGCTCACTTATTTATTGGAATTCAGCATAGTCGAGATTTTGAAAAAATCAAAACAATCCGCCGACTGGGAGCTTATCCGAATGGCGGTATTGAAAATGCAAAGTTAATGCCAGGTTATCCGTTGCTATTGGGTTCTCCTACCCAATAGCCTTTCAGCCAGCCAGCCTCACCCCGGGCAAGCCAGCCAACTTTTTTTTCGCATACCGATACCCTCAGCTTATATTTGCAGTTTTCTGCGGGTTGGTTTGGACGAACTCGGTAAACCCCGCAAGAAAATCCCGAAGCTGCTTCGGGCTGCTCCATCTATCATTTCGTCCGATTTGTCGAAGACGTGCTGCGTGCGTATGGCCAGCAATACTCCATCAGCAGCAGCAATTCGCTCTTCAGCGCAATCACTGCCTGAGGATACCTTCGTTGGCCTCGACGTCGCCCTCAAAGAGGGGGATGTCCTCGAGAGTCGAGATCTCCAGCGTAACTCCACTCGGCGTCAGGCCTGCGGCCACGTGCAATAGGGCGGTATTGAACGACCGCTACGCAGACTTCCTGTAATCCCGATGATTTTTACCCTGGTGCTTGTTTCTGTGTTGAGAAGCTGAAAATAGGCTCTCTGCAAATGCCGCGCAGCGTAAATATATGGAGCGCAATCGAAAATTCATGTCTGGTCCCATTCTCGTTCCCATGGCGGTCCGCCCTCAAATACCGCAACCAAGTGATCAATGATGGCACGCACCTTCGCCGGGAGATGGCGGTTCCGCGGATAGACCGCGTAGATCGTGTCTGCAACCGGGCGTGCATCCGGCAGGGCATTGATAAGTTGACCGCTCGCCAGCGCTTTGGCAACGATGAAGACCGGAAGAATGGAAATACCCAGCCCTGCGATAGCTGCATCCCGCATCGATTCGCCGTTATTGGCGACGATCCGGCTGCGTACCACCAGCGAGCGGGGCATGCCGCCTTCGAGCTCTGCGGGCTCGAACTGCCAGACGTGACCGGCTGACACATTGGCGTAACCGATGCATGCATGGCCCGCCAATTCCTCGATCGTTGCCGGCAGACCGGCACGTTGAGCATACGCAGGACTGCAACACACTACGCGGCGGCTCACCGCCAGCTTGCGGGCCGCAAGCGACGAGTCATGCAGCCGCCCGATACGAACCCCCAGATCATAGCCTTCGCCGGGCAGATCGGTAATCCGGTCATCAAGATCCAGCGCAAGTCCCAAGCGCGGGTGGCGGGCGACGAAAGCGAACAGGATCGGCCCAAGGTAGAGGGTTCCAAAGGTCATGGGGGCGGCGATACGCAACGAGCCGCACAACTCGCCATCCTGCTCGATGAGTTCTTCCGCCGCCTGGTCAAGCTGCTGCATGATTGAGCGCATACGCTGATAGAACGCGACCCCCTTGTCCGTCGGGACCACTCCGCGGGTCGAGCGATGCAGCAACTCGACCCCTAACAGTATCTCCAGGTCGGTGATACGCTTGCTGATGACGGACTTCGATAAGCCCATACGCTGGGCCGCGGCACTGATGCTGCCTGTTTCAATCGCCTGCAGAAAGGCCAAAATACCATCAAGCTGAATTTGCATTGTTCTGTTTTTCCGAACGCTGATTTCGAAGAAAGTCTGGTTCCGGACCCATCCGGAGAAGAGTACGCTAACGCTTAATAGACTATATTGAAGTTGGAGTATACGACTAGATCGACGGATCAACGCGCGCCAACTCGACCTGGCAAGTGTACCTTCGTTATCTTGCCACCAGCGCGTTAAAACTTAATAGGAGATAGCTGATGCTGGCAATAAAACCTGAACTGTCAATCAAGAAGCTGCAGCGCATCCAACGCAGTACCGAACGCCACTGGGTCGGCGACGGGTTTCCTGTGCGGACACTTCTTGGCTATTCGAACCTGGGGCCGGCGATCAGCCCTTTCCTGCTCTTCGATTATGCCGGTCCCATGGAATTTCCTCCAACTGAGAAACGTCTCGGTGTCGGCGAACATCCGCATCGTGGGTTCGAGACAGTGACTATTGTCTATAGCGGTGAGGTGGAGCATCGTGACAGTTCCGGTGGCGGCGGCGGCATCGGTCCGGGCGATGTGCAATGGATGACTGCCGCATCCGGTCTCGTTCACGAAGAGTTTCATGGCCGCGAGTTTGCGCGCCGCGGCGGAATGTTTGAAATGGTGCAGCTATGGGTCAACCTGCCCGCCAAGGACAAAATGTCGCCGCCGCATTACCAAAGCATCTTGAACAGCCAGATTCCTGTTTTGAGTCTTCCTCATGGCCAGGGGAGCGTGCGCGTCATTGCCGGCCAGTTCGACGGAACCGAGGGGCCTGCCCGTACTTTCACGCCGATCCATGTGTGGGATCTCCGTCTGGCGAGCGAGCGGCAAATTTGTCTTCCCGTGCCCGACGGCTACACCACGATGCTGGCGGTGCTCAAAGGCTCGGTGCGGCTCGATGGGGCTGAAACAATCGGACCCGCGGAAATTGCTCTGTTTGAGCGGAAAGGCGACCACCTCCGTATTGACAGTGCCGAGGATGCAACAGCACTGCTGCTCTGCGGCGAACCGATCGACGAGCCAATCGTCGGCAGCGGTCCTTTCGTAATGAACAGCGCCGAGGAGATTCGCCAAGCGATTGTGGATTACCAGAGCGGCAGGATGGGGCATATGTCCTGAAGCGAACAAGCAGCCGCCTTCATGACTGCTGTGTCATGAGTTGACGAGGCTTTTTTTATCGAAATCCAACCCAAGGAGGAAATTGTGAGCCATATCAATTCCCAAGAGACCCTCATGCTTCTCATCGACCACCAGAGCGGTCTGTTCCAGCTGGTCAAGGATATCCCGGTACCGGATCTGCGCCGTAATGCAATTGCGCTCGCCAAAGTCGCCGCGCTGCTCAAGATTCCGGTCATTACCTCCGCTTCGGTTCCCGACGGCCCGAACGGTCCATTGATCCCCGAAATCCACCAGGCTGCCCCGCATGCGCAGTATGTGGGGCGGCGCGGCGAGATCAATGTCTGGGACAGCCCTGATTTCGTCAAGGCGGTCGAAGCGACCGGCCGCAAAACGCTGATTCTGGCCGGCACGCTCACCAGCGTATGCATGGCTTTTCCTTCCATCAGCGCGGTGGCCGCCGGTTACAAGGTCTATGCCGTGGTGGATGCCTCGGGCAACTCAAGCGTGATGGGCACCGATCTGACCATCGCCCGCATTGTGCAAGCGGGCGTAATTCCGATCGATACGCTCGCGGTTATCTCGGAGCTGCAGGAAACCTGGAACCGGCCGGAGGCGATGGAGTTCGCCAATATCTATGCCGATTATTCCATGCCGCATTACCGGCTGCTGATCGAGAGCTACGACAAGGCGCAGGCAGTGCAGAAGGGGAAGAAATGAGATGGGCTTCGTTGCCCTGAAGCGTTTTGCGATTACTTTTTATTAGACACTTAATCCGATTGACAACAACAAGGAGCATGAAATGGACAAGACTTTTAAATACAACCGGCTATCCAAGGCTGACGCCGCTATCCTGATGGTGGATCACCAGGCGGGCCTGATCTCGCTGGTGCAGGACTTTTCACCCAATGAATTCAAGAACAACGTGCTTGCCCTGGCTGCCTGCGGAAAGTATTTCAAGTTGCCGACCATCCTGACAACAAGTTTCGAGGATGGTCCAAACGGGCCGCTGGTGCCGGAGCTCAAGGAAATGTTTCCCGATGCGCCTTACGTCGCACGCCCCGGTAACATCAATGCTTGGGACAACGAAGATTTCGTCAACGCGATCAAAAAGACCGGGCGCAAGCAGCTCATCATCGCCGGGGTGGTGACGGAAGTCTGTGTAGCGTTTCCGGCATTGTCCGCTATCGAAGCGGGCTACGAAGTGTTCGTCGTTACCGACGCTTCCGGTACTTTCAATGAAGTGACCCGGGACGCCGCCTGGATGCGGATGCAGGCGGCAGGCGTGCAAATGATGAGCTGGTTCGGCGTGGCTTGCGAACTGCACCGCGACTGGCGTAACGACATCGAAGGCCTGGGTGCCCTGTTCTCGAATTACATTCCGAACTACCGGAATCTGATGACGAGTTATTTCGCCATCACCAAGAAGTAAGGCGGCATGGAACAGGCGGCGGATAGCCCTTGCCTGATGATCGTGACTGTCTCTGGTGAGGAGATGTCAAGGCACATACCGGTGAGGAATCATGGGTGAGTCTGCCCCCGATCTACGCCGCCGCCGTATTTTGCAGGCCGCCGGCGTGTCTTTATTACTTTCAAGAACGGGTGGGTCAGCCGCCCAAGGAGAGCCAACAATGAACGGTCTCAAAGCCCAACTGATCCTCCGCAACGGCCAATTTACGACCCTGGATCGCCAGAATCCGCAAGCGTCGGCTGTCGCGATCGCCGATGGCCGTTTCGTCGCCGTGGGGGATGACGGCGAGGTGATGCGCCTCGCCGACAGCGATACGCAAGTGGTGGATCTCAATCGCCGCCGCGCCATTCCCGGCCTGACGGATTCGCATCTGCACTTTATTCGCGGCGGGCTCAATTACAACATGGAATTGCGCTGGGACGGCATCCCTTCGCTGTCCGATGCGATGCGCCGTCTGAAGGAACAAGCTGCACGCACGCCCGCGCCTCAATGGGTGCGTATCGTCGGTGGCTTTACTGAAATGCAGTTCGCCGAAAAACGATTGCCGACACTTGACGAAATCAACGCGGCTGCGCCGGATACGCCGGTTTTCATTTTGCATCTCTACGACCGTGCGCTGCTTAACCGCGCGGCATTGCGCGCCTGCGGCTACGACCGCAACACTCCCAATCCGCCGGGCGGACTGATTGCTAAGGATGCCAGCGGAGAACCGACCGGTTTGCTGCTGGCGGAACCGAATGCGCTGATTCTGTATGCGGCGCTGGCCAGGGGGCCCAAGCTGCCTTATGAGTACCAACTCAATTCCACGCGCCACTTCATGCGTGAAATGAACCGCCTGGGTATCACCGGCGCGATCGATGCCGGCGGCGGTTTTCAGAATTATCCGGATGACTATAAGGTTATCGAGGATCTGCATAAGGCGGGGGAGCTGACCGTGCGCATTGCCTACAATTTGTTCACGCAGAAAGCCGGAGAGGAAGTTGCGGATTTCTCGAAATGGACCAAGATGCTGAAGCCGGGTGATGGAGACGGCTACTACCGGCATAACGGCGCCGGTGAGATGCTGGTGTTTTCCGCGGCGGATTTCGAGGATTTCCGCATGCCACGGCCGGATATGGCACCGAACATGGAGAACGATCTGGAGGCGGTGGTGCGCATCCTCGCCAGCAATCACTGGCCATTCCGCCTGCATGCGACCTATAACGAGACTATCTCGCGTGCACTGGATGTATTCGAGAAGGTGAATCGGGACATTCCCTTCGATGGCATACACTGGTTTTTCGATCATGCCGAAACCGTGACTGATGCCAACCTTGAACGTATCGCCAGACTTGGCGGTGGAATCGCCATTCAGCACCGCATGGCCTATCAAGGGGAGTATTTCGTGCAGCGCTACGGCAGCAAGGCCGCGGAGCGCACCCCGCCTTATAAGCGCATGCTGGAAATGGGCGTGAACGTCGGCGCGGGGACTGATGCTACCCGCGTGGCCAGCTATGATCCATGGAACGCACTCTACTGGCTCACTACCGGCAAGACGCTGGGTGGCCTTTCGCTGTATCCGGCAGGGAATCTGGTGGATCGCGAAACGGCGCTACGACTCTACACCCAGGCGAACACCTGGTTTTCGAACGAAGAAGGCGTCAAAGGCCAGATCAAGCTCGGTCAATATGCCGACCTTGCCGTGCTGTCCGCCGACTACTTCAAGATCCCCGAGGATGAAATTCGGAATCTTGTTTCGGTGCTCACGGTTGTTGGCGGGCGTATCGCCCACGGCGACGACGAATTCAACACACTGGCTCCGCCCCTGGTTCCGGCCATGCCGGACTGGTCGCCGGTGAATCACTTCGGGGGCTACTTCAAACCGGGAGCAAGCGAGCCCGCCATGCACCGGCTCGCTCAGGCAGCCTGTGGCTGCGGAACCGGCTGCTCGGTCCATGGTCATGCCCATGGACGCGCGTATCAGGATGCCGTGGATGCCGGTGACCAGCGCGGCTTCTGGGGGGTGCTCGGCTGTTCGTGCTGGGCGGTATGAGCATGTGCCGGGCTTCTCCCGCTCGGCAAACCGGCAAACAGTTATTTTCAAAGGCGGATCTCCATGCGTCAGCGGACGGCAAAAAACCGTAAGCCCAGCCTGCTTGCCGTTATAATGCTAGTCATGCCGTTGCCAGCGGCCTCATCCGAATATCTGCCGCTGCGGTTCGAGGAGGATTGGGGAGCAAGCTGTAATAAAATCGCGCCCAAATGCTGGCGCATCGGCGAGACTGCCACGCTGACATTCGGTGCCGATGCACGGGTGCGCGCCCAAAGTTACCGTCCGGTTGATTTTGGTATCGGCAGCGGTATCCATGGCGGTGGCGACGGTTATACGCTGTTTCGAGGCATGGCGCATGGCGATCTGCGCGTTGGCAAGCACACCCAGGTGTTCGTACAGTTCGCGGCATATGACGAAGCCGGGCGCCGCGGCGGACCCGAACGTACCGATCAAAGCAGCCCGGACCTGCAACAGGGCTTTCTGGCATGGAACGGCGATATGTTTTCCCTCCGTGCGGGCCGGCAGGAAATGACGCTGGGGACCTCGCGTCTGGTCGCGGTGCGAGAGGGTCCCAACATCCGCCTCGCTTTCGACGGCGTACGCGCCAGCTGGAGGCAGGGATCGCATCGTATTGATGCCTTTGCCTTTCGTCCGGTTCTCAACAGGCCGGGAACTTTCGATGACACGACCAGCAAGTCGCAATCGCTCTATGGTTTATATGCCACGTTCGTTCCGAAATATATTGCTCCCCTCAAGATCGATCTCTATTGGCTTGGCTATGAAAGAGATCACGGGCGATTTGCGGCGGCGGAGGGGAGCGAACACCGGCATTCCCTCGGCACACGTCTTTTTGGTACCGCAAAGGGCTGGGACTGGAACATGGAAGCCGTATTCCAGACCGGCCATGTCGGCGATCAGACCATTCGTGCCTGGACGGTTGCCTCCGACACGGGTTTTACCTTTGTCACTTTACCTTGGTCACCGCGGCTCGGCCTGAAAGCGGATATTGCCAGCGGTGATAAAAATCCTGGCGATAATCAGCTGGGCACCTTCAATGCGCTCTATCCCAACCCCACCTACTTCAGCGAAGCGGCGCTGCTGGCGCCGGGTAATATCATGGATGTGCAGCCGGTCTTGACGATCAAGCCTGCTCATTCGCTCACATTCGTTTTGGGTTGGGATTTCCTATGGAAGCATCACAAAGAAGATGCAGTTTACACTCCGCCCGCACCCCTGGTGGCAATACCTGAAACTATTGGAACGGGCCGGTATATCGGTGACCAGATCAGGCTGGAAGGCAGCTACCGTCCCCATCCGCAGTGGGAAATTCGCGCCGCCGCGGTCCATTTCAGCGCAGGGGAAGCATTGACGCAGGCCGGCGGCAGAAGCGTCGACTTTCTCATGACCAGCCTGGCGTTCCGCTGGTGAGCAAGCCCGCCGGCGATAGCGTCTCGAACGCCCCGCATCCCGGCGCGTGGGCGCCGCTCAGGCTGCCGATGTTCCGGGCCTTCTGGCTTGCATCGCTTGGTTCCAATATCGGCACCTGGATCAACGGGACCGCCTCCGGCTGGGTGATGACCGACCTGTCTCCCTCGCCGGTCATGGTGTCCCTGGTGCAGGCAGCCGGTTCGCTGCCGATCGTGATGTTCGCGCTGGCGGCCGGCGCGTTCACCGACATCGTCGATCGCCGCCGCTATCTGATCGTAACGCAGATATGGATGGCGCTTTCGGCAGCCGCGCTGGCTTTTCTCGCCGGGACCGGTCAGCTTGATGCTTGGAGCCTGTTGATCCTTACCTTTGCCCTGGGCTCGGGCGCGGCGATGTCGATGCCCGCGCTGAACGCGACCATAGCCGAACTCGCGCCCGGGAACTTGCTGCCGCAAGCGGTTGCGCTGGGCTCGCTGTCGATGAATCTGTCGCGCGCGATCGGGCCCGCCATCGGCGGTCTGCTGCTGGTGCAACTTGGCGCGTGGGTTGCCTATGGCCTTAACATGATTTCGTTCATCGGCATGGTGCTGATGCTATGGCACTGGAAACGCGAAGGGGATGAGCAGGCGCTGCCGCCCGAGCGATTCTTTCAGGCATTGCGGGCCGGCCTGCGCTACGCGCACATGGCATCGCTTTTCCGTGCGGTGCTGGTTCGCGCGACAGCGTTCATCGTCTTTGCAACCTCCGTATGGGCGCTGCTGCCGCTGATCGCCCGGCGGGAGCTAGCGGGAGGCCCCGGCATTTATGGATTGCTGCTTACCTTTGTCGGTATCGGAGCGGTCGCTACCGCTGTTTTCATGCCGCGCATACGGATGTATATCACGCGCGACCGCCAGGTGCTCATTGCGACCATGGTCTATGCGCTGACCACCGTGGCGCTGGCGACGATCCGAAGCGAGGCCATGCTGTATGGCATCATGGTAATTTGCGGCGCGGCATGGCTCAGTGTCCTGTCATCCCTGCAGGTTGCCGCCCAGATCTCGGTTCCGGCCTGGGTTCGCGGGCGCGCCTTGGCTTTATACATCATGATATTCTCCCTTGGTATGACACTCGGGAGTTTGCTCTGGGGCTGGGTTGCCGAGCAGGCCGGCACTCCCGCCGCACTGCTGGCTTCGGCCGTCGGGGCGGCGCTGGCGGCGCTGGCTGTCCGGGGTTTCAGTCTTGGCGCCCGGGAAGCGCCCGATCTCGCGCCGTCCCACCATTGGACGCACCCATCCGTGGCGGAGGAGCCGGACCAGGATCGCGGACCTGTGCTGGTGACGATTGAATACGAAGTTGCGTTGGATCAGCGGGGAGCCTTCCTGGATGCAATGCAGCCGCTTGGTGTAATCCGGCGCCGGGATGGTGCATTCGCCTGGGGCATATTCGAGGATATTGCAATCCCCGGCCGTTATGTGGAGACCTTCCAGGTTGATTCCTGGCTCGATCATCTGCGCCAGCATGCGCGCGTTACCCGCGAAGACCAGCGCGTTCAGGAAACCATCAACCGCTTTCACATCGGCGAAGCGCCGCCCAGGGTTTCCCATTTTGTCGGCGGTACTCCGGCATCGTCCACCGCTTATAATTCGATGGAGACCGGCCCATGAACCGGTGCGTGCCGCCTGCCTTTCGAGCTTTTTCCTGTTTTCCGGTGAACGGCGTGCCGCTATCGCGCCGTTGCGCCTGGGCTCGCTTTATTCTTACTCTTTATTCACCGAGCGGAGGCCATTCATGATGGAGTTACGTCGCGCCGGGGAGCGCGGCCATGCCGAACACGGCTGGCTGGATTCCTGGCACAGCTTTTCTTTTGCGGATTACCATGACCCGGAACATATGCAATTTCGCGCGCTGCGTGTCATCAATGAAGACCGGGTCGAGCCGGGCCGGGGTTTCGGCACGCACAGCCACCGCGATATGGAAATCATCAGCTATGTGCTGGAAGGGACGCTCGCACATCGGGACAGCATGGGCAATGGCTCTGTCATTCGTCCGGGGAGCGTGCAACGCATGAGTGCGGGCACCGGTGTCCAGCATAGCGAATTCAATGCTTCTTCGAGCGAGTGGCTACATTTTCTGCAAATCTGGTTTATACCGAATGTCGTGGGCATTCCACCCGGCTATGAGGAAAAGTATTTTGATGACTTGAAAAAACGCGGCGGATTACGCCTGATAGCATCACCGGATGGTGCTGATGGCTCCGTAAAAATTCATGCAGACGTGAAATTGTTCGCCGGGCTGGTGGATGCCGGTGAAAGGATCGAGCGGACGATCGCCCCGGATCGTTTTGCTTATGTTCATGTTGCCCGCGGCAGAGTATCGCTCAACGGCACCCCGCTGCATGCGGGCGATGCGGCAAGGCTTACCGGTGAAAGCCATCTTGTTCTCGATCGGGGAGAGAAAGCCGAGGTGCTTGTTTTCGATCTGGCATAAAAAGGCCTTCACCACGGAAGGCCTGCTGGTTCATCCCAGATCCGGTGGTGAATGGATAATTATCCTGATTTATAGCAATGCGCTCCGGGGAGAGGTGTTTGGTTTCTTAACAGCATCGGCTGATCTTGCCGCCATATCGCGCTTCCTGGCGTTCGCGGAAGAATTCTTGATAAGACATGACCGGTTGATCCGGATGTGCGGTTTTCATGTGGCTGACGTAAGTGCTGTACTCGGGTACGCCCACCATCAGCCGCATGCTCTGTCCGAGATAGCGCGCCGCCCTGGTAATGCCGGTAATTTTATTCAGCATGGTGGGCACCTCATGTTCCGGGCGTCGCTTCGACCGGCAATAGCTCGAACGGCGCCTCCCTGGCGGTGGGCCCGCCCGTGCCGCGCGCACGCAACACCGTATGGATGCCGAATAGCAGCATGCTGATCAGTACCAGCATGAACAGGCCCGCCAGCGATGCATTGACGTAATCGTTAAAGATCACCTGCCGCATCTGTTCCATTGATTTGGCTGGCGCCAGGAGTACATCATCGGCGAGCGCCTCTTTGTATTTGCTGGCATGCGCCAGAAAGCCGATGCGTGGATTCAAGTCGAAAATCTTCTGCCATGCGGCGGTCAGTGTGCAGACCAGCACCCAGGTGGCGGGTACGATCGTGACCCAGGCGAAACGATCATGCTTCATCTTGAAGAGGACGCATGTGCAGAGAATCAGCGCAATACCGGCCAGCATCTGGTTGGAGATACCGAACAACGGCCACAGGGTGTTGATTCCCCCCAGCGGATCGACCACGCCCTGATACAGAAAATAGCCCCAGCCGGCAACGCAAATCGCGGTGGCGATCAGGCTGGCGATCACGGAGTCGGTGCGCTTCATCGACGGGATGAAAGTACCGAGCAGATCCTGCAGCATGAAGCGTCCGGCACGCGTGCCCGCATCGACCGCCGTGAGGATGAACAGCGCCTCGAACAGGATGGCGAAATGATACCAGAACGCCATCATGGTCCGGCCGCCGATCACATCCGACAGGATTTGCGCCATGCCCACTGCCAGTGTCGGCGCACCGCCGGTGCGGGAAATGATGGTATGCTCCCCTACATCCCGCGCGGTCTGGGTGATCATCTCCGGGGTGACATAAAAGCCCCACTGAGAGATGGCTTGCGTGGCCGATTCCGCCGTGGTGCCGATAATCGCGGCCGGGCTGTTCATGGCGAAGTATACGCCCGGCTCGATGGTGGAAGCGGCAACCAGCGCCATGATAGCGACAAACGATTCCATCAGCATGGCGCCATAACCGATGAAGCGGGCGTCGCCTTCATTCCGGATCATCTTGGGCGTGGTGCCGGAGGAAATGAGCGAATGAAAACCGGATATCGCACCGCAGGCGATGGTAATGAACAGGAAGGGAAACAGGCTGCCCGACCAGACCGGTCCGGAGCCGTCTACAAACTGCGTGAACGCCGGCATCTTGAGTTCCGGCGAAATGAAGATGACACCGATCGCCAGACCGACGATCGTGCCGATCTTCAGGAACGTGGATAGGTAGTCGCGTGGCGCCAGCAGCAGCCAGACCGGGAGCACGGACGCAATGAAGCCATAGGCAATCAGCATCCAGGTGAGCTGCTCGCCTGTCAGGGTGAATATAGCGGCCATCGAGGGTATTTCCTGGACATACTGCCCCGCAACGATCGACAACATCAGCAAAACGAAGCCAATCAATGATACTTCGCCAATCGCACCCGGCCGGATAAAGCGCGCGTAAACCCCCATGAACAAGGCAATCGGAATGGTGGCGGCAACGGTGAAGGTGCCCCACGGGGATTCCGCCAGGGCCTTGACCACGATCAGCGCCAGCACCGCCAGAAGGATCAGCATGATGAAGAATGTGCCAAACAGGGCGATCATGCCGGGTATCTGTCCCAGTTCCGCCTTGATCAGATCGCCCAGCGAACGGCCATCGCGCCGGGTGGAAATAAACAGCACAATGAAATCCTGTACCGCACCGGCAAACACAACGCCGGCCAGCAGCCACAGCATGCCGGGCATATAACCCATCTGCGCGGCCAGTATCGGCCCGACGAGCGGCCCGGCGCCCGCAATGGCGGCAAAATGATGCCCGAACAATACATATCTGTTGGTCGGCACATAATCGAGGCCGTCATTGAATTTGTAAGCGGGGGTCATGCGGGTGACGTCCAGCCTCAGCACCCGCCGGGCAATGAAATGGCTGTAAAAGCGGTAGGCAATCGTATAGACGCAGATGGTGGCGATCACAATCCATATCGCACCGATGGATTCGCCGCGATTCAAGGCTACGTATGCGAACGCAAAGGCGCCAAGGACGGCGAATGCGAGCCAGCCGAGTTTAGTGGTTACATGACCCATTACTTTCTCCTGAGCTAATTATTATTGTGATATGGCTGACAATTTCGAGATTTCCGGACCCGGCGAATCGAACGTCTCAACGAAACGGGCGGCTCAGAAAGGGAGAACCGGAAAGCCCAAACCGCCAGGGCATATCCTTTGCTTTCGAAATACCGATGCGCGGACCTGCGATTACGGAAACTTCTGCCGCGAAAGGCAGAAGCTGGAACGGCGACGTGTCGATCTGCATGCCACTATGCGCATCGGTGATGCCAAGTGCCTGGCAGACGCGCCCCGGTCCTGAACAAAGCAGGCGCGGATGGTCAAGCCCGCGTCTGGCGCGCATGATATCCAGCCCCGCAAGCGGTTCGATCGCGCGGATCAAAACGCCGGCGCCATGTCCATCCGCGCGGCAAACGAAATTGAGGCACCAGTGGATTCCGTAAGAACGGTAGATATAGGCTCGGCAGGGAGGGCCGAACATCACTCTGTTGCGCTTGGTCGGACCGCCAAAGCTGTGCGAGGCGGGGTCTTCGTGATCATAAGCTTCCGTCTCGACAATCCGCCCTCCGACCCCGTCGACCAGAAAAACGGTGCCGATCAAGGATCGGGCCACATTGACGGAGGGGGCGGAAAAATCGATAAATTGCGAGATCGCGGTCATATCGCAATTTTATAGAGAGCCTGGCTAGAATCCAAATTTACGTGTTTTATGACGCGACGCCGGGATGTGAAGTTGTCGCGCCAGCTTGGCCTACAAATTAAATTAGCGGCGCATTGCCCATATCTTCGATGCGCGTTTTTCGAGCGGTCTCGCTTCCTTTGGCCGCTGTGTGTCATGGTATAAAGCCGCCAGGCTTTTCAGACTTATGGCCACAGCGGGGTGATCCGGGCCGAAATTTTTTTCATTTATTCTCAGCGCGCGTTTGTAGAGCCGCTCGGCCTCCACATACTGCCCTTGACCACGGTAAAGCGCCGCGAGATTGTGTAGACTGGTGGCCATGTCAGGGTGGCTGGGTCCCAGCTTTTTTTTTGAAATGGCGAGCGCACGCTGGAGGAGCGGTTCGGCCTCGGCATACTGCCGCTGAGCGAGGTGCAGCAATGCGAGGTTATTCAGATTCGTGGCAACATCGGGATGATCGGGACCCAGGGTCTGTTCGTCAATCGCCAATGCCCGTGCGAGAAGTGCCGCTGCCATCGCATGCTGCCCCTGGGCGCGGTACACTTCCGCCAGATTGTTCAGGCAGGTCGCCACATCAGGATGATTCGGACCGGATGTTTTTTCCGAAATCTCCAGGGCGCGCTGAAGAAGCTGCTCGGCTTGCATATACCGCGCCTGATCAGAGTAAAGCGACGCCAGGTTATGCAGGCTCGTGGCAACATCGGGATGAGCGGGCCCCAGTGCTTTTTCGCAAATCACCAATGCGCGTTCCAGAAGTGCCGCCGCTACCCTCAAGTGCCCTTGCGCGTGGCGCACCTCCGCCAGATTGTTCAGGCAGGCGGCTAAATCAAGATCGTGCGCGCCATGTGTCCGCTCCCAAAACCGCAGTGCTTCCTGGAGAAGCGTTTCGGCTTCAGCGTATTTTC
Source organism: Nitrosospira sp. NpAV (assembly GCF_000832065.1). GTDB lineage: Bacteria > Pseudomonadota > Gammaproteobacteria > Burkholderiales > Nitrosomonadaceae > Nitrosospira. The sequence goes on along the minus strand of NZ_JXQM01000038.1, from coordinate 15,617 downwards.
CCTGGGCGTAATATCGTACGGCGAGATTATTCTGTCCGACGGCGACTTTGGGATGGTTTGGCCCAAACGCTTCTTCCGCTGCCTGCAGGGCATTCCTTGCCGCAACAGTAAAGTGGGCATGGTCCTCCCGCTTATCAGGCTTCACGCTACCTCCACGTAGTCATCCTATTTGGAGGACATTTAACTAGGGATTGGGAAGCGTGGATAGCTGTAATATCTTACAGGTGGGCGGAGCATGGCGCTCCTGCTCAGCGGAGGCATGCGTATTGTGAAATACGCGTCCGGGAGCGAACTTATCTGGAATGTGGGAATAAAATAACGATAGATTCTTTACGAATCATAATTCTAGACTGACAAATGAGCCTTCAACCACCGGATTTGGATTAATATCATTTCAAACACGAAAGAAATTTTGTCCGCGCCCATGCTGATGATCGGTGCGACTTTGCTTTTCGCGAGCATGAGCATGTGCGTCAAATTTGCATCGGCCAGCTACGGTACAGGGGAAATCGTGTTCTACCGGGGCATTGTTGGCGCCACGATAATTGCCCTGATCACACGTGCGTCAGGCGAAACGCTTCGCACCCGTCTGCCGGCGATGCATGCCTGGAGGAGCCTGACCGGCGTGAGCGCGCTCGGCCTCTGGTTCTACGCGATAGGCGAACTGCCACTGGCCACCGCGGTAACCCTGAATTACATGTCCCCGATATGGATGGCGCTGCTGCTCATTGGCGGTTCGGTTCTGATTGGCGGCGGGCGCGTGGATGCGCGCCTGGTATGCACAGTGCTTGTTGGGTTTGCGGGTGTGGTCTGCATTCTTCAACCCACCATGGAGCGTCATCAGCTATGGGGCGGGTTGATGGGATTGTTGTCGGGTCTGCTCGCGGCCATGGCCTATTTGCAGGTCACCGCGCTTGGCAGGGCGGGTGAGCCGGACGCCCGCATCGTGTTTTATTTCTCGGTGGGCAGCATCGGTGCCGGTGCCCTGGAGACGTCGTTTATCAGTGGATGGCATGCCCACACCCTGCACGGTCTTGGAGTGCTGCTCGCAATGGGCGTACTGGCGACACTGGCGCAACTGCTGATGACGCGTGCCTACCGGACCGGCGGCACGCTCGTCGTCGCCAGCCTGCAGTACCTGGGGATCGCCTGGTCCCTGTTGTATGGCGTGCTGCTGTTCGATGACCCCGTCACTGGCTTGGCGCTGCTGGGCATGGGCTTGATCGCGATGGCGGGTATTGCCGCCGCGCGCCTGCGCCAGTCTGTTGCGCCCACAAACGCCATGACAAAATCAGAAGCTCATTCAGAGATTCCGTAGCGTGGCATGGGTTCATGCCAGGGAAAACCCGGTAATAATCGAGGTAGTTTTTCGAGATTTTCCCTTAACTGTCCTGGTATTGGATTAGGGCCTGTTAACACTTATTTCGCACCCGCGTTTTTTGTGTGCAACCCGAAGGCACGGGACGGATTTCATCCAGCCCTTCGTTACTCGCCGCTTACGGAGGCCTGCTCCGCCGCGCGGCTCATGCCTCGTGCTGGATGAAAATCCGTCGCCGTCGCGGGTGCGAAATAAGTGTTAACAGGCCCTAATTACTGGCGGCGCCGGCGCGTAGCGGCGAAACCCAGGAGGCCAAGGCCGACCAGTGTCAGCGTGGCGGGTTCGGGAACGCTCGCTGGAAGGTCTGCGGACGGCCCAGGTATCGGTTCGGATACTTGATTGAACACCTGCTGATTAGTCAGTCCGGTGTCACCGATATTTAAATGGCCGGAAGCGGCAAGCTGAGAATAAACGCCATTACTATTCAATGTTTTTATGTCCCAATTTTTGCCCCACATGCTGAACTCGAAGGATTTTCCATTGAGCGAAAAATCTTGCACGAAATCAAGACCGTTGAATACGCCGTTTTTAAACTGAATGGCGGGTCCTTGCGTGTTCGCATCACCGAAATGGAATTCCAGCGGATTGCCGCCGAGGATGATATCGAAGATCAGAGTGTTCGAGGCTCCGGCGACTGATGTCAGCGGCACGGTTACCACACCGCTGCCCGCTCCGGGCGTGAGAGCGGTGTCGAACAGCAGGTGACCGCCAATAAAGCCTTCAGGGCAGCCACTGCATGTATTTGTTCGCTGCAGGCCCAAGTCGCTACCGAACTTAGTCACATTGGTGACCCCGCCCGAGAAGTCCGCCGTGGTATATATGGGCAGCGCGTGGGCAGATGAGGCAGCGACGAGGGCAAGTCCGAAGATGCTGGTCAATCGGGAGAGTTTGTTCATTTATTTTCCGTATGGGAGCGATTGGAGAAAGTTACTGATCTCGCATCCTACGGGTTTCTGGCATATTTGCTATTGGACTGAAGTACACCTCGAATCAAAAAGAATCGATCCAAGGGAGTAAGCTCCTCAAGGATAGTGGTGCAGCTCCAAGAAGTCGTGGAGATCGTTGAAGGCCCTTCCGGCGTTTCGGTCGGTAGCGGGATCATCAACCCGAAGGCGTTTTTTGTGGCATCATCGTCTCGTAAACGATGGATGTGCGGCCTGCCAGGCGGCAGAAACCCGTCAACTTGACAATACCATTGCTTCTAATAATTAAATCTTATCTGGGTAAAGTAAGTCCGTTGCGGCATGGGGTGAAAGACCCAGTATTTTTCATTGTTAACATTGTCGATACCAGCGCTGATCATCACTTGCTTGCTGAGTCTGTAATTTGCGCGTAAATCGACGACAGTGTAGCTGGTAAGCCCTGTATATGAAAAACCGTTGGTGTCGGTGTTATTCAATTGGCCGAACTGGCGGCTGCTATAGCGGAGCATCACCGAGGCGCTGAACTTGTCGGTTGCGCGATAGGAAACTACGACGTTGGATCGCCATACGGGAACCCGTGGTTGGCGTTTTCCGGTCGAGGGGAGGGCGGCGTTTGGATTGGCTGCGGTCGGACCCAACAGAGCCGCTGCTTCGTCCGCAGCGCGGTTCTCGTTGATTCTTGAATCCACCCAGGTGAAATTACCCAGGATATCCAGACCCTTGATCCAGGCATCCGTTTTTTCCCCGGAAAATTCGATGCCGTAAGTATCAACTTCGCCAACATTGGAAATAAAGCTCGTTTGAATACCATTGACCGTCCCGACTTGGGTAAAAATGGCATTTTTTACCCGCTCCTGGAACAGGCTGAGACGCAGTCTTCCTTTTTCTGGAAAATATTCGGCGGAGAGCTCGGAGGAGAGGGCATCTTCAGGCCTGAGATTAGGATTTGCGTTGAATGCTACACCCGCCACTGTCGTTGTTTGAAACAATTCCGATGCCGTGGGGTAGCGGTAAGCCTGACCAATGGCTGCGCCAAATCTTAACTGTTCGATCGGACTCCAGCTTAACTTCCCTTTAGGTGAAAAATTGAACGCACTTTTGTCAGCCTGGTTAACCGTTCCGGCAGTGGTGGTGTTGACTCCATCGTAAGCGTGCCAGTTTTCAAAACGGCCACCGACCGTGAAGTTCCAGTGCGGAAGGAAATCCCAGGCATCTTGTACCCAATAACCTTCAGTCCGGGTTTTCCCAGTCGAGTTTGAGAAGATAGGAGAGGTGGCTGCGGGACCGCCCGTTTGCCAATTGCTGGTGTTGTATACCGGATTTTTCAGGGTGTACAGATCATGGTGAAAACCAAAGCTGATCTCATGATAACCCAGCCCGAGAAAATCAACGCGCGGCCGCCAGATACCTTTTGCATCGAACGTATGCCAGCCGGAACCGGCCAGACTGGTAATCCTGCCAGGACCATTGGCGGCTGCAAGGATGGGGTTAACCGTTGGTTGGCGCACATTATCCGTGCTTAAATCGATCACGCTGCCCACCAACTCCCAGTCAAATTTTCCGCCGGTGTTGGATCTGAGATTCAGGCCGTGCGACCATGTGGTTTGATTGGTTCGATTCGCGGCGAAAGCAGGAAGGCCGGAGCTGACAGTATTTAGATTGAATCGCCTGCCATCAATATTGACAATGCCGCTATCCACAATGTTGCCTGCGGCGTCTCTCAGATAACTTTGAGCGCTGGCGCTTGCGTTGTTTTGCCACATCCCCAAGGTGTAGGCAAATCTTATGGTCGGCGTGAAATCGTAGGCCAGCTTCCACTTGAAGTTGTCCTGCACGGTATGGTTTATGTTTCCGGCCCCCAGTACGAAGTTAGGGGCAAGTGTGGGGTTTTGGCCAGGGAAAGCGCCCGTTACTGCCGTCTCTCCGCCGGATAACGGGGCGCCGGCAGATTGGAGGGGGGTCGTGAAAATGATGGGTTGACTATGGGCATCGAGATGGCTGTAGTCAAAGCGGAACGATAGATCTTTATAGCGGTGGCCGATGTATCCGGAGTACCGCTGATTATGGTAGGTATCCTTTGTGCCATAGAGATTAAAAGTCTGGAATGATTGTTGCACATCCACGCCCCCTTCGAATTTTTCCGGCATGCGCGTCGTGATGTTGATCACGCCGCCCATGGAATTTCCAGGATAAGCGGCTGAGAACGGGCCATACATGATATCGATGCGTTCAATTTCTCCGGGCGAAACGGTATTCCAGCGAGGCGAACCCGTGTTGACATTGTTGTTGCCGAGCAGGGAAGACAGCAGGATGCCGTCGGCATAAATTAGGTTGCGTGCGCTGGCGGATGTGCCTGAGGTGCGCGTTCCCACTGGCGCGTTGGTGTCGCCGATATAGCGGTTGCGCACTTGCACCGATGGCATGTATTTGATGGCATCCTCCGCCTGCATCATATTGATGGTAGCGTCCATTTTTTCCCGGGTAATACTCTCCGTGGTTTGGGGCAGCCTATATCTTTCCACCTCGGTTTGCTTGGAGACGGGTTTGACTTTCCCTCCTATCGTCATTTCCGGCAATTTAATCGCCGACTCGCCAGCAGCTGTTTTCTTTTCGGCGGAGGCGGGCGTTACATCAGTATCCTTGGGTGTTTCCGGTGAGGGTACGGCAGCAGGCGGTTTTTTTGCGGCCGGAGAGACAGGTTTGGTCGCCTCTTTTACCGGCGGCTCGGCTTCGCTAGCTGCCCGGACAGAAGATGCGGAGAGTATGCTTGCCAGAACAAGGAAGACAAGTTTTTGCTTTATAAACCCGATATGTCGAATCCAGCGCACAATATCCTCTCGCGATAAGCTGGAGCGCGAGAATAATGCATTTTGGCTGGCGCAGGAATGCGGCAAATTGCCGCACCTGGAGTCAGGCCCTCATTCTATTTAATCCCGATAACCATGGAATCCGGTCCGGTCAATGGCTCGACCCGCATGGCGGAGAACCCGGCATCTCTCATCCAGGCCGTACAGTCGGCGCCCGTATAGTCGAAACCTCCCGGCGTTTCGATCAGCATGTTCAGGCTCATCATCAATCCAAAGGCATTCTGCGAGCGGTCGTCGTCTATGATGGCATCGTAGACGATAAGCGCTCCGCCGTCAGGAATCGCCTCGAACGCTTTTCGTATAAGCGTCTTTTTGGCGGGCAGGTCCCAGTCGTGCAGGATATGTCCCATCAATACAACGTCCGCTTTGGGGAGATCATGCTCGAAGAAGTTGCCCGGCATGAACGTGAGCCGGTCTGCGACACCCGCGGCTGCGGCGTATTGCTGAAAAATCGGAGCGACTTCCGGCAGATCGAATCCCATGCCGCGCAGGTGCGGATGGGCAAGCGCAATCTGCATAGCGAGGTCTCCCTGCGCGGTACCTACATCGACAAACGTATGGTAGTCCTTCCAGGGAAAAATGCGGGCGATCGCGCTGTTGGAGGCGTGGCTGACGCCCGTCATGGCGGAGAGAAATTCCTTCAGTCGTGCGGGATCGGCATAAAGTGTTTCAAAGAGACCGGCTCCTCCGGTCTTGCACTCATTCTGCGGCTGGCCGGTGCGGAGAGCTTCGGTAAGATGACTCCAGAACGGATAAAGGCGGTGATTCGCCATCTCAAGGATGCCGCCCATGTAGGACAATTTATTCCGGTCGAGAAACAGATCGGTATCGGGCGTATTGCCGTAGCGGCCGTTCTCGCGCTCGAGGAAGCCGAGCGCCACCAGCGCATCGAGGAAATCACGCGCCGAGCGGGCATGCAGACCGAGTCTTTCGCTGACCGTATCCAGACTCGCCGGACCACGCGACAATTCGGTGAAAACGCCCATCTCGACAGCACTGAGCAGCGTTTTTGATGCCCAGAAGGCCATGCCGGTTTGCAAAATTTTCTCGGGGGTAGGGTCTTGCATAATGGCTCCATGGATGGGTCATAGTGACGGAATATATTTGCTTCGATAGCGGCTATTGCGTAAAGGCAGATTCTGCTGCATTTTTTGACCCGCCCCGGGATTTTTCTTTTCATCATCCCCGCGATCCAGCGAAATATCGGGTTTAAGGTTTTTCATGGATGTACTTCAGTACAATTTTCAACGCGCTCAAAATGCGTAACATGAATGATACGGCACTTTGCGGGAAACGTGGTTCCGATGGCGGAGAGGGTGCCGGAGTAGTGGCAAGTCTTGAATTGCTTACAGAGGAGTTTTATCATGAAAACCGAACCCAAGCACGTGTCTCAGCAAGCCGTCCAGTCAGTTCCTCAAGCACCGCTTCTGACGCCGATCAGCCATTGGAAGAGTGATGCTATTGGCATTATCGCATATGTGTTCGAAGAATCGGAAGCGACCTTGCGCCAATCCGGATTGGTGCCCGAGTGGACCGGTTATCCCCCTGAGCGTCCCGGTGCCGGCATCGCGGTGCCTGCGCATCATTCTTTTCCCAATTATCTGAAGCTCTTGAGGCTGCAAAGCGGCCGCTTGCGCCTCGTCATTGACGCACGCGCCGTGATGAGAGGAGACACCTCCTACCAGCGCTTGCTTCGCAACCTGCTGGCCGATACGCAACTTTCCCTGGTGAGAGGAGAATCCATATGACCATGAGCGGCGCCACGAGTTTGCCGAAGAAGAGGTTGCGGGATTGACCAGAAGAAAAAACCCGTCCGAAACGACGGGTTTGTCGTGGGTGGGCAAGCCGGAGTGGGCTTGCTCACCGGGGCCATTACCGAGTCGATCAGTGGTGCGTATGATGGTGTGGATCACTGCTATTCGCTTGCGGCTTGGCAGCTTTGGTTTTCATGGCAAGCTTGGCCTTGGGTTTGAGCGGAGTAAAACTGGCCGAGTACGCTTCCTGCCCCGGCAGGTCAACGAAGACGGTGACGACCGTCTCGGGTTTAATGGAGAAATCTCCCGTTCCTTTGAGGATATTATCGCCCGCCTGTTCCAGTTTGACCGAGATTCTGGTTTTGTCTTTGCCGGCTTGAATAGTCGCCTTGCCTGAGCCGCCCTCGGTATTAAGCTTGCTGTTGGCATGATCCATCACGTAGAGCACGATTTCCTTGTCCTTGGCGACAAGCTCCAGGTGATAAGGCCCGGACATCCGCATCTGTCCGCCGTGGGGCGATTCGACGGAATCGAAATATTCTTCGGTATGTGCGCCGGCAAACAGGGATGTTCCCGTCAGCACGGCGCCAAGTAGAAGCGTGGCAACCGGTAATGTGTTCATTTATGTCTCCTCGGATTATGCAAAATTCGGTTAAATTTCATGGGTGATTCCTGATTCTCCTACAAATTTACTGTATACCTTATGGGGGTATATGTCAATACCCTTACAGGGTATATATCGAGCTAAACAAAAAAATATTCCGGATAACAGGCAGCAAACAAGAATCGTCATAGGGACAGCTCGCCAGCCTTATGCGGATTGATGTGAAAAGACCGATTGCCAGCCGATTTCCAGCGTTCCGCAGCATGCGTCCGGATATGAATTAGACAGGGGTGGTGTTCATCAATTCCATGGTGCGGCAATATGCCACATGCGTCATCTTGCCGCATTGATGCGCTGATTCGGCGGGGTTGCCTCGTGCGGGTGCGAGATATGAGTCGGAGAGTTATTCAGACTGCGCTCGCCGAAGAAATGCCAGAATCATACACTCCAATTCTTCGCGGGTACCCTCTGTTTCCTCACGCATACCCTGATGGAGGGCGCCCGTTTGCCATGCGGAGAATATCAGGGGATTGATGTAGGATTTCCGGCAGACCGCAACGGTATTGCGCAACTCGTCGGCGACCTTTTTTATTGCACTGACGATACAGGCTCTGATGGCGCGTTTTGTGGGGAATTCGGGCAATGGCGTACCCAGCATCAGTTCAAACGCTCTCAACGTAGCGCCCCAGGTGCGGAAATCCTTGGCGGTGAATTCGGCTCCCATGGTTTCGCGCAGGTAGCTGTTCACATGCTCCGAGCCTATGGGATGGGACTTGCCCGCCTCATCCAGGTATTTGAAAAGATGCTGACCCCGCAGCTGCTGGCAATCGCGTATGATTTTCACGATACGCCGGTTATCGATATCGACTTCATGTTCAACCCCGCTCTTGCCCCGGAATTTCAGCAAGACATGCCGCTGGCCGACGAAGGCAAGATGACGTTTACGTAGCGTGGTGAGACCGAAGCTGCGATTGTCGCGTGCATAGGACAGGTTGCCAATTCGTACCTGGGTGGTATCCAGCAGGCTTACGATAGCCGCCAGAATTTTTTCCCGGGGTAGACCTCGCCGCCTCAGGTCACGCTGCAGGCATTGCCGAAGCGCAGGCAGCGCTTCCCCGAATTCCACCATTCGATCGAATTTGATACCGTCGCGTGCGATACGCCAGTCGGGGTGATAACGATACTGCTTACGCTTGCGTGCATCGATCCCTGTTGCCTGCAAATGGCCCTGCGCGTGAAGGCAGATCCACACATCCGTATAGGCCGGAGGTATCGCCAGCCTGGCGATGCGTTCAAGTTCGCCCTTATCGATCAATGTCTTCTTATCGGGATCCACATAATGAAATCCGCGGCCGCGCCGTACCCTCCGGATTCCGGGCTCATTATCCGAAACATATAATAGCCCTGCCGCTGCCGCCTGTGCGGTCAGATCCTCCAACGTTGGGGCATTCGATCCATTCTTGTCATGCTGAACCGTCATGCGGGGTTCTTCCATTAGCAGGTTGCGGGAATGCGGTTCAGGGATGGGCAGCCTTTTGCGCGGATCATTGCCGGATGCAGGTTCATTGCGCACCCTTCCTGCTCCGGTCGACCTGAACCGCCGTAACCAGGCTGCCACGATTACCCCATGCATTACGGATATACGATAAGACCAGCGCAATCTCTTCATCGGGCAGGATTTGCGCAAATGGCGGCATGCCGTAGGGGCGCGGGCTGCTTTCCGTGACAGGCGCATAGCCGCCATTGAGTATGCTGCGAATCGCGTTAACCGGGGAGGCGAGGGTGACGCCGCGGTTGCCGGCCAGTGCCGGATAAACGCCGGGCGCACCTTGCCCGAAGCTGCCATGGCAATCCTGGCAATATTTCTCGTAAATTTCGCCGCCTCGCCGGAGCTGCCTATCTACTTCATCGGTAAGCTCGGGGGCTGTTCCCCTGGAATGTGGAGCGCTCCCGGGCAATGATTTGAGATAGACGGCCATGGCGCGCGCATCATCCGGCGTCAGATATTGAAGGCTTTGGCTGACGACATCGGCCATCGGCCCTGTTGCGGCCGCCCGGGATGACAAGCCCGCCGTGAGGAGTCGGGCAATATCATTCAGCGGCCAGTCCGAAGTGCTGGCCTCCTGCAGGGAAGTCAGGGATGGCGCATACCAGTTCGAGCCCATGAGTTGTCCTCCTCCCAGTACATTGCCCTGGCTTGCGCCCAGCGGATTCCGCGCCGTGTGGCAAGCATTGCAATGTCCGAGCCCTTGCACGAGATAGGCGCCGCGGTTCCATTCATCGTTCTTTGCGGCCTCGGGCCGATAAACGCCTTGCTCGAAGTAAAGGGCGCGCCAGACGTACAGGAGGGGACGCAGGTTGAAGGGAAAACTGATGCGGCTCGGTGGATTGCGTTGAGGCACGGGGGCGAGCGATTGAAGATAGGCGAAGATCGCATTGGCATCTTCGCGCGTCACCTTGGTGTAATCCGTGTAGGGAAAAGCCGGGTATAAGGGACTGCCGTCGCGTGCCTTGCCATCATGCAGCGCCCGCCAGAAATCCTGCTCGGTCCATTGTCCGATACCGGTTTCCGGATCGGGCGTGATGTTAGGCGTGATGAATGTTCCAATCGAGGTGTCAAGGATGTGCCCGCCCGCGTAGGGTTTGCCGCCTTGGGCGGTATGGCACCCCATGCAATTGCCGGCTTGCGCGAGGTAGGCGCCTCTTGCCTGTAATTCCGCCGGGTTTTCGGTCTTTGACGCCGGCAATTCGTTTACGGGTGGCCGATTCATCGGCGCCAGGTACAGGCCAAGACCGATGAGTCCGGCAAGCGCGGCAGCGATGACGACAGGTTTCATTGCAATCCTCCGGATTGCAGAACGATGCTGCCACAGCGCTTGGCGAGCTTGTCGGGCAGGGCTGCCGCCGGACCGTCGTGCTTCAAAAGGGCCTCGGAAACCGGCTGCGCGGCCAGCCAGGCTGCGATGGCGCTTGCCTCGTCGGTCGTGAGCTGTTTTGCAATTTCCGACATGCAGTCGGGCGTCTGTCCCCGCATCAAGCCGCCATTCTGCCAGTTGCCGAACTGGGCGATGATGTAGACGCGTGGCAGGCCCAGCAGGCCAGGGATAAAAGGCGCGGTTCCCATCAGATCCTTGCCGTGGCATTCAACGCAGGCGGGAATTTTTCGCGCGGGATCTCCCAGGGTCACAAGTCTTCGAGCGAGCTTTATTTCGGCGGATGAGGAGGTCAGCGGCTCAGGTGGGGGAAAAGCCTGCTTCAGCGAAGCGAAATAGGCAGCCATCTCCCGCAGGTATTGATCGGGCAAATTTTCCAGCAGCAACCCCATGGGCCGGTAATGACGCCGGCCGTCCCGGAAATTGCGCAACTGATTGAACAGATAGCCCTCAGGCTTGCCCGCGATACGGGGATAGTACGCATCCCGGCCCTCTTTGTCCTCGGGACCATGACAGGCAATACACGCTTTTACCCTTTCCCCCATCGTGTCGGGCACGTCAACCGGGGGAATATCGGCGGTGATAGCAGGTCCGGCAAAAAACAAAAAAGCAATCAGGACAAGTCGTGTCATTACATTCCCTACCGGTTCGTTTTTATCAGGCGTACCGCAGCCGCTGAGCAGCAGCCTGAAATAACCATGATTTGCCGCCAACGCTACCGAGCGAATTTCCGTACCACCGCCATCAGTTCATCGATTGCCTCATCGCCTTTACCCGACTTGATGGCACCCTGCATGCAGCCATGGGTATGATTCTCCAATAACAGCATGGCAACGGCGTCGAGCGCCGACTGCAGCGCGGAGACCTGATTCAGGATGTCAACGCAATAACGATCTTCCGCTATCATTTTGTTGACACCGCGTACCTGACCCTCGATGCGGTTGAGACGCTTCATCAGAGCTTCCTTGTCAGGCTGCACTACCATCTGCGCGTGGCACGGTTCCTTTCCAGGAGACGGTTTTTTAGTTGACGACTTCAAAACCGGCCTCCTTGATAGCATCCTTGAACTGGTTGGGGTGGGTTGTGGCTGCGTCGTACTGGATCACGGCCTGTTTCTGTTCAAGAGAAACATCCGCACCATTCACGCCCGGTATCTTCTCCAACACGTTCTTCACGCTGTTGACACAGCCCATGCAGGTCATTCCCTTGATTTTTACGATTTCTGTTTGCATTTCATGACTCCTTTCAGTTAAGTTGAATGAATGTTCCTCACGTACCCGCCCGCCATCGTTTCAGCAACAATGAATTGCTGACCACCGATACCGAACTCATTGCCATTGCCGCGCCCGCGATGACGGGGTTAAGCAATCCTATCGCCGCCAGTGGTATGCCCAGCACGTTGTAGATGAAGGCGAAGAAGAGATTCTGGCGGATTTTTCCCAGCGTCGCGCGCGAGAGCGAAATGGCGTCGGCCACGCTCATCAAGTCATCACGCATGAGGGTGATGTCGGCAGCTTCAACCGCCACGTCGGAACCCGCGCCAATGGCGAAACCCACGTCGGCCGCGGCCAGTGCCGGAGCATCGTTGATGCCGTCGCCCACCATGCCTATGAATTTGCCACTCATTTTCATCTTTTTCACTTCGGCGGCTTTGTCTTGCGGCAGCACCTCGGCGCGATAAGTGCCGATGCCCACCTGCTTCGCAATGGCGGCGGCAGTGGCGAGATTATCGCCGGTCAGCATGATGACTTCGATACCCATTGATTGCAGCCGCCTTACCGCGGGTGCGGAAGTGTTTCGCAGCCGGTCGGCAATGGCGAGATAACCGAGAACCTCAAAAGTACCTTGAGGTGAGGCGGCCACGCCGATGACGGTTTTACCCTCGCCCTGGAGAACAGCTATTGAATCATCATTCGAATCATTATTCGCCAGGGCGCCATGTTCCCGCAGAAATCTGGGGGAGCCGCAGATATAGTCGATGCCATCGATGCGGGCAGTGATTCCGCTGCCGGTGATAGCGGTAAAATCGCTTACCGTCTGGGGCCGGATATTCATACCAGCCGCATGTTCCATCACCGCTTTTGCCAGGGGGTGTTCCGAACCTTGCTCCAGCGTCGCGGCAACCTGCATCAGCGCGTGTTCCGAGATCGATCGTGCCGGAACAATATTCGTGACTGCCGGCTTGCCTTCCGTGAGCGTGCCGGTTTTGTCTACGATCAACACCTGAATCTTCTCCGCCTGCTCCAGCGAGGCGGCATTCTTCACCAGCACGCCGGCTTGTGCGCCGCGTCCCGCCCCGACCATGATCGCGGTGGGCGTGGCCAGTCCCAATGCACAGGGACAGGCAATGACGAGTACCGCCACGGCATTGACGAGCGCCGGAACGAATTCGCCCGCCAGCCACCATGTAAGGATCAGCGTGAGGGTACTGATGATCACCACCACCGGCACAAATATGCCCGAAATGACGTCGGCCAATCGCTGGATCGGCGCCTTGGAGCCCTGTGCTTCTTCCACTAGATGAATGATGGCCGCAAGCTGGGTATGGGTGCCGACACTGGTGGCGCGGCATTTGAGCAGCCCCTGCTGGTTCAGGGTGGCCGCATAAACCCTGGCTCCCGCCTGTTTTGTGACGGGCAGGCTTTCGCCGGTCAGCATCGCCTCATTCACGCTGGAGGTCCCTTCGATGACAACGCCATCCACCGGCAGATTCTCGCCGGGGCGCACGATAAAAATGTCGCCCACCTTGAGCGAGTTTGCGTCGACTTCGACGATCATGCCGTCGCGCTCCACCCGGGCGGTTTTTGGCTGTAACTTGATGAGGGCTTCAATGGCTGCTGAAGTTTTGCCCTTGGCGCGGGCTTCCATCAGTTTGCCCAACAGTACCAGGGTGATGATGGCCGCGCTTGCCTCGAAATAGACATGCTGGTTCAGTGACAGCAACGTAACCACCGCACTGAAAAAGTATGCCATGCTGGTGCCCAGCGCGACCAGCACATCCATGTTGGCGCCGCCCCCACGCAATGCATGCCATGCAGCGGTATAGAAGCGCTTGCCAACCCAGAACTGCACCGGCGTTGCCAGCAGAAGCTGCAGCCAGCGCGGCAGGAATTCCGCATGATCACCCCAGAGCATGGGGCCCATCTGCAGCATCAGTGGCAAGGTAAGCGCCGCCGCAATCCAGAACATGCGAAGTTCCGCATGGTACGCGGCCAGTTTTCGCGCTTTCTCTTCGGTTCGGCTGGCTTCACTGATTTCCCGGGCACCATAGCCTGCCTTGGCAACGGCGGCGATCAGGTCATTCATCATCGTCGCACCGGCACCGGGGTGCAGGCTGACATGCGCTATTTCCGTGGCCAGATTGACGGTTGCAGTGACGCCGGGAAGCTTGTTCAATGTTTTTTCGATACGTCCGCTGCATGCGGCGCATGTCATTCCGCTGATTTGCAGTTGTACCGATTGGGGCGCGACATGAAATCCGGCTTTCTCGATCGAGCGGATCAGCTCTTCGGGCGGGGTAGCTGTCTCATCGAACTCCACGCGCGCTTTTTCATTGGCGAAGTTGACTACCGCACGCACGCCGGGTAGCTTGTTCAGATTTTTTTCGATGCGTGCCGCGCAGGCAGTGCAGGTCATGCCTTCGATCGGCAGTTCAAGTTGTTTAAGTGCAAGTGTGTTCATATATTTGCTATCCAGCCGGAATTCATAGTAGTCGTGCCACTTAACGCTGCCGGGCAGGGCTCCCTGGTTCAAAATGATTATCCGCGGGTGCTGCCTGCTGCCAGCGGGACGACAGGGAGTTGAAGTCATAGCCGGATCCGGTCAGCTTGAGTCCCCGATCCGCCATCATCAGGCCCATGGCGATAACCATGATGGCGGATGCGCGTACCAGCAGGTTGATGATATCCCGCGATACGGAACCGGCGATCAGTCCGAAACTCAGAAGTGGCACCAGGGTGCCCAGACCAAAGAAGAACAGCATGGTGGCGCCTTCCTGGGCGCTGCCGGTACCGGCAGCCATGATGTACATGGCTTGCAACGGGCCGCAACCCAGCATCAAGCCGTTTAAAAGTCCGATGGATAGGGGGCTGCGCCGTTGACGCAACTCATTCGATACGCCTCGCACGACAAACCGGGGCAAACGCAGGGTGAAGTTGCGCAATACGGGAAAAACATCCAGCATCTTGAGGCCATAGATGATCACGAAAAGACTAGCCGCGAGCGTGACGGTACCCCGCATGGCGGGGGTAAAGGCCACGAGCGAGCCCAGCAGCCCCAAACTGCCGCCAATAATCGTATAAGACGCTGTTTTACCGGTGGCGTACATCAAATGAGCCATCGCTGTGCTACTTGCGGTGCGGGGTTCGATAGCCGTCGCATAACCCACCACAAAACCGCCGCACATGCCGATGCAGTGAAACCCGGTAAAGAATCCGATGGAAAGCAGCATGGCATAGCCGAGTTGAGGGCTCATCTCCCCCACCAAACCCGGGATCATGCTCTTGCCCCAGAACGTCACGCCACCCACCACCAGCAGGAAAGTGAGGAAAATCAGTGTATTTCGTATCGCGTGACCGGAGGATTCCGTGGATGCGCTTTCGAATTCATAACCTTTCTCTTCGATCGCATGACGAATGCCGCTTTCCCCGATGGATTTGCTGTCGAATTCGATATCGACCGTTTGCTTGACATGGTCGGCATGGACTTTCCGGATGCCCGGCAAATGACTCACCGCGTTCTCGATGGTTTCCTCGCAGCCGGTGCAGTGCATCCCTTTGACTTTCAGATGAGCCGATTTGGCAGCCATTTTGTATATCCTAACGTTTTCATTAACAATATCATCAGCTTGATTCGCCTTCGGAGATTCGCCGGATTCCGCGCCGGGTGAGAGTCATATCCCGCAGCGGGTTATCGGGCGATTCTTCACAATTTCGGCTTTACTGTATACCATAGTGGGGTATATGTCAATACCCCGCATAGGTATATGGAGCCTGCGCCCGATATTTGTCAAAAGCGCACATTGTATTGGACGTAGAAGAGGTCTGGAGAGACGCCGGGAGCGGTGGCCTTGAGGAAATTGCCGGCGAAGAGCTTCGAGTAGCCGACCAGGATATCTTGCTGCCGATTGACGTGGATGTTGAAACGGAAGTCGATTTCA
>NZ_JXQM01000037.1 GCF_000832065.1 Nitrosospira sp. NpAV | reverse complement strand
ACTCTGATCACCTGGCTCTGGGTGGCGCCGCTGAGCCAGGTAGGCGCCCATCTGGCCCTGCGCGCCAGCGCACCCTATCTGCTGATGCTGCAAGGGCCGCCGCAACGCGCCATCATTGTCGGCATGAACGAGCAGGGCGCCGCGCTGGCCAACCGCATTCACGAGACACGCTATTCGAAGATCGAACTGTCCGGCTTCTTCGATGACCGCAGCCCGAACCGGCTCAATCAGCCCACCAACAGCCAGTTGCTCGGCAGGCTGCGCGAGCTTCCCGGCTTCGTCAAGGAAAACCGCATCCAGTTCATCTATCTGTCGCTGCCCATGGCCTCGCAGCCGCGCATCCTCCATGTACTGGATGAACTGAAAGACACCACCGCCTCCATCTACTTCGTGCCCGACATGTTCATCACCGATCTTATCCAGGGGCGCAGCGGCACCGTTTGCGGCACCCCGGTCATCTCCGTATGCGAATCTCCCTTCACCGGTTCCAATGGGATCATCAAGCGGGCAAGCGATATCGTTCTCTCCCTGCTTATCCTGGCGCTGATCTCACCGCTGCTGCTGGTCATCGCCCTGGCCATCAAGCTGGATTCCCCCGGCCCGGTCATTTTCAAGCAACGCCGCTATGGGCTCGATGGAGAAGAAATCCTGGTCTATAAATTCCGTTCGATGCGGGTCTGCGAAGACGGCGAGTCGATCCGGCAGGCGCAGAAGGGAGATAGCCGCATCACGCGCATCGGCGCCTTTCTGCGCAAGAATTCGCTGGACGAATTGCCGCAGTTCGTCAATGTCCTGCAGGGGCGCATGAGCATTGTCGGGCCCCGGCCGCATGCCGTGGCGCACAACGAGATCTACCGCAATCTGATCAAGGGCTATATGATCCGCCACAAGGTCAAGCCCGGCATTACCGGCTGGGCCCAGGTCAACGGCTATCGCGGTGAAACCCGCACGCTCGACAAGATGCAGGCGCGCATCGATCATGATCTCGACTACCTGCGCAACTGGTCTCTGCGGCTCGATCTGCACATTATCCTCAAAACCATCATGGTGGTCTTCAGGGATCGGGACGTGTACTAAGCTTCAAGCCCT
>NZ_JXQM01000036.1 GCF_000832065.1 Nitrosospira sp. NpAV | reverse complement strand
CCTGGTAAGGGTCCATGGTCGAAGTGATGCGGGTATAACCGGCATCGCCCAACATCTGTTCAAGCAGCCGGACATTGACATCCTGATCATCAACAATCAGGATGCTGGCGTTAAGAATGTCGGGTTTGCTAATCATTACACCTGTCAGTGAACGGCTTTTGAACGATGATGCAAGGTGGTAATGCTGCCGTTATTCCAGAAGATACTCTGTGCGCTAACTCTCATAAGAAAACAGAAAATGATTTCATTAGGAAAGAATATTGACTTCGTTCGGAAGAGGGATGCCCTAGATGGCGCAAGACAATCAGATTTTGCCATGGCGGGCTGCGGGAGGAGCGCTTTGGTCTCCCGGGGAGAATTGCGCAGAGATGGTTCTGCCTGTAAGGTATGACAACAGCTATATTGTAGCAGGGCAACAGCTTAATGTTATGTTGGCTCCAACCATGAGGGTGGCCGGGCCGATATGTGCGCGGATTTTTCTCGAGCGGATGATTGTTACGCGGCCGTGCCAGAATAAGATTTGACCTTGATAAATCCAGCTTGCTATAATAATCCTCCTTCTGACGCGGGGTGGAGCAGTCTGGCAGCTCGTCGGGCTCATAACCCGAAGGTCGTAGGTTCAAATCCTGCCCCCGCAACCATCTTGCTCTTGCTGGGAATAGCCGTATCATGCGGCTTTCCGAGGAAGGTGGATATGTGAGGGAGAGAACTTTCTTTCACAATCCTCTTGATCTTGCCCGACTGAGAATCTTTTATTAGGTTTTCATCAGAACAAGAAGTATCCTGCCATCGTTTGTTTTGATTACCATGCGAATCAAAGGCATATTCAGCGCTGCATGCGTTTGGCATGAGTACAATCTGGTTAATTTATCCTCTCGATAGCTCCGCCGCTTCGGTTCTGTTTTCCTAGCTGTTGCGAGCCTCCATGTCTCGATTTCGGGTGCTGTTTCGGTGCATCCAGGCATTCCGCCCCGATACGTTCAAGTCGATCAGAATAGCATTTGCGGGCGGTTGGGCAGCGATCATAGGAGCATACTTGTTTTCTGATATTTAGATAGTGATGCCTGTTTGCTCCATCAAATTACGTGCGATTCTATGCTGTTCTTGGGGAAAGTTATTCGGCGGCGCGCTTAGCCGCGCAGAAAAGCGCGCATACCAATCAACGAGTTTAGGGCAGTCGGAAGGAATTGGCACATCGTAGAAAGCAATGATGTAATGAAGGGTTGCCATCGCCACGCAATCGGCGATCGTCACCGTGTCTCCAGCGATGAAACCCATCGCGGGGTCGATCATCTTTTCGGCGAGTCTCAGCTTTTGGAAGTATCGTGCCGAGCAGATTTCAGCCATATCTCGGCTTACGCGATTTATACCATGGCTTAGATGGCTGCCGTGCCTCGCCCACAGGCCGAAGAAGGTGAGCGCTTCGTCAAACACGTTGATGAATTCCCGAGTACGCGCTCGCGCCGCCGCTGTTTTACCGCGCATGTCAGGTTCCGGGTGCGTGTCCTCAACATATTCGAGGATCGCCAGCGACTGGCCCACTACCGTGCCATCGTCGTCGACAATTGCTGGCAATGATCCAGCAGGCGTGATGTGTTTTAGGAAATCCGACCGCCCCGTTTTGCCATTCGGCGGCTCCAAATGGATTACTTCGATGTTGGCCAACCCCTTCTCGGAAAGGTAGATGGCCACTCTTTGTGGATAAGGGCCGAAGGGAAAATTGTACAGTTTCATGCCTTAACCTCGTGGAATTACGCCAATATCCTTGACACTTATACTTTCATGTAATATTGTAAGTTACATGAGGAGAGATGGCAAATTATCCCGAGTTCTTCACATTTTATTGCATATGGCAGAGCACAAGGGGCCTGTCACATCTGAAGTTCTCGCCAAGATGCAACACACCAATCCGGTGGTGGTTCGGCAAATCATGGCCGGTCTTCGGAATCAAGGATATGTGCAATCGGTAAAGGGGCATAGCGGCGGTTGGACGCTCGTGTGTGACCTATCAAGGATAACATTGAGCGATATCTATACCGCCTTGGGCAGCCCATCGATCCTCGCGATCGGTAATCGCACCGAAGCACCGGGTTGCCTTGTCGAGCAAACCGTAAATACCGCCCTTGGGCAGGTTTTTAGCGAAGTAGAAGAACTCCTGCTATCGCGCTTAGGCAGCGTAACGCTCGACATGTTGAGCAAAGATCTGCATGCTCGTCTCGTGGCGCGTGGTGCTTCCCATAATCATCAGCAGAGCTCTCATGCGTGCTAAACCATCCGCGGCTTCTGCATTTTCTGATCCTCAGGCCGTCGCTCGTTACGCTGAAGGGCCACCACGCATGGTTCCGGGTTTCCACGATATGCAGCGTTTGACCTCGCTTCTGCTAGAAGAACATGTCCCAGAAAAAGGTCGAGTGCTGGTCGTAGGCGCTGGCGGTGGATTGGAGCTAAAAGCGTACGTCGAGACTCACCCACATTGGACTTTAGATGGCGTTGATCCATCTCCCGAAATGCTGGGGTTGGCGGAGCGAGCCATCGGGCCACTTAAAGCACGCGTGCAATTGCATCAGGGCTATATTGAGGTTTCGCCGGAAGGGCCGTTCGACGGTGCATCGTGCTTGTTGACGATGCATTTTATCGATCGTGCTGAACGGCTGCGCACTCTCCGCGAAATTCATCGTCGGCTTAAGCTCGGCGCACCTTTGGTGTTGGTTCACATGAGTTTTTCACAGGGTGAATGGGAGCGCAAGGTTTGGCTTTCTAGATACGCTGCGTTCGCGGTTTCCTCCGGTATTGACCCAGAAAAGGCGGAAGCTGGCCGCGCGGCTGTTGATGATCGCCTGCATATTCTTAATCCCGAACAAGATGAAGAACTTTTGCGTGAAGCCGGCTTCTCCAAAGTCAGCTTGTTTTACACTGGATTTACATTTCGGGGTTGGGTTGCCTATGCCTGACAGGGCTAAAATGGTTGGTGACAATGGTGGACAGCACTACTTCAGGAACAAACCATTCGAGCAATATAAACCATTCATTTACGGCATTTGAATCGTCGATACCGTTCCACCCGCGACGAACGGGTGATCCGCCAGGATTGCCTGTGCGATTTGATGGAGCGGCTGCCCTATCCTGCTAACCCGTCTTTTAACTATTGACTCGGTAAACAAATAGTATTGAGCGATATTCTTGATAGGAGATTAAAAATGGATCGAGTTTCTGGCGCCATCATGGGTGCGTTGATCGGTGATGCCCTCGGTTTGGGATGCCACTGGTATTATGACCTTGCCGAGTTGCGCAAGGATTACGGTCCGTGGATCGACGGTTATACCACCCCAAGACCGGATCGCTACCACGGCGGAATGAATGCCGGGCAGCTCTCCCAGACGGGTTTGATTTTCGTCATGCTCCTTCGGTCCGTGGCGGAACATGGGGAATACCGCGAAGAGGATTTTACCCGCAGGCTCGATGAAGAGCTGTTTCCCCTGCTGAACGGCACGCCGGAATACGGCCCGGGCGGATATACCAGCCAATCGATACGGGAAGCATATCGCAGACGCGTGGAGCAGGGAAAGACATGGGGTGAGGCAGGGGGACATGCGGATACCACCGAAGCGGCCGAGCGTGCCATCGTGCTGGCGGCGCATTACGCGAACCAGCCGCGAAAAGTTGCCGAGACGGTTTCCGCCAATTGCCTCCTTACGCAAGGCGATGAAGCCATCGTCGCCATGACGACAGCCTACAATGTGATTTTATCCCGATTGATTGCCGGAGAAAAACTGACGCCGGTGGTTTCTGATACACTCATGCAGCTTGTTCAGAGTGGAGAATTGCCATTTCATTCTGTGACAAAAAGCAATCTTGCTCCACCCCGCCCCGGCGATCCCGATCCGCCGCGAGCAGGCCGCTTTTCCTCTCCTGATGCGCTGCTAACACCGCATTATGTCGCTCTAGCCGCGATTGATCCGGATATCCGGATTGAACCCGCCTGGAAAGTATCCATTGTCTATGGTATGCCATGTGCAATTTATCATCAGCTTCCCGCCGCATATTATCTTGCGGCACGCTTTGCGGATGACTTCGAATCCGCAGTACTGCATGCCGTAAACGGCGGGGGTCAGAACATGTCCCGTGCGATGCTGACTGGCGCCCTGGTTGGGGCACAGGTAGGGCTTGAGGGTATTCCCCAACGTTTCCTCGATGGTCTTGAAAACGGAGAGGAATTGCTGGCGCTTGCCAGAAAAATCGGGACGCAATCGTAGCCTAAGGTGTTCCTTACGACTATGGCAGTAGACGCAGGCGCCGACTCCGTGCACAATGACACAATTGACGGATAGCGTAATTCATTTCCGTGACCTTGAATCTTATCAAGTATAATTGATTGAATATTATAGATATTATGTCCAATTGTAGATTTCTGGTTATTACTGGCTGAAACTATATTAACTTTTTATGGCGGGCCTCCCCGCATTGCATAGTAGTGAACCTGGTCAGGTCCGGAAGGAAGCAGCCACAGCTATTTTCTGCAAGTGCCGGGGGTCAGGCTCGCCACCCGTTTTATTTGGACAGGTAGTCAGAGCGGAGCCGGCATTTGCGATGTCGGCTCCGCTCTACCCTTAGGCCATCCGGGGAACGAATTCGAGCTCCCGGCCAGTCTGCAATAAACTTTTCTATCGCTCTCGGTTATCAATTTCCCGCTATCGTGCCGACTCAAGTCCTTGCCCGCAAATGGCGCCCCAGGAGCTTTTCCGAGCTGACCGGACAGGATCATGTGGTCAGGGCGCTTACCAATGCGCTTGAACAAAAAAGGCTGCACCATGCCTACCTGTTTACCGGCACACGCGGCATCGGCAAAACCACGATCGCCCGCATTCTGGCCAAGGCGCTCAACTGCCAGACGGGGATTACATCCACACCTTGCGGCGTATGTTCAGCCTGCATTGAAATTGACAGCGGGCGGTTCGTTGATTTGATCGAGATGGACGCCGCCTCCAATACGCAAGTGGACAAGATGCGGGAATTGCTGGAAAACGCGCTTTATGCCCCCACCAGTGCCCGTTACAAGATTTACATCATTGACGAAGTACACATGCTCTCCAAATCGGCTTTCAATGCCATGTTGAAAACCCTGGAAGAGCCGCCCGAACATGTCAAATTTGTTCTCGCCACGACCGATCCGCAGAAGATTCCTGTTACCGTTCTGTCTCGCTGCCTGCAATTCAACCTGAAACAAATCCCATTACCGCTGATTGCCGCGCATCTCAAGCATGTGCTTGAACAGGAAAAGATAAGCTGCGACGCCACGTCGTTGCAGTTGCTGGCACGGTCGGCGCAGGGCAGCATGCGCGATGCCTTGAGTATTCTGGATCAGGCAATTGCCTTCGGCGAGGGGGCAATCGACGAAGCCGGGGTGCGGGATATGCTGGGCACTATCGATCAGGGCTATTTGTATGACTTGGTGGATGCCTTGTCACGAAAAGATGGCGCCCGGATGCTGGCGGTAGCGGACGCGATGGAAACCCGTAGCTTGTCGTTCGACGCGGCTTTGCAGGATTTGGCGACGCTACTGCATCGCTTTGCCCTGGCACAAATCGTACCTTCGGCTATCGGAGAAGACACCCTCGAGCGTGAGCGGATTTTTGCATTGGCGAACACATTTACACCGGAAGATATCCAGCTGTTCTATCAGATCGTCATACATGGCCGCTCAGATCTCGCCCAGGCGCCGGACGAGTACGCGGGTTTTACCATGACGTTGATGCGGCTGCTGGCTTTCATGCCGGAGGGCATGCCTAAGACTACAGGACCAAAGCATGACAAGGAGATCAAGCGGTCTTCGCCTTCAATCCCAACGGTTGCGAAAATATCGGACACAACAGAAGGATTAGAAACAATAGAAATAGGAGAGGCAACCGGTGCCAAAGAGGAAGCCAATACGGTGAAACCTGCTTCCCCGATAAGTTTATTCGAGGGCGATTGGGCAGCGGTAGTAAATCAGTTAAAGTTGAACGGAATGCCGAAAATGCTGGCTCAGCGTTGTGAAGTGAAGAGTGTTCATGCGAACGAAATAGAGTTTTGCGTACCCGCAGAGCATAAGCACCTGCTTGAAAAAAGGCACCAGGAGAAAATGAGCGTCGCGCTGAGCGAATACCTCGGTAGGCCGGTCCGATTAAAATTCTCGGTCGGGATCGTCACGGGTATGAATCCCGCTGAGCTGGAAAATCTTGAAAAGCAGCAGAAGCAATCACAAGCGATCGCAGCTATCGAAACAGACCCGTTTGTGCGAGAACTGGTGGAGAATTTCGATGCAAAGCTGATCGTCTCTTCGATCAAACCCATTCGATAGCGGAGGTAAAAAAATGATGAAAGGCGGCTTGGGCAATTTTATGAAGCAGGCTCAGCAAATGCAGGAGAACATGAAAAATATGCAGGAGAAGCTGGCCTCGATCGAAGTCGAAGGCCAATCCGGCGCCGGCATGGTCAAGGTGGTGATGACTTGTCGTTATGACGTCAAGCGTGTGGCTATCGACGACAGCCTGATCGGTGACGATAAGGACATGCTCGAAGATCTGATTGCCGCCGCGGTGAACGACGCAGTGCGGCGGGTGGAATCCACCACGCAGGAGAAAATGGCTGGTTTGACTTCCGGAATGGCGCTGCCACCAGGGATGAAATTGCCGTTTTAATTTACGGAAAATAAGATTGTGCCGCTTCATGAAGAAATAGCTGTCATTTCCGTGTTGCAATGCTCCTTGTCTCGTTTTACTTATCATGAAAACGCCAACCAGTCTCGAGGATCTGATCGAATCGTTACGCTGCCTGCCCGGCGTGGGTCCCAGATCGGCGCAACGCATGGCTTATCACCTGTTGCAGCGGGATCATGCCGGCGCACAGAGGCTCGCCAATTCGCTTGCCTATGCGCTGGAACACATCAGGCATTGCGAGAAATGCAACAACTTCACTGAGGAAATTGTATGCGAGTTGTGCCGTTCCGAACGGCGCGATGCCGCATCGTTATGCGTAGTGGAAATGCCGGCCGATCTGCTGATGATGGAGCAGGCGCACTGTTACAAGGGCATGTATTTTGTGCTGATGGGTAGACTTTCACCTTTGGATGGTATCGGTCCCAGGGAAATTCATCTTGACCGGCTGCTGAAGCGGGCCCAGGATGGCTTGGTGCAGGAAGTCATGCTTGCCACCAATTTCACCGTGGAAGGCGAGGCGACTGCCCATTATATCGGTGAGCTTTTGCACGACAAGGGGGTGAAGGTTACCCGGATCGCGCGCGGACTGCCAGTGGGTGGCGAGCTGGAGCACGTGGATAGCGGCACATTGGCGCAGGCGGTGATGGAGCGCAGAGAGATTTAACGGTGGGGCTTGAATATGCTCGAATGTCTATTTTTTATAAGACTGGAAGAAACTTGAAGGGTTCTTAAGGTGCGCTATAGATGAAAACCAGGCCGATCAGGCCGATGAAGAAAAAGGGTTCTGCATCCTCCACTGGCGCTGACGCCAGCTCCATGCCCGCATCGGTATCCGCGCCGGTTACGCACAAGCTCCAAAAAGTGCTGGCACAGGCAGGATTGGGGTCAAGGCGTGAGATGGAGGAGCTGATTGCCGCCGGCGGAGCGACCATTAATGGAAAAGTGGCGGTGATCGGTGATCGGGCCGGGCCCGATGACACCATACGGGTGGGCAAGCGCACCATACACTTCAAGTCCAATGACCGCCTGCCCAGGGTTGTGCTCTACCATAAACCGGAGGGTGAGATAGTCAGCCATGATGATCCCGAAGGCCGGCCATCGGTATTCGCCAAGTTGCCGCAATTGCGATCGTCCAAATGGATATCCATCGGCAGGCTTGACTATAACACCAGCGGGTTGCTGATCTTTACGACCGACGGAGAATTGGCTAACCGGCTAATGCATCCCCGATTTGAAGTCGAACGGGAATATGCGGTACGGATCATGGGGCGCCTGACTCCGGAAGTTGCGGCGCTGCTGACGACAGGCGTGGAACTGGAAGATGGCCTGGCGAAATTCGACCATTTGTCGGACCAAGGCGGCGAGGGATCCAATCATTGGTACCGCGTGATATTGAAGGAGGGCAGGAACCGGGAAGTGCGCCGCATGTTTGAAACGGTGGGAATGACGGTGAGCCGCCTGATGCGGGTGCGCTTTGGCCCCATTAACCTGCCGCCGCGTCTGAAGCGGGGAAAATGGATGGAGTTGGACGAAACCGAGATAAGGCGTCTACTGGCGCTGGTCGCGTAATCCGCGAGAAAACACCATAAGATTCGTCATTCCGGGCTTAGACCCGGAATCCAGTCCAAGCCAACAATAGGGTGTCTCGCATGCCGCCGGAGACCCGCTCCCGCTTGTAACGTCGCTTTATAGCGCTAATCCAGAGTAATCAGTGGGGAAGCTGATCGCGTTTCAGCAGGAACACAAACTCATCGCCGGCACTGGTTTCCAGCCAGGTGAAGGGAGTCTGGCAGAATTCCTGTTCCAGGGCATCACGGTTATGGCCAATTTCGACAACCAGCAAGCCCTGCTCAGTTAAATGGTCAGCGGCTTGGCGCAGTATTGCCCGCGTCGCCTCCAGTCCGTCTTCGCCACTCGTCAGAGCATTACGCGGTTCGTGACGATACTCCTCGGGGAGCGATGTCATCGATTCAGCACTGACATAAGGCGGATTGCTGATAATCAGATCGTAGCGGCGCCCCCGCAATCCCGCGAATAAGTCGGATTGCATGAGATTGACCCTGTGTTCCAGGTTGTAATCCGTTACGTTCTTCTGCGCGACTTGCAGCGCGTCATGTGAAATATCCGTAGCGTCTATGGCGGCATTTCCGAAAGCATGCGCGAGCAACACCGCAAGGCATCCCGATCCGGTACAGAGATCCAGTGCGGCATGGATTTTATCGGGATTTTCTATCCATGGCGCCAGTTGCTCTCGCAGTAGTTCGGCAATGAAGGAGCGCGGTACGATCACGCGCTCATCCACATAAAAACTGAAATCTCCCAGCCAGGCTTCGTTGGTGAGGTAAGCGGCCGGAATCTTTTCTACCGCGCGGCGCTCGATTATGTGCAGTACCTGTTCCAGTTCCGCCGTGGTGAGGCGCGCATCCAGAAAAGGTTCCAGCCGGTCAAGAGGGAGATGGAGGGTGTGGAGAACGAGATAGGCCGCCTCGTCGTAGGCCGAGGCTGAGCCATGACCAAAAAAGAGACCGGCTTCGTTAAAGCGGCTTACCGCGAATCGTAATAAGTCGCGGAGAGTATGGAGCTGGGCCTTGGCTTCGATATACATGAAGACACTATCACTTTCAGATTACCACCATTCAGGTGTCTGCTTATCGATTCGGCGATCAAATAGTACTATGTTAACGGTGACGGCCGGATCAGGCGACATTCTGTAGGCATGCCATTGTCGGTTTGTTGGCGCAGGCCGGATTCCAGGTCAAATCTGGAATGACAAATAAATAGTATTTTCTCGTCGGCATATAGGAGCCTCTGAAGAAATTCAGGAGTATGCCGCCTGGTTTGTCAACCGAGCCACAACTGAGCGCTCCATAGGGGATTTATTCAGAGATTTCTATTATTTCAGCAACAAATGCTCCAGCGTCAGCCGGTAGATTTCAGGCAGCTGTTCCAGATCCTTGACTTCCACATATTCATTGAGTTTGTGAATGGTGGCGTTACGCGGCCCCATTTCCACCACTTGCGGGCAGATATCGGCGATGAACCGCCCATCGGAGGTGCCTCCGGAAGTGGAAAGCTCGGGCTCGATTCCCGTAACGGTTCGGATCGCGTTGCTGATCGCATCCACCAGGCTGCCCCTGGGCGTGAGATAGGGCTTGCCGGAAAACTCCCATCGCAGGTCGTAATCGAAGTCCTGCCGGTTGAGGATCTCATGCACACGGGCTTTTAACGATTCAACCGTGCTGGCGGTGGAAAAACGAAAATTGAACAGCATGGTGACTTCACCGGGGATGACGTTGGTGGCGCCAGTACCGCCATTGATATTGGAAACCTGCCAGGTGGTGGGCGGAAAGTATTCGTTGCCTTCATCCCATTGGGTTTGCGTCAGTTCGGCAATGGCGGGGGCGGCGAGGTGGATGGGATTCTTCGCCAGATGAGGATAAGCGATATGGCCTTGAATGCCCTTCACGGTCAATGTACCGGATAAGGAACCGCGTCTGCCATTCTTGATGGTATCGCCCAAGTCGTTGACACAAGTGGGTTCGCCGACGATGCAATAATCGATCAGCTCCTTGCGCGCTTTGAGCGCTTCAACCACCTTGACGGTACCGTCTATGGCGACACCCTCTTCGTCCGACGTGATGAGCAGCGCAATCGAGCCGCCATGATTGGGGTGCCCGGCTACAAATGCTTCAATCGCGGTCACAAACGCCGCCAGTGATCCCTTCATATCGGCTGCACCTCGACCGTACAGCCTGCCATAGCGGATTTCCGGTTTGAAGGGATCGCTGTCCCATTTGTCGACCGGACCGGTTGGCACCACATCGGTGTGACCGGCAAAGCATAGCAACGGTTTGCTCTTACCGCGGCGAGCCCATAAATTATCCACTTCGCCGCAGCGTATTCTCTCGATGTTGAAGCCGATTTTTTCGAGGCGATTAATCAGAATTTCCTGGCATCCTTCATCGAAGGGCGTTAGCGAGCGGCAGGCGATCAGTGCCTGTGCAAGAGACAGCGTGTCATTTTGCATGGGATATTTTCCTGAGAATCGAGTAACGGTTAAATTCCGCGCAACAGCTCATTGATGCCAGTTTTTGCACGGGTCTTGGCATCCACCTGTTTGACAATGACTGCGCAGTAAAGGCTGTATTTTCCATCTGCGGAGGGCAGATTGCCTGACACCACCACCGATCCCGGCGGAATGCGGCCGTAGCTTGTTTCACCGGTTTCCCGGTTATAAATCTTGGTACTCTGGCCAATATATACGCCCATCGAGATGACCGAGTTTTCTCCCACGATGACGCCCTCGACGACTTCCGAGCGAGCGCCAATGAAGCAGTTATCCTCGATGATGGTCGGATTGGCCTGCACGGGCTCGAGGACCCCGCCTATGCCCACTCCGCCGGACAGGTGCACATTCTTGCCGATCTGGGCGCAGGAGCCCACCGTGGCCCAGGTATCGACCATGGTACCCTCATCCACATAGGCGCCGATGTTGACATAGGATGGCATCAGCACGACGTTGCTGGCGATAAACGCCCCCTTGCGCACGGCGGCGGGCGGCACCACGCGGAACCCGCCATTACGGAAATCCTTGGAGCTGTAGTCGGCGAATTTGGAGGGCACTTTATCGAAATAGTTGGAGAAACCGCCCTTGATGAAGCTATTGTCCTCTATGCGAAAGGAAAGCAGCACCGCTTTCTTGATCCATTGATGCGTGGTCCATTCGCCGTTGATCTTTTCCGCGACCCGCAGCTTGCCACTGTCGAGCATTTCCAGCACCTGGGCAACGGATTCCTTGAGTTTCGCCTCGACATTGCGGGGTGTAATCTCGGCACGGCGTTCGAACGCTTCTTCTATGGTGCTTTGGATTTGGTCCATGGTTTTCCTTTATTTTTTCTGGGGTGTCTGAGATGTTTTTGATGATTCAATTTTTTGGCGCACATGATAGGCAAGACATCAGCATTTTTATGCGGGTGGCCGCTTCGACGCATTCCGCCAGCGGCGCGACCAGGGCGATACGCACGAAATTTTCACCCGGGTTGATTCCATGCGCAGACCGTGCCAGATAACTGCCTGGTAAAACCGTTACATTATAATCGTGATAAAGCTTCCGGGTGAACTCGACATCGCTAATCGGCGTTTTCACCCATAGGTAAAATGCTGCGTCCGGGATGGATACTCGCATGGTATCAGCCAGTAATCCGGCGACTGTCGTGAATTTCTCCCGATACAAGAGACGGTTCTCGATAACATGGGATTCGTCATTCCAGGCCGCCTCACTCGCTGCCTGTATCACGGGATTCATTGCACTGCCATGATAAGTGCGATAGAGCAAAAATTTTTCCAGCACCGCCGCATTTCCTGCCACAAAACCTGAACGCATACCCGGCACATTGGATCTTTTCGACAAGCTGCTGAATACCAGCAGCCGTGGGAAGCCGCTACGACCCAGACGGTGGGCGGCTTCCAGGGCGCCGAGCGGAGGTGCGGTTTCATCGAAATAGATTTCGGAATAGCATTCGTCTGCGGCGATGATGAATCCATGCCGGTCGGAAAGCTCGAATAATTGCCGCCACTCATCTATCGACATCACTCTGCCGGTGGGATTGCCAGGCGAGCAGATATATGCCAATTGCGTACGGGACCAGACGTCATCCGGCAACTGCGTATAGTCGAGCGCGAAATTATTCTCCGGCAGCGTATTTAAAAAATAAGGAGTGGCGCCGGCCAGCAAAGTGGCGCCTTCATATATCTGGTAAAACGGATTCGGGCATACAACCGCCGCGTTTGAAAGCGATGAATCGATCACCGCCTGGGCAGCAGAAAATAGCGCCTCGCGGCTGCCGTTAACGGGAATGATCTCTGTTTCGGGGCTTATCTCGGGCAAGCGATAACGCCGTATCAGCCAGGCGGCAATGCTCGCACGCAGCGATCTGGCTCCAAGGGTTGTGGGATAATGCGCCAGGCCACCCAGGTTGTGCGTCAGGGCTTGGCAAATGAAATCGGGCGTTGGGTGTTTGGGCTCGCCGATATGCAGGTTGATAGGTGCGAAATCCCGGTTGGGTGTAATACCTTCAAACAGCTTGTGGAGCTTCTGGAAGGGATAAGGTTGCAGGCGGTTGAGATTGGGATTCAATTTTATAAGGAGGCAGCCTGCGACCAGGGACGGTCATTTTCAGGATGAAAACTTGATCGAAGCGGAATTATAAAGGGGCGGCGGCTTGCTGACCAAGCAAAATAATCAGAACAAACAAAACCTTTTACCGGTAACAGCGCTACTCGGTGGCGCGATTATCTGGGGGCTGCTCTGGTATCCCTACCGGGTACTGGAACAAGCTGAGATAAGTGGTTCAATCGCAACGGCGATTACGTATTTTATTGCCTTGGTGCTGGGATTGGTGGCGTTCCGGAAAGATTTGCGAATGTCGCATATCGCCGGCGGCGAACCCTATCTGTTGCTGGGGATCGCGTTATTTGCGGGGTGGACCAATCTCGCCTATGTGCTCGGAGTGATCCATGGTGAAGTCATGCGGGTGTTGTTGTTATTTTATCTTGCCCCGCTTTGGACTGTCGTATTTTCGCGCCTTTTGCTGAAAGAGAGATTAAGTCGGCATGGATATCTGGTTATCGTTATTTCGCTGGCCGGTGCGGTAACGATGTTGTGGGAACCAGAAAGCGGTTCCTTGCTGCCTTCAACCTACGGCGACTGGATGGGGTTGTCGGCCGGTTTCATGTTCGCGCTCTTGAATGTGCTGAGCCGCAAGGATCAGTATCACAATGTTCAATCGAAGTCAGTGGCGGTATGGATGGGGGTTGCGTTGACGGGATACATTTACAGCCTGTTTTTGCCCGATCTCGTTCTGAGCAGTATTTCCATGAACTCCTATCTGCTACTGTTGGGATTGGGGATCATCGTGTTTGTGCTGAGCGTGATTGTGCAATATGGTGTTACGCATGTTCCCGCGAATCGGGCCATCGTCATTATGCTGTTTGAATTAGTGGTCGCGGCGGTCGCGGCGTATTTTCTGACTGATGAAGCCATGACACCCAAGAGCTGGATGGGCGGTGCGCTGATTGTTTCAGCCAGTCTGTTTTCCGCACGCATGAATCGGGAGTAACATGATTCATTCCCTATCGCAAGCCTTTATTCCTGGCGGCATCGCCGCCGTGGTTTTGGAGCCCGCAAATCTCAACGGGAGAGGACGAATATGAGCCACCACGTCGTTTTTCTGGAGCGCGACTCGATCAAGGCACAGGTGCGCCGACCGGGTTTCGAGCATATTTACGAAGAATACGCGCACACAACTTTTGATCAAATCGTACCGCGCCTGCGGAATGCGACGGTGGCAATCATCAACAAAATACCGTTGAGCGACGAGACTCTTGCGGAGTTGCCCAGGCTGAAGATGATCGCGGTGACGGCAACCGGGTATGACTGCATCGATATTGCGGCGTGCCGCAGGCGCGGCATCGCGGTGGCGAATATCCGCAACTACGCGAATCATACTGTGCCGGAGCACGTGTTTGCGCTGGTGCTCGCGTTACGCCGGAATTTATTGGCGTACCGGCAGGAGATAGAGCAGGGCACATGGCAGCAATCGGAACAGTTCTGCTTATTCACGCATCCTATCACTGAGTTGTCCGGTTCCACCATGGGTATTATCGGCGAGGGCGCCATCGGGCAGGGCACCGCCGCCATTGCACGTGGCTTCGGCATGAATGTGCTGTTTGCTTACCATCCCTCACCCAAGAAAAAAGAGATGGTGCTTACGCCGTTCGACCAAGTGCTGGCCGAGTCGGACATACTTTCGCTGCACTGTCCGCTGACCCCAACGACGCGAGATCTGATCGGCATCAATGAACTGCGCAAGATGAAGTGCAGCGCACTGCTGATCAATACCGCGCGTGGCGGACTGGTGGATGAGGCAGCGCTGGTTCAGGCACTGGATGAAAATCTTATTGCCGGGGCGGGTTTTGACGTGCTGACTGCCGAACCGCCAAAGAATGGCAATCCGTTGCTCGACCTGCGCCGCCCCAACTTCATTCTGACGCCGCATGTAGCCTGGGCATCGGACGAGGCCATGCAATCTCTGGCAAGTCAGCTGATCGAAAATATCGAGGCCTGGGTGGCTGGCAAGCCGCAGAATCTGGTTACCTGAGCAAGGGCTTGATCCTGCGATTCAGGGTAAAACCACCTGCTTTACCGGCTTTAAACGCTGCCCACGTGTGCGGCGTCCATTCCATAAACGCCCGGTAAGTCCGGTTGACAAGCAAAGAACCCTCCGCTAGTCTCCTACAGTTTGGATAGCCTGGTATGGGGGCAGGGGTAGCCGGTTTACGCCATATATCACCTCAAGCAGGCTGGGACCCTGATCAATTTGTTTATCACTATGTTATATATAAGAGGAGAGCATTATGGAACTTAAAGGATCAAAAACTGAAGAGAATCTGAAAGCGGCTTTTGCCGGAGAATCTCAGGCCAATCGCCGGTATCTCTATTTTGCGGCCAAAGCGGATGTGGAAGGCCAGAACGATGTGGCAGCGGTATTCCGTTCGACCGCTGAAGGTGAAACCGGTCACGCTCATGGCCATCTGGAATATTTGGAAGCCTGTGGGGATCCGGCCACAGGTCTGCCTTTCGGTCCATCGCGCGATAACCTGAAAACAGCCATCGCCGGGGAAACCCACGAATACACCGATATGTATCCGGGTATGGCCAAGTCCGCGCGTGATGAAGGTTTTGATGAAATCGGCGATTGGTTCGAGACGCTGGCCAAGGCTGAGCGCTCCCACGCCAACCGCTTCCAGAAGGCTCTGGATAATCTGGCCGATTAAACAAAAATCATAAAACGGATAGACCGGATGGCATTCGATCCGGTCGGTCCGTTTTATTCTGCAATTTTGTCCGACTTTAATCCCTCATCTATTTTCCACGTGTTGTCATGACCACTCGCGAAGGCAGTCTGGAACCTCCAAAGCGGCATCCGCTCGACTGGGTAAATCCGGATTTTTATGACGAGCCGAAGTTGTTTCAGGAGATGGAGCGCGTCTTTGACATCTGTCATGGCTGCCGCCGTTGCGTAAATCTGTGCACGGCTTTTCCACGATTGTTCGATCTTATCGATGACGGGGCCACCGGCGAACTGGACGGGGTGGAAAAACAGAGCCTCTGGGAGGTGGTGGACCGTTGTTATCTTTGCGATATGTGTTTCATGACGAAGTGCCCCTATGTGCCTCCGCATCCATGGAATATTGATTTTCCACACCTGATGCTGCGAGCCAAAGCGGTCAAGTACAAGAAGGGCGAAACCGGTTTCCGCGACAAGTTGCTTTCCAGTACCGATCTCATGGGCAAGCTGGCAAGCATCCCGGTGGTAGCACAGACCGTAAATGCCGTTAACAGGACGCCTGCCGCACGCAAGCTGATGGATAGCATGCTGGGTATTCATGCCGAACGGGTGCTGCCCGATTACGATAGCCATAAATTTCGTAAGAGCGCCAAAATCGATTCCTCCCATGAAGTCCGCAACGGTGCCAGAACATCGGGAAAGGTAGCGATTTATGCCACTTGCTACGTGAATTATAATGAACCTGGGATTGGCCATGATTTATTGAAAATACTCAAGCACAACGAAATTCCGGCATGCCTGGTGGAAAAAGAGGCATGTTGCGGCATGCCAAAGCTGGAACTGGGTGATCTGGATGCGGTGAATGAGCTGAAGAAAGTAAACATTCCTTATCTGGTGAAACTGGCGAAAGAAGGTTATGCGATCCTCACAGCCGTGCCTTCGTGCGCTCTGATGTATAAGCAGGAATTGCCGCTCATGTTTCCCCAGGATGGCGACGTACAAGCGGTAGCGGCGGCCATGTTCGATCCGTTCGAGTATCTGATGCTGCGGAGCCGGGACGGTCTGTTGAAAACAGATTTCAAGCAGCCCCTGGGGAATGTTTCCTACCATATTCCCTGCCATTTGCGGGTGCAGAATGTCGGACAGAAAACCAAGGACATGCTGCAAATGATTCCCGGAACCAAGGTGAGCGTGGTGGAACGTTGTTCCGGTCATGACGGCACATGGGGAGTCAAGAGCGAGCATTTCGCCGATTCCATGAAGATCGGCAAGCCGGTGTTCAAGCAAATGGCTGCGCCCGGCCCCGACTACATAAGTTCCGACTGTGCCATCGCCGGGCGTCATATTCAGCAGGGTATGGGCGAGAACAAGGCGCAGAAACAGCATCCACTGACACTGCTCCGGATCGCTTATGGACTCTGACAGGTGAGCGGCTCAGCTGTGGACGCCGTGCTTACCTATAGCCGGTCTCATTATTCCAACTTGGAACTATCTATCAATCATGCCTCAGATTACTCGCGATAGCCTGATGACACTGGAAGCCTATGCCAAAGCGCGGAAGGAATTCCGCGCCAGGGTGATGGCACACAAAAAAAACCGCAAAGTTCATCTGGGCGAAAATGTAACGCTCATTTTCGAGGATGAATTGACCATACGGTATCAGATTCAGGAAATGCTGCGGGTAGAGAAGATTTTTGAGGAAGAGGGCATACTCGACGAATTGGACGCATATGGACCCCTCGTTCCCGATGGCGGCAACTGGAAAGCCACCATGATGATCGAATATCCGGATCCGCTCGAGCGCGCTGCCAGACTGGCGGAATTGACTGGCATCGAAGATAGGGTATGGGTAAGGGTACATGATCTTGACTTGGTTTACGCCATCGCCGATGAAGATCTCGAGCGGGAAAACGCGGAAAAAACCTCCTCAGTGCATTTTTTGCGTTTTGAGCTGGGCACGGGCATGATAAAGGCATTGCATCAGGGTGCCCCCTTGAGCATGGGCATCGACCATTCCGCGTATGAGGTTCCCGCTCAGCCGGTAACAGGGGCGGTGCGCGACGCCTTAATCGACGATTTGACCGCGGACTGACTGCACAATGAAAAAATTCCTGGTTCTGCTATGCGCCCTGCCGATTGCGGCTTACGCCCAGCAAAATAAATTCGAGTACGAATTTGATCATGAAAGACCTTGGGTTGAGCTGCAGACCCAGTTGCCGGATTACCCCAAGCCGGAAAATATGCTGCAATTTGATGCCGGACCAGCCAGCACCAATTCCCATTTCGTCGATGCCTCATCCATTGCGGTAGGGGAAGATGGCGTCGTGCGCTATAGTCTTGTAGTCAAGTCACCTTCAGGGGCGATGAACGTGAGTTACGAGGGAATACGCTGCCAGACTGCAGAAAAAAGGACTTATGCCTACGGGCGCAGTGACGATACCTGGTCCCGGGCGAGGCTGTCCAAATGGGCCGACCTGGAAAATGTTGCCCAGAATTACGCTCAGCGGACACTTTACCGGTATTACTTCTGCCCCCTCGGGATCCATATGGTTAAAGATGCGGAGGAGGCCATCGGCGCATTGAAAGCCGGGATCCACCCACGTGCCGTACGTTACTGAGTAACCTATCACGCGGCCCAGCTATCAAAGGCACAAAGTGCGCTATCCCTGGGGGCTATCCGTCATATGCCGGCAGTATTTTTGCAGATTTTCCGGCAGGTCGTCAGGGCAGACGCCGCACTGCCGGTTTCCCGGCACGGCATAATCCATAAACGTCGGGTATGGCAAATTGAGGTTTGCCATGATTTCCCTGAATTCTTCCAAAGTACGGTGAATTCCCAGCCGGGGGTTGCGTTTTTTCTCCTGCGCGATGGAAGAAACCCGCCGGTCATTATAGTCATGGGCCGGATATACCAGACAGTCATCCGGTAACGAAAACAGTTTTTCCTGCACGCTTCTATATAGCGTGTCCGCGTCACCATTCTGAAAATCGGTACGCCCGCACCCTTCGATCAGGAGCGCATCGCCGGTAAAGACCCTGTCACCGCATCAATAGGCAAAGTGCCCGTCGGTATGTCCAGGCGTATGTAACGGTTGCAATGTAATACTTCCTACCTGCAACGATTTGCCTTCTTCGATGCCAAAATCTGTGCAGGGTAGCCGGTCGAAAGCCGGCACGGCGATTTTACTGCCTACCTGCTTTTTCAGTTCAAGTGCGGCGGTGATATGGTCCGCGTGGATATGCGTTTCAACGCTATAGGCCAAACGCAGGCCGAGGTGGCTGAGTGCAGCGAGATCACGATCCATGGACACAATTACCGGATCAATCAGTACGGCTTGTCCGGTTTCCTCGCAGCCGAGCAAGTATGTGCACGTACTGGACAGAGGCTCGAACAGCTGGCGGAATATCATGGTGTTCAGGCTAGACCGAATCGATCAACACCCTCATCTTGATCGCTCGTAGAGGATCTTCGAACGAATTCCCAGCCGGCAGTAGCCAACGGTTGGAGCAGGCAATTTGGCGATTATCGTCTTGAAATCGGCAACATTCGTATCGTTTATTTGTCCGGGAACGACAGGCAGGTAGGCAAATTCCAGCCCCAGTTTTTTTGCCGTCTCTTCAAGAAGATGGTGGTCCGGATGAGCGCCGCCATCCTCGCTATCGGGGCGGTTGCAAATGACGCTTTTGAAACCGGCCGCTTTGATGTCAGGCAAATCTTCCGTGTTGATTTGCGG
Source organism: Nitrosospira sp. NpAV (assembly GCF_000832065.1). Classification (GTDB taxonomy): domain Bacteria; phylum Pseudomonadota; class Gammaproteobacteria; order Burkholderiales; family Nitrosomonadaceae; genus Nitrosospira. The sequence continues at coordinate 28,415 of NZ_JXQM01000036.1, read as the reverse complement.
GCTGGTCGAGAAGTTGGCGTCAAGTGTAGTGAGCGGTTTCATAAGTCATCCTTCAAATGGGTTTGATTCATACTATAGCAGAACCAGATTATCCCTATGAATAAGTTCCGGTTCGCCCACGTATCCCAAAATGGTTTCAATTTCGCTGCTGGTCCGGCGCAGGATTCTCCGTGTTTCAGCCGCGTTATAGTTAACAAGCCCTCGGGCAATTTCCCTGCCCGCCGGATCAAGACAGCCGACCACCTCGCCACGCTCGAAATTCCCATGGACATCTGTCACACCTATCGATAAAAGACTTTTGCCGCTAGCCGTGAGTGCTTTTACCGCTCCTTCGTCCAGCACGACGTTGCCACGCATTTGCAGGTGATCGGCGAGCCATTGCTTGCGCGCCGCCAATGTCATGGTTTCCGCCAGCAGTTGCGTGCCAATGGTTTTTCCCTCGGCAAGAAGAAGCAGGACGCCGCTTTCGTGCCCCGACGCAATGACGGTGTGGGCGCCGCTGCGTGCCGCACGTTTTGCAGCGATTACCTTGGTCAGCATGCCCCCGCGGCCTATGGCGCTGCCAGCGCCGCCGGCCATCGCCTCGATTGCCGGGTCTCCGGCGCGGGCCTCCTCTACCAGCGTGGCCCTTGCATCCTTGCGCGGGTCGGCAGTGAATAATCCGCCCTGATCGGTAAGAATCACCAGCACGTCGGCCTCGATCAGGTTGGTAACCAGCGCGGCGAGTGTGTCATTGTCGCCGAAGCGAATTTCGTCGGTCGCCACCGTATCGTTTTCGTTGATGACGGGAATGACGTTCAAGCTCAGTAACGTAATCAGAGTCGAGCGGGCATTCAGGTAGCGCTTGCGGTCCGACAAGTCTTCATGGGTAAGCAGCACTTGCGCGGCATGCATTTCATGGGCACGAAAACAGGATTCATATGCCTGTACCAGGCCCATTTGTCCGACAGCGGCGGCGGCCTGCAACTCGTGCAGCGCGCGAGGGCGTTTCTTCCAGTTCAGACGCTGCATCCCTTCCGCAATCGCCCCGGAAGAAACCAGCACAACCTCCTTGCCCATTTCTTTGAGCTTGGCGATCTGCTCCGCCCAGCGCGCGAGCGCGGCATGGTCGAGCCCCTGTCCTTGATTGGTGACCAGGCTGCTGCCGACTTTAACAACGATGCGCCGCGATTGTTTTACGATGGATTGCATGCCTGTTTTTTTTCGCGGAGACGTGTTAATTTCCTGCGACCTTGGATTCTTGCTTCCCTGGTTGCTCAGGCACGAAACATCGAATGACGATAAGGGCTGTGTGGAAGAATCAAATAGTATAATCGTTGCACAGCGCTTTATAAAGATAACGTTAGGGCCTGTTAACACTTATTTCGCACCCGCGTTGCTACACAAAAAACGCGGAGGCAAGGCGCGAAGTGCAGGCCATAGTATGCCTATGGCCAAGCTTCGTAACGCGGTATCCGCGTTTTTTGGGCGCAACCCGAAGGGACGGGGACGGATTTTATCCAGCCCTTCGTTACTCGCCGCTTACGGAGGCCTGCTCCGTTGCGCGACTCACGCCTCGTCCTGGATGAAATCCGTCCCCGTCGCGGGTGCAAAATAAGTGTTAACAGGCCCTAACATACCGGTCAAGCGAATTTGCCGGCGAACAGTCCGTCACGCGGGTATGAAACGTGGATTTCGCCGGCTGACCAGGCAGCCTGGTAATCAGGATTTCTCTACAATGGCATAACAGACCGGAGTCAGTATCAGGCTGGCGGTCATGCCGATCATCAGGCCAACCGTCAAAGAGAGCGTCATCGGGACCAGAAACTGGGCCTGTTCGCTGGTTTCCAGCAGGATGGGGAGAAAACCGACGAAGTTGGTCAGGAAGGCCAGCAGAATCGGACGAAAACGCGCTGTACAAGCTTCGAGAATGAGTTTCGCCGTGGGTTCATCGGAATCCCCTTTCTTGTGAACATAGTCCAGCAGGACCAGACTGTCATTCACCACCACGCCGCTTGCGGCTATCATGCCGACCAGCGATTCCATGGACACCGTGAAGCCAAGCAGCCAGTGCGCCCACACCGCGCCGCTCCAGGCGACGGGAGCCCCGAGCAGAAAGATGAGTGGCTTCACATAAGATTGGAACGGAATTGCAATCAAGGCGTAAATGATGGTCAAAGCAATCGCTGTCAGGAATAACAGCGTCTGGGCGGTTTCCTCCTGCTCCTGGCGCTCTTCACCGATGTTGATATCCAATCCAGGGAACTGTTGTTTTAATTGCAATATTTCTTCCGCCGCCAAGCCGGTGTGGACGGCGTTGACGTCTGTCACTTCCGGATCGATCTGGGCTTGAATTTTCAAGATGCGCTGTCGATCCTGGCGGATCAGCAAGGACTGACCGGCGACCACGTCGATCTCCGCCAATGTGCCCAAAGGAGCTTGCGCTCCATTTGGCAGCCGTATGGGAAGACTTTGCATATCATGCAGAGATTCTCTCTCGCTGCGAGGCAGACGTACTACCACTTTGACCTCGTTGCGCCCCCTTTGGAGCCGATGCACCTCATCGCCGTGATACGCATGTCGCATTTGTTCCGCGACCTCTTCCAACCGAAGCCCAAGGTGCTCAGCCTCCGGTTTCAGGCGTAGGCGAACTTCTGGCTTACCTGGTTCGGCGGAATCCACAACATCGTACACGCCGGGATATCCTGCCAGTTTCTGTTTGAATTGAGCAGCCGCCACAGCGAGAGTCGCCGGATCAGGATGCCCCAAATCAAATTCAATATCGTAGGGAAGATCGCCTTCCTTATAAAGGAACTCAATCTTGGCGCGGCCTATGTCGCCAATGCGTTTGCGCCATTCGCGGATGAAATCCTCCACAACAATATGCTTTCGTCCCGCGGGCGATAATTCGGTCCAGAAACCAGCCTCATGCTCCGTGATGATCGTTTCAACGCCGACAATTACGCTTTCCTGCATATCAGGGTCATGAATTCTGGCTTCTTTGTCCAGTTCGCTTTGAACTTCCATTAATGCACGTTCCACCTTTTCCGCGATCCGGCGGGTTTCACTATAGGGAAGATCTTTGGGCAATTTCAGTACGACCCAGAAGCTGTCCTTTGTTACGTCAGCTTGTAAAGAAAGCCGTACATAACCTCCCGCCACGAGTGCGGCGGCCAACATGATCAGGACGGCGAATGTCGCGACAGTGAGGTATCGCCAGGCGAGGGCTTTTTTCAGCAATGGTTCATAAACTCGATAGATAAAACGCTGCAAACCTTGATTCAGGGCTCTCCGCACCCGCACCAGAGGGGCGTACGATACATTCGATTTGGAGGGGACTGCGAGATGGGAAGGTAAAATCAGCAGAGCTTCAATGAGTGAAAACACCAAAGTGAGGATCATCACCACACAAATTGGTTTCATCATCTGACCCGCCCAGCCCGGCAAAAATAAACCGGGCAGAAAGGCCACAAGGACGATCATGACTGCCACGATAACCGGCAGTGAAACCTCGCGAGCCCCGGATATGGCGGCTTCCAGATATGCCAGATTTCTCATGGCTCCTGCCATGAGCGGCTGTCCGCCACCTGACCCTGGTGAACCGCTGGCATCCGCCGTCTCTTGCTTGGCGTATATGGATTCACCTATGATGATAGCATCATCCACCAGAATTCCCATGGCTAGAAGAAAGCCGAACAGGGATAACATATTAAGCGATACGTCCAGCGCCGGCATCAGCCAGAAAGCGCCAAAAATTGAAGTAAGTATCCCTATTCCCGCCCAGATCGCCACTTTAAGCTGGAGGAATAAGGTGAGTATCAGGCAAACCAGGACAAAGCCGGTTAGGCCATCCTCAAGCAATGTTCCGATTCGCTCCTCGTAGGCTTGCGAGTCATCCCACCAGGTAATCAGTCCCACCCCTTGCGGCAGCTGAGTTTTCATTTCCGCCACATAGGCTTTAACCCGGCGCGCTACCGCAACGGAATCCTTCTCAGCATGGATCTCCCAACCTTGCGCCGTTTCTCCGTTGTGATGCCATTCCGACAGGCGCTCCTCCAGACCATCCTTGACTACCGCGACATCGCGAAGCAGCACGCGACTGCCATCCGAATTGGTTCGCACCACCAGATTTCCGACCGAGATCTCATCCTGGGCTTTACCTTTGACCCGAAGTAATAGTTCGCCCATCGGATTTTTTATCACGCCGCCGGGCAAGTCCACCGAAGCACGTCGAATGGTTTCGGTTACCTCATTCAGTGATACGCGGAACTGACGTAGCCGCTCGGAAGACACCTCGATAGCGATTTCGTAAGGCAGATCGTAATAGTTGTGCGCGCGAGTCACGCCGGGTATCTGTGACAGATCGCCTTGAATGCGATCGCTTAGGCGCTTGAGCGTAAGCGCATCCGTGGGGCCGTGTAACGCAACCCAGATAACGCCATCGTCGCCGATGCGGTTGCCGGGCAGCACCTCAATTTTTTCCAGTCCTTTCGGCAGGCGCTGTATGGCTTGTACCCGTCCCTGCACCGCATTCATTACCTGATTTCTATCATAGTTCGGCAAGACCATTACCTTGACGAGGCACTCCCCTTCGATGATCGCCGTCTTAAGCTGTTTTACCCCCGATAAACTGTAGATTGCTTCTTCGATGCGTATACAAACCGATTCTTCGAGTTCCAGCGGTCCAGCGCCGGGATAGACCGCCCGAACTTCGATTTGATGAGGCATAAACCGCGGAAACACCTCCTTGTCCATCAGAAGTAGACTGCCAGCGCCACCGAAGAGAATCAGCAGCATCAGCAAATTGGCGGCAATGGGATTGGCAGCAAACCATGCGATCAAGCCGGAGGGGAGTGAAGCAGCGAGCATCGGTCTCACTTGAATCTTTCCCTAACTGAGGGCGTGCAGCATCGGGCAGAAGGAAAAAAACAAGATTTCACGGTGTTGCGTCCGGCATGGAGGTGTCCAATACGGGTTTTTCAGATTTCTGCTCGGGGGCTACCATCTCGGTCTTGACTTTTATACCCTCCACCGGAATCTGGATGCCGGAGATCACTACTCGATCTCCCGCATTCAGACCTCCCTTGACAAGGATCCGATCAGGCTCATTGCGCAATATGCTCATGCGGCGAATGTGCAAGCGGTCCTTTCCGTCAACCAGCAATGCTTCGTGAGAGGCATTTACTGTGCCGGTGGGCAGTATGAACACATCGGTTTGTTCTCGCCCCTCAATTTCGGCTTTCACGAACAATCCTGGCATAAGCGGTGGCTGGTCCGATTTAACGGCATAGGGGTCCTTTACCTCAGCCACGGCGTGGAGAAGGCCGGTTTCTTCATCCAGGGCTCCTTCAGCTCGGACGATGCGGCCTTCCCAACGCTGGAGGGCACCTGCGAATTCCGTGCTTAAAATTACTTTAGGGCCTGCTTCCTGTTTGCTATTGCGGTGATCCAGCAGCAAATCGAGATAGGCAAACTGATCGGTGGCCAAAGGCAGGCGTACCTGCACGACGTCAATCGCATATAGCCGGGCGAGTTTTTCGCCCAGTTGAACATATTGCCCGAGACCGATGTGCTTATCCCTCACCCTTCCGGCAAATGGTGCGCGCCACTCGCATCGGCTACGTTGTAAATGGGCCTTGGTCAGGTCGGCTTGCGCTGCTTTCAATTTGGCGCGCGCCTCCGCCAGTTGCGGTTCGCGCAGAGTCAGCGCCGATGGCTGTCCTTCACCAAGGGAATGCCACTCATTGCGCGCCTGCTCCGATTGGGCTTCTTCCATCATGACCTGCCGCTCAGCTTCGGCAATGCGGGCACGTGCTTCGGCGATTGCGTAGTCGTAGTCACGCGGATCTATGGTGACCAGTATATCGCCCGCTTCGAAGAAACCTCCCGCGACCAGACTCGGATGGAGCCGGATTATCTGGCCCGCTACTTCAGGCACTAAATCGATCTCCGTGCGGGGCACGACGACACCCTGGGAGCGGATGTTCAGTTTGACGGTCTGCGGCTCGACCTGGATTACCTGCACCAGCGGCACTTCGTTTTCCGATATTTGCGATTTTAATGGTGGCCGATTGACGACAATAGCCCAGGAAATACTGATGCCGGCGAGTACAACAAGAATGGGAGCAATAATTTTCAGCATGCCTTTGCCTTTTGAATTTTTCAGCATGCTTGCAGTGAACCTCCGGACAAGTTTTTCCTGGAACGCGTTTCCAAATTTCCAGGCCGTCGTGCTTTCCGGGTATGCCGCGGTATCGGGCTACCAGTCAAAGGAGTCGATGAACCCGGAACCTTACTCACGGGTTCCCTCATTTTCAAACGCCACCTCCCAATGCCAGATAAAGGTTGATTCGATTGGTGAGTAACTGGCGTTTGACAGAGAGATGCGCGCTTTGCGCATTCAATGTGCTGCGGTAGCTATCCAGCAGAGTGAGAATTTCAATAATGCCAAGCTGGTAAGAATAGATAGCCAATTTCCGGCTCGCTTCCGTTTGTTCGACAGCATGCCGTAGCGCTTTTTCTTGTTCACGCAGCCACTCATCCGTGGCCAGCACCTGTTCCACCTCGCGAAAAGCATTGAGTGCCGTACTCTTGTATAGATTAACAGCTTCCTCGGCGCGGGCTTCGTTCAGATGGATCTCTCCGCGAATACGTCCGCCGGTGAATAGTGGCTGCAGCATTCCGATCACCACATTCCAGGCAAGTGAGCGGGGATCAACCAGATCGGTTAGCGCTGTACTGCGCGTGCCCCCTGCAGCAGTTAGGACAATTCTCGGCAGCAATAGTTTTCTCGAGCTTTCCACGCGGGAGTCGGCAGCCAGCAAGCGATTGAAGGCAGCAATGAGATCGGGCCGCCGCTCGAGCAATTCTGAAGGCAACCCGGAAGGAAGGCCGGGCGGAGGTTCCGGGAGAATGGAAGCTTCAGTCAGGCGTCCTGCGGGATAACGTCCAAGCAGCACTTCCAACCGGCGGATGACCATCTGAATCTGATTGCGAGCCTCAGTAAGTTCCGACTCGGCGGTGGCGAGGTCGGTGAGCGCCAGGCGCAAGTCCAGGGCATTCGTTATGCCACGTGCAAAGCGTCCACGTACCAGCTGGACGATTGTGCGGCGATCTTTGACCGACTGTTCGGCTACCTCGGACTGAAGCCTGGCCTCGGCCAGGTCGAAATAGCTTTGCGCAATTCGTGCTGCCAGGGATAACCGTGCGCCATGCAGGTCGGCTGCTATCGCATCGGCGTCCCGAATGGCTGCCTGCCTGACGTCCCGAATGCGTCCCCATACATCCAGCTCCCAATTCAGGCTGAACATGGCGTCGAATACACTGTATTTTGCCGACCCAAATCCCTGCTCGCGAATTTGTGCTCGCTGGTAATCCGGATTAAAAAATATCTGGGGCCAAAGTAAGGAGCCATCGATTCGCGCCTGGGCTATGGCCGCATTTACCCGGGTGGCTGCCGCTTTCAGGTCATAGTTGTCGGCCAGCGCGCTATGCACCAGTGCGCTCAAGTCAGGGTCACCAAACGTTTCCACCCAGTGTTCCGGCGCCGGTTGACCAGATTCACCGGTTCCGCTCCAGTGGGAAGGTATTTTAGCTCCAGCATCATCGGCACGCCGCTCCGGCGCTGTTTTGCAACCGCCGATACTTAGCAGGAAGATTGAGAGAATGGCTAGCCCGAGGATCTTTGGCATGCGTTTTCGCCAGATTGAGAGGCCAATTGGTAACAGTGGAGTCCAGGGAAGCCAATATCGGCTAATTTGCCGTGACAAAAGTATATAGACGAATCTGCTATCGTCTTGCAACAAATTTCATCTAATTTCTTATATGCAAGGTAATCAGTATCCTGAGAACAAGTCTACGGCGATGGCCACCGTGATTCGTTGCTATTGTACAGCATTATTTCTTACATGATAATAAGAACAGTTCTCGTTATTATCCATGAGCAAGATATTGCATAAAGAGATCAGTTGTAACAGACCCGGACAGTTTATTCGTCGTCAACACTTGCGAGTCAAATTCTTGTAAAAATGAGAATCATTTGCGATAATACAACGGAGTAAAAATAAAAATGAGAGTTCATCGTCGAACCCATGCCTTCTTTCTCCTCCCGCCCGCCGTTAAATGCATTTCTCGCATACTATAATGAACTTGTTGGAACCTGGACTCGAAAACTGAGAAACCGGCATGATGCCGAAGATGTGGCGCATGACGCGGTGCTGCAAATGCTCGAAGTCGAGGGTGCCACGATACTTCAACCCCGGGCCTACCTGCATCAGACTGCGCGTAATGTCGTAACTGATGCCTATCGGCGCAGTGTAGCGCATGAGACCGTTCCGCTTGATACTATAGACGACACTGCGACCGGGGATCATGATCCGGTTGCCATGCTGTGTGCTACGGAAATGGTCCACGCACTTGAGGGTGCTCTCAATGAGCTTCCCCTCAAATGCCGGCAGGTTTTTGTCTGGCAGCGCCTTGACGGGCTTACTCAATCGGAAATCGCGCTACGGCTGAATATTTCCAAAAACATGGTTGAAAAATATATGATTCGCACCATGCGGCATTTACGCGTACGTTTGGCCGCACTGAATACTCACTGATTCAGGTTTCGATTCCTCCGTTTCGTCTTCAGTACGATGACCCATAGCCAGCAACTGCCTGAAGGCACTCCCGCCAGTATTTCCCGCTGCGCAGATCCGCATGAGGCGGCCGCATTCTGGTTTGCTCGGCACCAGTCCGGGGAGATGAGCGATATGGAACTTCAAGTCTTCGAGGCATGGAAAGCATCCGATAGCGCGCATGAACGGGAGTATCAGGCACTCCAGCAGGTATGGACGATGGCGCGGCATATCCCGGCGAATCGGCTTCGGGCGCTCGCCGATGACGGGAATACCCGTTTCCCGCCTCAGGGGGATGTTGCAAAGTCGAACGGATGGCGATCCGTTGGCGCCACGTTTGCATTCCTTTTTGCTTGTATCGCCGGATTTGCCGGATATCAGTGGCAGCAGGCGCAACCCACGTTCAATGCAAGTGTCGATACCCCTCAGGGCAAGCGTCAGAAGGTAGCTTTACCCGACGGTTCCTCGGTGGACGTCAATATCCGCACGCATATGCGCATCGACTACTATCGGGACAGGCGCATTGCCATCCTTGATGCGGGTGAGGTGTCATTCAATATTGTGCACGATACGGCCAAGCCATTTCTGGTCGATGCGGGTAGCGGCCAGATTCGGGTCACGGGCACGCAATTCAATGTGCGGCGCGATAGCGATGAAGTTTTTATTACGGTGGTTTCGGGCACGGTCGTGGTGTCGAGTATGGCTGGTTCCAGTATGCCGCCCGCACGGTTGACCGCCGGCATGGGGATGAGAATCGATGCCAAAGGCCATGCGGATGAACCCCATGGCGTAAATGTCGCAGCCGTGACTGCCTGGCGCGAGGGCAAGCTCGTGTTTGACAATCAACCGCTGGCCGAAGTGGTACGTGAAGTGACCCGTTATCGACTGCATCCAGTCCGTATCGCTGGCACTTCCGCCGATCTGGGACAGCTACGCCTTTCCAGCACATTCAGCATTAACGACACGGAGGCATTGCTCGTCGCGTTGCCGCGCATTCTTCCTGTCAAAATTCGCCGGGAGCCCGACGGGAGCGTGGAAATTTACCGGCCCTAAGCTACCGGTATACGGGGAATCGCCGGACAAGCCTCCGCTCAAGTGCCCACTCAGGTGTCTCTGTACCGGCAAGACACATTCCTAAGTATTGATTCGGGATTCTCTTGCCGGTTGCATTCAGGTTTTCCCCCCGCTGTTTCGTCTACTGTCAGTCCGCCCTAGCCAGCCGTCGCAAGCCTCTGCGGTATAAATGTCCCCATCGGGGCACGCAAGGTTTTGTCCAGCTCGCCATGGGAGAGAGAATTGTGAAAGGGATCAATCGATTGCCGGCATGGGAGATGATTCTCCCATGCCAAGGAGGCGGATTTGGCTACATTGCATTTTTAGTATTCGCCGCTATTTTCATGGTGGCCACACCCTTCGTTCATGCTCAACAAGAGGAGTCTCTGGCTATCGATATCGCGGCCCAGCCGCTTGCTGATGCGCTGAAGCAGCTGGGGCGCCAGACTTCGTTACAGATTTTCTTCACACCCGCTCTTGTCGCGGGCAAGAGCGCGCAGGGCGTAAAGGGAAGAATGCCGCCGCGTCAGGCGCTCGATGCGCTTCTCCGGGGTACGGGTCTGGAGTATCGGCAGGACGGTACCAGTTTGACGTTGCACCGCCGTTCGCCTGCAGCCTCCTCCTCTTTGGGCGACGGGGAGAACCCGGTGAGTTTGCGCGAGCTGGTGATCAAGGAGGTGCGTCAATTGAATTATACCGCGGAAGAGGCATCCAGCGCGACTCGGATACCAGCGCCTATTCAGGATATTCCCAGGTCGATTGGCGTCGTCACCAACAACGTGATCGAAGATCAGAAAGCTTTTCGCATCGATGAAGCCATTCGTAACATCAGCGGCACATCCATGACCAGTACCCAGGGCGGGAGGGGAGGCGACTTCATGATTCGCGGTTTCCGCTCGGATCTCAATGTCTTCAAGAATGGTTTCCGGGAAGATAGCACGTATGGCGCGCGCGCGGGCCGGGATACCGCGAACATCGAGAGCATCGAGGTGGTAAAAGGACCGCCCTCGTATCTCTATGGCCGCTCCGATCCGGGAGGAATCATCAATCAAATAACGAAAGCGCCGCTCGCAAACCCCTATTATTCGGCCCAAATGGTCATCGGCAATTTCGGGTTGTATCGTCCGACCATAGATATCGGCGGACCATTGAATGAGAGCAAGAGCCTCACCTACCGGTTGAACGCGGTCTATGAGAATGCGCATAGCTATCGCAACGGCGTCAGGAGCGAACGGGTCTTCATCGCTCCCACGATAGGGTGGGTATTGGATGGACAGACTTCCTTTCGATTGGAAGGGGAATATCTCTACGACAAATCACCGATCGATCGCGGTATTGTTGCGTTCGGAAACGGCCCGGCGCCGATTCCCGTCAGCCGCTTTCTCGGCGATCCCGGCCGGCGAGGGGTGATCAATCAGGGAAAAGCGACGCTGACTTTTCTCCATCAATTCAACGATTCGTTCAGGTGGCGAACCGCCTTCCGAGCAGCGTCGGCCTCCGAAAGATATACCAGCCTGGAGTCGAATTTCCTTGATGAGACCACCGGAATTCTCAATTTGGCGCGCTATGAAATCCCGCAGAATGTGCAGAGCCATTATTTACAGAATGAGCTGCATGGCGTTTTCTCGACGGGATTGATCAAGCACAAGGCATTGGTTGGACTCGAACTTGGAAGGGAGTTTCAGAAGACTAAGTCATCAGGGGATTTCGGCCAGCTGGGAAGTTTCATCGATATCTTCAATCCGGCGAACAGGCTGTTCCTTGACGGTCCGCTGACGACCTTCAATGATTCCAGGCAAACCAATAATGCGCTCGGCTTGTATTTTGGCGATCAGATTGCCTTGCTTAATAATCTCCATATGCACGCCGGGGGGCGATTCGACATCTTCGAACAAAACATAACCAATCGCCCCAACGCCTTCCTCACCAATGGAAGCACGGACCGGCAAACCGATCGCGCGTTCAGCCCTTCCGTCGGCATGACTTACCAGCCATGGAAACCGGTGGCATTATTCGCCAATTACACGCAGTCTTTCGCCCCGCAAGCCGGCGGCGCCAGGAGTGCGCAGGGAACCTTGTTTCGCCCTGAACGCGGCGAGTCCTATGAAGGCGGCGTGAAACTCCAGACACATGACGGACAGTTGCGGCTGACGGTGGCCGTATTCGAGACCACGAAGAAAAACGTGCTGACTTCCGATATCAGCCAGGGGCCGGGTTCAGGTTTTTCGGTCGCCACCGGCGAGCAACGCAGCCGCGGTGTTGAAGTCGATCTGGCCGGTCAGATTCTCCCCGGACTGGAAATCATCGCAAGCTATGCCTATATCGATGCGCGCATTACCAAGGACGCCACGTTTCTGGAAAATAGCCGCTTACCTAATGTGGCCAAGCACCAGGCGAGTCTCTGGACGACCTACACGTTTAATGAAGGAATATTCAAGGGATTCGGGGTGAGTACGGGGTTTGTGGCTTTTGGGGAGCGCAACGGGATTTTTCTGTGCCAGGACCCGGTGGGTTCGTTCTGCCAGGACCCGTTTACCCTGCCTGGTTACATGCGCATGGATGCCGCGGTGTATTATCGCGAGAGAGGTATGTTTTTTAACAAGAAAACCAATCTTGTGGCGTCTGTGAATATTCGCAATCTACTTAATGAACGCTATTTCATCGGTGCGCAAAACTTTCGCGAGATTATCTACACAGGTGCGCCGCTTACCGTGATCGGCTCGCTGAAGCTGGAGTTTTAGCGAGATATTCCCGGATTGGAGAAGCGGTGATACGTTGTAATCAATTATTTGAGTATTAAGCATTCGATGCGCTCCGTCTTTATCCTTCTGCATCGCTGGTGCGGTCTCGTTATTGCCGGTTTCCTGTTCATTACCGGGATCACCGGGGCAATCATTTCTTGGGATCACGAGCTTGACGATTTACTTAATCCGCACCTCACCGAGGTACGGAGTCGTGGTGAAGCCATTCCTTCGCTGGAACTGGCGCGCCGGATCGAAGCCGCCGATCCAAGGGCGTGGGTAACTTTTATCCCGTTATTGCCGGAAGAGGGTAAATCCCTGGCTTTTGGAGTGGAGCCCCGTGTTGATCCAGCGACGGGCAAATTTTATGAGCTGGGATTCAATCAGGTATTCGTCGATCCGGTCACGGGTGCAGAGTTGGGCAAGCGCGAGTGGGGAGCGGTTTCACTGGCCCGCGAAAATTTCGTGTCTTTTCTCTATAAACTGCATTTTACTTTACACATGCCCGAGATGTGGGGGATTGATGATTGGGGTGCCTGGTTGCTGGGGGTCATTGCCATAATCTGGATGCTGGATTGCTTCAGTGGCTTTTTCCTGACGTTACCGGCGCGCCGGAGCCAACGCCGGGCCAATGAGGGATCTATGCCGGAGACATTGGACGGCGAAAGGGATTTATTCCATAGACCATTAGTGACGGGGTATGCGCAGCGTACCTGGTGGCAACGCTGGCAACCCGCATGGCGTATTCGCTGGGGCGCCAAGGGGTATAAAATCAACTTCGATTTGCATCGTGCTGGCAGCCTGTGGACGTGGGCGCTATTGTTTATCCTGGCCTTCACGGCATTCTCGTTAAATCTTTACCGGGAAGTGTTTTTCCCGGTCATGTCGATGGTCTCGGATGTCACCCCCAGCCCCTTCGATTCGAGAACTCCGGCAAACAAGCACCAACCGATCATGCCCGTCGTCAGCTATGCGTCGGTAATTGCAGATGCCCGCAGGGAAGCCGAGCGCAGGGGGTGGCCGGAACCGGCGGGAAGCGTATATTATGAACAGAATTACGGCGTCTACGGTGTCGATTTTCACTATTCGGGTGATGATCATGGTGCCGCGGGTGTGGGTCCGGCAAAGCTGTACTTCGACGGCGAAGACGGGCGCTATCTGGGTGACATCCAGCCCTGGAAAGGTACTGCCGCTGATATCTTCGTGCAGATGCAATTCCCATTGCATTCCGGCCGCATTCTCGGTCTGCCGGGGCGAATTCTCATTTCTGTCATGGGTTTGGTGGTAGCCATGCTTTCCGTGACAGGTGTCTACATCTGGTTGAGGAAACGGCACAGCCGCAAATTTGCAGTTAAGCGGACGCGCCAACCTGCGGATGCCGCCATGACCTTACCTGGTTCGAACAAGATGATGGGAGAACGAACCAAATAAATATGTGAAATATAATCAATATCTTGCATAAAGCACTTGTCGCAATGCGTCGTCATGACGCGTTCCTATTGTAAAACTTCATTTCTTATATGATAATAAGAACAATTCTCGTTATTGTTTATAAGTGAATTAGCATAGGGGAGGTGTCAAGTGCTTCTAGATCAGCAGTCAGTTGATTTAAGTACGGTTTTTGTCGCTCATCAGGCACAGTTACGGCGGGTGGCGTTGAATATCGTGCGTAATCCCGAGCGGGCAGAGGATATCGTGCAGGATGCTTACCTCAAGGTGACCGAGACGGCGGGCGCATTGAACATCAAGCAGCCACTCGCGTATCTGCTTCAAATGGTGCGTAATCTCGCTATCGACCGCCATCGGCGCGCAGCGTTTGAGGTAGGGATTTTTGAGAATGAGGAAGAAGGGTTGCATGTTCCGGCTCTGGTCGGAACGCCAGAGGCAACTGCGATCAACCGCCAACATCTGACGATGATTGCACACGCTTTGGACGAACTGCCTGAACGGACAAGACGGGTTTTCGAACTTCACCGCCTAGACGGCCATACGCACTGCGCAATTGCTTCCAAGCTGGATATCTCGACTTCCCTGGTGAACATCCTCATCCATGACGCAATGGACCATTGCCGGGCTGCCCTCCCGTCCTTGTGATTGCATTTCTCCTTCGTTATTCACGGTGTCAATTACACTCACCCTGCGGTAGTTAATTGTCGGTTCAGACTAACTAAACCAAATGGCGGAAATTTGATACGGATTGATCCGCTCATCAGGTGCGCTCTATGGGGGTTCGCGGCGGATATAGTCTGGCGAACGGTAGTCGAATGGATCACACGCCGTACGAGATGCCACTGGACGCTGTTGAGAATGAATTGCTGAAAAGAATCCCGCTACCCGGGTGGCTTATGCAGAAGCTCCCATTTGTCGCTGCTGATCGGTCTGGTTCCACGCTTCGAGCCTGATTCTGGCGGTTGACCTAAATAACCCATTAGGCTCAAAGAGCCGCCTAATGGGTATCGGATATAGCGGAGTCAGGGGGCCGAAGCCCCTTTGAGTTTTACTATTCGGTAAAAACCTTTCTACGACGGGCCATTGCACCGACCAAGCCTAAGCCGGCCAATAACATGGCGTAGGTTTCTGGCTCAGGTACCGGAGAGACCGAAACTCCCGAAAGTCTGAGACGGTACTCCTCATTGAGAGTAACCACATCACCAGGCGCTACAGGCGCCCATCCCGTCAGCGGTGAAGCGCCCCCGGGACCGGAAGCGCCTATGACTGATGTAAAGGGAGAGCTGGTATCGGGAGCAATATAATGGTCCGGGGTGGTGCCATTACCGCTGGTGGGTGTAGTGTCAAGGCCAAATACAGCCAAATAATACCAACCCGGGGCCTGCGGGCCGAGGAGGCTGCCAGCGGGCAATCCTGCATTCCTATCTCCAAGCCGGGCATCGTCATTTCCATATACTCCATACCCGCCGCCATTAAACAGCGCGAGCACAGAGTCAAAGTTGCCGCTGGTGGATGTGACAGACGCAGAGAAGGTGATGGGATCAGAAATGAAGATCTTATACAAGTCGACGTCCGCATTGGTTGAGACGCTCCCGTAAATATTTCTCAACGCGCCATCGCCTAGCGGCTCTTGCGCGGTACTGAGCAGTTGGCCTGCATCGCCGATTTCCGTCCAGTTAACCGCATGGGCTGGATTTACCAGCAGCGATAATGCTAATAAGGATGTAGTGGCAGCCGCTTTCTTGAAAAAGTTGTTATTGAGTTTTGAGTTCATTCAATTACCTCCATATTTAAGCTATAAAAATTTCTCAGAATTATTAAATAATCGAGTCGTCTCTGAAAATATCACCTCCGTCATCAAGTTGATAAAAACGTCCATGGCTCTTTTGAAGCCGGGCGTAATGCGGCTGAGTGTTATTTCGGTCGAGGCAGTCTTCGTATCGACCGCATGGGTTATCCATAAGGATCAGCGAGCCTTTTAGCCTCCTTGTTTCCGCTATTCGGGTAGCGGGAGTGCGGCCATCAAGGATTTTCAATCCCTAAAACGCAAATTTCATTTCTATAAGATCATGCTCATAATGATTTTGTAGTTAACAATGATAACGATTAGTATTATCATTAATATTAAAGAACAAGCAAGTTTTTTTTCTTTGTACTTTCCCCGTCCTGGTTCGTCTAGGTGAATAAGAAGCATTCTGATCTACTGGACCAGGAATCTATTTCCATTCATCAAATTCAGGAATCCGTGATGACAAGTTGTTTTGATCGTGAAGACGGGATGTTCCGTGTCCTGGTTAATCACGAAGAACAGTATTCAATCTGGCCGGAGTGGAAGGCTATACCCGGCGGCTGGCGTGACACGGAAATAGCGGGTGACAAAAAAACCTGTCTGGAATATATCGAAAGAGTCTGGACCGATATGCGGCCTTTGAGTCTGCGGCGGTTCATGGACGAGCAGGCATCGGGTACGAACCAGTAATGGCGGCACCGCTGACACTATATTGTTTGCCGTGTGCAGGCGCCAGCGCAGCCATGTATCTACGCTGGCGGCGTAAGCTGCCCGCGTGGCTACGGATGCAGCCAATTGAGTTGCCTGGTCGCGGAGAGCGTCTGCATGAAGCGCCCGAGAAGACTTTTGATGCGCTGGCTGGCCGTTTGTGTGATGAGCTTGCAATAAATCCCTCGCAACGATATGCGCTCTTCGGGCATAGCATGGGAGCCTTGCTGGCTTGCCGGGTTGCTCATTGCCTTCGTGCGAGAATGCGGCCCTTGCCGGTCGCCTTATTGGTATCCGCGTGTGCCGCCCCCTCACAGCAGGATTGGAAGCGTTATGCCGACAAGGATAGCGATGCATCCCTCATTGCCGAGCTTCGCAAGCAGGACGGGACACCGGAGGAAGTGTTCGGGAATCCTGAGCTGCTTTCCATGACGCTGGGTTTGCTGGGTGCGGACTATCGTATTTGCGCGAGCTTCCGCTACCAGAAATTACCGCCGCTGCCTCTTCCTATCCATGTTTTTGGCGGGTGCGCTGATGAGATTCACGTGTCCAAACTCGAGGCATGGCGACTTGAAAGTACCGCGAAAGTCTCGCTGGATTGGTTCGAGGGCGGCCATTTCTTTCTCCGGCAGCATGAAGAGATATTTCTTTCCACTCTAGCGCAACGTCTGGCGGGAGATGCCGCCCACTTATCCGATGTATCCCATGCAGCGCTTGCCTCTGCCTGAGGCCGTCCCTTCCGGCGTTGAAGTCTGGTTACTTAAAATGAATCTGCAGACGCCGGTATTGGATTCGGATCTGTTTCTGCTGAGCGAGGGCGAAGTCGCCTACGCACTAAGGTTTCGCAGGCATGAAGACCAGGTGCGTTCGATTGCAACACGAGCCGCCTTACGGCGCATGCTGGCTTCGCGGCTTCGGCTGCCACCGGATACATTGCGCTTTATGGTAAATCGCCATGGCAAGCCTTATCTACAGGACAAGGCCGGAATCGAGTTCAATGTTTCGCATGCCGGTTGCTTTGCACTGATTGCGCTATCGACAAATGGACAGGTTGGTGTGGATATCGAATATCGCGGTTGCGGGATTGATGCAAAAAGTCTGGGTGCATATGTCTTTTCTCCATTGGAGCGCAAATCCGGATTAATCGCGAACGAAGATTTTATTCAACACTGGGTGGTAAAGGAATCGGTGTTGAAAGCTTTGGGTGAAGGAATCTCCGAGCACTTGCAGGCTATTTCCATTCTGCCAGGTGACGAGGAAGGTTACCGGATCGAACATGACCGTCCGGAGTGGGCGGGTATAAAAGCTTGGTCTATTGAGGCACCAGATTGTTACGCCGCGGCGCTGGCAAAAAAAAATCGTAATTCAGCGTTTTCTGCGCCCAAGACACTTCAACCACATCAGGTTGTGATGTAAGAGATATCACGCTGCATTTCACCGAATGCAGTGGATGGGTATTGATTTCCAAGTAAATTTCGATTGTTCATCAGGTTGTGACGATTTACAGGGATTTGCAATGAATGCAAGGTTGATCTCGCCCCGCAGTTATCCGGTAAACATGGTTACGCATCTTCTGTCGCTTGCATCGATGCGTCCAGATGATACCGCCCTGATTGTGGTGCGTCCGGAGGATGCGGAGAGTGGCGCGGCCGTTGATACAAAAATCAGCTATAGGACGCTGGATCGGCGTGTCCGTGCGCTGGCCGCTGTTCTTCAGGGGCGTTTTGCAGTGGGAGAACGGGCGCTGCTGTTGCTTGATAACGACGAACATTATGTTATTGGTTTCTTCGCCTGCCTATATGCCGGTTTGATCGCCGTACCCGTATTTCCGCCCGAATCGGCACGTGAGCGGCATCTGGCACGATTGCTCACGATCGCGGCCGATGCGAAGGCATGTTGCGTGCTCACCACCCGTGAAATTCTGCCTCTGATCGGTAGCGCGGAGCAATTTAATCAAGCCTCAATAATTGCGGTGGATGCGGTGGAACCCGATGCGGCATTCGCATGGCATCCCCATGTCCCCAGGGATGACGCCATTGCCTTCCTGCAATATACCTCGGGATCGACTTCCACGCCAAAAGGAGTAATGGTCAGCCACGGCAATCTGATGGCGAATGCGAGAGCGCTTGAGGAGGGCATGTCGATGAATACGGAGGACATATGGCTGAGCTGGCTACCTCTCTACCACGACATGGGTTTGATTGGAGGGTTATTGCAGCCTGTTCATCGTGGCATACCTGCCATACTGATGACCCCCAGGTTTTTTATCGAACGGCCCGTGCGTTGGCTGGAAGCGATCTCGCGTCTTCGTGCCACGGTCAGCGGCGCCCCGGATTTTGCTTTTCGGCTATGTGTCGAACGAGTCAGGGACGCGCAGATGCGGGAACTTGATTTGTCGAGCTGGCGCATCGCTTTCTCGGGCGCGGAGCCGGTGCGGTATGACACAACGAGCGCGTTTATCGAGCGGTTTGCGCCAGTGGGGTTCGCGGCAGGTGCTATTTATCCCTGTTACGGTCTGGCTGAAGCGACACTTTTTGTCACTGGCGGCACGCGCGGGGACGGCATGGAAGCCCACCATTTCTCAGCCGAGATGCTGGCGCAAGGCAATGCCGAAGTAGTGGAGCGTGGGACGCCCCTGGTGGCCTGCGGCGCGCCGGTATCGCATCACGCGATAAGGATCGTCGAACCGGAAACACTGGACCCGTTGACGGATGGCAACATCGGCGAAATCTTGACAAACGGGCCCAGCCTCGCCTGCGGCTACTGGCAACGGCCCGGAGAAACCGCGGAAACTTTTATCAATCATGAAGGAATGCGCTGGTTGCGCACCGGGGATCTCGGGTTCGTTCATACCGGTCAGTTGTATATTGCCGGACGGTGCAAGGATCTCATTATTGTACGCGGACAGAATATTTATCCGCAGGATCTCGAGCAGATTGTGGAAGAGGAAGTTGAAGCCGTACGGAAGGGGCGAGTCGCGGCGTTTCCGGTTGATACTGGAGAAGGCGAAGGTATCGGTGTTGCAGTCGAGATATCCCGCGGCATGCAGAAACTTGTTCCCGCCGAAACGCTGGTACAGGCACTCAGCGAAGCCGTCAGCGCAACCTGTCACGAACCGCTTTCGGTAGTCGTGTTATTGAACCCGGGGGGATTACCCAAGACTTCCAGCGGGAAGCTGCAGCGCGCGGCGTGCCGCCAAGGGTGGCGTGAGCGTACGCTGGATGCTTATGTAATCTATGAATACGGCCACTGCCTGCTGGGTGGTGGCGTACGACCGGCACAAGCGTTGGCGGATCAAACCGAGATTGCGCTGGCGGCTATCTGGGAAACCGTGCTAAAGCGGACGACGCTTGGGCGCGAGGACCATTTCTTTGCGATTGGCGGCAATTCACTCGCCGCAGTGCAAGCCGCCGTGCGTATTGCCGATCACTGGGAGATTGATTTTCCAGTACGGAGCCTGTTCGAGAATTCGCGGCTGCATGAGTGCGCGATGGAGATCAAGCGCCGTTTAGCCGCAGGCACCCCCCGGCGCAACGCCGATATTCGAATCCTGCCGGCCGAATACAGGGTACATTCGCTGCCGTTATCTTTTGGCCAGCAACGTCAATGGTTCCTCTGGCAACTCGATCCATCGAGTACCGCCTATCATATTAAACATGCATTGAGATTATCCGGGATGCTGGATATCCAGGCATTGCACGAGAGCTTCGATGGCCTCATCGAACGCCATGAGTCATTGCGGACGACTTTCCGGCCGGGGAAAGACGGGTCGGCTGCGCAAGTGATTCACCCGGTATTGAAGATTGACATCGCGCATCTCGATTTACGCCAGGTGGCTGCTTCGGAGCGTGAAACGCAAGCTGCCGAAGGGGCGCAACGGATCGTCGCGGCTCCTTTCGATCTTACCCAGGGTCCCCTGCTTCGGGTTGCGCTGATTCGAATTGCCGATCAGGAGAATATCCTGGTGATAGTCATGCATCACATCATTGCTGATGGCGCTTCGATGCAGATTTTGGTCGATGAGTTTGCGACGCGTTATCTTGCCCATGTGCAAGGAAAAAGCGTGCACTTCGAGGCGCTGCCCATCCAGTATTCCGATTATGCCATCTGGCAGAGAGGCTGGCTGGATGCAGGGGAGAAAGACAGACAGCTTGCCTACTGGCGCGATTATCTGGGAAATGTCCATCCCATACTCGCGCTGCCCGCCGATCATCCCCGGAAACCGATAGCCCATTACCAGGCGGCACGGCACACCTTCGACCTGCCTGCGGAGCTGGTGAGTGCATTGCGCCAGATGGCACAGGATCGGGGCGCAACACTTTTTATGGCTTTATTGGCGGGTTTTAATGCTTTGTTGTACCGTCACACGGGACAGCAAGATATTCGTGTCGGCGTGCCGATAGCCAATCGCAACCGGATTGAAACCGCGGGCCTGATTGGTTTCTTCGTGAACACTCAGGTATTGCGCAGCGAAATACATGGCCGTATGGCCCTTGCCGACGTTCTGAACCAGGTACGGGAGGCTGCCATTGATGCCCAAGCCTGCCAGGACCTGCCGTTCGAGCAATTGGTCGAAGCATTGCAGCCGGAGCGAAGCCTGAGTCATAGCCCGCTCTTTCAAGTGACGATCAACCATCTGCTCAGGGATTATCGCGCGCTGCAGCAGCTTCCCGGGCTCACGCTGAGCGGCTACGATCTCGCCGAGCAGGCGGCCCAGTTCGAGTTGATCCTGGAAACCATCGAGTCGCCGGACGGCGGTGTGCAGGCCAGCTTCATTCATGCTTCCGAGCTCTTTGATTCCCGAACCGTCGAGCGGCTTGCCCGGCACTACGTTCATATACTGCGGATGCTGGCCGGGCAGCCGGAGCGATCTATTGCCGACATCGAGCTGCTCAGCGAAAGCGACAAAGGACAGCTCCGAGACTGGGGTATCCATGACCAGCGCTTTGCGGCGACGCAACTTGTACATCAGTTGATCGAGCAGCAGGCGGAAAAATGCCCCGATGCTGTCGCGGTAATTTTCGATAGTATCGAATTAAGCTATGCGGAACTGAATCGCAGATCTAACCGGCTGGCACATCGGCTCATCGGCCTCGGGGTAAAGCCGGAAGTCAGGGTGGGAATCGCCATAGAACGTTCCATCGAGATGATAGTGGGTCTTCTCGCCATCCTTAAGGCGGGTGGCGGATATGTCCCTTTCGATCCGGAATACCCGCGGGATCGCCTGAATTACATGATGGAAGATAGCGATATTCAGTTGCTGCTGACCCAAAGCGCTATCGAGGCCGGCATCCCGCGCGCATCAACGCTTGACGTGCTGGAAATTGACACCCTTGATTTGAGCGCTGGAATAGAGACCAACCCGGACGTGGCATTACATGGCGAAAATCCCGCCTATGTGATCTATACCTCCGGTTCGACCGGCAGGCCCAAGGGCGTAGTGGTTCCCCACGGTCCCCTGGCGATGCACTTGATAGCCATCAGCGAGATTTACGATGTTCAACCCGGGGATCGGGAATTGATGTTTTTTTCGCTAAATTTCGACGCGGCCGCGGAACAATGGATGACCCCCTTATGCGGAGGCGGGGCGATTGTGCTGTCATCCGCACGGGGGTTGGCAAGCGATAGTTTCACCGACTTGATTGCGGCGCACCGGATAACCACGCTGCACCTGCCGCCCGCTTACTTGCGGCTGCTTTTGCCAATCGAGCGGGGGAATGGCGCTTCGGTCCGCACGTGCATCGCGGGAGGAGAAGCATGGTTTGCCGCAGACCTTGCCGCGACCCAGGCGGCATTCAAGAGCGTTCGGCTGGTGAATGCTTATGGCCCGACAGAAACGATTATTACCCCCACCGCCTGGATAGGCAGTGCCGCAGCGGGCATCGATGGGGACTATGCACCCATCGGCCGGCCGGTGGGCGATCGAAACGCATATGTGCTCGATGAGGAACTCAATCTCGTTCCTCCCGGCATTACAGGCGAGCTCTATATAGGGGGGGCAGGTCTGGCGCGGGGTTATCTCAATCGTCCTGCATTGACAGGCGAGCGATTTGTTGCCGACCCATTCAGTCAAGCTGGAGGGCGCCTTTACCGCACGGGCGATCTGGTGCGCTGGCGGATGGATGGACAGCTGGAATATGTAGGCCGCCTGGACAATCAAATCAAGGTACGCGGCTTTCGCATCGAGTTGGGTGAAATCGAAGCGCAGTTGCTGGCGCAGACGGGTGTGCGTGACGCGGCGGTGGTTGCGCAGGAGAGCCGCAGCGGCACGCGCTTGATCGCTTATGTGGCGGCACATGCCGGAGTACTGCTTAATTCTGCGCTGCTCAAGACTGCGCTTGGCACCGTTCTTCCCGATTACATGCTTCCAAGTTTGTTTGTTTTTCTGGATGCGCTGCCACTCAGTCCCAACGGCAAGGTCGACCGGATGGGATTGCCCCCGCCCGAGCAATTAAACGAACAGGATTACGATCCGCCTGTCAGCAGAATGGAAACACTGATCTCGGATGTCTGGGCCGAAATTCTGGAGGTTCCTCGTGTAGGGCTGCATAACAATTTTTTCGATCTCGGCGGCCACTCCCTGCTGTTGATCAAAGTGCAATGCAAGCTGGAAGAACGGTTAAGCACCCGCATTGCCATTATCGATCTCTTTAAATATACCACCGTTGCCGGCCTGGCAAGATTTCTCGGGCAGGAACGGACAGAACACGTGTCCTTGCAACACCATCAGGAACGGGCACAGCGTCAGCGAGGCGCTTTTATTCAACGCAAGCAGAAAGCAGGGAGGATTCATTGATGCACCATGAAGACGAGTTATCAGAGGACACAGGCATCGAAATTGCGATTATCGGCATGGCGGGCCGCTTTCCCGGTGCGGACGATGTCAACACCTTCTGGCGCAACCTGCGGGATGGGGTAGAGTCGATCGCTTTATTTAGCGATGACGATCTGCTGGCACGCGGTATTCCGGCCAGGCAACTGGATGATCCGCTTTATGTAAAAGCGGGTGCGAGCCTGGATGGCGTGGATCTTTTTGACGCTTCCTTCTTTGGTTACACGCCGCGCGAGGCAGCGGAAATGGATCCGCAACATCGTCTCTTCCTGGAAACCGCCTGGCAGGCGCTGGAGAATGCGGGCTATGACGCTTCAACCTGCCAAGATCCGGTTGGCGTCTATGCGGGCTGCGGCGTAAACACGTATCTGCTGCTCAATCTGCTTTCCAGCGGCCACTTCTCGGACATGCAGGACATATCCTCCTTGCAAGGGCTGATGAATGGCAACAACAAGGATTCGATGACCACGACAGTCTCCTACAAACTCAATCTGCGCGGACCGGGAATCACGGTTCAAACCGCCTGTTCCACCTCGCTGGCAGCGGTTCACGTTGCCTGCCGGGGGTTGCTCAATCACGAAGCGGACATGGCCATGGCGGGGGGCGTGTGGGTCAATCTTCTGCATGAGGGCGGTTACCATTACCAGGCTGGGGCTATTCTTTCACCGGACGGTCATTGCCGTGCCTTCGATGCGCAGGCCGCGGGCACCGTGATTGGCAGCGGGGTGGGAATCGTGGTGCTGAAACGCCTGGTCGATGCCGTGGCGGATGGCGATACGATTCATGCGGTGATCAAGGGCTCGGCGATTAATAATGATGGCGCGGCCAAAGTGGGCTACACCGCACCCAGCGTGGAAGGGCAGGCGGAGGTGATTCTCGCCGCCCAGGCGATTGCGGGCGTATCCGCCGACACGATCAGCTACGTGGAAGCGCATGGCACCGGCACGACGATGGGGGATCCCATCGAGATCGCGGCATTGACGCAGGCGTTTCGGGAGAGCACGCAACGGCGCGGATTTTGCGGCATTGGTTCGGTCAAGACCAATGTAGGGCATCTTGATGCCGCGGCGGGTGTTGCCGGTCTGATCAAAACCGTGATGGCGCTGGAACATCGCACTCTTCCACCGAGCCTGAATTTTGAGCGGCCAAATCCACAGATTGATTTTTCCACCAGTCCCTTCTATGTAAATGCCGTCGGTAAAACGTGGCCCGATGGTTCGACGCCACGCCGCGCGGGAGTCAGTTCGTTCGGCATCGGTGGCACCAATGTTCATGTGGTTCTTGAAGAAGCCCCGCCAGCAAAACCTTCCGGGCCCTCCCGTAATTGGCAGATACTCGCGCTTTCCGCGCGCAACGGCAACGCTCTTGAGGCAATGGCCGCCCGTTTATGCGATCAACTGGAAACCCATCCTGAAGTTCCCCTGGCGGATGTCGCCTATACGCTCCAGACCGGTAGAAAATGCTTTTCCCAGCGAGCCATCGCCCTTTGCCGCGACAATGAGGATGCGGTCAATCTTTTGGCAAGCCGTGATGCGGAGCGCTTTCTCGTTCGGCAGGTGGCGCTCGAAAACCCTCCAGTGGTATTTCTTTTTCCGGGGCAGGGTGCCCAGCACGTCGATATGGCTCGCGATCTTTATGAGAACGAATCGGTTTTCCGGCGGGAATTCGATCATTGTCTCGATTTGTTGAAACCGCATCTTGATTTCGATTTGCTGGCACTTCTCTATCCAGGCGGGGACGAGGCAGAACAGGCCGCCTCGGCGGCGCGCCTTGCGCAAACAGAAGCTACGCAGCCAGCTCTTTTTGTCATTGAATATGCTCTGGCGAGGCTATGGATGTCATGGGGCGTCATGCCCGCGGCCATGATAGGCCATAGTATTGGCGAATACGTTGCCGCATGCCTGGCTGATGTGTTTTCGCTGGAGGATGCATTGCATCTGGTCTCGATGCGAGGACGTTTATTGCAACGCATGGAATCAGGGGCAATGCTCGCGGTGATGGCACCGGAAGCGGAAATAACGCCTTATTTGGACGTTGACTGCGATTTGGCCGCGGTCAATGGGCCGGAGCTTTGCGTTTTATCCGGTTCGCTGGCGGCGATCGAAACCGTGGAAGGGAGCCTGGAGAGCAAAGGTATCGCAAGCCGGCGATTGCATGTCTCCCATGCATTCCACTCGGCCATGATAGAGCCGATGTTGCCTGCTTTCATCGATATGGTCGGAAAGATTGGGCCGCGTCAGCCAAAAATTTCGTTTCTATCCAATCTCAGCGGTGATTGGATTACTCCCCAGGAGGCGACTGACCCCAGCTATTGGGGAAGGCATTTGCGCGGGACGGTACGCTTTGGCGATGGCCTGCACGAATTACTGAGCAATCCAGCTCGAATCCTGCTGGAGGTCGGCCCAGGAGAAACCTTGACCAAGCTGGCGCAACGGCATCCCGACGCGAGTCCGGAGCAGGTCATTCTTTCATCCCTGCCTCATCCGGGCAAAGCCCACCTGGCGCATAGGCATTTGTATCTCAGCCTTGGCAAACTCTGGTTGAACGGCGTTGCCATCAACTGGCAAAATTTTTATGCTGAAGAGCATCGCCACCGTGTTCCGCTGCCCACGTATCCTTTCGAGCGCCAGTCGTACTGGGTTAAACCGGGCGCAGCAAGCGATCATGCCCGCCCTATGGCCGAGATTAGAACCGGCGCGCGGAGGGACGAAGGCAATAAATCGGGTGTTAGATCGCTGGACGACTGGTTTTACGCGCCCTCATGGCGGCGTGCCGATAAAGTGGCCTTTACGCTCGACGGCTTTTCTTCAGATCCGGCCGAAGGCACAATCCTTTTCAAGGACGAGCATCACCTTGGCACCGTACTGATTACGCAGTTATTGAGCAATGGAATTCAACCCATCGTGGTTTCGGCGGGTTCGGCATTTCGTCGACGGGATAAGGATCATTACACGATGCGCCCCGGTGAACGGCATGATTACGATCTCCTATTGAGTGCTATCCACAGTGACGGAAAGGCGATCGGACATGTCTTCCATCTTTGGAGCATCACTGCGGATAGAGAAGGGCAGTCGCTTGCCGAGAGCCATGCGAGGAATTTTTTCAGCTTGTTTTATCTCGCACAAGCGCTGGAGGGCGTCCGGGCGCTTATTCCTGCGGGCAAAAAAGTGGAAATCACGATTGTAACCAATCAACTGGAGGATGTGACCGGCAATGAACAATTGCGTCCGGAGAAAGCAATGGTGCTGGGACCGTGCAAAGTCATTCCCCAGGAATATTCCCATCTTGCCTGCCGTATTATAGATGTCGAATTACAACCTGCTGATCCGATCGCGGAAGCCAGGCTTGTCAAGCAGATTCTGGCGGAATCACAAACCGATTCCGTCTCATCCGTTGTCGCCTACCGGGGTCCGCACCGCTGGATCCAATGTTTCGATCTCATTCGCAACCCCGCGCCCGTGCGCTCCTGCCTCAGACAAAACGGTGTCTATTTTATCACTGGGGGGTTGGGTGGCGTCGGCCTCACGCTGGCTGAGCACCTGGCCAAAACGCGTCAGGCGAAACTCGTGTTGCTGGGGCGTTCCCGGTTTCCATCACGGGAAAACTGGCCGCGGTTGCTGTCAGATACCGGTAATGTGGATTCAACGCGCCACAAGATTGAGAAAATCATGCATCTCGAAACGCTGGGTGCCGAGGTACTGATATTACAAGCGGATGTCGCAATCCAGGCCGAGTTGAAAGCGGCTGTCGCACAGGCACATCAACGCTTCGGTGCGATTCACGGTGTGATTCATGCTGCGGGCGAAGTCGGCAGTGGACTGATATCAGCCAAAACAGAGGCGATGGTGGCAAAAATATTTTCTCCAAAGGTGCAGGGAATGCGTGCATTGCAAGCCGTATTCAAGGAAGAGGCGCTGGATTTCATGTTGTTGTGCTCGTCACTTGCGGCCATCGCGGGCGGTCTCAGCAAGGTCGATTATTGCGCAGCCAATGCCTATCTTGATGCTGTGGCCCGTGCTGCCTACCGTGAACACGCCTTTCCCATGATCTCGGTCAACTGGGACGGCTGGCGGGAAGTGGGCATGGCGGCAAATATGGCGTTGCCAGCTGGAGTCGGGATTGCGCCGCGTGAGGGAGCTGAAGCTTTCGAGCGCATCCTGAACGGTGTGATAAGACCTCAAGTTATTGTTTCCACGGTTGATCTGAGCGAAAGGCTGAGTCAGACCCAGGATGACCTGATTGCTCAGCCGCTGGAATTCGACATAGCCATGAAGCAGGAGCGATACCCAAGGCCTGCACTGCAGACAATTCTTAAATTGCCGGACAGCGAACTGGAGAAGGGCATCGCAGAGATCTGGCAGAACCTGCTCGGAATGGATGTAATCGGCGTCAACGATAATCTATTCGAGCTGGGCGGGGATTCCTTGCTGGGCATACAGCTCCTTTCCAGGGTCCGGGCAGGTTTTGCCGTTGACCTTCATCCGGCGGATTTCTTCAGATCACCCACCATTGCAGGTCTGGCGACGCTGGTAGAGACAAAGTTGATCGATGAGATAGAGTATTCATGATTTTGCTTGAATTGGTTTGTATCGGTGGCCGTGTAGAGTTCTGTCATCGTGGTTATCTATCCCTGGATAGAGCCGTTTATGAATAGTGACGACCTTGCGCAACGGCGTGCACGGCTGACGCCTGAACAACGCAATCGGCTTGCACAGCGTTTGTCAGGTTCAAGTGCCGCGAAGCGGCCCGAATCAGCCATTCCGCGCAGAAGTCCCTCGACGCCGCCATTAGTTTCCTATGCACAGCAGCGGCACTGGTTCTTATGGCAGCTGGAGCCATCGAGCACGGCGTATCACCTGAGCGGCGCATTGAGTTTAACGGGAAGATTGGATATTGAAGCGCTGCGTTCGAGTTTTGATGCATTGGTGATGCGGCACGAATCGCTGCGCACGGTTTTCCGGGCGAATGATCAGGGCATGGCCGAGCAGATCATTGGAGCAGAACAGAAGCTGGATATACCGGTGATCGACCTGTGCGATCTGCCGCCTGCGCAACGCGCGGTGCGCGCGCATGAAGAAGTGAAAGGGATAAACGCAACGCCTTTTGATCTTACGCAAGGTCCGCTGCTGCGGGTGGCGCTCATCAAGGCCGCGCCGGAAGAACACCTGCTGGTGGTGGTGATGCATCACATCGTAACGGATGACTGGTCGAAGCGCATCATCATTGACGAGTTTGCCGCCCATTAC
>NZ_JXQM01000012.1 GCF_000832065.1 Nitrosospira sp. NpAV | reverse complement strand
AAGAACGGGTTATACCGGCCCCCCCACCCGAAGAGGAAGGAGATGAACACGAAGTCCTCGTAAAGCGCACATGCTGGGCCGGACGCAATTGTACGGGCAAGGCCTACAGCAAAAAATTCACGCACTGTCACAACTGCAAAAAAGCCGCAAGTGGCAAATCGCTAGGCGAGCCGGGAAATTGTGAGAATTGTTAAGATGCAATTGCCTTGGGGAATTTTTCGAATCAAGCGATCAGAAAAGGCAACACGACGCAATAAACAGGTCTTGATATTTGACATTGCCTGAAACGGCCAATGCTTATCCAGATCAAAGATAGATCAAATACAAGTCAATAAAAACACATTCTAGTTCTTAACAGATTTTGCCGCAGGAGGTAGCAGTCATGTCTCAGCGACGGCGGACAAGGTCGCCGGAAATGATAACGCCACAGGTCATGCGCCGCTCGCCTGGCTCGACTCCCATCCGACCATTCGGAGGGGGCTATCAATCGCCCATCCTCCAATTGCAACGAACATTAGGCAACAGACGTGTGGCGCAGTTAATTCGAGCCAGGCGTCTTACGCCACAAGGCAAGATTATCGGCCTCCAGCGAAAGCTGACTGTCGGCGCGGCGGACGATCAATACGAACAGGAAGCTGACCGCGTCGCCCGCCGGGTGATGAGCATGCCGGATATTGGCCTGGCAAATTCAATCCCGTCAACCCTCTCCCCGGAAGAGAAAACGACAGAAGAAGACAAGGAAAGAATACTGCAAACAAAGCCGCTGGCTGCAGAAATTACTCCATTCGTACAACGGCAAACGGAAAACAGCGAGGAATCGGAAGAGAAAGAAGTGCCGCTCCAGACTAAATCCAGTGAGTTGAGCAGAAAATCAGTGCGGCGGCAGACTATTCCAGAGGAAGAAGAAACCGAACCAATCCAGGCCAGATCGGCCAGATCACGGGGCGACAGCTTTGAAGCGGGAGATGAGATCGAATCCCGCATTAACCAAAGTAAAGGCGGGGGCAATCGATTACCCGGCACCGTGCGTGAGTACATGGAGCCGCGATTTGGAACGGATTTCAGTCATGTGCGCGTCCATACCGGCATTGAAGCGGCTCAGTTGAATCGGGATGTTGGCGCCAATGCATTCACGCACGGCTCCGATATTTACTATGGTGCGGGTAACACTCCAGAAAATCTGGAACTTACCGCTCACGAGCTCACACATGTGGTACAGCAGACGGGAAGCGTTTCATTGCAGGCAAAGCAGTTGAATGAGCGGTCAAAAGAGGTTTCCGTGCAGAGAACCATCGGTGACGGCCATGATTTGACCTCTCCGCGATTCTCCGGTGATGCTGTTCTGGAGGCTTGTTTCGATAACGAGCGGCTCTTGAGAGTCGGATCGCAAGGAGATGCCGTCAGTAAATTACAGCAGGCCTTGATAGATGCCGGGTTTCCTCTGCCAAAATTTGGTGTTGACGGAATATTCGGCAATGAAACGCGAACTGCTGTCCGTGATTTTCAACAAGCCTCAGGGATAACCATAGACGGACTCGTAGGACCCCAGACGATGGGTGCACTGGACACGCGTTTTAGTGGGCCTACACCCCCACCGACGCCACCGGGGCCTACTCCACCCGGGCCTACTCCGCCTGGGCCTACCCCGCCCGGACCTACCCCGCCCGGACCTACTCCGCCAGGACCTACTCCGCCCGGACCTACTCCGCCGGTACCACCGCCTCCCGAGACTATCACCAGCCAGACTGTCGTTACATCGCCGGGAGCGCGGACGAGAACGACGATCGGGGTGGGGGAGGAAGTTAATCTGACGCATGCACCAGGCAGCGCGGCTTGGACCACAACGAGCGGAACACTTTCCGCCGCTAATGGGGTCACCGTCATATTTACGGCGCCAGATACGGCGAAACGGATTACAGTAAATGCTGGCACGGCGACGATCTCGTTCGACGTGGTCGCCCCCACCTCTGTTGCCATGGATCGCGAACCGGGGACGGGCGTCAAGCATACGTTGAACCAAGCGGACTCTGGAATCCAGACACGGGTATTCCTGGGACCGGATACCGTGAACTTCAGCAGAGTAAGGTATCGCGAGCTAAATGTCGCCGGGGTTCCCACCACTCCCGGGGTTTATTCGTGCAATACTTTCAGCACAGGCCATTGCTCGGGAGCCACGGCCGGCGCTTGCCCGGATAAAGCGCTGACTGATACCGTAGTTGCCGGCAAGGGAACGCAATCTGTCCTTGGGGACTGCGCTTATTCGGGTCACTGCGGCACAGCACCACCGTTCGTGCCAGGAAGTATCACGGTAAATATTCCTTATGAATACAAAGTGGGTACCGGTGCGTTCCGCGCAATCAGAAATGTGGCGCAGATACACACACTGGATGCCGATGCTTCTACGCTGACTTCGAGTAAGGCCGGGGCAACTGGGTCAACTACGGTTGCTGCAGCGGGCGTTGTGATCCCGCAATGCCCTTGAGTGATATCAGATACTTCGGCTGGATACCTATAGGGCTTTTGATGGGAGCGATGTGTATATCAGCTTCATCGTTGGCGGACCGGCCGAAGTATAAGGGAACCGTTATGGACCTCATAGATGAGAAAGTGGCAGAGAAATTGGTCGCGTTCGAGATAGAGCAGGATCCTGCGCTGGTGCACGAGTCATTGGATATGATTGAAGCGGCTGAGCGTGATGTGTCAATCGGAGATATCACAGCGCGCAAACAAGCACTCGCGCAGCGGTTGCGCTTTTTTGCGGTGCTGGATCGGAATATTGATCCGATGTGGAATCCCGAGGATAAACCCGTGAAGGGCGCAGCTCCGCCACGATCGCACGGCGCAGTCTATGGCTCCGGCGAGGTGGATCCAGCAACAATCGCCGACCCGGCCATGCGCGCCGAGTATGAGCGGGCGCTACAGGCCAGCAAGGATTATGGAAGACGATATGACGTCCAGTTCCAACTTCGACGCATAGATGAGCGTGCCATGCGGTTTGTTGAGCGGTTCCTGGCTGAGAGGTACTCTGAATCACCGACAGACCGGCAGGAGTTGGAAGAACTGCTATCGGCAGCGCCCATCAATGACGCGCGCAAGAAGCAATTGCGATCCTTCTTTCCTAAGTAACGGTAGCCTGCATAGGATGGAATCGCGCCGCCAGACAAATCAAATCGATGGAATCGGACTTCAAAACAATTTATTTAATGGAATGATTCAATATGCCACAACATGTGTGTAACGGCGCTCTATTAACGTGCAGCTTTGGCATGGCACCCAGTCAACTGGCCGTTTTGCCCGTCAACAGAGTCAATACAAGCAGCCAACCCGCTGCCACCATCATGGACCATAAACCGATGGTGAATATCGCCCCATTCGGGATGTGCATGAGCCTAGCCAACCCGGCGGTGGCAGCCGCAACGTCAGCGGCGTTCGGCGTACTTACGCCGCAACCATGCATCCCGGCCACGGTAAGCCCGTGGGTGCCCGGTGCAGCAACCGTGCTGCTCGGCAACCAGCCGTCACTGGATAACACTTGTACGCTTAACTGTATGTGGGGCGGGATAATCCAGGTCGCAGTGCCGGGACAATTCACGGAACTTATTCCGTGACATTCTTGCGTCGCAAATGCGTGGGTTAAATAGGTAATCCATTAGCCTTCTCCTATGAAGACGTTGGCAACCGCATAATTCAGCCAGGTAAACATTTGGCCATTTTTACTTCTGACGGATTGGATTTCTCTGCAATTAACCCCCCTGTCTGTCGGGTACCGCACAGACCCCGGTTTCCCCTTCCCACATTCTTTTATTACTCGGCCGCATGATATGTTTAATGCTCAAAATTCGAATTCAGAACCATAAAATAGGCCAGGAAACAATATAAATGCCGCGAGCGGGCAAATGCCTTGAGCAGTGCAATGAAGATTTCTCAAATTGGTCTTAAAGGGGAAAAGTATGAATCAGGAAAGCCACCATGCTTACGATAATAAACCTAGCCCCCCACCAGAGGTTATCGCCTCAACCCGGGTGCCTGAGCTTGGTGGGATAAGCGATCATTTTACCCTTCTTGGAAACTCTTCCGCATTTTCACGGATGCTCGTTTTGATCGGCAAGTTGGCCAAAGTGAATGCCCCCGTTCTTATCGAGGGAGAAACTGGAACAGGAAAAGAAATGGTCGCCCGCGCCATGCACTATCGCGGCACTCGACGCGACCAGGCTTTCGTGCCGATAAATTGCGGCGCATTCCCCGAAAGCCTGATAGAGAGCGAACTCTTTGGTCATGTCAAGGGTGCCTTTACCGATGCTAGAACCGATCAGCCTGGGCTCGTGGAAACGGCCGCCGGAGGAACACTATTTCTCGACGAGGTCGATGCCCTCTCTCCGAGAGCGCAAGTCGCCTTGCTCCGTTTCCTGCAGGACGGTACGTATCGTCCCATCGGTGCTCGCGTCGAACGAAAAGTCGACATCCGCGTAATCGCTGCGACGAATTCGCGTCTGGACGACCTCGTCCAATCTCACGCTTTTCGCAGTGATCTGCTGTATCGGTTGCGAATTCTTGGGATGAAGCTACCGCCTCTTCGGGAACGGGATGACGATGCGATGCTGTTGGCAAACGTCTTTTTTGATCGCTGCAAAGCAAAATTTCATTGTGAAGCGCAGGAACTCGATCAGGAAAGTTGTAGCTGGTTTCGTCGTTACGCGTGGCCCGGCAATGTTCGTGAACTGGAAGGGCTTATCTATAGGGAAACGGTGGTTTGTGACGATACGACATTGCGCTTAACTTCCCCCGTACACTGCAGTTCCGACCGGCGGCATACTCTTGAGCGCCGCATGACAACCTATTGGGACACCACATACTCTGCTGCGAAATCCATGGTCCTGGAGCAATTCGAACGACATTATCTTGGCCAGTTGATGGAGCGAACCCACGGTAATGTCAGCCAGGCCGCCCGTCTCGCCGGGAAGGAACGGCGCGCCTTCGGTAAATTGCTGAAGAAACACGGGATCAACTGGTGTGAGGGCCAGGAACTATGATCTCAAAGGGCACGAGCATCAGCTTAGCCGACTTCCGGGTGTCGGAGATTCTTACGTTGAGATCTATCTGATTGCGACAGGTTCATCTCAAAAAATATCTTTGAGATACTGGTCTGTTTCTGAAAGTTATTAATTCCCGGAAAACTATGGCACAGTTATTGCTTGGGTTAATGCTATTGAAGCAACTGCCTACTCTGCTTGAATTATTAGGCGTTAAGCAGAATTGGGACGTTGCACCCAATACTTTTGCCTCAGCTGAGGTTCTACTCCGGACTTTAGTGACATGGTTTCAGACAACACACCGCCAGATCCCCGTCAGGAGATCATCGAGTATTTACGTGCCCATCCGTCCGCTGCGGACACCATGGATGGAATTATTCAGTGGTGGCTTATTCGTCAGCGTTACGAAACCGCCCGGGATATCATACAGAAAGCATTGGATGATCTTGTGGACCAGGGAATTCTCGACTACATAGAGACGGGTAACGATAAAAAAATTTTTCTATCGCCAACCCGTCCGAATCCGCGTCGAACAGGTCAATAAAAATACATATAAACAAATACCTAGTTAGGAACGTGGTGCCAGGAATCCGTTCCGCGTTATTGCCTCGCCTCGCGTCCCAAAACCGTACACCTCCACCCCGACTAATGGATTTAGGTTGGAGAGTTTTGAGAGTTACGTTTATCTGGGTCAGAAGTGATCTCATGGTGGGTAATATTTATGCACGGATTCATGTTTCCGGATTCCAGCCTGCGTAATTGTAATCGGCAGCAATAAATATCATTCAATCAGACTGTTAACCACAGGTTGTCTCAATAAATACAATCTCATTGGCCGGGCGAGTCCAGTGGGCTCGTACGTTCTTTTTCACCTTGTTCCAGATTAGCATGGGTCGGATTCTACCCAGATATTGTCCTTGAGGAAGGAACTGAAATGACAATAGATGCGACAAGTACCCAGACAAACTTTATCTGGCACCCATCTCACGCGCAGAAGGCAATGCTTAAGACATAATTCAACCGCGCCGCCAGGTGGTGCCCTGAGAGCCATCTTCCAGAACGATCCCGGCATCCAGCAATTCCTTGCGAATGCGGTCGGACTCGTTATAGTCTCTGTTCGTACGGGCAATGAGGCGCTGTTGAATCATCTGCTCAATGCGTTCCTGAGTAAATGCGGAGTTGCCCGCCGTCACGGCATCCTGGAAATATTGCTGGGTATCCTGTTGCAGCAGACCCAGCACACCACCCAGCGCTCTCATCAATGCCATATCCGTTGATGATCCGGTCTTGTTAATCTCGTTGGCAAGATCGAACAGCACGGCAATGGCATCCGGCGTGTTGAAATCGTCGTTCATCGCTTCTCTGAAACGACATGCCGAGGCCTCGTTCCAGTCTATCGCCGCCCTGGCGGCTTCCCTTACTTCACTTCCTTTCAGGGCCGTGTAGAGTCGGTCGAGGGCGCGTTTGGCATCTTCCAGATGCTGGTCGGAATAGTTCAGCGGGCTGCGGTAATGCGCACGCAGAATAAAAAACCGCACCACTTCCGGTTGGTAGCAGCTGAGTATTTCGCGCACGGTGAAGAAATTGCCAAGTGACTTGGACATTTTCTCATCATTGATACGCACAAAACCGTTGTGCATCCAGTAGTTGACGAAAGGATGCTCATGCGCACCCTCGCTTTGCGCAATTTCGTTTTCATGGTGGGGAAACTGCAAATCCTGTCCGCCGCCGTGTATATCGAAATGCTCACCCAGATAATGCTCGCTCATCGCCGAGCACTCGATATGCCAGCCGGGACGCCCCATTCCCCAGGGCGAATGCCACTGCGGCTCATCGGGCTTGGCGGCCTTCCATAATACGAAATCCAGAGGATCTTTCTTGTGTGGATCGATGAGTACGCGTTCGCCCGCTCGTAAATCATCAAGTGATTTTCCGGATAATTTCCCATAACCGGGAAATCGATGCACGGCATAATATACGTCGCCGTTGGCAGCGGCATAAGCAAGACCTTTATCGATCAGGGTGCGAATCATGGCAACCATTCTTTCCACATGCTCGGTAGCGCGTGGCTCACACGAAGGCGGCTCGACACCCAGCTTGGCGGCGTCTTCCCGCATCGCATGGGTAAAGCGGGTAGTTAGCGTTTCGATGGACTCGTTATTTTCTTGCGCACGCTTGATGATTTTATCGTCAACATCAGTGATGTTGCGCACATAAATCACGTTAAAACCGCTCGCCCGCAACCAGCGTACCACCATATCGAATACCACCATCATGCGTGCGTGCCCAAGGTGGCAATAGTCGTAAACCGTCATGCCACATACATACATCTTAACGTGGCCGGATGTCATGGGAACGAAGTCCTGCTTTTCCCTTGTAAGCGAATTATGGATCTTGAGCATCTGGTGAGATTGTGAAATGGACGGGCTTCTTGGTAGAATCGGCAGGCCTCTTGGCAGAAGCCGGAATATTCTGGGCTGGCTCGACAAAACCGGAGCAGTATATCACAATGATAACGCTAAATTTTCACCAGGCAAATGCGTCCATGGCAGCCTGTGCCGCCGCCCTGCTATTTGTGACTGCCACTACGTTTGCCGATGAAAACGAGGAAGTTGCCAAACTCTATAAGCAAGGCAATCTGGCCAAGGCACTGGAGCGAGCGGATACCTACCTTGCCATCAAACCCAAGGACGCCCAAATGCGCTTCCAGAAAGGGTTGATCCTCACCGAGCAAAACAGGATTGCCGATGCCGCCCGGGTATTTTCTTCACTAGCGGAAGATTACCCGGATATGCCCGAGCCACACAATAACCTTGCCGTGCTTTATGCCAGCCAGGGTCAGTATGATAAGGCGAGGATTGCGTTGGAGACCGCGATACGCACCCATCCCAGTTATTCCACCGCGCACGAGAATCTGGGTGATATTTATGCCAAAATGGCAAGTCAGGCATATGGCAAGGCTTTACAGTTGGACAAGGCTAATCTTGCCGCGCAGACCCGGCTTGCGATCATCAAGAATCTGACCCCAACAAGCAAATCCAGGGACATTCAACCCTCCGCCATCGCTGCAGGCAATCCATCGCCACCGGATCCGGAAAAAATTGCGGAGAAAGCGCCGGAAAAGGTTCCGACAAAAGCTGCTGAGAAATCCGCGCCTGAGAAAGCCGCCATTGCTGAAAAACCGGCAGCGCAAAAACCTGCGGTCGCGGAAAGCGGCTCCAATGAAGTCCTAAAAGCAATAAAAGCCTGGGCCAAGGCATGGTCTGACAAGGATGCCACCACATATCTCGCATTTTATGCAGGCGACTTCCATACCCCTCGCGGCACCTCGCGCCCGGCATGGGAGAAAAACCGCCGGGAGCGCATCGACAAACCAAAATCCATCCAGGTCGAAATCATTCATCCTAAAATCAGCTTTACCGATGCCACACACGCCAGGGTGAGCTTCAAGCAATCGTATCATTCGGACTCGATCAAGAGCACCACCACCAAGACCCTGGAGATGGTCAAAACAGGAAACGAATGGCTGATACAACAGGAGCGGCTCGGGCGATGAAACCCTCCATCCCCCTGGCTTCCCTGAAGCTGAATTGCATAACGGGGAGAACCGCGGCCAGCACGGCTATACTGGCGGCATGCTGCCTCGCAATTCCTGGCGTCCTGGCCAGTGAAAACTCGATCGTGACGGAACTATCCATGGCCGGACCGGAAACAGCGCTCGTCAAAAGCTTGCAGGAAATCGCGGAGAGACGCATGGACTCTGCTTTGAGCGGAATCGAGCAACTGCTTAAGACCAACCCTAACTTCCGCCTCGCGCAACTGATCAAGGGTGACTTGCTGCTGGCTCGCGCCCGCCCGATCAACGATATGGGCGATACGGGGGGCGTATCACAACAAGACCTCGCTGATCTGCGCGAGGAAGCACGCGCAAGGATGCAGCGTCATCAGGAATCGGTACCGCGCAATGTGACACCAAAGTATCTATTGCAAATGCAGCCGGAGCAGAAATACGCAATCATTGCCGATACCCGCAAATCCCGGCTTTATATGTACCAGAATGTTCGCGGGGAAGCCCGCTATCTCGCCGATTATTACATCAGCAGTGGCAAGAACGGGTCGCAGAAGCTGAAGGAGGGTGACAAGAAAACACCAGTCGGCGTATATTTCATCACCGCCAATCTCCCCCGTGAAAAACTCACGGATTTCTACGGCAGCGGCGCATTTCCCATCAATTATCCGAACGAATGGGACAGGCGCCATGGACGCAATGGTTATGGCATCTGGCTGCATGGAACGCCCTCGAACACTTACAGCCGCCCGCCTCGTGCCAGCGACGGTTGTGTGGTGCTCTCCAATCAGGATCTGGATAGGGTGGGCGCGACACTGCAAGTCGGCATTACTCCCGTCATCATCAGTGAAGAAGTGGAATGGGTAAAACCTGACGATGCGGCAGTGCTGCGCAACAAACTGATGCAGCATCTGGAAAGCTGGCGGCGTGATTGGGAGAGCGGAGATACCGATGCTTATATCCGGCATTACGGGCGCGATTTCTCCAGCGGCAACCAGGGCCTTGCTGAATGGGCGGAGCACAAACGCCAGGTGAATGCCGCCAAAAGCTGGATCAAGGTGGGCATCAGCAATGTTGGCATGTTTCTTTACCCGGGCAGAAACGACTTGGTAGTCGTCAATTTCGACCAGGAATATTCCAGCAACAACCTGTCCAACAAAATTAAAAAACGTCAATACTGGATGAAGGAAAACAACAAGGGCCCATGGCGAATTATCTATGAAAGCGCGGCATAGTTCCCATGTTATGATAAAAACGATCAATTAATTTCCCCTCTTACAGGAAACCCATGCATATCATCCGGCTTTTCGCTGTTCTTTCATTTCTTTTGAGCACGATCACAACGGCTTACGCTGCCAATCCCCAGGTTGAAATCAAAACTAATTTCGGCAGCGTAGTGCTGGAACTCTATCCGGATAAGGCGCCAAAGACGGTAGGAAATTTTCTGAACTATGTAAAGGATGGCTACTATACCGGTACGGTGTTTCACCGTGTCATCCCTGGATTCATGATTCAGGGCGGCGGGTTCGATAAGACCCTCAAGCAGAAGGCTACAAGGCAGCCTGTTGAAAATGAGGCAGCCAACGGCCTCAGGAATGACATCGGGACCGTTGCCATGGCTCGCACGTCGGACCCGCATTCGGCTTCGGCACAATTCTTTATCAACGTCGCCAACAACGCTTTTCTCAACCATACCGCGCCTACGCAACAGGGCTACGGCTATACCGTGTTTGGAAAAGTCGTGAAGGGAATGGAAATCGTCAACAGGATTGCCGACGCGCCAACCGGTGCGGCAGGGCCTTTCCCGAGCGATGTGCCTAACGTAACCGTGGTCATCGAAGAAATCAAACTCATCGCGGCAGAACCTGCTTCCGCGGCCAGCAACCCTACCAAATAAGGACAGACATGATCAAACTGCATACCAATCACGGCACCATCGCCCTTGAGCTGGACAGCGAGAAAGCTCCATTGACCGCTCAGAATTTTATCGACTATGTAAATAGCGGCCATTACGACAATACGGTATTTCATCGTGTGATTGACGGCTTCATGATTCAGGGAGGCGGTTTTGAGCCGGGAATGAAGCAGAAACAGACCCGCTCGCCGATTCAGAATGAAGCCGCCAATGGCCTAAAGAATGAAAAATATACCATCGCCATGGCACGTACCTCCGATGTACACTCTGCCTCCGCCCAGTTTTTTATCAATGTCGCCGA
The DNA here is from genome assembly GCF_000832065.1 of Nitrosospira sp. NpAV. GTDB lineage: Bacteria > Pseudomonadota > Gammaproteobacteria > Burkholderiales > Nitrosomonadaceae > Nitrosospira. The sequence goes on along the minus strand of NZ_JXQM01000012.1, from coordinate 81,789 downwards.
TAATAATTTTCTCAATTACACTTCCTCGACTTCTCAGGGTTTCGGCTACTGCGTATTTGGCAAAGTCACGGAAGGCAAGGATGTGGTGGACCAGATCAAGAAAGTAAAAACAGGCGATCGTGGCGGACACCAGAACGTGCCGTTGGAAGACGTGGTGATACAGAAAGCGGAAGTGGTGCAATAACCCCCTCGTTGCGAAATGACCATGCACAAATTTTTCCTTTCGTTCGCGCTCACGGCAGCCCTGTCTGTCGCAACTCCCACCCTGCATGCCCTGCCTTTTGCGGATACCGTGATCAGCTTTAAAGGAGGCACCGGTTTCGGGATTGACGACGGAATTGCTGATGGGGAAGGTATTGATAGCCTGCAGGCGGTAACGGCTGCGATAAAGGCGCTGGATGGAACCATCGTCGCCTTGGGCGGCGCCACGGGATCTCCAGGCACCATTACCATGCGCTTCAGCAGTGGCGAAGTGCTCGATGGAACCGGTCCTGATCTCCGGTTCTACGATACTTTCAGCTTCCTGGACGGATTCAGCCTGGATATCAGCGCTGATGGAACCAGCTTCATCCACGCTTTTTCCCTTGCCGGAGATTTGCTGAATTTTTCATGCTCCCTCGCATCCCCGTGCGTGACGAATGTGGACATATCCGGTACTGGACTCGGCGAGATCAGCTACCTCAGGCTGACTGCCTCAGGCAACAGCGGACAAGGCTTTCCGGAAGCCTACACACTTGATGCCGTGGAAGCGCTCAATTTCCGTTCCTCCATCGCCGTTTCCGAACCTGGGATACTTGCGCTGCTTGCCCTGGCTGCCGCCGCACTGATGGTTATACGCCGCCGGAAAATATTGAGAAATCCTTTTCCAGGATTCTAAATACGTATGATAGATATTTTTTATTGGGGAAAATCATGTCCATTTTTCGACTTCTTGCAGCTATATCGATCAGTCTGTGGTTAGCAGCGCTCAGCGGGTGCGCGACTACCACCACGGGAGGCGCGGTGGGCGCGAACCGCTCTCAATTCATGCTTATTTCATCGGAACAACTGGAGCAAACAGCAGCGCAGGGTTACACCAAGATGAAAGCGGAAGCGACGGAAAAAGGCGCACTGAACCAGGACAGCAAAATGCTGCAGCGGGTACAGGCCATCGCCCGCCGGATTGAACCGCAAACCGGCGTATTCCGCCGGGATGCGCCCGGCTGGAAATGGGAAGTCAATATCATTGGCAGCGATCAGCTCAATGCTTTCTGCATGCCCGGCGGCAAGATCATGTTTTATTCCGGACTGATCAATCGCCTGAGATTGACTGACGAAGAGATTGCGGTGGTCATGGGGCATGAAATCGCCCATGCCTTGCGCGAGCATTCGCGTGAGCAGGTATCCCAGGCGATCGCCGCACAAGCGGCGATGGGCGTTGGTTCGGCGATGCTTGGCCTCGGTCAGAATGCGACCCAACTTGCCAATATCGGCTACGAAGCTCTGATAGCAACCCACTTTAGCCGTACCGACGAGGCGGAGGCCGATCGTATCGGCCTGGAACTGACCGCCCGCGCAGGCTACAATCCGCGTGCCGGAATAACCTTATGGCAAAAGATGATGAGCGCCAGTGGCGGCGCGCAACCACCCGAATTTCTGAGCAGCCATCCCGCCGACTCAACCCGGGTTCAGCAAATCGAATCATTGCTTCCAGTCGTTATGCCGCTCTATCAGGCCGCACGCCGCTAAGCAGCGTCACTATTGCACCTTGTGAAAAAAAACCGAGCCAGCAGACATGATGCTTGGCCCGGTTTTGTAGCGCAATCCGTTTGCGGTTTCTACCCGGCTACTTTGTCACCGTCACATTCACGGAAGCGGACGAAACGTTACCTGCCCCATCCTTTGTCACGACCTCAACGGTATGTGGGCCGGCCGCAACCTTGCGGAGATTCCAGTTATAGCCCAGCGTGCTTCCGCTTCCGGTCGCCTTCAACACTCCGTCGATATATACCGTTTGCGTGATGCCCGCAGCGCCGCTATCGTCGGTCGCGTTCACGCTGACGGGTACATTGGTGCCTGAAACATCTCCTGCCACCGGATTGATGATTTTTACCACTGGCGGCGTGGTGTCTTTGGGAACCGTTGTGGTGCCATTGGCCACATTCACCGCGACAACGGCCGAAGCCTTGGAATTGCCAGCTGCGTCGAATGCATAAGCAACCAGATTGGACATACCGTTGGGAGTGCCGCTTGAATCCCAGGTGAATCCGAACGGCGCCGAGGTATCGATAGCGACCGTGGTGCTGTTGACGCGCAGTTCGACACGGGTCACGCCCACGTTATCGGTCGCGATCACGTTCACGCTGGCCAGTCCCGTCACTGTTGCGCCGCCGATAGGCGCGGAGATGGAAACCGCCGGGGCCTGGGTATCCGGAGCCTCGGCAGTGGCCGCGGCCGCCTGTACCGCGCGTGCGGCATTCACTCGCCCATAGCCATAATAGGAATCGCGTCCGGCGGCGCCCAAGTCGACCGCCGTCGAGTACAGCAGGCTTTCGACTTGGGTGTTGGGCAACGTTGACTTGGCCGCCATCATGAGCGCAACCACGCCGGCTGTGACCGGACTGGCTACAGAAGTGCCGGAAACCGCCCCGTAACCACCCCCCTTGCTCGTCGTCCAGATCCCCGTACCCGGTGCGGCCATGGCCACATAACTACCATAGCTCGACCAGCTGGCTTTCATGTCATTGCCATCGGTAGCCGATACCGGAATCATCGCCGTGGTGGGCGTGAAATTTTCATTGATGCCGTTGTTGCCGGCAGCCACTATCACCAGCCCCCCCTTGTCCTTCATGTATTGCGCAGCACTGACCACGGCGGGCCTGCTGGGCTGGTTTGCAAAGCTGATGCTGGCAACGCGTATGCCGCGGTCAGCTGCATAGATCAAGCCATTGGCGATCATGCTGCTATAACCGCTGCCACTGAGGTCGGTAACGCGAATCGGCATGATCTTCGCTTGACCGGCCACCGAGGCAACACCAACACCGTTATTGCCGGCCGCTGCTGCCGCGCCTGCGACTTTGGTGCCGTGACCGTAAACGTCCGCTGTATTGGAGTTATTGTCATAGAAATTCCAGCCCGGCACCAGCCGGGTTGCAAGATCGGGATGGGTGCTATCGACACCCGAGTCCAGTATGGCAATGGTCACACCCGCGCCTTGGGAACTGTCCCAGGCCGAATTCGCGCCGATTTTTGGCAGATGCCATGCACTGCCATAATAGGGATCATTCGGCACAAGCTCGGGCGAATCACGATAATCGGGCTCCGCCAGCTTGATATGTGGATGGCGAGCCAGCCTTGCCGCGATCGCCTTTTCCGAGGCATCTCCCGGCAAATCCACGATGTACAGGTCGCTCTGGCCTATCTTCCTGCCCTTGCCGCCATGGGCACCAAGTATTTTTGCAAGCTCCTTTTCCGGCAATCCGGCGCGCGGCATCACCAGAATCCGCCCTTTTGCCCAGGTTTCGGAACCGTCCGATCGTGAGCCCTTGTCTTCCGGAGGGGCGGCGTTGGAAACCATCGAGGCTGTCATGCAACTGGTCAATACCAATGCCACGAAGCTGTGCCGGGCAAGACCGGGACGCCGTGAGCCAAAAAAGCCAGAGAGATTTTGTGTTGTAGCCCCCTCAACCGGACCCTCTATCCCGGCGGCAGGTAATGCAGGTTTGTTAATATTCATCCGTAGTTCCTCCTCGTGATAGGGAGGCGGAACCGCCTGGATAGGCCTGGAGAGAAAAACGCTCAGTAACCGGACTATGAAAATCCGCATCCGAACGTATTGCTTGATTCCCGTCAATTCACCACATTGACAAAGGAAGTGGCGTTATCTGGCAGTCCTGCCGTCCTGGGGCATATGCCCGGTAGACCGATGACTTTGCGCCCCCCGCTTTTGCGAGGTTTGCCCTTTACAGATCAAGAATTCTGGCGTTATCTTACATGAACCACGCTCGTTGCCCATTGGACTGAAGTACAACTCATGGGGCAAGCGAACGAGTCAGCCAGAAAGAAAGTATATCAGCAGATGCGACTGCCTCAAATTACTGCTAGCCGAATTAATTGAGGTACTAAACGTGGAGGAAACGATGCAGAGCGGGGATAATACCTAATTGCCATCGCAAAACAACGATTGCCGCAGGGCCGCTGCTCCTCCGCCGCCAATAAATAACAAACCCGCCGAAGCGGGTCTGTATGTTGAAACTGGGAAAGTTAATTATTTTTTCTGTCTGCGGGCTACGCCGAATCCCAATAGACCCAAGCCAAGAAGTGAGAGTGTCGCTGGCTCAGGTATAAGGACGGGAGGATCGCGGGGATCGCCGGGAACATTGAGTTCCGTTATACTTGTTCCATACTGAAAGCTGACATGCGAAATATCAGTGATCGACAAGCCATTTACCCCGGTCAGGACAAAAACGACCGTGTCTTGGACGAGAGGATCCTTGGACAATCCAGTGTTTGGATTGAAGCCCGATGCAGCCGAAATAATCCCGAAATTTATCCCATCGAGTGATGCTGGCTTATCCAGATCGGTGCCGGCAAGGCCATTATTGAAATTGCCGATATTTCCCGATAAGCCGCTGTTCAGATAGCCCGAGCTTGAAATTCCCCTGTCAGCACCACCGGTAAGCGAAGTCGCCTGATATCCAAACTCGCCGCCAACGTTCGTAAGGCCAGTGCAATTGACTAAATCACAGGCACCCAGAATAGACGACCCAGCGCCCACCGTCGCAGAAACCGGCGTCAGAAGAGGGTTACCCGTGAAATCCCAAAACAGACCGGTAAGAGTGCTGCCCGGTACATCCTGCCCGTTGTTCGAGGATGAGGTATTTTGCAAGGTGATTGTTAAATTGTTACCAACGATATTAAAAATAGCCGATGCGGCGACTGGAACACCTCCCGGGCCCGTCCCCGAACCCGTAAAGGTAATAGGAACCGCCATAGCGTCCAACGATGCAGCCGATGCTACAAGCATTCCCGCAAAGGCTACGGATAATTTTGAGTATTTCATTTTTTTTATGACTCCTGATAGTAAGCTACAAATATGTTTGACCCTCATTGCATATGAAGCAATTTGCGTGCCAGATTTTATAATAAAAATAAAACATTGATTTTAATTAAATTTAATCTCTTCCTATACTGATAATTCACATTTCAGTAAAAGCTCTCGACAACGAGATCCTCAAAAAGCCTGCGTCGCTTCTTTAAGCCTAGGTTGAGTTACTTTGTGAACTATTAAGGTTTTACGAGCGATGTTGTCTGCGTGGAGTGACCCTACCCGATAAATCGTACCAGTGGATTCAACCGGTCGGTCTTAACCCTATTGATTCTTGATTTGTGGAGGTGTGTAATGGTTACCAGGCGCAAGCGTGTCCTGATCGATGAATCGCGTAGCCAGTTACTGCGCCAATAGCCAGCAAACAACAAACCCGCCGAAGCGGGTCTGTACGTTGAAACTGTGAAAAGTTAATTATTTTTTCTGCCTGCGGGCTACGCCGAATCCCAACAGGCCCAAGCCAAGAAGCGAGAGTGTCGCTGGCTCAGGTATAAGGACGGGGGGATTACCAGAATCGTAGTTCCCAAACGCGAAGCCGCTATCGGAGCAACTGGTTGAGGTTCCACAGTTTCCCGCGGTAGTGAGACTCTGCAAATGAGCGCCCAATTGACCGGAACCCGCATCATTGGATTGAGCCACCGGGGCATTGGTAAACAATGCCGTGGTGAAATTACCCACATTGTTGGTCATGGTGAAGGTCAGGTTCTGACTGTTGGTAACGTCAGCTGCGTTGGGCGGACCTGCCGGATCCAACGTTTCAAACATAAAGGAAGTTCCTCCCGCCCCCTGTACAGTTGCCGGCGAGTTTACAGTCCAGCCTGTAGGATCGAAACCACTGAAGCTGTAGTCGCTTGCAAGCCCACTCATATTAAAATAGAACTCATCCAGCTTGACATCCGGGTGAGCGGGCGAGTTGATGTCAATCGTCCAGAAAGCCTGGTTAGAAGTAGTATCACCTGTAATAGTGACGTTCATGATCAGGTTATCCGGGTTATTCAGACGAATGTCCCCCGTAAGCACGCCATCAATGGTGAAGGGAATGGAGTGAGCCAGGGGCGCAGACAGTCCCAGTGTTAAAGCAAGTACAGAAGCAGATATATATGAAGATTTAGAAAAATAAAATTTTTTCATCGCAGACTCCCCAGGTAAAAACTACATCAGATATTGGTTTTCCCAACTAGATATAAGCAATTTACATGCCTGGTGAATAAGCAATTACAAGTCACTAATTTTAATATCTATTTAATTTTATCTCGACTGATTATCTACATTATTGTAAAGATATCCGACAAGAAGGCAGGGAGTCCTGCATAGCCTCGCGCAGTCTCATCTAAACTACTAAGCTATTACGGTTTTATTAGCAGTAATGTCTGCAGCACTCACTATCGCCGAAGCATAATTGGCTGCATTTTAAGAGTCTTGCCTATCGGATGGGATACACCCTGACGATTCAAGGGACGTTAGCAAGAGGACATACTGCTCACGAGCCGGCAACCCGTCATTTTGCGACACCCGTCACATGTGCGGGTGCCTGAACTCATAATAGTGGTATGTTAGGGTATTGATTCTGCGGTTGAGCAATCAGGCTTGTCGTTACGAAGATGGGCTCGGTATCGGAATGTAAACAATTTCGACGAAAAATAGGATCGTAAAAGTATACGGAGCCTTCCATTTTTAAGCATCAGGGCTGCCGCTTGGGTAGACCAAATAAAAACCGGACCCTATGATGCCTGGTCCGGTTATGTGGATGCGGCCATCCACTCGCAACGCTACCTGATCACCGTTACATTCACGGAAGCAGACGAGGCATTGCCCGCTTTATCCTTCGCCACTGCCCGGATGGTGTGCGTTCCGGCTGCGACACTTTTGGGACGGGTATTCCAGTTGTAACCCAGCGTGCTGCCGCTTCCGGTAGCCTTTAGCACCCCATCAATATAGAGCATTTGCGTGATGCCCGCAGCGCCGCTATTGTCGGCTGCATTTAAGCTGATGACGACGTTACCGGAGACATTGCCCGCGACTGGATTGATAATTTTCACCACTGGCGGCGTGGTGTCTTTGGCAACCGTTACGGTTCCGTTGGCCACATTCACCGCGACAGCGGCCGAAGCCTTGGAATTGCCGGCTGCGTCGAATGCATAAGCAACCAGATTGGCCACGCCATTCGGGGTGCCCCTTGAATCCCAGGTGAATCCGAACGGCGCCGTGGTATCGATGGCGACCGTGGTGCTGTTGACCCGCAGTTCAACACGGGTCACGCCCACATTATCGGTCGCGACCACATTCACGCCGACCAGTCCCGTCACCGTTGCGCCGCCAAGGGGTGCCGAGATGGAGATTGCCGGAGCTTGAGTATCTGCAGTCTGAGTAGTGCCCACGGCGGTCTGCACCGCGCGTGCGGCATTCACCCGCCCATAGCCATAATAGGAATCGCGTCCGGCGGCGCCCAAGTCGACCGCCGTTGAGTACAGCAGACTTTCGACCTGGGTGTTGAGCAGCGTTGACTTGGCCGCCATTATGAGTGCGACCACACCGGCGGCAACCGGGCTGGATACTGAAGTACCGGAGGCCGCTCCGTAACCCCCTCCTCTGCTCGTCGTCCAGATCCCCGTACCCGGTGCGGCCATGGCCACATAACTACCATAGCTCGACCAACTGGTTTTCATGTCACTGCCATCGGTAGCCGATACCGGAATCATCGCCGTGGTGGGCGTGAAATTTTCATTGATGCCGTTGTTGCCGGCGGCAACCACCACCAGTCCCCCCTTACTCTTCATGTATTGCGCGGCGCTCACCACGACGGACCTGCTGGGCTGGTTTGCAAAACTGATATTGGCAACGCGTACTCCTCGGTCAGCTGCATAGATCAAGCCATTGGCAATCATGCTGCTATAACCGCTGCCGCTGAGGTCGGTAACGCGGATCGGCATGATCTTCGTCTGAACCGCAACCGAAGTAACACCTATGCCATTATTGCCGGCCGCTGCAGCTGCCCCTGCTACCTGAGTACCGTGACCATAAACATCCGATGTATTGGAATTATTATCATGGAAATTCCAGCCCGGCACCATCCGTGGCGCGAGATCGGGATGGGCGCTATCGACACCCGAGTCCAGTATGGCAATGGTCACACCCACGCCTTGGGAACGATCCCAGGCCAAATTAGCACCGATTTTTGGCAGATGCCATGCGCTGCCATAGTAAGGATCATTCGGTACAAATTCGGGTGACTCACGATAGTCAAGTTCTGCGAACTTGAAATGGGGACTATGCGCAAGCCTTGCCGCGACCGCCTTTTCCGAGGCATTACCCGGCAAGTCCACGATATACAGATCGCTCTGGCCGATTTTCCTGCCTTTGCCGCCGTGGGCGTCGAGTATTTTTGCGAGCTCCTCTTCCGGCAGTCCGGCGCGCGGCATGACCAGAATCCGCCCCTTTGCCCATGTCTCGGAACCCGGAGACCGCGGCCCCGCGTCCGCCGGAGGTGCTGCATCAGAAACCGCGGGGATAATCATGCAACCGGTCAGCACCAGCGCCACGATCCTGCGCAGGGCGTGACTGAGAAGCCATGAATCGGGAATAATGTTTAATAGTACGGCGCCTGAAGCCGGACCCTCTATGTCGGCAGCAGTCAATGCGCGTTTAATGATGTTCATGTTTCAATTCCTCCTCTAATTTTTTCCTAATTTTGAGAATTCCTACCTAAAGAATCTATGGAAGCGGCAAACGGCATGGGCTGGAAATAATGGGGCGAAGCCGGAGAAATCCGCTCGAGAACCCGCTGGTCCACAAGCCAAGGTTGGAATATCCTTGCTTGAAGACCGGGAAATAGACCTGACAGGGGATTGCCCGCTATGGGCCGAAGAAGGAAAACTGGACGGAATGGCCCTGAATGAGCTCTTATGATATTGATACACACAAATCCGGATCTTGATCCGGATTACTCAAAGATCAGCTTGAATATCGCATCCAGGAACTACCGTGTCTTGCCACCCTTTGAATCCCTCTTTTTTCGCTATTGTTTTGTTATGGTTCTTCTGTATTTCTTATCTGCGGTAGCTCCTTCATACTTTACCGAACGCTCGGGCTATGCGATATAAGCATTTATCATGCCAGAATAATTAACTACCATAAAACAATAGCTTAAGGATAAGCAAGGAGGAAAAGCAAGATATTATTGTTGCTTTTCAGCAACATAATATTGATGGGTTAATATAACTCATTGATGAAATTGAGAATTTCATGTCGTCAAATAGCGACGGACAAGTACAAACCAATGCATGACTACGATTTTTATGCCCGCATACCTCACCGGCTTGCGGGATGACGTGCTTTGAACGCCACTGGATACCGGTTTCGCCCGTATGACGTCTTTTGCTTGCTCGCCGGAACGAATGGCTTAGTGCACCGGGACGCGGACGAATGTTCCTGTCACACCCACCATGCCGGGTTCAGGCAGGGCTTCGATCCGTCCGCCCTCGAATCGGGCTTGCTGCAATTGCATTGCCGCAACCCAGTTAAGCCAGTCCGCGAACGGTACCGCACTAAACATCACCTGAACCTGGTTTGCATCCGCCGCATCGAGGCTGACCAATGCATGGGATAATCCCGCGGCATCCATATGGAATTGCATCAGCGTGCGCAGATCCTCGGGTGACGCTGCCCGGGGTGGGGTGGCACGCAGGCTTTCATGCTCGGACGCCTGTTGTTCAAGGCGGGCTGACTGTGCCCGAAGCAGCGGAACATTGGCACGCAACTGAGTACGTGCCCGGTCTGCTTCGGTTACCAACCATAGATACAGGGTTATACCCACGACAATAGCCAATCCGACAATAAGCAGCCGCTCGCGCGGTGCACGCGATTCCCAGAGTTTAAGAATCCGTGCTCTCATGACGCCCTTAGGTTGATGACGACCACTCCAGTTCCCATTCCAGCCGGAACCGGCGAAACATCCACGTTCAGTCCGCTTTCCCGCAAGCGCGCAACCACATGCCGCATTGCCGCTTCGTCGAGCGCGACGAGTTCCAGCGTCATCCGCGTATTCTCGTAGGTAATGGCACGCAAGCTGCCCGGAGCCAATTCCTTCAGACTCACTGCTGCCATTTCGATCATCGGCAAGAAATCGCTGCTATCGGATACGCCGGCGGAATGACGGGCCTCGGCGAGTTTACGGCGCATTTGCAGCGCCGGATCCACCACCGCGACCGCATCCGGAAAGATAGCACGAAACCGCGACTCCATATGCTGGCGCAATGCCCGCTGTTCGTTGGCAAGCAACGTCCAGTCGACGACAAGCGCAATGGCATGAAGCACCAGCGCACCCCCCACGATCCAGGCCGTCAGCCGCAGGCGCGCCATCAATCCTGAAAATACGCGCCAGCGCTTGCGCTCCTGCAACAGGTTGACATTGGCATCCAGCGACCCCTTCCGCCAGTTCCAGTCTCCCTCGAGGCGGATGGCGACGCCAAGTTCGCGCTGCCAAGCGTCGATATCCGGCGTTAAGATGGGCTCTCCAGCCAGCTGCTCCGCTGGCACCATGGTATAGAGTGCGATGGATGCCGGCCGGGCCCCGTGCGTTGCAGCTTCTTCAAGCATGAGCTGCAGAGACAATGGAGGCGACGCCCGGTTACCGCAATCGGTCGCGGCGCCTTCAAGCTCGCCGATGCGTACAAACCCTTCGCGGCCATCCCAGGCGAGACTCCATTCTCCCGCCACCCACGGCAACAACAATGTTTCACAGCCAATCTCATCAACCCGTATCCCAGCCGCGCCAAGCACATCGAGCCAATGCTGCAGCCGCTTCTTGTCGAAAACCGCAAGTACGTCGTCGTCTCCCGTGTTACCGATCCAGCTTACTTGATTGGCATCCGGCTCGCGCAGAGTTTCCTCTTCAATTGCAAAAGCCAGCATGGCGCTTGTGCGGTGCCGGGCCGTGCCGGGTAAACGGGTGCGCGTGAGCAAAACCTGGGTGGCGGGTAGGATCAACCGTACGTGCCCGGCGCGGGTATCCCTGGTACATTGCAGCAGATCCACAAGCTGTTCCTCTAACGGTCCCTCACCTGTAATGGGCTCGTGATCATTCTTAATACATACCCATTCGCATCTCTGCGCTTCATCCAGAAGCTGGCAATAAATTCTAAGCAAGCTCATAAGTATTTACGCCAGATGATGGCGGGCCATCCCGCATCCATGCGGGCGAGCAGTACCATGCCTTGGGCCTGTGCGTCACCCATCGTTACGCGCAGCGTCGCCATGAAATAATCGCTGCTTATGCTGACGTCGTTGTCTTCCACCACGGCGCCCTGGGGAAGCCGATTAAGAAAATCGGCATCATCACGAAAATAGGCGCGCTGGCGCTGCTCGACCAGCGTGCGCGCACCGTTAATACCCAGGCCCTCTATCATGGCGGCCAGAACCTCCGGTGGTGCGGTATTCACGTTGATACGGGTAAAACGCGGCAGTGCCGTCACAAACGGGTGCAGGCGTGCACGCGCAGAACTGTCAAAACCGCGGACCAGCGCGAGTTCAGCCACGTCGGTCAGTGGCCGGTTGGAAGCAAGATAAGGCGGATTCAGTCTGAGATAGTACTCATCTTCCGCACCCTCCTGCGGCTGTGGCGCGCTGTCGGCATCCATCCAGTCGACAAGGGCATCGGCGAGCGCGACCGGCAGATTCAGAAGCGCCAGCAGGCGCTTGAAGCGAGCAAGATACGTGGCGCTGACTTTTCCATCCTGCACTAGGTTATTGAGATTGAACATGCCCTGCTGGTCATCAATATGGCTCACAAGCTCGCCTTTCTCGATGGGCATCACAGGCATTCGCAAAGCCCATGCTTCACCCAGATGATCAACATTGCTTAAGCGGCGGTCATCGCTCAATACGGCGCGAATCCAATCCACACCGGCTTGCACCATGACTTGCGCCTGAACATATTCGTTTGTGAGTTGATTGTGCCGCAACCAGATACTTTGCGGGACGATTATTGCAATCGCCGCTATCGCGGCAAGCGCTACGACACCCATGGCGAGTACAACGGCCACACCACGTTGCGCTACTCTCATGGCGTCAGCGAAAAACGCGCTCGATTTCCTCGCCCGACATGAGCACGATACGTACGCGCACGGCCTGGGGAATTGAAGAAATCGCGGCAATCGGCGAACCCGCCATCATGTCTGGCCAAATGTTCATCCATAGTCGATCAGCACTGAGATATTGTAATTCGAATGTGACAACTCCGGTCAATATGGGATAGCGTTCTGGCTGCATGCCCGGTGCGACATCGAGACCAGGCCATAACCAGAGCTCGATTTCCTGTTTCTCGTTAAGCACATAGCCAATACGCCGCGCGCTATCGATACCCTCGGCCGAGGCAAAACGGCTGAATTCTAGACGGGGCGATGCTGCACCGTCGGGCATCGCATGAAGTCTTCCGTCCCACGCCGGTGCAGTGCCGGATATCGCCCTCACCGGACGCGGCGCCGCAAGCTGCATGTCGCGCTCAAAGCGTGTGAAGAACGATGTTACGCGCCGCCATTTTTCGGTCTCCTGCTTGACATATTCTCGCGCATCAAGCACCGCACCCAGCCCTCGGTAAGACATCAGCGCCAGCAGAGAAAGAATAATCAAGGCGGTCAACAGCTCGATCAATGTAAACCCGAGGGACATCGAACCATGAGCAGATCTCATGGAACTATTCCCGGAGGCCGCGCCAGAAATCCCGTAAGCTGCGCAAGCAGGTAGGATTCCTGGGGAACCGCGAATACGAAGATATTGACTCGGCGGAAAGCGGGATTGGATGTCTCGGTGACCTCTTCGCGCCAAATAAAATCGGTATTCCCCTGACGTGCCGTACCCCGATAGGTCCCCGGTGACAGCCAGTCTCCACGAGCACGTTGCTCTACCAACAGATTTTCCGCGACCCAGCTGGCGAACAGGCGGGAACGCAACTCGCCGACATTGCTGATACCCTGGCTCGTGACGCGCAGTGCCGCCATCAGCGCGACCGCGATAATGGCCAATGCGGCCAGCACTTCGATCAATGTGAATCCGGCGTCGCTATCTGGGCGCATTCTTGCCATCCGCTTTGTCTTGTCCCGGCAACACACGCACCTCCCCGACCGGAGAACCGGCAATAGTGTAATACTCTCCGCCAAGCGCCAGTTTTATGGCATAAACCATGGTCGCACCCTGGGGGTTGAATTCCAGCCGCATGGCATCCCGGGCGCGCATGTTTTCGATCAACAGACCGGCGATCGCCATACCTTGCGGCAGCGTTCGCGCGCGCAACAACTCATTGCCGCGAATTTCCACCCATCCGATATTTTCGCGATACCGCCAGAACCGGTAGCCCGGGCCATCAGCGGTCCATGCGACGGGTCTGCCCGAGATGCGCGCCTCGGTTCCGGCAAGATCGAGAAGCTGAGCCAGCCGTTCGGCCTCAACGCGAAGCAGCGTACGTTCATCCGGCCGCACGATAACGGTGACCAGCCCGACAAAAAGGCCCATGATCACCAGCGCGACAAGCACCTCGATAAGCGTGAAACCCCGGCCTCTTTTTATCATGATCGCTGCGATCATTGATTTTTGCCCGCCCTGAAATCAGGAAACCGCTGAGCAGCTCCACGAAGCGTTGCGCACAAACACGAGAATTCGTTTGAAAATTAAAGGTTCCAGGAGCCAATATCGGCGTCGTTGCCCTCTCCACCGGAAACGCCATCCGCGCCGAAACTGAAAACATCAATCTCCCCATGTACACCGGGATTCAGATACTGGTAGGGATTACCCCACGGATCTTTGGGAAGGCGCTCCACATAACCCCCTGCCTTCCAGTTGGGTGGAATCGGAGGAACAGCCGGTTTCGTCACCAGCGCCTGCAACCCCTGCTCGGTCTTGGGGTAGCGATGATTGTCGAGACGGTAAAGCTTCAGCATCTGCATCAGGCTGGCAACATCCTGCTTCGCGGCGATTATGCGCGCTTCATCAGGCCGGCTGATGATCTTTGGCACCACCATTACGGCGAGAATTCCAAGGATGACCACTACCACCATCACTTCGAGCAATGTAAAACCACGCTGCCCCCTAAATACGGTCTGCATTGACGGATTACCTTTAGCAATTAGACTGAAAACAGCATTCTGCATTATTTTTTGCGGGTGTAGGGGATGCAATACCATCTGTCGTTTTGCAAACCCAGCACATTAACCCTAGCGCTGCAAGGAATTCACACCACTCCTGAGAATCGCTGTCAATAAACAGCACCGTTCATATTTTTATTCACCGGTCAGCTGCCGGATTCGGATTCAATTCGTCAAACCGAAAAAGCGTGAACAGAGTACAATTGTGCCCCAATAATCCCCCCAGGAATTAATCTCTTAAAAGGGCCTTGTTTAACGTTTTGCAATCTCCACGATAATTTATGATTTCTTGTCGGAGATATGAAAGTCATTTCCCAACCGGATTCCCAGCCAAAAACCTTCGGGCTTTACGGTATCAGTATTATAGGTCATCAATCCAGTCTATCCGCTAGAAGACCGGATGATTAGCCGATTACAAACTTTCGTTTCGATGTTCCAATAGTAATCCGGAATAGATATTAGGATGCGGGGAGTTTCCATTGATCGATCGAGCTTCGCACAGACAGCCATTGTGTCTTTGGCGACGCTTGCCGCATTGGCAACACTTGGCCTGGTGCTCGCATACTGGAGCGAGGCGTGGTTCGCCGGCCGCCCCATCCCAGTTATTCAGGGACCTGTCGAAGCGGGAGGCAATATAGCGGTTGCCAGCGATTTGTTCGGTACCGTGCAACGTGAACAGCACATCGCCGCTCCGGCCGGAATCGCGATAAAGCTGCTCGGCGTTGTGGCGGCTTCTGCCGGTAGGCGTGGATATGCAGTCATGCAGCTTGATTCAAAAGAGATTCTCGCAGTGCTTGAAGGCGAGAACATCGCCTCCGGTGTCCGGCTCGCGGAAGTTCATCCGAATCACATCATCCTGGAGCGTAATGGATTGCGTGAAACACTCGCATGGCCGGGTAAAGACTCATCTACGGATTCCCCCCTGCCGTCAGGCATCAATTCACCCCCGGAATCCGTCACCCCACAAATTAACGAATGATCCGCCGCACAATCGGCGATGAATATCAGAAGGCAAAAAACATGAAGTATAGCGGGTTACGCGCAGGATTTTTATGGACGGCCATAGTGACTTCAATCGGTCAGGCCTGGCCCGATACAATAATTACAGAGCCGCCAAATGGAGGTGGAGCAAAACTGAACCGAGTAACCAGCCCGGTTGCTGCTATTCCGGAAATGAATGCCTTACACACTAACAAGTTTTCGGCTCTCGGCGATCCGGATGTTGTCACGCTTAATTTCGTCAATGCAGAGATTGAAGGCGTGGTAAAGGCGGTGAGCGAGATAACCCGGAAAAACTTCATGCTCGATCCGCGCGTCAAGGGTACGATCAATATTGTTTCAGCAAAGCCGATGCCTAGATCATTAGTATACGATGTATTCCTGTCCGCATTGCGGCTGCACGGTTATGCGGCGGTTGAGGATTACGGCGTCATCAAAATTGTGCCTGAAAGTGATGCCAAGCTATTCCAGACCCCTACCGTTGGCCCGAACGAGAAACGTCCCGCCGCCGGTGACCGGATCCAGACACAGGTATTCACGCTGGAGCACGAATCGGCGGTACAAATGGTTCCCGTCCTGCGTCCGCTCATCGCCCCCAACAATAGCATTAGCGCCAACCAGAACAGCAATACGCTGATTATCACCGATTATGCAAGCAACCTTCAGCGCCTGGAAAAAATCATCAACGCGGTCGATCAACCCAGCGGAACCGATCCGATTTCCATATCGCTTCAACATGCTTCGGCCATTGATGTCGCGCAAACGGTCAATCGCCTGTTTGCAGAAGCAGCGCAAGCGCAAGCCCAAGCCTTGCTGGAATCCGGAGGGCTACAAACTCCGAGCTTTATGGTCGTCGCGGATGCCCGGTCAAACACCCTGCTGGCGCGTTCGGGAGATCCGGCGGCGCTAAATCGCTTGCGTCAACTGGTAGCTATACTGGATCTGCCCACCAGCGCGGGCGGCAATATACATGTTGTTTTTCTGAAAAATGCCGATGCGGTGAAACTTGCTGAAACCTTGCGGGCGATCTATCACAAAACCACGCCACCGCCATCGGTCTCAGCATCCGCGGGGATGGGCCAAACAACCGGTACGGCTTTTGGAACTTCATCCCCTGGCGGCTCCATGGGCACCCCCAACCCCCCCTCGGGATTCTCCGCAGGGACGGTTTCCGCTACCTCGTCGATGACGCCAGCTCCGATGCAAACCCAAACCGCCGGTTCTTCCATGATGCAAAGTATCATTCAGGCGGATGCAGCCACCAACTCGATCATTATTACCGCGCCGGATGCGATCTACAACAATTTGCGCGCGGTAATAGAAAGGCTCGATGTACGCCGTGTGCAAGTATATATCGAGGCGCTGATTGCCGAGATTACCGCCGACCGGGCCGCGGAATTCGGGATTCAGTGGCAGAACATAATCGACAGTAGCCAGGGCGGCACGCAGGTCGTTGGCGGCACCAGTTTTAATGCAGGAGCCGGCAGTGGCGGAAATATCCTCAATATTGCTCAGAATCCGCTTTCCGCGGGGCCCGGCCTGACCATCGGAATCATGAAAGGCCTTGTTACCGCCATCCCCGGCATCGGGCCCGTAATCAATCTGCATGCGCTTATCCGTGCGCTGGAAACGGATGCCAACGCCAATATTCTTTCTACCCCGACATTACTCACGCTGAACAACGAGGAAGCGAGGATTGTCATTGGTCAAAACGTACCGATTCCCACCGGGCAGTTTATTCCCCCGGTGGGTGGCGCCGTATCATCGCCGTTTCAGACCGTCACGCGCCAGGATGTCGGACTATCGCTGAGAATCAAGCCCCTCATCTCTGAAGGCGGCACCGTTCGCGTGCAAATTTTTCAGGAGGTATCCAGCGTTGTTCCCGGCACGGTGAACGCAACCAATGGGCTGATTACGAACAAACGCTCTATCGAGTCAACAGTGCTGGTCGACGACGGTCAGATTATCGTGCTCGGCGGTTTGATACAGGAAACCGTTAACGACTCGGTCGAAAGACTTCCGTTGGTTGGAGAAATTCCATGGGTTGGGCATCTATTCAGCTACAACAAGCGCTCGCGCAACAAAACCAATCTGATGGTATTCCTGCGTCCGACATTGATTCGCGATAGCGAGAACGCCGAACTGCCTACCAATACACAATATGACCGAGTTCTAAGCGACCAGAACAAAGCCAAACCCAAACCTCATCCTATCCTTCCGAACCTGGAATCGCCCAGTCTGCCGCCACGTCCGCCGAAAACCCTTGTGATACCTGATAAGGCCGAAGTCCCCGATGGAACAGGACCCGGTACGAAACGATAAAAACTCCACTCCCATGATCTCCTCCGATATGGTTCCCTATGCGTTTGTCAAAACCGGTGGTGTCGTCGTGACCTCCATCGAGAATGGGCTAGCGGAGGTGGCTGTGCGCAACGGCGCGCCAGCCGGTTCACTGGCGGAATTGCGCCGTGTTCTTGGTGTACCTTTGCACGCGCGCCGTGTTGGCACCGCCGAGTTCGATGAGCTTGTCTCCACGCTATATAACGGCGCGGCTGCCGGTACCGCCACCCTTGCCGGCGATCTCGCGCAGGACATAGACCTCTCCAGGTTATTGCAGGAGCTGCCAAAAGTCGAAGACTTGCTCGAGAGCCAGGATGACGCACCGGTTATCCGCCTCATTAATGCGTTGTTTACACAAGCGCTACGCAATACCGCCTCGGATATTCATATTGAACCCTATGAAACCCGCTCGGTGGTGCGGCTGCGCATCGACGGCACGCTGCGTGATCTGATCGAACCCGCGCGCGCGCTGCATGCTGCCCTGGTCTCACGCATCAAGATCATGGCGCACCTGGACATCGCGGAGAAGCGCCTGCCGCAAGACGGACGGATTACGCTACGCATGGCTGGCAGACCGGTTGACGTGCGCGTATCCACGATTCCCACCGTTCACGGTGAACGTGTGGTGCTGCGTTTGCTCGATAAACAAGCTGGACGGCTCGACCTGCCACGGCTTGGCATGGACGATGCCACACTGGCACATATGGACAAGCTGATCCGGGAGCCCCACGGCATTATCCTGGTCACCGGCCCCACCGGCTCAGGTAAGACGACCACGCTTTATGCCGCCCTCTCGCGGCTTGATTCGGCCACACTCAATATCATGACTGTTGAGGATCCCATCGAGTACGATCTTGACGGCATCAGCCAGACACAGATAAATACCCGCATCGAAATGAGTTTTGCGCGGGCGTTGCGCACTATTTTGCGCCAGGATCCTGATGTCATCATGATTGGAGAGATCCGGGATCTCGAAACGGCGCAGATCGCGGTACAAGCCAGCCTTACCGGTCATCTGGTATTCGCCACGCTGCACACCAACGATGCGGTGAGTGCGGTTACCCGGCTTGTGGATATGGGTGTTGAGCCATTTCTGCTCGCCTCAAGCCTGATCGGAGTGGGTGCCCAGCGCCTGGTGAGACGGCTTTGCCTGGAATGCCGCGAGCCCTTTGCCGGGAACGCTGCACAGTTGCAGCCTCTCGGATTCGATTCGGCACCCACCGTTTTTTATAAAGCGCAAGGGTGCGCCAGCTGCAATCACTCCGGTTATCGGGGCCGTACGGGTATTTACGAATTGCTGACGGTTGACAACGACTTGCGCCGTCATATCCATGATCGTGCATCCGAGCAGGATCTGCGGGAGTATGTAATTTCCCGGGGCATGCGGTCGTTGCGGGACGATGGCATTCGCCTGGTTGCGCAAGGCGTAACCAGTCTGGAAGAAGTCGTGCGCGTGACGCGCGAATAGGGCTCTTTAATCCTATTACATGAGCGATCAACTACCGGATTTCGGTTAATGGAAGCATACCGCTATGAAGCGCTCGACGCCGCGGGCCGCACGGTGTCCGGCGTGGTACAGGCCGATACGCCGCGTCAGGCGCGTGCGCAATTGCGTGCCCGGGGCCTGTTGCCTTCCGTGGTAGATCAGGTACGGGCGCGGGAGCAGGCGCAGTTGCCTTGGACGCGGGGCATTTCTTCGGCCGAGCTGAGTCTGTTGACAAGGCAGCTGGCGACGTTGCTGTCGGCCGGGTTGACGGTGGAGCAGTCGCTTACGGCACTGATCGAGGAGACCGCCGAACCCGCGACGCGGGAATTGCTGGGCGGCGTTAAAACCGAAGTCACGGGAGGCCTCTCTCTCGCCGGCGCTTTAGGTAGCTACAGCAAAAGTTTCCCCGATTTCTACCGCGCACTGGTGCACGGGGGCGAAGAATCCGGCGCATTGCCTCTAATTTTGCAGCATCTGGCGGACTATCTCGACGCACGGCAGGCGATGAAGCAAAAAACCAGCCTTGCCCTTCTTTATCCGATTCTGGTTACGGTGGTAGCGATTCTGATTGTTGCCGGCCTGCTGGTTTACGTGGTGCCGCAAGTGGTGCAGGTGTTTCAACATTCACGCCAGAGTCTGCCTTTTCTGACGCGGGCGCTGATCGGATTGAGCGATTTCCTCGGCATGGCCTGGCCGTATCTTCTTACGGCTATCGCGGGCGGATTGATCGCTGCCCGCATGGCGCTGCGCCACGAGAGGGCAAAGTACCGCTGGCATGCCCTGCTGCTGCGAATGCCCTGGCTGGGATCACTCATTCGAGGTGAAAACACCTCCCGTTTCGCCAGTACCCTCTCGATTCTGGTCGGGGGTGGCGTGCCGCTTCTTACGGCCCTTCACTCCGGCGCGCGCGTAATGAGTAACGTGGTAATGCGCAAGGCTATCGAAGATACCATCGCGCGGGTGCGCGAAGGCGCGGGCCTGGCCCGGGCGCTGCGCGAAACGCGCGTATTTCCTCCTCTGCTTGTCCATCTGGTGGCAAGCGGGGAAATGAGCGGCAAGCTGGCGCAGATGCTCGAACGCGCCGCACAGCTCGAAACCCGGGCGCTTGAACGGCGCCTGGCAGTATTTCTGACGCTGCTGGAGCCAGTGATGATCCTGGTGATGGGCGGCATTGTGCTGCTCATCGTTCTCGCCATACTGCTTCCCATTATCGAGATTAACCAGTTGGTGCATTAAACATTTCCGAGTGGGTCTTTTCCGGCAGAACGCACTATGACGCATTCAATCCCCTTGCCAGATCGGCTTTGAGGTCCTTGACCGCTTCGAGCCCCACCGCGATGCGCAGGAGACCGTCGGTGATGCCCGCCGCATCCCGGTTTTCCTGACTGATACGCGCGTGGGTGGTGGTGGCGGGGTGCGTGAGCGTACTCTTGGTATCGCCCAGATTGGCGGTGATCGAAATCAACCGGACTGAATCCACCACTCGCCACGCCGCCTCTTTTCCATTCTTCAATTCAAATGAAACGATGCCGCCACCCGCTTTCTGCTGACGTTTGGCCAGCGCGTGCTGCGGGTGCGACGGCAGGCCGGGGTAATGAACTCTCGCCACGCCGGGCTGCGCTTCCAGCCAGCGGGCAATTTGCAGGGCGTTTGCGCAATGAGCCTCCATGCGAATCTTCAAGGTTTCCATTCCTTTCAGAATTACCCAGGCATTAAACGGGCTCAGGCTCGGTCCGGCGGTACGCAAGAAGCCGAACACCCCTTGCTCCATCACCAGATCCCGTTTTCCCAGTACCGCACCGCCCAGCACCCTGCCCTGGCCCTCAAGATACTTGGTGGCGGAATGAATCACGAGATCGGCGCCCAGATCCAGCGGCCGTTGCAGCGCCGGTGAACAAAAGCAGTTATCGACCGCAAGCCATGCACCGGCTTTTTTTGCCACAGCTGCCAATGTGGCGATATCCGAAATTTCCGTAAGCGGATTTGATGGCGTTTCGATGAACAGCAATTTTGTAGCGGGCTTTATCGCCGCCTCCCAGGCCGAAATATCGGTGGCGGAAACAAAAGTTGTCTCGATATTGAAGCGCTTGAGGATGGTATTGAACAGGTTCACTGTAGAACCGAACAGGCTGCGAGATGCCACGATGTGATCACCGGCGGAAAGTAGCCCCATTACGCAGGCGAGTATCGCCGACATGCCTGAAGAAGTGGCTACGCAGGCTTCCGCCCCTTCCAGGGCGGCAAGCCGCTCTTCGAAAGCCGTAACCGTGGGATTGGTAAAGCGCGAATATATATTTCCCGGTTCAGCGCCGGAAAAACGTGCCGCGGCCTGAGCGGCGCTATCAAATACAAAACTCGAAGTCAGGTACAAAGCTTCAGAGTGTTCGTTGAATTGGCTGCGGTGAATGCCCGTATGCAGCGCCAGTGTTTCCAGCTCAAAATCGTCAGACATGCGAACCCCTCAATAAAAAACCCGTTCAGCATTTGCTAAAACGGGTTCCCCGCTTTAGCCGAATTTATAACGCGCCCGCAAGCTGAATATCAAATCGGCGCACATCGTTAAACTACGCTTGGGAATTGTTTTTGTCAAATCCCCATCAATGAAATACTGGATAAACCCTCGATTTCCCAGCCTTAATCCGCTCCCGCCAGATTCAAGTCCAGTTGCGTGCTGGACCCGGTTCGCGACAATGGAGCACCCCCGTTGCGTTGCGCTTCCAAAACGGCCAGATACTCCTCGGTGACATCACCGGTAATGTAATGACCATCGAAACAGGATGTTTCATAATGCGTAATGGATGGATTGACGCGGGATACGTCTTTTATGAGGGAATCGAGTTCCTGATAAACGAGGTGATCAGCACCGATCTCGCGACAGATCTCGTCATCATCCCGGCCGGTGGCAATGAGTTCCTCGCGCGTAGGCATATCGATCCCATAGACATTGGGAAACCTAACCGGTGGCGCGGCGGAAGCAAAGTATACCTTATGCGCCCCTGCTCCTTGCGCCATTTGTACGATCTCGCGGCTGGTCGTCCCGCGCACGATCGAGTCGTCCACCAGCAGCACGTTTTTGCCGCTGAATTCCACGCGCATGGCATTGAGCTTTTGACGCACCGATTTACGCCGCTGCTGCTGTCCCGGCATGATGAAGGTCCGTCCAATATAGCGGTTCTTGACGAAGCCCTCACGGAAACTCAACCCCAGGCGATTTGCCAGTTGCAAGGCACTGGGACGGCTGGAATCGGGAATTGGAATGACCACGTCGATATCCAGATGACGCATGGTTTTGGTGATTTTATCGGCCAGGCTCTCACCCATGTTAAGGCGTGTTTCATACACCGAAATACCATCCATCACTGAATCGGGGCGCGCCATATAGACATATTCGAAGATACACGGGTTATGCACGGGATTAGCGGCGCATTGCTTGTTATAGAAGTTCCCGTCTCCATCGATAAAAATCGCTTCTCCCGGTGCGATATCCCGCACCAGCTTGAATCCCAAGGTATCGAGCGCCACGCTCTCCGAAGCCACCAGATATTCCATCCCTTGTTCGGTATCGGCGCAACCGAACACCAATGGACGTATGCCATAAGGATCGCGAAATGCCAGCAACCCATAACCGGCGATCATTGCCACAACCGCATACGCACCCCGGCAACGCCGGTGCACCCCGGACACTGCGGCAAAGATGGCGGCGGGGTCGAGATGGTAGTTTTTCGTGCCTTGTTGCAACTCATGAGCCAGCACGTTAAGGAGGACTTCCGAATCGGAATTCGTATTGACGTGGCGCAGATCCTCACGGAACAACTCCCGATTGAGTTGTGCCGCATTCGTGAGGTTGCCGTTATGCCCGAGCACGATGCCAAATGGCGAGTTGACATAGAATGGCTGCGCCTCGGCCGAAGATTCTGAGGAACCCGCGGTGGGATATCTCACATGCGCGATACCCATATTCCCAGTCAGCGCACGCATGTTCCGGGTGCGGAATACATCCCGCACTAGGCCGTTGCCCTTGTGCATATGAAATGTATTGTCCTGGGCGGTAACGATGCCGGCCGCATCCTGTCCGCGATGCTGGAGCACCAGCAGTCCATCATAGAGTAGTTGGTTGGCGGGGGTTTGGGCGACCAGACCCAGAATTCCACACATTATTGCACTCCGCAAAAGTAACTTGGATTAACCCTGTATGGGAACCGCAAAGAAAATTCTCTCATAGCGCCCTGGGCAATACGTAGAAACGCTAGGACATCTATTATATTTGCAAATGCTCATTGTTCACGCTTCAGTTTCACATAACTGATGCGCTTGGATAAATCCTGTGGCAGCCAGGGCATCACCATCATTGCCGTTGTTTCCAACGGCTTGCTCAACAAAGCTTTCTGCCAGAAAGGCTCTTGTGGCAGCGCCGTCAACCCCGCTGCCAATACCATCAATAGCACGACCAGCAGTCCGCGCATGAACCCGAATAACGAACCAAAAAACCTGTCGGCGAATCCCAATCCCACGGTCTTTATCAAAGCCGATATCAGCATGGTAATCAGAGCCATCGCCAGCAACGCCGATAAAAACAACGCGGCAAATGCCAGCAACATGCGCAGCGATTCGCCGGTAATGGTGGATGGCAGCATGGACGCAAATCCTGCCGCGAAGGAATTCGCCACCATGAACGCAACGACCCACCCCGCCAGCGAGAGTAATTCGCGCACTACACCTCGCACTATGCTCAGCAAAATCGATAAAACAAGTATGGCAAGAACAGCGTAATCGAAAATAGTCATTCGTAGCGAGAGTAAAATTACACAAGCACGGTCCACCTACCTGTGCGGCAATGAATTCCACAAACTCATCGGGCTACTTATCTGTCACTACGCCATCCAGCCCCACCTTCTTCAGTTTCTCGCGGGCAGCCTCCGCTTCCTCGCGGGTGGGGAAAGGACCGGCGCGTACACGCGTTATTTCCCCTTTCTCGGTTTTAAGCGTCTCGGTGTATGCCTTTGTGCCTTTGGATGCCACATTTTGCTGCTGTTGCCGAGCCTTGACCGGATCAGAGAATGCGCCCAATTGCACGACAAACGTTCCGGTGGCGACGGTAGGCTTGGCAGTTCCCGATTCAGCCTTGGCACCCGCATTCGTCCCGGCTGCAGCCGGCTTCTCTACCGGCTCATTCGAAGATTGGGCAGGCTTGGCGGGGAGTTCGGATTCCTTTTGCGTTTCCTGCTGCTTTTGCGTTTCCTGCTGTACGCCAGTTGCATTTTTTTCGGGAGTAGGCGCTTTCATACGGGGCGCAATTCCGGGAGTAAACTCTTCCGCAGCCTCTTCCGGTGGAATGCGGATGTCAATCTCCTGACTCCGCTGTTCCGGTTTACTATCGAGTACCATTGGCAAAATTACAACCGCCGCGATCACTAAGGTAATTGCGCCGACCAGACGCCTTCGCGCGCGCTTTCTAAGTTGAATTTCTTCTTCGCTGACGGCTTTTGCCATTTGAACCTGAATCCGGTGGTTGATCGCCCATTTCTCAGTCTGGAATTATGATTCGTAAAGAATTCCTTTGCTGTTTGGTCGCCTTTGGGTGAATCCGCTACAGCTAGCGGATTTGGGTTGAATTCGTTTGATCGCTATTCATGCTCAACCGTGTTCCGGTACTGTAACGCCCCAGCGACGGTATGGAATGAGCCAAATACGCAGATTCTATCATTTTCGGACGCCTGCTTACAGGCATACGCGTAGGCCGTGGCAGGATCAGGGAAAGTAAGAACAGTTTCTCCCGCGCCATCAGCCCCTGCGGCCTCCACCGCCTGCCTCACTTCACTCGCCGAAGCACCGCGCGGCGCATCAATGCCCGCAATCAGCCATACATCCACCTTTGCCGCAAGGGCCCGCGCCACGCCAGTTATATCCTTATCCTTGAGCATTGCGAATACCGCATAAGTTTTCCGGTATTGCCCCATGCTACCGAGGTTAAGGGCCAGTACATATGCGGCACCGGGATTGTGCGCCACATCAAACACCGTCACGGGCCGGCCGGGCAGTACTTGAAATCTTCCTGGCAAGGTGACGTCCAGCAAGCCTTGGCGTACGTCGCTTATGGTAACCGGCAACCGGTCCCGGAGGATATCGAGCGCTGCGACGCAGGCACTGGCGTTACGCAATTGAAAGGCGCCACGCAGGGCGGGATGAGGAAGCGAATGGCGTTTCCCGCCTGGCCCCCAATAACTCCATAGCGTTGCATCGGCTGTGTGGGTCGAGTAGCCGAAGTGCTCGCCGATGTGCATCAAATTCGCACCAATGCTATTTGCATGGTGTCGAATACTTGCGGGAATATCCTCTTCTGAGCAGATTGCAGCCTGCCCGCTCCTGAGAATTCCCGCCTTCTCGAACCCGATTTTTTCCCGGGTGTCACCGAGATACTCCATATGATCGAAATCGATGCTGGTGATCACGGCACAATCGGCGTCAAAAATGTTGACCGCATCCAGGCGTCCACCCAGCCCCACCTCCAGAATCGCGGCATCCACGCCCGCTTGACTGAATAATTGCATTGCCGCCAGCGTACCGAACTCGAAGTAGGTCAGGGAAATGCCGCTACTGATGCGAGCCGACTCCACGGCGTCAAAAGCACTGCACAATTCGCCGTCACTTGCTTCTCGCCGGTTTATCCGCACCCGCTCGTTATAACGCAGCAGGTGTGGCGACGTGTAGCAGCCCACGCGGTATCCGGCACAGCTCAGAATTGCTTCCAGCATGGCGCAAGTTGACCCTTTACCATTGGTCCCGCCCACAATGATGATGGGAAAAGATGGCGTAAGGCCCAGTTTGATTCTGACGCGGTTCACCCGCTCCAGCCCCATCTCGATAGTCTTGGGATGGAGATGATCGAAGTAAGTCAGCCAGCCGGAAAATGTTCTGGATTCCGATTCCATCATCGGTGGCTCACGCTGCTCCATACCTCTAGCATAAAGTCGGGATGCGGGATGCTGGAGAGCCAGCAATCAAGAAGACGGTGCGGGCGTATGCATCAGCAATGTGCAGAGATTGACAAGCTTATCGCGCATGCGTCTGCGGTCTACGATCATATCGATCGCTCCGTGCTCCAACAGAAATTCGGCACGCTGGAAGCCTTCCGGCAGGGTTTGCCGCACCGTCTGCTCGATGACGCGGGGCCCCGCAAAACCAATCAACGCGCCCGGCTCAGCGATTACCACGTCGCCTATGAAGGCAAAACTGGCCGATACGCCGCCCATGGTGGGATCAGTCAGTACCGAGATAAAGGGAAGCCGCTGCTGACTCAACTGGGTCAGCGCCGCCGATGTTTTAGCCATTTGCATGAGTGATAGCAATCCTTCCTGCATGCGCGCCCCGCCACTGGCAGCGAAACATACAAAGGGCAGACGCTGCTCGACGCATACTTGCACCCCGCGCGTGAAGCGCTCACCCACCACCGATCCCATCGAACCGCCCATGAAACCGAATTCGAACGCCGCCACGACCAGGGGAACGGTTTTTACGCTCCCCTGCATTACCACCAGGGCATCGTCCTCCTCCGTATCCCTCTTCGCATCCGATAGCCGGTCAATGTAGCGCTTGCTATCCTTGAATTTAAGCGGATCGAGCGAGAGCACTTCCGCTCCGATCTCGTAGCGTCCCTCGGCATCCAATAATAAATCGAGGCGCACTCTGGCGGAAATGCGGTTGTGATGATTGCATTTGGGGCAGACGTTGAGATTATTTCCCAGATCAGAGTAATACAGCACGGCTTCGCAGGAGGCGCACTTGCTCCACAGTCCCTCGGGCACGGCTTTTTTTTCGCCGCTTTCCTTGCGCTTGATTTTTGGCGGGAGAAGTTTCTGAAACCAGCTCATAAGTTTGCGTGATCAATAGCCACTTCGTCGATTGCGCTTCGCAGGTTTTTTACCAAATGACTCACATTCGTCAATATCTCCCCTTTGGGCGAGCTTTCTATCTCCTCAATGATGCGGCTTCCAACCACCACTGCGTCGGCAAGCTCCGCCACCGCCTTGGCCGTGGCGCTGTCGCGTATGCCGAACCCGACACCAATGGGAATGGAAATGAGCGAACGCAATTGGGTCAGCTTATTGGCCACATCGCTCAGATCAAGGTTCAATGCACCCGTCACTCCTTTTAGCGAAACGTAATACACATATCCTTTAGCCATTTCCGCCACATGTTCGATGCGTGTCCGCGGGGTAGTGGGAGACAGCAGGAAGATTGCGTCAATCTGCTGGCGTTCGAGATATTTTACCCATTCCCCTGACTCTTCCGGTGGATAGTCCACCGTTAACACTCCATCTATGCCGCATGCTTTTGCTTTTACCGTGAATTTTTCATACCCCATCGCTTCTATCGGATTGGCATAGCCCATCAATACCACCGGCGTGGAGGAGTCGTTTTTCCTGAACTCCGCCACCATGGTCAGCACATCGTTCAGACCAACATTGTGCTTTAACGCCCGCTCGGACGATCGTTGTATGGTTGGCCCATCAGCCATGGGATCGGAAAAAGGCACACCCAGCTCAATGACATCAGCGCCCGCCTTTACCAGTTCATGCATCAACGGCACCATCATCGCAGGTTCTGGATCGCCGGCGGTGATGAAAGGAATCAACGCTTTTCTGCCTTGCTGGCGTAGCTTTTCAAAGGTAATTGCAATGCGTGACATGAAATAGAGAATTGAATTAAAAGGTGATGTCGGAAGCGTGCGCCACGGTGGCCATATCCTTGTCTCCGCGACCGGAGAGATTCACCAGCAATAGCTTGTCCCGGCCAAGCGTGGGGGCGAGCTTGGCGGCATAAGCCAGCGCATGGCTGGATTCCAGCGCCGGTATAATACCTTCGAAATGACAGAGGGCGTGAAAGGCAGCCAGCGCCTCGTCATCCGTTATACCCACGTATTCTGCACGATGGCTGTCCTTGAGCCACGCGTGTTCCGGGCCGACACCAGGATAATCCAGACCGGCCGAGATGGAATGTGTCTCGATGATCTGCCCATTCTCATCCTGGATCAGATATGTGCGATTACCATGCAGCACGCCGGGTGTCCCCTGCGTCAGGGTAGCGGCATGCTGGCCGCTTTCAATGCCGAGTCCGGCCGCTTCCACGCCTATCATACGGATATTACTGTCCAGATAAGGATAAAACAGGCCAATTGCGTTGGACCCGCCCCCCACGCATGCGATCAACGTATCCGGCTGGCGCCCGTATTCTTCCTGCATCTGCGCAATCGCTTCGCGTCCGATAATCGCTTGAAAATCACGCACCATCATCGGGTAGGGATGCGGTCCGGCCACGGTACCGATGATGTAGAACGTATCTTCGATGTTGGTGACCCAATCGCGCATAGCCTCATTGAGCGCATCTTTCAGTGTGCGGGAACCCGATTCGACCGGCACCACGGTGGCACCCAACAGCTTCATCCGGTAAACATTGGCCGCTTGGCGTTCCACATCCACGGAACCCATGTACACCACACATTCCATACCATAACGCGCGGCGACCGTGGCACTGGCCACGCCATGCTGACCCGCACCCGTCTCGGCAATCACCCGCGACTTGCCCATGCGCCTGGCAAGAAGGGCCTGTCCGATAGCATTATTGATTTTGTGCGCGCCTGTATGATTCAGATCTTCACGCTTAAGCAGAATCTGCGCGCCTCCCAGATGCGCCGACCATCTTTTAGCGTGATAGATGGGACTGGGCCGTCCCACATAGTGTTTCAATTCGTAAGCAAATTCAGCCTGGAAGTCTGCGTCACCGCGATAATGCTCATATTGAACACGCAATTCCTCCAGTGCCGCCATGAGCGTCTCGGCAACGAACACGCCACCGTATGGGCCGAAGTGACCATGACTGTCAGGAAGATCATAAACTTTCACTATTTCGAACTCCTTGCATGAAGGCGACAATTTTCTCCGCGTCCTTGATGCCTTTGGCAGCTTCCACACCGCTCGATACATCCACCGCCCAAGGATGAACCTGCCTGATTGCTTCGGTAACATTGGCGGCATTCAGCCCCCCCGAAAGTATCAATGGCAGCGGTAGATTCCGCGGAATCAGACGCCAGTCAAACACATTTCCAGTACCTCCCGGCTCGCCTTTAACATAGGTATCCAGCAACAATCCCCTGGCGGCGGTATAACGGGTTGCGTATTGTAGCAAATCTATGCCCGCTCTGACGCGCACGGCCTTGATATAAGGCAGTGAAAATTTTTGACAAAAATCAGGGGATTCATCACCATGAAACTGAAGCAGATTCAGTCCCGCGATGGAGGACGTCTCCTTTACCCATTCCGCATCCGGATTAACATACACGCCCACCACGCTGATGAATGGTGGCAGCGCCGCAATAATTTCCCGGGCTTTCGCGGGTGCGACATAACGTGCACTCTGGCTCCAGAATACAAGGCCAATGGCGTTCGCCCCAAGATTCACCGCCGTCAGCGCATCCTCAATACGCGTAATGCCGCAAATTTTTACCCGGATAGCCATGCTTTCAATTCGCCTTATCGTGAGCTGGATTCTGCTGGATCATTCAAGCAATCTCCCCGATTCTGGGCAATAACAAGGCAAGCGGCGGCTCGACAAAAGCGGGAAACTTCCATTTGGCATCATAGGTGACTCCCGCCAAGTATAACCCCGCGGCGGAAAAAGTAGGAGCCGCCTGGCGACGCTCACGGCCTGCCAACAACTCTTTTATCCATTGCGGGGGATACTTGCCCTTGCCTACATAAATCAGGCAACCCACGATATTGCGCACCATGTGATGTAAAAACGCATTGGCACGCAATTCGAATATGACAAGATCTCCCTGCCGCGTGATCTCAAGTTTTGTCAAGTTACGCACCGGCGATTTGGCCTGACATTCCGCGGCGCGAAAAGCGCTGAAGTCATGCTCGCCCAGCAGCATGTGGGCCGCTACGCGCATTCGTTCAAGATCAAGAGGCTGATGAAACCAGCCGACCTTGCCGTGACAAAGCCCCGGACGCACCGCGTGATTGGATAGCAAATAAAGGTAGCAGCGCTCTGTAGCGCAGTAGCGCGCGTGAAAATCATCGGAAGTTTGCGATGCCCAGCGTACCGCTATACTGGTGGGCAACAGGGCATTGACCCCGCGCACCCAGGCGTTCATCGGCCGCTGTGCCTGAGTGTCGAAGTGCAATACCTGATATGTGGCGTGAACGCCCGAATCGGTGCGACCCGCCGTAACCACCCGAATATCATTACATGCAATCTTCGACAAGGCGGCTTCCACAGCATCCTGCACGGAACCCCCTGATAACTGGCTTTGCCAGCCGCAGTAAGTACTACCGTCGTATTCCAGTATCAGCGCGATTCTCACAGAATAGCCGCCACCATGACTATTTTTATCCAGAGCCGAATTCCCGCGAAGTTTGCGGAAGAATAGCGGAACCAAAAGGTTATTTCCGCTACAGACTCGACGATTGCTTCTTTCGGGCCGTCCGTTTCAGTGCTCCGGAACCCGGATCGATTTTGCTAAATCGGGCTGTGGAACCAGTCCTGCCTGAGGGAAAGTTGCAGGAGGGAGCAGTAGGATTCCTGCATCGGCGGCGGATTCTATCTGCACCGTATCGGTTTGTTTTAATTCTTTGGCCGCTCCTGCCATCCCTGCCACTTTCCGCCGGCTCCACCAATCCACTGTCTGAATTTTCACCTCCCGGTCAGCCTCCTCCGCGGCTATGGCGCCTATTTCGCCATTATCCGGTATCCGCAAAATTGGCCCCGTCCTAAGCTGATGCATGTTATTGCCAAAAAAGGCATCCCGGTTTGCACGATGAACCGCGACCAACATCTGATTAAAGCTTACCCCAAAAAGGGGAGCAATATTTTTCACTATCCCTGCTAAAGTATCACCGTACTTTACGGGACCATAGACAGTATAAATCCTCTTGGAGAAAGCGGATTCTGTTGTTGCAGGATTTGCAGGATTTCCACCGGTGACTGGGTTTTTGACGGGTATATCCAGCTGTTCAGAGGCGATGGACTCTGCTTTAACAGGAGCGGGAGGGTGGGTTTGACTTACCGGTGTTATAGAGGGTTGCGCATCAATTTCCGGGGGGGCAAGTATAACGGTATATTCCCGCAACACTCTCCCTGACGGCCAGTTCAATTCCATCAAGATGTTCAAAAGTGGCTCGGAGACAGGCTGCGGAGAAGTTACTCTGATATAGGCGCTTCCATCGGAGTGGCTTTCAATACTCGCTTTAAAGGTGGAAAGAAGGGGTGCATAGTCAATATTTGCCTGACGAAAAATTTCCCGTGGTGCCAGCCGTGCCGTTAAAGACCCTTTCTCTTCTTTTTCAATCGTCAGATTGATCTCTGCCTTGAATGGTTGCCCCAAAGCGGAATTGACAGTCAGCCTGCCCAGACCCGCCGCATGCACCAGCAATGGAGAAAGCAACACTATTAAGAGCAGACACACTTCGGAAACAGGTTTGCGCACAGCGGCACACTCTTGAGAAGAACACCTGCAAATTAAGCTTCTACCAGAATTCTCAGCATCCTGCGCAACGGTTCCGCCGCGCCCCACAGCAATTGATCGCCCACCGTAAATGCCGAAAGGTATTCTCCGCCCATGGCGAGCTTGCGCAGCCGCCCTACCGGTATGGTCAGCGTACCGGTAACCATGGCGGGAGTCAGTTCTTTCATCGTACTCTCACGCTCATTGGGAACAACCCGCACCCAGTTATTGGAAGCTGAAAGAATATCCTCGATCTCGTCAAGTGGAACGTCTTTCTTCAACTTGATAGTCAGCGCCTGGCTATGGCAGCGCATGGCGCCGACACGAACGCAGATACCGTCAACCGGAACCGCATGGTCACTACGGCCCAGGATCTTGTTTGTCTCGGACTGACCTTTCCATTCTTCCCGCGTCTGCCCATTACCAAGATCCTTATCTATCCAGGGAATGAGGCTGCCCGCCAGCGGTACGCCGAAATTCTGAATCGGAAAATTCCCGTTGCGCAGTGTTCCTGCGACTTCCCGGTCAATGTCCAGTATGCCCGAAGCCGGGTCGTCCAATAAATCTTTTGCCACTCGATGGGCTTCCCCCATTTGCAGCAACAATTCCCGCATATTCTGCGCGCCGGCGCCGGAAGCCGCCTGATAAGTCATGGCACTCATCCATTCCACCATATCTTCTTCGAACAAGCCCCCCACCGCCATCAGCATTAAACTGACTGTGCAATTGCCGCCAATATAATTTTTTACATCATCGTGCAGCGCCTGCTTGATGACCGGCAGGTTGACCGGATCAAGAATAATGACTGCATCTCCCCCCATGCGCAGCGTCGAAGCCGCATCGACCCAATAACCCTGCCAGCCTGCTTGCCGCAGCTTGGGAAAGATCGCACTGGTATAATCCCCTCCCTGGCAGGAAATGAGGATATCCATCGCCTTTAACTCGTCTATATTGTAGGCATCTTTGAGCGGCGATGTTTCCTGGCCGATATCCGGACCCTTGCCTCCCTTCTGCGAGGTGGTGAAAAACACCGGCTCGACCAGTGCAAAATCATTTTCTTCCCGCATTCGCTGCATCAGTACTGAACCCACCATACCGCGCCAGCCAATAAATCCCACTCGTTTCATTGATCGCTCTCTATCTGTCTATATATTTGCCAGAACTGCGTCACCCATTGCGGCGGTGCCAACCTTTTTCGTCCCTGGTTCATAAATATCCGCGGTCCGATAACCCTGCGCGAGAACTTTTTTCACCCCACTCTCAATGCGCGCCGCTACCGCTTCCTGGTCGAATGTGTAGCGCAACATCATCGCTACCGACAATATGGTTGCCAGGGGGTTAGCCAAATCTTTACCTGCGATGTCCGGAGCCGAGCCGTGTATTGGCTCGTATAGCCCCTTGTTCTTGTCATCCAGCGATGCCGAGGGCAGCATGCCTATAGAGCCGGTCAGCATGGAAGCTTCATCCGACAGGATATCGCCGAACATGTTGCCCGTCACCATTACATCGAACTGTCTGGGATTGCGCACCAGCTGCATTGCGGCATTATCCACCAGCATATGCGAAAGCTCCACGTTCGGATACTCCTTGTTCGTCTCGGTCACTACATCGCGCCATAATTGGGTACACTCCAGCACGTTCATTTTGTCCACCGAACACAGCCGGTGATTGCGTTTACGCGCCGCCTGGAATGCCACCCGGGCAATCCTGCGGATCTCCGCTTCGCTATAAATCATGGTATTGAAACCAATCCGCTGACCGTCTCGCCGTTCAATGCCCCGCGGCTCGCCGAAATAAATATCCCCGGTCAATTCTCGCACGATGAGGATATCCAGGCCCGAAACGATTTCAGGCTTTAGCGTGGAAGCATTGGCGAGTTCTGGATAAAGCACTGCGGGCCGCAAGTTGGCGAACAGGCCGAGCATTTTGCGTATGCCGAGCAGACCCTGCTCCGGTCTTATTTGACGCGGCAGCACGTCGTACTGCGGTCCTCCTACTGCACCCAGGACCACGGCATCGGCATCGGCCACAAGCTTGCGTGTCGCTTCTGGAAACGGCTCGCCTGCCGCGTCGACCGCGCATCCTCCCAACAGACCCGGTTCCAGTTCGAATTTTAACCCGTCACTCTGCAGTGCTTCCAGTACTCGAACCGCTTGAGCGACAATTTCCGGACCGATACCGTCACCGGCCAGGACTGCAATTTTCATAAAGGGCACCTCATTAAATCCAAATCTCGTCGTGATACTGCGTTACTCAAGAAATTTTACCGCTTACATGTTAAGTATATGCGGCGCGCTAAAATTTCTTTGCAAGTACCCGCTACGCGGATTGCCTGCTTACCCCGCTTCGCGCCCTCAGTTGGCAAATGAGCTTACTTAGCGCTTCAAATTTATAGAGGTGACCTGAAATACTCTGCCAAATCAAAACTCTTTCATGTAAACAACCATGGCTGCGCCGCCCGATGCCGCGCTTCGAACGCCTTGATCCTATCCGCATGTTGCAACGTTAATCCAATCTCATCCAGTCCATTCAACAGACTATGTTTGCGGAAAGGATCGATATCGAAGAAAAAAGATTCGCCACTGGGCGTAGTGACTGACTGTTCTTCCAAATTGACAACCAGACGATAACCCTCGGTCGCTAATACTTCGCGGAATAACCGATCCACATTGTTCGCATCAAGCACGATGGGCAGCAAACCAATCTTGAAGCAATTGTTGAAAAAGATATCCGCGAAGCTGGGCGCGATGATCACCCGGAACCCATAATCCTGAAGCGCCCAGGGTGCATGCTCCCGGCTCGAACCACAGCCGAAATTTGCGCGTGCAAGTAATATTTGCGCGCCTCGGTAACGTGGCAGATTAAGTATGAATTCAGGGTTGAGTTTACGCTGTGCACTATCCATCCCTGGCTCGCCATGATCCAGGTAACGCCATTCGTCGAACAGATTCGGCCCGAAACCGGAACGCTTGATGGATTTAAGGAACTGCTTGGGAATGATAGCGTCGGTGTCGACGTTGGCACGATCCAGCGGCGCTACCAGTCCCTTACAGGAATAAAATTTTTCCACTCGTTACTTTGCCGATTTCTCAACCGCCTCGCCGCCCTTCTGAATATCTTTCCCCATTCCCTGTAGGGTATTGCACGCGGACAAACCAAAAGCGGCGATCAAGGCAATCATTACAGACAACATTTTCATTCCAACCCCCCTTTATAAAAAAATCTTTCGTCGATTAAATGCCAATTAATATTAATATATTTCCCGCACATCCACAAAGTGCCCCGCCACTGCCGCCGCCGCCGCCATCGCCGGACTTACCAGATGTGTGCGCCCACCCGGCCCTTGCCGGCCTTCAAAATTGCGATTGGACGTCGAAGCGCAGCGTTCCCCCGATGAGAGCCGGTCGTCATTCATTGCAAGACACATGGAACACCCGGGTTCGCGCCATTCGAAGCCCGCTTCACGAAATATCTTGTCCAGTCCTTCCTGTTCCGCCTGATGCTTAACTAGACCGGAACCCGGTACAACCAAGGCGAGTTTGATATTCGCGGCGATATGCTTTCCTTTCAGCACGTCCGCCGCCGCGCGCAGGTCTTCAATGCGAGAGTTGGTGCATGAACCGATGAATATCTTGTCCGGACAAATGTCGGTGATAGGCATGTTGGGAACAAGACCCATATACTCCAGGGCATGTTCCATGTCGTGACGTTTCACCACATCGGTAATCTGTGACGGATCAGGCACCTTGCCGTCGACCGTTGTGACCATTTCAGGCGAGGTACCCCAGGTTACCTGCGGTTTGATCTGCGCCGCATCCAGTATCACCACCCGGTCGAAGATCGCATCCGGATCGCTTTTCAGCGTGCGCCAGTAGGCGACCGCATTTTCCCATTGATCGCCTCTGGGTGCGAAAGGACGTCCCTTGATGTACTCGATGGTAATATTGTCCACCGCTATCATCCCCGCGCGCGCGCCCGCCTCGATAGCCATATTGCAAAGCGTCATGCGCCCTTCCATGGAAAGCGCGCGTATGGTGCCGCCAGCGAACTCAATGGCATAGCCGGTACCGCCCGCCGTACCGATTTTACCGATAATGGCCAGTGCGATATCTTTGGCGGTAATGCCATGACCCAGCTCGCCTTCGACCACAACCTGCATGGATTTTGCTTTTTTAATCAGCAAGCACTGCGTTGCCAGCACGTGCTCCACTTCCGAGGTACCGATACCAAACGCGAGACACGCGAATGCACCATGTGTGCTGGTATGCGAATCGCCGCAAACCACCGTCATGCCGGGCAGCGTGGCACCCTGCTCCGGGCCGATCACGTGAACGATCCCCTGACGCAGGTCGTTCATTTTGAATTCGGTGATGTCCAACTCCTCGCAATTCTGGTCGAGCGTTTCCACTTGCAGACGCGAGACCGGATCACTGATACCGTGGCTGCGTCCGGTGGTGGGAACGTTGTGGTCAGCCACGGCAAGGATCGAATCCCGTCGCCAGGGCGCGCGGCCGGCCAGCTTCAGTCCTTCAAACGCCTGCGGACTGGTAACTTCATGCACCAGATGGCGATCGATATAGACCAGTGCCATCCCGTCCGGTTTATCGGACTCCTGATGCACTACATGGCTTTGCCAGAGTTTGTCGTATAAGGTTTGCATGTTGCACAATCCCAAGGGAATCTGTAATTATCCCATAAGACCACACTTTTAACTCTAGCCTTTTTTCACATCATCGGCTAACGTTCATCTTCCGGATGACCAATCCCAATCCGAACAAAACGGCGACGGCACTCAGGGTGAACGTAAGACCTGGCCCCAGCCATTCCCAGGCATAGCCGCTGAATACTCCCCCGAATGTACCGCCAAGGCCGAATGTAAGACTGGTGTAGAGGGCTTGCCCCTTGGCCTGGTGACGCCCGCGAAAGAAATGATGCACCAGCATCATCGCGGTGGCATGATGCGCGCCGTAGGTCGCAGCATGCAGTATTTGTGCCAACAGCACGACAATTGGCCATTCCACTCCCCAGCCTATCATCAAAAAACGAGCAATCGCACAACTGAAACTGAAAGCCATAATCTGCTTCAGCCCGAACCGGCGCATGAGCTGCGGCATCAAAAAAAATACGCTAATCTCACATATCACGCCAGTGGCCCATAACCAGCCGACAGTACCCTTGCTGTAACCATGCTCCACCAGATAAATCGAATAAAATGTGTAGTAAGGGCCATGAGCGAGCGCCATCAGTAAGCACGCCGCGAAAAATGCCAGTACTTCAGGTCGTTTGAATATCTCCCGTACGGAAAGATTGTCCGCGGATTGAGGCGCAATTTCGGCATCGGGAATTCGCCGGGAAAAGATTACGATACCCAGCTTGAAACCCAGTACTGCCCATAGTAATGAGCCAATAACCATCGCGTCCAGCAGATAACCCACGCTTATCACGGCGAAGATAAACCCCAGCGAACCCCACGCACGAATACGCCCATATTTTGCGGTGCTGTCGCCAAGATAAGAAAGGGTGGTTGCCTCGATCAATGGCAGCGACGCACTCCAGAAGAAGCTCATCAGCGCCATCGTCGCGGCCATCCAGGCGAACGATTCACCAAAAAAAACGCCGCAATAACTTATCAGCCCCGTAATTGCGGCTAGTTGTACGATCAGCAACCGTTTACCGGTGTGATCGGCAAGCCATCCCCACGCAGCAGGCGCAAAAATACGCGTGACATGCAACAGCGACATCAACACCCCGATTTGGAAAGCGCTAAAGGAAAGGGATTTGAGATACAGGCCCCAGTAAGGAGCAAACGCGCCAATGAAAGCGAAATGAAAAAAGTAAAAACCGGAAAGAGACCAGTACGGAAGGGGGCGCATCCGGCCGATTTTAACAGGCTGCAAGGAATAAACAGATCAGCACTCAGCAGCATCGAATCGCGAAAGCACTATTGGGTGCCAATATTATCCACTTTCATGAAGCTCGGCTTCATCCCAATAAAACAAAGGAGGCAAGATGACTTGCCTCCTTTGTTCACGCAACCCTTGAATCGGGAAGCGATTTTTACTTATGAAATTGACAGGACCCTTCGGTCTCGTCTTTGATGCCATCAGTACCGCTTATCCTTTGCCTTATCCGCGCCAACTGGCGCCACCGGAATAACCCTCTCGTCGTTTTTTTGACCGGATGCCACATAGTCGGCGGAAGACTTGGTATCCGTATATGATTGTGTTCCATAGTAAGAATGGATCGTATTTTGCCAGGTCGGGTCAGCCATATCCGGCCAATTATCTTTATCGAAGCCCGGCGCGGATTCGAGACGTTCCTTATCTACCTTGAGCAGGAAACGTTTATTCACGGTATCCAGCTTCAGCGCACTCCACGGCACCGCGAAAAGCTTGTTGGCGATGCCAAGAAACCCCCCAAAAGACAGCACCGCATAAGCAATTCTGCCATTGTTTACATCCAGCATGATTTCCTTGATATCACCAAGATCTTCATCCTTATGATTGTATACATCGTCTCCGATGAGAGTGTCAGCACCCATCAATCGAGGCCCTGGCCCCTTCTCGTCGTAATTTTTATACATGCCGTAGGTATCGCGATCTTCGTAGCTCATGTTTATCTCCTATAAATATAGTATTTGAGAAATCCTCGTTACTGCTATATGCCCAGCGAAGAAATCCAATCTGGTAAGAGTGTTTCAGGCGGGTACAGAATGCGCAATTTGTTGAATACGGTCAGTGCGGTAGCACACAAAAACAACCATTCCGGCATATTCATTACGGTTCACCAATATGCAAACGGCTGAACTGATTTTTTCCATAACGAACAAATCCGGGCGCGCTGGACGACACTTATGTCTGCCAGCGTACAGAATTAATACTGATACTTATAGAGAATTTGCAAATAATATGCATACATTCTAACGGCTTGTCAGGTTTCTTGAATATGACTTTTGATTACGCTTTTATCATAAATTATAGATCAAAAAACTGTTAATCCACGCAAGAATAGTT
This sequence comes from Nitrosospira sp. NpAV, assembly GCF_000832065.1. Taxonomy (GTDB): domain Bacteria; phylum Pseudomonadota; class Gammaproteobacteria; order Burkholderiales; family Nitrosomonadaceae; genus Nitrosospira. The sequence continues at coordinate 43,229 of NZ_JXQM01000012.1, read as the reverse complement.
CCAAGTAGATTTCCGATGAAGCCTTTTCGTCATAATCAATCGAGAACTTGGCGGTCACTTCGAGCCGGATGCTTTCCACCATGTGTCATTCTGGAATGAGGCGGCCTCGCGCATCGAACTGCATCTCGAAAGCACGTGTCTCCAATCTGTGAGAGTCGATGCTCTTGATACGACATTACAGTTTTATCAAGGTGAACGTATTCATACCGAAAACAGTTATAAGTACACAGTCGCGTGCCTTGAGGATCTGTTGCAGCGCGGCGGCTTCGTGATTGAGCATATCTGGACAGATCCCAATCGTTGGTTCGCTGTCAGCCTGGGCGTAATAACATAGACTTTGAACGGTCCACAGCGGCTCCCTATCCGCGTGACCGGTGCAGTCTCGCGCTGAGTATCCTTAGATCAATTCCTCTCAGGTACCTGCTGGGAATCGCCTATGACAATATCTGGCGTGAGAGAAACAGGGATGGGAGAATAGCGGCTTGAGAATAGCGTTTAACCCGGATAATCCATCGTGATGCGGGATTGATGACACGACGGGTTGCGAGTTCGTCTGGGAAAGCGATGAAATGACCGAAACTTACCGCATCCCTCGGATAGGCTCGAAGAGCCACTTAATGGATATCCGGGTTTGTGTTGAAAATGGGAGAAAGTTGATGTTTGAGTGGCTGGCTAGCCCGGAAGCATGGGTAGCGTTAGTGACGTTAACCGCGCTGGAAATAGTATTGGGGATCGACAATATAATCTTCATCTCGATACTTGTAGGCCGTCTTCCCGAAGCTCAACGCAATTCTGCGAGAAGAATGGGACTTGGCCTGGCCATGCTTACTCGTCTTGGGCTGCTGTTCTCCATTTCATGGGTAATGAGCTTAACTGAACCATGGTTTGAGCTATTCAGCAACGTGATTTCAGGGCGTGACGTCGTTCTGATTGGGGGAGGCCTGTTTCTACTGGCTAAAGCCACGCATGAGATACACAATAGCGTCGAAGGTATGGATGATGAGGGGGGTCACAAAGTCGTCGCCAATAGCATGGGAATGGTGCTCGTGCAGATTGCTGTCCTGGATATCGTTTTTTCGCTCGATTCGGTCATAACAGCCGTTGGTCTGGTCGAGCATGTTTCACTCATGGCGATTGCCATCATATTGGCGGTGCTGGTTATGTTGATGGCAGCCAAGTCGATAGGAGATTTTGTGGATACTCACCCAACCATCAAAATTCTTGCGCTTTCGTTTCTCATATTGGTCGGCGTAACCCTTATCGTGGAAGGTTTTGATGTGCATGTTCCGAAAGGCTATATTTATTTCGCAATGGCATTTTCAGTCAGCGTGGAGTTCCTCAACCTTCGAATGCGTCGAAAAAAAGCGATCAGATTAAACAAACCGATTGATGACATTGACTGATTGCAAGCCCAAGGCGTGTGGATACCATTAATGACAATATTTCGTATTATTTCACGCTTATCTTCTATATGAAGCCGCTACGGATTTAGGATGATCAATTGGCAAAATGGCCAACTCTTTTCTTCCCTCTTCGACGATATCTATTTCTCAAGAGATTCCGGGTTGGCGGAAAAACGTCATGTTTTCCTGCAAGGCAATCAACTCCATGATCGTTTTGCGTCTTTGGCGGAAGGTGCCTTCGCCATCGGCGAGACGGGATTCGGCACCGGGCTGAGCTTCTTATGCGCATGGCAACTATTCGATGAACTGGCCCCAACCGGAGCCACCCTGGATTTTTTCAGCGTCGAAAGATATCCGGTTGATGAGCGGGAACTAATTGGTGCACTCGCATTATGGCCGGTGTTGCAGCCTTATGCTGATAATCTCATTACACGGTGGCCGCGCCGCGTACCGGGCTGGAATCGATGGAGCTTTGCCAATGGACGGGTACGGCTGACGCTGGCAATAGGCGATGTGGCCGAGTCGCTGCCTGAAATCCATCATGGTGTCGATGCATGGTTTCTCGACGGCTTTTCCCCGGCGCGCAATCCCGAAATGTGGACACAGCAGGTGTTTGAAAGTGTCGTACGGGCTTCCCGGCCAGGGGCCACATTTGCCACCTATACATGTGCTGGCGGGGTACGGCGAGGTCTGGAGGAAGCCGGATTTCAGGTAAGCAAATTGCCCGGCTTTGGGAGCAAACGCGAAATGCTGAAAGGCTGCCTCCCTGGTTCGTCGCTCATGCGACCCGTCTCCTCCAAGCCTGCAACAGCTATTGTTATAGGCGGAGGGGTGGCGGGTTGCGCCGTTGCTTCGGCATTGGCAATACGCGGGATCTCCACTGCCCTCATTGAACATTCACCCGCGTTGGCGGCGGCGGCGTCGGGTAACCCGCGAGGCATTCTGCACACCCGATTGAGCGCAGGTATGAATCCGCTGCAACGCTTTGTACTGGCATCCTACGGACATGCGCTTGCTTTGCTGGACGAAAAACTGCCCATAGATGGCATCTCCCGTGCGGAGTGTGGAGAACTGCAACTGGCCTTTTCCGCAGAAGAGGCGAAACGAATCGACAAGCTAAGGGTGCTCCACTGGCCGCAGCATGTATTGCGATATGTGGATGCGGCCGAGGCATCCTCTCTGGCTGGTATCGAACTGGCATATGGCGGCTTGTGGTTTCCCGCCGGTGGCTGGGTAGTGCCAACGCGATTCTGCACAGAACTGGCGACCAGCCCGGCCATCGTGCGGCGCACCGGCCATCGTGTGGAATCCTTGATGGCGGCGGATACTGGCTGGCGTGTGGAGGGGGAAAACTCACGTGGGCAGTCGTGGTTTTGTGAGGCGGAGGTTGTTGTGGTTTGCACCGGATACCAAGTGAAATCATTCGCGCCACTGGCAGACTTCCCGCTGACGCCGGTGCGCGGGCAGATCACTGTAGTCCCCGCTACGCTGCATAGCCGGAATCTACGGACAATCGTATGCGCGCGCGGCTATCTCGCTCCATCCGTCACGGGATCACATGTAATAGGAGCGACGCATGGCTTTAACGACGAAGGGGTTGATTTGCGCATAGCCGATCATGTCGAGAACTTATCGAGACTGGCGGAAATCTCTCCCACTCTCGCCAGTGCCATGAATATTGATTCTTTGGATGTCGGGCAACTGGGCGGACGCGCAGCGGTGAGGGGTTCTGTTCCCGGCGCCATGCCGCTGGTAGGGGAAATTTTACCTGGGCTTTATGCCAGCCTGGGGCATGGTACACGTGGCTTGATAACGGCCGGACTTTCTGGTGAATTGATCGCGGCGACTGCATGCGGACAATTGCCACCCGTGCCAGCGTCAGTGGTAAGCGCACTATCTCCTGCGAAAAGGCTTATAGGACCTACGAGATCTTAAGGAACCGGACGGAGGAGAGCCCATGATATGGGCATAAAAAGCCGGGAATCGACCCTCTCATATTCTCGCATGACCGCGACCGACGTGCTACCCGGCTGCCTTATTGCGAAAAGATTACTCTGCAGACGGGGAGAATATCGATTTGAACGAATGATATGACGCTTCTAGCCCCGTTAAATGGGCTACGCATCATATAAGCTTAATGCTCAGTCTTTCGATCTCATTCGAATATTTGCCTGCGCCTCCGCCTTATTGATGGCCGAGATCTGGCGTCCGAACGCATCACGTGTTTTCCTGTCAGCCTGGGCGCTCTTGATGCTACGCTCGCATCGCCAGCGTTTGCCCGTCTTTGTAACGACCAGACGCATCTCATCGCGCGAGTGTTGAACATGACAATGGTAGCAATAAATGGTGGCAGACATAATGAATTATGAAAAGTTGTGCGTTTTCAACTCTAGGATGACCGGATGCCAACTGAGGGATAACAAGAGGCCAGACCTTCGCCTAGCCTTTGTTCACGTGGCGCGCCCGGCAGAATTCGAACCCAAGACCCTTGGTTCGTAGCCGTATGTTCTGAACAATATATTATCATTATATATCAAGACCCTGTATCAGGCAAATGGTACAATATATCTTCGAACACAACCCTTCTAAGCTCATGATCTATATGAAGAGGTCGGAGTTGGAGCTGTCTTCCGATAACGAAGTTAGCGTCGAAAGCACCAATGAGTTCCGCAATTAGTCAAGCTGGACTACCGAGAGGTTTGATCGGCCGTATAGTAGGTCGGATTATGGCGTGGCGCAACCGCCCCGACAACGAGTGGACGATCTCTCTCTTGGAAATCAATAACAGCGAAAATATTCTCGAGGTGGGGTTTGGACCGGGGCAGGCAATCCAATTATTGTCGGATGTAAACGCCTCGGTTCACATCGCTGGCATTGATCACTCCGAAACCATGCTGGCGTCGGCAAGGCAATTAAATGAAGCAGCAATTGCCGCCGGGCGCGTCAATTTACAACTTGGCTCAGCGGAACATTTGCCCTTTGCCGACTCGACATTCGACAAAGCGTTTTCCATCAATTGCATCTATTTTTGGAAGGAGCCACTCCAAGGGTTGCGTGAGCTGCATCGGGTTCTTAAACCGAGTGGTCATGTCGCTGTCACGGTTCGTGATAAAAAACAGAAAGCATATCAAGCGTTCCGCCCGGATAAACTTACGCAATTGTTTGCGCAAGCGGGTTTTTTCTCAGTAAGTGTGCATCACAATGGCGTTCGCTCACATCCGCTCATTTGTGTAGTGGCCGCGAAATGATATCGGATCTATGTCTCTGACATATTACCAATGAAACAGAATTTTTATGTGAGCACATCTAGAGGATCGGACGGGTCCTTCCTACTGATCCATACCTCCTCCCCCTGAACTCCATGAACTCCGTTTAATTCCAGCGTTGCAATCTGTTGGGTACTTAACTTAGGTTCCGGAGAGAAGGCAAAGAAAAAGGAGTTAGAGGATTCTCTAACTCCTTGATTTCATGGCGCGCCCGGCAGGATTCGAACCCACGACCCCTTGGTTCGTAGCCAAGTACTCTATCCAACTGAGCTACGGGCGCTTTCGCAGCCGATCCTTTAACTCCGGCAGGCTACTAGGCACAATTATACCAGACTGGCGACTCATCACGTCAAAGTGAATCCATCAATTAAAATTTTTGGGGAAATTCTCCTCATTGCCACGTTACAGTAATTCTCTATAGTTCTTTACTTAATCCGCCAGAAAAAGTGCATGACTTTCTGATGTTATGCGCCGCGAACGTCGAATCAGCCACGGTCCGGTTTACCGTCTTGAAAGCTTAACGATCGGGAATCAATACCGCCGCACCTGTCAGTTTTCCTTCTCGTAGTCTCATCAGCGCGGTATCGGCCTGGCTTAGCGACAGGGATTCCGTCGTCACCCGAATGGGCACTTTCGGCGCCAATACCAGAAATTCTTCGGCGTCTTGGCGAGTCAGGTTAGCAACCGAGACCAGATGTTTTTCGCGCCATAGAATGTCGTAGGGAAAAGCAGGGATTTCGCTCATGTGGATGCCACCACAAATCACGATCCCCCCTGGGCGGATAGCGCGCAGTGCGGCAGGCACCAAAGCGCCGGCGGAGGCAAAAATAATGGCGGCATCAAGCTCTTCAGGCGGCGTCACATCCGAGTTGCCTACCCACGCCGCACCCATCCGGCTGGCAAAATCCTGTGCCATCGTATCACCAGCGCGTGTGAACGCGAATAATCTCCGCCCCTGATAACGCAGGATTTGCGCCACGATATGGGCCGCTGCGCCAAAACCGTAAATCCCAACCCGATCCGCGGTCCCTGCCATTTTGAACGCGCGATAGCCAATCAGGCCAGCACATAATAAGGGTGCCGCTTCGACGTCACTGTAAGCTTCCGGTATGCGGAAACAGTAACGCGCGTCCGCAACGGTATATTCTGCATAGCCACCATCGATTTGATATCCGGTAAACTTGGCTTCCGCACACAAATTTTCATGGCCATTACGGCAGTACCGGCAGTGCCCACAGGTCCAACCCAGCCAGGGAATACCAATCCGCTCCCCAATCGCAAAATTGTGGACGTTTGTTCCGCAAGACACCACCCGCCCCACGATCTCATGACCGGGAATTATCGGCAGCTTTGGTCCGGGCAATTCACCGTCAATGATATGCAGATCCGTGCGGCAAACGGCACAGGCCGCTATTTTAATAAGCAGTTGATCCGGATTTGGCCGGGGACGAGGCAGGCAGCGCATATGCACCGTTTGTCCCTGCTCATCCAGCACCATTGCTTGCATGGAATAATCCAGCTCGGACATGTTGCCCCGCAAAGCTCAATTGTTGAGTTCAACAATAACAATCATGACAACAATCGAAATTGGGGAACCCATCGAAGGAAGAATGCCATAACCCGATTTGGGAAAGCTATTTGGCGGACGCGGAGTGCGAAACTTCGAACCACCTTCTGGAAATTCTAGAGCAATGGAACGACTATCTCAAGAGTAATGCGCCATACTTTCAGGAGCCGTCCTCATGAACGGATTTGATCCTTAACCACCATTTTTGCGTCCTTTCTTCTTTTTCCCATATTCATATTTCTCATCCGGATCAATAAAAAATCCAGGGCAGCGCAATAGTCAAGGCATACTGAGACGTAATGCCAAGGCTGCCAACGTCAACAGCAAGACTGGCACGGTCAGCACGATGCCTACCGTAAAATAATAGCCCCAGGTGATTTTCATACCCTTGCGGGCCAGGACATGGAGCCAGAGCAGCGTCGCCAGTGATCCGATAGGCGTGATCTTGGGTCCCAGGTCGCAGCCAATCACATTGGCATAGATCATCGCTTCCTTGACTGCGCCTGCGGTATTCGTGGCATCAATGGAAAGCGCTCCCACCAGCACCGTTGGCATATTATTCATGATTGAGGAGAGGAAGGCAGTAAGAAGGCCGGTTCCGAATGCGGCTCCCCATATTCCCCGCTGTGCAAAGTAATCAAGCAATTGGGCGATATAGTCGGTAAGCCCCTCATTGCGCAAACCATAAACCACGAGATACATCCCAAGCGAAAAAATGACAATCTGCCAGGGAGCCTCGCGCAGTACCTTACGGGTGCTGATGACATGTCCCTGCGCGGCCACAACAAAGAGAAGCACCGCACCAGCAGCCGCAACAGCACTGATCGGTATCCCGACCGGTTCGAGTCCGAAAAATCCGACCAGCAGCAGCACGAGCACCAGCCAGCCGGTGCGAAAAGTCACCACGTCCCGGATGGCATCGCTGGGTCGCTTAAGCTGCCTCACCTCATAGTATGCTGGAATACCGTGGCGAAAATAGAGCAATAACATACTCAGGGCGGCGATCACTGCCGCGATATTTACCGGAATCATGACCGAGGCGTAAGAGTTGAACCCGATTTTAAAAAAATCGGCGGATACGATATTGACCAGATTGGAAACAACGAACGGCAGGCTGGCAACATCGGCGATAAAACCCGCCGCCATTACAAACGCGAGAGTGGCTGCCGGATTGAATCCCAATGCCAGGAGCATCGCCATCACGATGGGCGTGAGAATTAGCGCCGCCCCATCATTGGCAAATAAGGCAGCGACTGACGCCCCGAGCAGGATGATCAAGGCAAATAGCATCCGGCCATGTCCGCCGCCCCACCGTGCCACGTGCAGAGCCGCCCATTCGAAAAATCCGGCCTCATCCAGCAACAGGCTGATGATGATAACGGCGATGAAGGTGGCCGTCGCGTTCCAGACAATCTGCCAGACAATCAGAATATCGCTAGGATGCACCACGCCGGATAGCAGCGCCACGGAGGCCCCGAGCATTGCGCTCCAGCCGATGCCGAGCCCGCGCGGTTGCCAGATCACCAGAACAATGGTGACAAGAAAAATCAGTAGCGCGGCAAGCACCTCAATCTCCTTCTGAGCGGGTTTTACCGCTCTCTACGGCTTTTACAGCTCGAGAGCCGTATTATTCCGCTTCTCCGATTGTTCGGAGCTGTTCTTCGGTGGCCCTGCGATCAAGCCTGTCGGGGTTGAGATTTATGAGTAGGTCGATGCGCCGCTGAAGTACGGAAAAGGCGTGGATAAAGGCGGTTTGCTTGGCATCATTATCGCCTGTTGCTTTTGCGGGATCTTCTACGCCCCAATGTGCCGTAATAGGTTGACCAGGCCAGACCGGGCACACTTCCCCCGCCGCCTGATCGCAGACCGTAATGATGATGTCTATTTTTGGCGCGTCGGGCTTGGCGAATTCGTCCCATGCCTTGCTTCTCAGCCCTTCGGTCGGAAGGTGATTTTCTTCCAGAAGCTCAAGCGCGTAGGGATTAACCTTTCCCGTTGGAAAACTTCCGGCGCTGTAAGCGTGGAACCTACCCTGTCCGGACGCATTAAGATAAGTTTCGGCAAGAATGCTGCGGGCGGAATTGCCGGTGCACAGAAACAAAACGTTGAAGGGGCGAATGGTCATGATCTTTAGCAGCAGCTTGAGCGCTTCGGGACGGCGTTAATTAAATTGGGCTTTGGAGCGCAGCATGCGGCCCGTTCAGCAGCGAGTTCTGCAGCTTTGGGCATATCCGTCCCATAAATCTCGACTGCGCCGAGCATATGATAGGTTTCCCAGGCAATGCCCTGCGGGTCGGTGATCCAGTATTTATCCGAACGGGCATAGCAACATTCCGACTGTAGCTGATCGAGCGCGGCAATTTCTGCATCGGCCGCTTTCTGGCGCAATTCCCCTAGCTCCTCATCCGAATCGACCTGAAATCCCAGATGATCCAGACCGGTTTTTGCGCCACGATTGGAAATTGCGAAATTAAGACGGGGTTCCTCGATCATCCATTTCGCATAGTCGGGTTTTTCAACAGTGGGCGGGCTACCAAACACCGCGGAATAAAAACGTATGTTGGCATCCAGATCATCAACGGCAACGTGGACGTGAAAGCGCTTCATGATTGTGAATCCTTATTCTTTAGGTTTGGCTTTGGAATTTGTGTCGCAGCAACTGCTAAGAGGTGTTTCCGCGACAGTAAGGCACTCTTGGGGCATGCCCTGGCAGCAGTTTTGCGTCAGAAAGGTCATGATGGCCGCCATGCGCTCAAAGTTGACGGTATAAAAAATGAACCGGCTTTCCTGGCGCGACGAAATCAGCCCGGCGTGAGAAAGTTCCTTCAGGTGAAATGAGAGCGTAGCAGGGGCGACTTTCACTTCTTCGCCAATCTGCCCCACGGGAATTCCTTCCGGTCCCACCTGAACGAGGAGGCGGAATATCGAAAGGCGTGTTTCATGTGCGAGCGCCGCGAGAGCCGTAACAGCTTCTTTAGTTTCCATAGTTCCAATATTATAGAATAATCGAATTAAGTCAAGCGTTATATGAATTTTATAGCTCCTTTTGGAATATTCCGACTGCCGCAAGTGTTGCCTCACGGGATTTTGTGTAGTTCAAGCTTCAGGGACCAAACACGACGACTTCTCTTCTTTGACCTGCCCAGATGCGCACCACGTTGTGATGTAGGTATTGCCGTGCGCAGGGGAACCCAGGCTAGAGACGTATCGGAAAATCCAGATGCGCATGCAGGAAAAAGCCAAAATACCGGCTCGCAGAGATTTGAATGAAGATTTCCCGCTCAGGTCTGCGATACGGTGCGCCGATTGCGATAATCCACTCACTGCATGCTGGACCAAGGGGTGCAGTAAATACTATCTGTATTACTACTGCTTTACCAAGGCATGCGAGAGCTAGGGCAAAGCCATTCGGCGCGGAAAGATCGAGGGCGAATTGAAAAGCCTGCTGCACCGTTAATCAAAAACTGCGACCAGGATGCTTGAAATATGGCGGCGTTACCGGCAGGCGCAAATTACGCAGCGGCTATCGCTTGAGGATGAGTTACGCAAGCTGGATGGCAAAGTCGAACAATTGAAATTGATGGACAGGCTGGTTGAGACAGATAACGATTCGATGGTCAAGGCGTATAAAACCCGGATCAAGAAACCCGAAACCGACAGGACCGCTCTGATCGAGAAATCCACTCAATCGCCGCGCCCCATGCGTTCATGCGATGCCGCACCTAGAACCACTCTGGATTTTATATCGAACCCGCATAAACTTTGGAGTTCCGAGGCGATTGTACAACCGCCACGTTTCCGGGTGGATTTCAATACCACGGAAATACAGGATTTAGAACCGCTGAAACGCCGCCACCTTTCGAGGGATATTGGGGGGCTTTCAAGTAAGCGATTTCAATTGGCGGAGAGAGAGGGATTCGAACCCTCGATAAGCCTTTTGAGCCTATACTCCCTTAGCAGGGGAGCGCCTTCGACCACTCGGCCATCTCTCCAAAAAGACGCATTAGGATAGCGGTTTACCACCCTTCGGTCAAACCATGGATCGTACCACACCATCGCGTTTCGCAGAATTTCAGGATACCTGCTCCAATTCGAAAACCTTATGCAATACCCGTACCGCGAGTTCCATGTACTTTTCATCCACCACCACAGAAATTTTTATTTCGGAGGTGGAAATCATCTGGATATTAATGCCTTCTTCCGCCAGGGCACGGAACATTCTGCTGGCAATGCCGACGTGCGAGCGCATTCCCACACCCACCACCGATACCTTGGCTATTCTGTCGCCACCGATTACACCACGTGCGCCGATATGGGGCTGCACCTGATTCTCGAGGATATCCATGGTTCTGGGAAACTCATTCCGATTTATGGTAAATGAGAAGTCAGTCATGCCATCGTGACCGACATTCTGGATAATCATATCCACGTCGATATTGGCATCGGCTACCGGGCCAAGAATCTGATAAGCAATGCCTGGCCTATCCGGCACCCCAAGTACGGTAATTTTCGCTTCATCACGGTTGAATGCAATACCTGAAATAATCGCGCGTTCCATGTTCTCGCCTTCCTCGAAAGTAATAAGGGTGCCCTCGCCCTCTTCGTCGAAACTGGACAGCACCCGCAACCTGACTTTATATTTACCGGCAAATTCCACCGAACGAATTTGCAACACCTTGGAACCAAGGCTTGCCATTTCGAGCATTTCCTCAAAGGTAATAGTCTTGAGTTTCCGCGCTTCGGGGACAATGCGCGGGTCAGTCGTGTAAATACCATCCACGTCGGTATAAATCTGGCATTCTTCGGCTTTAAGCGCCGCTGCCAATGCCACACCCGTGGTATCAGACCCGCCGCGGCCCAAGGTGGTGATGTTGTCGCTTTCGTCCACCCCCTGAAAGCCCGCTACCGCTACAACATATCCGGCATCAAGATCAGCGCGGATTCTATCTTCATCAATTTTTAGTATGCGCGCTTTAGTATAGGCATTGTCGGTAAGTATTCGAACTTGTGCGCCGGTATAGCTTTTTGCCTTGACACCCAGATCCATCAGCGCCATAGACAGCAGGGCAACGGAAACCTGCTCACCGGTCGACACCATGACATCCAGTTCACGTGGATCGGGATGAGCCTGAAATTCCTTGGCCATGGCGATGAGGCGATTGGTTTCACCGCTCATGGCGGAAACTACCACCACCACCTGATGCCCCCGGGATTGAAATCTTGCTATCCGTCGGGCAACGTTTTTGATTCGCTCAGTGCTGCCAACCGACGTACCGCCGTATTTTTGAATAATCAGTGTCACGTTACCGACGCTTTCACGTTAAAAAAATATGGAACTCTGCCGCGAACAAACGGGTCTTATATGTTGAATCAATTACGCTTCCAACGGTAAAGAATTTGACTCTGTGGAAACGGGAATTTTACCCGATTACCGGAAATAACTAAACATATGCAATAATGATAACAGGGAGATCCCGAAAAATATCAAGCAGCATGCACTTAAAACTTGCATTGAATAAGAAAACAAATTAAATTTATGAACGCGCAATAATCTTATAACATATACCTTAACCTATAGAGAGCTGCCCTTATGAAACTCTTTGAAGAAATATCCAACCCTCGCGACATCCGGCGTAAGCTTGGTCTCAATCAGCATGATTTTTGGAGCAAGGTAGGCGTCACTCAAAGTGGGGGCTCACGTTATGAAAGCGGGCGGAATATGCCAAGACCGGTGAGAGAGCTCGTAAGACTTGTGCATATCGAACATATCGATCTGGCAAAGATCAGAAAAGATGACCTCGTCGTGGCCGCATTGCTGAAAAGCCAGGACCCTGATTTATACAAAAGTCTTAAAAAATCCGCCAAGTCAAAATAACTGTGGCAGTTAGTCGCAGCAGCCAAATGATCATTGGTTCTGTCCTGTCGGATGTCCTTTGGTAAACCAAAATTTGGCAATTACGGGTTGAGCTTTACGGCGAGTCCAAGAGACTGGATTTTCGCACAAAATGTGTCCATCCATACTTGGCTGACTTTTGTGAGCCGTGGCGCTTCAGGCTGCATGGATGGACGCGCCAGGCCATATAACAGTATTCCCTTGATCGGCACGCCTTCCCGTAATAATCCTTCTAGAAATTTAAGATAAGCGGCAGATTCCGCGCTGGCAGGCGGTTCGTCATCGATTTGAAACACGCAGGTTTGCAGCCAGGTAGGACACGAGGATGCAGCCAATTGCAGATTCTCGCGCATCCGCTTCAAGCTCATTCTTGTATTGTTGATGCGCTGTCTTCCTTCGCGCGTGACGCTGTCCAGCTTGAACCAGATCTCGCCATTAAGCTCCGCCATGCGGCGCAATCCAGCCTGCACGCCGGGCCGGTCAACCAGGCTTCCATTGGTAATCAGCACCAATTTTAGCTGCCTGGCCAGCTCAAAGTCGCGCTTTACCCGTGCAATCAATTCGATCACCTGCGCAAATTCTCCGGCGCTAGTGGGTTCCCCATTTCCGGATAGAGCAATATCATTGATGCGTCTTGCATCCAGGGGTACTTGTGTCTGCATGAAGGAACCATATTGAATTTCATGCAAAAAGGTGCGCAACTCGTCGTCGAGCTGGGTCAAGTCAATCACCGGTGCCGTGCCGCGCTTGAGCTCCGGAACCTGGCAATAAACACAACGCCAGTTACAGGCGTTGTTGGGATTAAGATTGACACCCACTGAGACGCCTCCAGCGCGGCGCGACACCACCGGATAGATATAGGTCATTCCCGCGCTGTCGCGGCTGTGATCCGCAATATTCAATAGTTTGGAGGCGTGCTCCAATGCTACAATCCTCATAAATGTTAATTACACGCAGGCTGGAATTCGATGCCGGCCACCGCATACCTTCCCACAATAGCAAATGCCGCCACTTGCACGGCCATCGTTACGCTATTGAAATCACCTTGTCAGGTGACATTATCACTGAGGCAGGAGTTCCCGAGCAAGGAATGGTGATGGATTATTCAGAAGTTAAAAGTATAGCCAGCGCTGTCCTGGTCGATGAATGGGATCATGCATTCCTGGTGTATTCAAAAGATGTAGCGGTAGTACAATTTCTTCAATCTCTCGCCGGCCACAAGACAATCGTGCTCGATGTACCGCCCACAGCGGAAAATCTCGCACTCGCCGCATTCCGCATACTTGATACAGCCTACCGGGATAGCTATGGCAATCATCTCAGACTGGAACGGGTGCGCTTGTTCGAAACACCCAATTGCTGGGCAGATGCGACGCGAGAACAAACACTTGGCAGTTCCACCCCGTAAGATGATGACTTACGCTCGATTTCTTTGGCCGAAAGCGGCTAAAACCTCATGGGCCTCCTGCGAACGCTCCCCATCTTGGCGTAATGGTTGATTTGCTTTATAACTTCTTTTTGTTACCATGCAAGGTGATGAAAATTTACAAGTTATCTTTTTATGAATTATTCCAATGAGGCTTCCCCATGTTAGCTCAGCCCATTCCCGATTTTGAACTTCCCTCCACCGGCGGCAAGGTATTCAGCCTATCTCAAGCATCCGGAAAAAGCCTGGTAATTTATTTTTACCCAAAAGATGACACACCAGGCTGTACCACGGAAGGCCAGCAGTTCCGCGATGCTTACAGCGAATTCGCCAAGCTCGACTGTGACATTGTTGGTGTCTCGCGCGATAACATTAAATCGCACGAGAACTTCAAGGCGAAGATGGATTTCCCTTTCGAACTTTTGAGCGACAGTGATGAAGCTGTCTGCAAATTGTTCGATGTCATGAAGATGAAAAATATGTATGGCAAGCAGGTTCGTGGCATAGAACGCAGCACTTTCGTGCTGGATGCGAAAGGAGCGTTGCAGAGGGAATGGAGGGGGGTCAAGGTTCCCGGCCACGTTCAGGAAGTGCTTGAGTTCGTGAAAACTCTGCCCAGAGAGGGGTCATGAGCTCCAGAAAATCGACTTCTCCCGTTACCACAATCACCCGCTTGCGGGCCAACCCCAAGCTATTTGTACTCGACAGCAATGTACTGATGCATGATCCCACCAGTCTGTTCCATTTCGAGGAACACGACATCTATATTCCCATGGTGACGCTCGAAGAGCTCGACAACAACAAGAAAGGAATGTCGGAAGTGGCGCGCAATGCCCGTCAGACAAGCCGTTTCCTGGATGAGATCGTAAGCAGCGCGATAACGGATATTGACGAAGGCATTTCACTGGAATCGCATGGCAGCAAGAATGCGACCGGACGGCTGTTCCTTCAGACCCAGGCGATCAGTAGCGTTCTACCGGTGCGGCTGGCGAGCGGCAGTGCTGACAATCAGATTATCGGCGTAGTAAAATTTTTGCATGAAACCTGTCTCAACCGCAGCGTCGCGCTGGTTTCCAAGGACATTAACATGCGCATCAAGGCGCGTGCGCTGGGGTTGGCAGCGGAAGATTATTTTAACGACAAAGTGCTGGAGGATACTGATCTTCTCTATTCCGGCATTCAGGAACTGCCAGTGGATTTCTGGGACAGGCATGGTAAGGAAATGGAGTCATGGCAACAATCCGGACATACGTTTTATCGCGTAAGCGGCCCGCTTTGCACCAGTTTCCTGATCAATCAGTTTGTTTATCTGGAGCATGACAAACCGTTCTACGCCCTGGTAAAGGAACGTAGCGGCAAGACCGCGGTTCTGCAAACGCTCAAAGATTACACGCACCAGAAAAACAATATCTGGGGCATCACGGCACGCAACCGTGAGCAGAATTTTGCGCTCAATCTCCTGATGAACCCGGAAGTGGATTTCGTCACGCTGTTGGGACAAGCGGGTACCGGTAAAACATTGCTGACCCTCGCCGCTGGCCTCATGCAGACCCTTGAGTACAAGGTTTATTCGGAAATCATCATGACTCGGGTTACCGTGCCGGTGGGTGAGGACATCGGCTTTCTACCCGGTACCGAAGAAGAAAAGATGACGCCATGGATGGGAGCGCTGGAAGACAATCTGGATGTACTCAACAAAACCGACAATGATGCTGGCGATTGGGGGCGCGCCGCCACACGTGACCTGATTCGCTCACGTATCAAGATTAAATCACTCAATTTCATGCGTGGCCGCACTTTCATCAACAAGTTTCTGATCATCGACGAAGCGCAGAATCTCACGCCTAAACAGATGAAAACACTCATCACACGGGCTGGTCCCGCCACCAAGGTAGTCTGCCTGGGCAACATCGCACAAATAGACACGCCTTATCTGTCGGAGGGAAGCTCGGGGTTGACCTACGTGGTCGATCGTTTCAAGGGATGGGATCACAACGGACACGTGACCTTACAGCGCGGGGAGCGCTCCAGGTTGGCGGATTATGCGGCAGAGGTATTGTAGCGAGATGTAGCAGTCGCGACTTGGTCTTACTAATAATTGTTAGGCCGGAAACACGAAAGAGTGTGGAATGAAAGTTCATTACCTAGAGATTGTCGCTTCAGATGTAGAGGCTGTGTGTGCGGCCTATGAGGCTGCACACCGCATCAAGTTTGGTTCGGCTGATCCGCTTCTTGGAGGTGCGCGGACGGCTCGGCTCCCGGATGGAGGCAGCATTGGCGTGCGCGGTCCCTTGCGGGATACGGAGGAGCCCATCGTTCGACCGTACTGGCTCGTTGGCGACATCGAAGCGGCGCTGGATGCAGTATCTCGGCAGGGCGCTTTCGTTGCGCACCCTCCGTTGGAGATTCCGGGAAGAGGTACATTTGCGATCTATATTCAGGGAGGCGTGAATCACGGTTTGTGGCAACTATGATTTCCGCCTAACGCGTCGCTTCAGCCGATCGCCCTTTGGCTGCTGAACTCCACCGTTGGGGTGTCCGCTTTCGGGAAGTTTGACCATCGGCTTCGGGTCAAAAACGGGCAGTGACTCTCGGATTGAATCACGATTACTACAAATTATCCAGGTCTAGTAATGCCCGGATTTGGCATAGCTCTCAAATCTCGTGTATTCGCCGAGGAAAGTGAGATCAACCTTGCCGATAGGCCCGTTACGCTGCTTGCCGATAATGATTTCGGCGATCCCTTTGTCCTGCGTCTCCGAATTGTAGACTTCATCACGGTAAATAAACAGGATCAAATCCGCGTCCTGTTCGATGGCACCCGATTCGCGCAAATCGGACATGACCGGACGCTTGTTCGGACGCTGCTCCAAGCTGCGATTCAGTTGCGATAACGCGACTACGGGTACCTGTAGTTCTTTTGCCAGCGCTTTCAGAGAACGGGAGATTTCGGAAATCTCAGTGGCGCGATTCTCGCCCTGAACGCTAGCGGACATCAGCTGCAAATAATCCACCACAATCAACCCCAATTCACCGTGCTGACGATAAAGCCGTCGAGCCCGCGCCCTGAGTTCCAATGCGTTCAAGGCGGCACTTTCATCTATAAACAAGGGGGCGTCACTCAGCTTGCCCAAGGCATGGGTCAGCTTGGACCAGTCTTCATCCTGCAAACGGCCAGTACGTACCTTGTGCTGATCCAGGCGCCCCACGGAACCCAGCATCCGCATTGCCAGTTGCGCTCCCCCCATTTCCATACTGAATACCGCTACCGGTTTTTCCAGCTCTAACGCCACATGTTCAGCTATATTGAGCGAGAACGCGGTTTTTCCCATCGAGGGTCTGCCAGCAACAATAATCAGATCGCCCGGCTGAAAACCTGAAGTTTTTTGATCTAGATCCTGGAAACCGGTAGCAATACCCGTCACATCGCTGGGGTTGTCCTGATTGTAGAGCGTCTCGATACGCTCCACTACCTGTTTCAGGAGCGGCTGGATATCAACGAAACCTTGCTTTCCCCGTGCTCCCGCCTCGGCTATTTCAAACACCCTGGCTTCGGCTTCATCCAGGAGATCCGCGGCGGATCGCCCTGCAGGGTTATATGAAGACTCGGCGATCTCGGATCCAACTTGAGCCAGCCTACGCATCACCGCCCGCTCCCGCACGATTTCCGCATAGCGGCGAATGTTGGCTGCGGATGGCGTGTTTTGGGCCATCACGCCAACATAAGCCAGCCCCCCCACGTTTTGCAGTTCCGCGGATATTTCAAGCGACTCTGCGACGGTCACTACATCCGCTGGTTTACCATGTTCGACCAGCTTACAAATATGCCGGTAAATGAGCCGATGATCCTGCCGGTAAAAATCATCCTCGGTAATGACGTCAGCCACCTTGTCCCAGGCATAATTGTCCAGCATCAGCCCACCCAGTACAGACTGCTCCGCTTCAACCGAATGCGGGGGCATTTTGTAGGATTCAAGCGATTGATCGTTGGTCGCTGCGGCGAGAAATTGAGCCATGGAACCCGGATGACACTACAAGTATCGGAAAGATTCTACCACTAGCAGCCTGTCAGGCATCGGTGGCATAGAAAAATAAAAAGGGCTTCAGCAGCCCCTTTTACTTGCCCGGACTAAAACGCACTTATACTCAAGAAGCGGTTTCACCCAGAACTGATACGACGATATGTGCCAATACATCACTATGCAGTGCAATCGTTAACGGATAATCGCCCACCTGCTTTAACGATCCTTGCGGCATGCGTATCATGGACCGCTCAATTTCAAACCCCTGAGCTTTAAGCGCTTCCTCGATATCAGCATTCGTGACAGAGCCAAACAGCTTACCATCCACTCCGGCTTTCTGGCTAATTTGCACCATTAATCCATCCAATTTTGCCGCATGGGCTTGAGCACCCGCCAGAATTTCCGCCTGCGTTTTTTCCAACTCTGCGCGTTTTGCATCAAACTCGGCAATGGCAGCCGGCGTTGCCCGCTTTGCCTTGCCTTGCGGGATCAGAAAATTCCGCGCATAACCATTTTTTACCTTAACAACATCGCCCAGTTGGCCGAGGTTGACAACTTTCTCCATTAGTATGATCTGCATGTTATCACTCCTCAGTGCAAATCAGTGTAAGGAAGCAGTGAGAGAAAACGCGCACGCTCAATGGCGATACCCAGCTGGCGCTGATAACGTGACTTGGTGCCGGTAATGCGGGCGGGAATGATTTTTCCATTCTCGTTGATAAAGTCTTTCAACAACTCGATATCCTTATAATCCACCGTCTGAATACCTTCGGCAGTAAAACGGCAGAATTTCCTGCGCTTGAACAAGGGGCGATTGGCCTTCTTGTCCTTTTCTTTGTCCTTGCTATCTTTACGTCTTGTAGTAAAACGAGCCATAATCCTTTTCCCTGTTTCTCACTAAATGAGATCTACGTTGTTTACATGTAACACCAATTGTAAGCTCGTACGACTCTTTTTTGCCAAAAAGCCGATCGACTTTACCTTGGTACCCAGTGGCAAGCCGGCGATGGTTTCAGCCATCCCAGCTAACGCAACCGCTGAAATTTCACATTCCACTTGTCGCGGCATTCCTGCCTCGACTTGACGGGAGATATGGCCGATCTTGAATTCCGTCACCGCCACTCCGGCTGGCGTATAACGCAGACCGCCAATTTCAATAATCTTTCCGCAAATTACAGTCTGGTTGCAATTCAATTAGCTTATCCGAACCTCACGCCACCAGAGTGGTTTCTCTGAGGTCATCTGCCGCCGGCGTTGCAGACCTTGCTTTCTCTTCGCGCATCATCGGCGAAGCCGCGGTCACCGGTCCGTCCATTTTAATGGTTAGATGGCGCAGTATCGCGTCGTTGAATTTGAACGCATGATCCAGTTCATCGCGAGTTTCCTGATCGCATTCAATATTCATCAAGACATAATGCGCCTTATGAACCTTCTGAATCAAATAGGCAAGCTGACGGCGTCCCCAGTCTTCAAGGCGATGAATCCGGCCGTTTTTTGCGGTTACTATGGCGCGATACCGCTCGATCATTGCGGGCACTTGCTCGCTCTGGTCGGGATGGACAATAAAAATGATTTCGTAATGTCGCATGCAGTCTCCTTATGGGTAAAACCCCCCGGGATGCGAACGCGGTGGGGCAAGGTTGAGAGGTCGGTACTATACTGAACCAGGACAAAAATATCAATCGGCAAGAGGTATTTAACGCGGTATCTGAAACGAAAGGATCCATGGATAGTACCCATCGGCGATCCAAATTCCATCTTCTCTTGACATTTTAATGCTGCAGACAGAAAGCAGTTCCGTTAATCCGGAGCAATCCCCCAAAGCGCCCGTATACCCTTCGTGGAGACTTTTCCGAGTTCCTGCTAATGTCTCGCCCGCTGCCGGCGGGTCTCAAACAAGCATATACCAGCACTGACCGAAACATTGAGGCTCTCCACACTGCCCAGCATGGGAATAGAAACAAGCCGGTCACAGGTTTCGCGCGTAAGCCTGCGCATGCCTTTTCCCTCCGCACCCAGGACCCAGGCAATGGGTCCGTCCAGTCTAGTGGAATTAAGATCGCTCTCCGCATCGGCAGTAGCACCAACTAGGGCTATACCGCGCTGTTTCAATTCTCGTAAGGTACGAGCGAGATTAGTTACGGAAACGTACGGTACGGCGTCGGCAGCGCCGCTCGCTACTTTGTGCACCGTGGCTGTAAGTCCAACTGCCCGATCTTTTGGCGCAATAACGGCATGAACGCCAAAAGCATCCCCCACTCGCAGGCAGGCACCCAGATTATGCGGGTCGTGGATGCCGTCCAAGACTAAAAGTAAGGCCGGCTCCGCAAGCGTATCGAGCACATCGTCGATATCCACATGGCTCCGGGACGCATCTATATTTGCCGCCACGCCTTGATGGCGGGCATTGCCTGCCATAGCCGCAAGCCTTGTCTGATCGCAGGCAATCAGTCGAATGTTTTGGACCTCGGCAAATTTTGCTAAATCGCGTGCACGTTGATCGCGCCGGGTAGAATCGAGAAAAATTTCCCTGATGCTGCCGGGATTCTGCCGCAAGCGGCTGGTAACGGCATGGAAACCGAATATAAGGCGAAAATTAGACATTCTCTAAACATGTATTGTATGTGACCCGATGGATTGGGACCTCCCATCCTGACTGACTCAATAATTCAGGTAGAATCCTTGCCGCCATTTTCAGCCAGTACAAAATCGATTTTGCTCGACTCCAGATCCACCCGCACCAGCCTGATCTTGAGTCGATCGCCAAGACGGTAGCGCTTACCGCTACGTTCACCCAGCAGCATGTGCTTGGTAGTATCGAAATGAAAGTAATCGCTGGGTAACTCGGAAATATGCACCAGCCCTTCCACGTAGATGCCATCCAGCGCCACGAACAGACCGAAACCCGTTACGCCGCTGATGACCCCCTCGAAAGATTCACCGATTCTATCCTGCATGTAATAACACTTGAGCCATGTTTCCACGTCGCGTGTCGCCTCGTCCGCGCGGCGCTCTGTCTGGGAGCAATGCATGCCTAGTTCGTGCCAGCTGCCAGGAGAGTACACGGTACCGCTCAATACCGCCTTGATAGCACGGTGCACCAGCAAATCGGGGTAGCGTCTGATAGGTGATGTGAAATGGGTATAAGACTCATAGGCAAGCCCGAAATGACCCACGTTATCGGGACTGTAAACCGCCTGACGCAAGGATCTCAGCATTACCGTCTGCAAGAGTTGCGCGTCCGGCCTATCCTTTATCCTGGTAAGCGTCCTGGCGTAATCCTTGGCACTGGGCGCATCACCGCCGCCTAGCTGCACACCGAACTCTTTGAGGAAATCACGCAGGGCAGCAAGCTTTTCCGGCGTAGGGCCTTCATGAATACGGTAGACGGTGGGTTGCTTGTGTTTTTGCAAAAAATCCGAGGCACATACATTCGCCGCCAACATGCATTCCTCGATCAGACGATGGGCATCATTTCGCTTTACCGGGAGGATACGCTCGATTTTTCCCTGAGCGTTGAATATCATCTGTGTTTCAATGGTTTCGAAATCGATTGCGCCGCGTTTCGTTCTTGCCTTCAGTAGGACCTTGAATAACTTATAGAGCAACTGGATATGCGGCAAAAGCTCTGGATATTGCTTCGCGTCCCCCCCCTTGGGATTGTCCAGCATGCCCGCGACTTCAGTATAGGTCAACCGGGCGTGGGAATACATGACTGCGGGATAAAACCGGTATTCGCGAAAATCCCCCGCGGCATCCAGGAGCATCTCGCACACCATGCATAAACGCTCCACTTGCGGGTTGAGTGAGCATAAACCATTGGAAAGGACTTCCGGTAGCATCGGGATCACGCGTCGGGGAAAATACACCGAGTTGCCGCGATTAAGCGCCTCCCGATCGAGTGCATCACGCGGACGAACGTAGTGACTGACATCGGCAATGGCAACATATAATTTGAAACCCTTCCCCTCACGTTCGCAATATACCGCGTCGTCAAAATCTCGCGCCGTTTCGCCGTCTATGGTCACCAGCGGCAGATGACGGATATCCTCTCTTTCCGTCAGCTCTTCTGTTAGCACCTTCTGCGGAAATTTGGTGGAAAGCTTTTCCACGTCCGGTGGGAACAGATGAGGCAGATCATGCTTGCGCAGGGCAATTTCAATTTCCATTCCCGGCGCAGTATACTCACCCAGGATCTCGACGATGCGGCCAATGGGTTGCGCATGTTTACTCGGCTGCTGAATGATTTCCACCATCACTACCTGACCAGCCCTGGCATTCATGGATTCTTCCCCGGGTATCAAAATATCCTGACTGATGCGTCTATTCTCCGCCTCTACAAACAGTATTCCATGATCCGCGTGCAACCTTCCCACTAGCTGCGTAACAGCACGCTCAAGTACTTCCACAATGGTTCCTTCCCTGCGACCTCTTCGATCCACGCCAATCTCACGCACCATCACACGGTCGCCATGCAGCGCCTTGTGCATTTCCTTGGCACTCAGAAATAAATCCGGACTGCCATCATCGGGCACCAGGAATCCAAACCCATCTGGGTGACCCTGTATCCTCCCCTTGATAAGATCGAGCTTTTCAACCACACAGATATCACCTTTGCGGTTACGCATGATCTGACCTTCGCGCACCATTGCGGAAATACGGCGGCTAAAAATCTCATTTTCTTCTTCTGTGATCTCGAGCAAGCTCTGCAACGCCTCTTCATTCACGGGCACACCCTGGTCTTCCAGGATTTGCAACATGAACTCCCTGCTTGGCAGCGCGTGGCCGTAACGTTGTTTTTCACGTTCCAGGTAGGGATCCAGATGGCGCAGGTTGCGTTTCTTCTTGATTGACAAAGCAATGATTTCCTATAGAATTGGCGCCTCTATCCCGTGTCCCTGTCCCATATTGAGACAGAAAGCAGGCATCGCCCAGATGGCGGAATTGGTAGACGCACTAGGTTCAGGTCCTAGCGGTGGCAACACTGTGGAGGTTCGAGTCCTCTTCTGGGCACCACGATGTAAACACGCTTCCCATTCAATCGCAAGTGCGTCATATTGCCGACACTGCACGGTTCTTCCGCGATTCTGGTGGATGCGCTACCGTTTGACGTCAGGATTATAGCAGGCGGTACGCGGTACCGAAGAAAAGGTTAAGCAATGTCAAAGCTCTGCCGTTGATAACATCCTATGGCTGTGGTGGCATATTTTCGGCCTCGTAAACGTTTTCCATAATTTCCGCGGTTAAAATGGCGCTCCGTTTTCCCGTGGATTAGCCCCAGTTATTGGATGCCGCTGATTTTGGTATTTTCCAACTGTAAAATCTTACAGCTATCCACAACCTTCAATCCGTTGTCTCATAACGTCTTGGATGCAGACCATTACCTCTTTATTCGTCATAACGATATAGAAACTAACGTCGTATCATGTGCCGGGCAAAAAGCAAAAAACTGCATTCAATTCCATTTTATGTGAACAACGCCGTAATAAAAGAAAAGGATTTCTGGCATTGCGGCCCAACCTTACCGCGAATCCCGATTTCTGTTGACATAACACGGTGAGACAAAACTTTCTACGGAAGTGATGCAAGTGATGTTGAAGCCAGCAGATTACTATCACAACTACTGGAGTTTCTTCCAATGAATGATGTCGTCGACGCCTTTAACGAATACTTCGAAGTTATTGACGTTCGTTCCCCGGAGTTATTACGTCAGGCATTTCATCTGCGCTACCGGGTGTACTGTGTCGAGCAACGTGCCCCGGGGTTCGAAGCGTCAAAGTACCCTACAGAGATGGAAAGCGACTGCTACGACCATCATTCATCCCATATGCTTCTACGACATCGTCCATCCGGTGAATTTGTCGGAACTGCGCGCCTGATACTTCCCGATCCGCTGGAACCAAAAAAGCCGTTTCCGACCGAGCAGCACACCCGGCTTGATCCCGCCCTGATCGATATGAGCAAAGTGTCGCGACAACATACCGGTGAGATATCGCGTCTCGTCGTCATACGCCGATTCGCCCGGCGCAGGGACGAACCCCTCCATGCGCTTGAAAAGGGTGTGAACATTGAAAACTGGAACCCGACCAACAAGCGGCGCTTCCCTCACCCCCTATTGGCGCTTGCTGTTGGCATCATACGCATGTCGGCCGAACACAATATCACGCACTGGTTGTCTGTAATGGAGCCTTCATTGAATAGATTGTTGAGCCTCTATGGACTTCAGCTTGATCCAGTCGGACCCATAATCGAACATCATGGCCAACGTAGACCCTATTATGTCAATTTAATCAAGATGCTGGATAGAATGTCTAAAGATTACCACCAGTTTTGGGAACTGGTTACCGACTATGGCAAGGTCAGACCAGTATCCAATGAGTACACGCAAGGTTCCGTATCAAATCCTGAACATTTTCTGGAAGCAGTCGAATAACAGACCTTAAAAGATTGCTACAGCTTTATTCCTGATATATGACATCAACATTGTTGGTAACGACTGAACGACAAAGAGGCGACAGCTTGAAAATGCGGATGCGCTCAGAATCAGGCACATTCCACTTTTGCTGCCTATTTCTACTTTGGTGATCTTGATTCTGGCTGGGCCTCAGCGGATGACACGAACAGATAAATGATATAACTCGTGATAACTAAAAAAAATACCGGCGGCTTCATTTTACTGTTATGCCTGCTCCTTGGCATCAACTATCCCATAAGCATGGCTTGGGCTATAGAACCCTATGAAATTGTGACTAATCCGAGCGTGAATGAGAAAACGCTACCCAAGAGTTCTCTTCGCGCCATCTTCGGGATGCGTCTCCATACCTGGCCGGACGGCACAGCAATCAGAGTGTTTGTGATGCCTGATGACGCGCCGCTGCACGTCGCCTTTTCTAAAGAAAAGCTGAATGTCTTTCCCTATCAATTGCGCTCCACATGGGATCGGCTGGTATTTTCCGGCACGGGCCAGGCGCCTGATACAGTTATGTCCCCAGAGGAAATGCTTGCTAGGGTTGCCAACACGCCTGGAGCAATCGGCTATTTAACCAAATCCAAGACGGATGGCAGAGTCAATGTCCTCGAGATCAAATAGTTGCATGCGCAAGCATTCTCCAGGGGCCATCATTGTGATTGCCCTGTCGGCACTCCTATGGAGTTTATCTGCACAAGCTGACAAACTGCCAACACTGCCGATGCTGCCAAAATTGCCTACACTGCCAAAGCTGCCACCGTTGCCTCATAACCTGCAGATTCATGGTTTTGCAAGCCAATCTTGGCTGATGAGTTCGGGTAACAATAACTTTTTCGGCAAGAGTAGCTCCGATAGCGGCAGCTTCGACTTCAGGGAGCTGGGATTGAACGCTTCGATGCGGCCGCTGACCAGGCTGCAATTTTCAGCGCAAATGTTGTCGCGCACTGCAGGCGAAGGCAGTCCCGGCAATGTCCGCCTCGATTTTGGATTTATGGATTACACGTATTTCTCCGGAGAAAGCAGCCAATTGGGAATACGGCTGGGCAGAATGAAAACGCCCCTTGGCTTCTACAATGACACGCGTGATGTTCCCTTCACGCGGCCGAGCATTCTATTACCTCAGTCCATCTACTTCGACCGTACCCGTAAGCTTGCGCTCGCCGCCGACGGCGTGCACCTGTACGGAGAACACCGTTCGGATTTAGGAGACGTCTCTTTTCAGGCTGGTGTGGTACGTCCATTGGTGCTAGGTGCCGAAGCCGAAGCAGCGGTGCTGGGGGGACAATTTCCGGGTCATTTGGCGCCAGAAATCTCGTATACTGGCCGCGTTAATTATGACCTTGATGGTGGGCGTATCCGCTTTGCCGTCAGCGCATCCCAGCTCAACATCAGTTATGTCCCTGGTGCAGGGGATATCCTTCAGGCGGGCTCGGTTCGCTTTACCCCCTTGATTTTTTCCGCGCAATACAACGCCGAACGCTGGAGCCTCACTTCGGAATATGCGCTCCGCCGCCTTGAATACAATAATTTCGGCGCCACGCCCAACATGGATTTCTACGGTGAGAGCTACTACTTTCAAGGTGTCTATCGTTTTACTCCCGAGTGGGAAGGCATTGTCCGTTACGATGCTCAAGTCACAGACAAAGATGATCCCCATGGAAAGAAATGGGCGGCTGAACGGCCCAGCAGAGCAGGGCTCGCTCACACCCGCTTTGCCAAGGATATCACTGTCGGATTGCGCTGGAATATCACACCCGAGTTCATGCTGCGCGCGGAATATCACCATGTAAATGGCACTGCCTGGCTCTCGACGCTGGATAATCCAAATACTGGTGACTTGTCTCAGCGCTGGAATCTGTTCTCAATCCTGGGTTCCTATCGGTTCTAGGGACAATCATATCCATGCAACGGGATCCCCACAAAGGCGCGGTACGACGTGACAGTGCCGCAACATTCAGGCCACACAAATTTTTTGGCCTGAAGTGGAAAGTCTTGTTGCTGAGCAGCCTGATACTGTTTGCTATCGTAGCTTTGTTCAGTGCAATCACCTACTTACGCCTGATAGACAACTTTGAACGCGAAAGGGATGTACAGCACGAGCGTTATGCCAGCGAAGTTGAAGGCTTGATCAAGGAAATTTCGCAGGACTTGCACCAATTGGCCGAAATGATCCCATTTCTGGAGGGAATGAGTACCGCTCTGTTCATGGGCAACCATGAAAGTATTGAAAAAACATTTGATCTTTACTGGACACCCCTTCAACTCAACAAAGGCATTGAACTGGTACATTTCTACAGTAAGTCGAATCAATTGCTGGCAACCTGGGGCAGCCCTGAATCCGCCATGCACGGAAGCGATGCAATGCTGAATTGGGTCCGGGAAGTGAATGCGCAGGAACAACCCATCAGCCCTCTCAGTTGTGTAGAAAGTTGCATGCAGTTTGTTGTGGCCCCCTTGCTGGTCGAGGGAATCAGTGTTGGCGTCGTGGTCGTCGGAATTTCTCTGGTTGACGCCGTCCTGGGGTTCAAAAATATATCCGGTGCCGATATTGGCTTGTTTATCAAGGAACGTGACAACGCACCTAAAAGTCGTGGCATGAGAATTTCAAACTGGAATGTCCGGATTGCGGCGCTTACCAGCAAAGAAAAAAGTCTCGCAATTCTCAATAGGGCCGCGGAACAATACCCGGACTTGAATAGTCTTGAAAACGGTGTACAGATCTCCTTGGGCAACCGTTATCAGCAAATAAAACTGCTTCCCCTGGGAAGGGAAAATCCAACTGATAAAGCACGGTTGATCGTTATCACCGATATCACTTCGACCATCGATGTCATTAATAGTTTGACATGGCGAAACGTGATAACAGGTTTAGTGGGACTTCTGCTATCCGTAATATTGTTATTTGCAATCCTTACAAGACCGCTGTCGCGATTCAAACACATTGTTTTTGCTTTACCGCTCCTGGCTCACAGCAACTTTGAAAATTTTCGCTCGTCACTTCATTCCGCAGGCCAGAAACAGTGGCTAACAGATGAAATTGACATGCTTGATGAAACAGCGGTCGCCCTGTCCTATCAGCTCGAAAAACTGGAAGATCAGGTCGCGGACCGGACGCGGATACTGGCGGGGAAAATGGACGAGTTGAGCAAGGAAAGAGATTTCATTACAAACCTGCTTGATATCGCACAGGTGATTGTATTGACACAAAATGCCAACGGTAGAATCATGACGCTTAATGCCCACGGCGAAATGCTTATTCAATATACGGAACAGGAATTGCGAGGCAAGCCTTTCATCGAACTCCTTGCTCTTGAAAATGATCTGCAGGACTTGCCTATCCATCTTGAGGAAGTGCGATCTGAACAAAGAGACCAGCTGCGCCACGAAGCCAATATTTTGTGTAAAGATGACTCGGTACGCCACATACTCTGGCTGCACTCCCGTCTGACACGGCACGCCGCGGAAGATCCGGCGATATTATCGGTAGGGCTGGATATGACGGAACATAAGCGTGCGGAAGGCCGGCTGGCCTGGCTGGCCGATCATGACCCGCTTACGGATTTATTCAACCGGCGCCGCTTTCAAGAAGAACTGGAACAAATGCTTAATTTGGCTGCCCGTTATAACTATTCGGGCGCGCTGCTCTTTTTCGACCTGGATCAGTTCAAGTACATCAACGACACCAGCGGACATCAAGCGGGCGATGCTTTATTGAAAATGGTCGCGCGCATGTTGCTTAGCGGTATCCGCAGCGTCGATATACTCGGACGGCTGGGCGGGGATGAATTTGCGGTGATATTGCCGCAAACCACACCCGAAGGAGCAATAGAAGTCGCAAAAAATATCCTGGCAGCCATGAGTCAGGGCAAACTGACGGTGAACGGTCGAACTCATAAAGCTTCAGCCAGCATCGGTATTGCCCTCTTTCCAGAGCATGGGAACAATGTTCATGACCTGCTAGCGGCAGCAGACCTTGCCATGTATCAGGCAAAAGAGGCGGGGCGGGGTGGCTGGCACTTGTTCTCCAACGAGGAGAAAACCCGCGAGCGCATGCATACGCTTGTATATTGGAAAGAGAAAATTGAATACTCCTTCTTGCATGACAGATTCTTCTTCTACTTTCAGCCTATCATGCATATTCCAAACAAAGTCATCGACCATTATGAAGTGCTGTTGCGCATGCTCGATAATGACGGAACAATACTTGCCCCTCATCTTTTTATACCCGCGGCGGAACAAACGGGTCTTATTCATGCCATTGATCATATGGTTCTGCGGAAATCTATTGCCCTATCGGCTGAAATCCAACAACGCGGACACAAAGTCCGATTCTCGATAAATTTGTCCGCTCACGCGTTTCACGATCCCGAGTTGCTGCCGATCTTGACCGAGACCTTCGCTCACTATGGCGCGGACCCATCAACCTTCATGTTTGAAATAACTGAAACGGCAGCCCTGGAAGATCTGCCGGCGGCGCGAAAACTCATGGAAACAATCAAGACTCTTGGCTGCAGTTTTACACTGGATGATTTCGGCGTTGGATTCTCTTCCTTTTATTACATACGCCAACTCCCGATTGACGTGGTAAAGATAGATGGGTCGTTCATACGAAACTTGGCCGATAACCCTGACGATCAAATCCTGGTAAAGGCTTTATGCGATGTGGCCAGAGGATTTGGAAAGCAAACAACGGCTGAGTTTGTAGAGAATGCCGCGACATTCTCGTTGCTTGAAAAAATGCAGGTGGACTATGCGCAAGGTTATTGGATAGGAACGCCAGCGCCGACGCATGAGTCGCTATTCAAAGATTTCCTGCAGGGGTGAGGCGGGCGAATATATTATTGTGGAATAATTCGGACGGTGCCGATTTCGCCTTACATTAATAGCTTCTCGGCGAGCCTGCAAGGTTAAGAGGCAAGGGATCTAGAAGAATAGATCAGATCTATTCGTTCCGATCGTTTATCAGGACTTATTTGTGGCGCCTGTTCCACAGACTCACAGGGAAATTCCTTCTCGGCAGATTTTCCCAGGTAAGTATTTGCATAAGAAGCAATCAATATCATTACAGACAATGCAAAAATCCTTGTGAGTTCCATCTTCCCATGCTCTCCGAATGATTTTTGGTCTCCCCTTAGTAAATACGATGGGGAAATTACTATCTGTATCTTACGGATCCTGGAGATATGGACAATTGGACTTAAGTACACCATTGGAATATCAAGATCATTATTTTCCACTATGGACCAAACCATTTTCTAACTGCATTCGCCGCGGGTGGTTTTCCTGATATTCATGCTTCATCAGGTTCCGGATTTTCGGCTAATCCAGTCTCTATCCTGATAGCGGCCAGGCTGGATGAGATGGATTCTTGCTTGTCAACCTTACCTGGAATTTTTGGCGTGGAGCAAACGACATCCGCATTTTGCGCACGATGGCGCAAGGCATGATCCATGAGCACCAACGCCAGCATTGCCTCAGCGATGGGCGTAGCGCGAATCCCCACGCAGGGATCATGTCTGCCGTGCGTTTCCACTATGACGGGCTTGCCGGACTTATCAACCGAGCGTCGCCCCAGACGGATGCTGGAGGTGGGCTTGACGGCGATATTAACGATAATATCCTGGCCGGTGGAAATCCCTCCCAATATGCCCCCCGCGTTGTTGCTCAAGAATCCTTCGGGGGTGATTTCATCAGAGTGTTCGGTACCTTTTTGTGCAACGGACGCGAATCCCGCGCCGATTTCCACACCTTTCACGGCGTTGATGCTCATCATGGCGTAAGCAATTTCCGCATCCAGCCGATCATACACCGGCTCACCCCAGCCTACCGGCACCCCTTCCGCCACGACACTGATTTTTGCCCCCACGGACTCCCCGGATTTGCGCAGCTTATCCATGAATTCCTCAAGTCTGGGGATAATGCCCGTATCTGCCGCAAAAAATGGATTCTGGTCAACTATCTCCCATTGCTTAAACGGGATATCCACGGGTCCCAGCTGCGACATAAAGCCGCGTATTACTATGCCATAATTTGCGAACAGCCACTTTCTGGCGATAGCAGCCGCCGCCACCCGCACCGCGGTCTCGCGTGCGGAAGAACGTCCGCCGCCCCGGTAGTCGCGTATGCCGTATTTCTGCCAGTATACATAGTCCGCATGCCCAGGCCGGAAGCTATCCTTAATCTTGCCATAATCCTTGCTGCGCTGATCCTCGTTGCGGATCAGCAGCGCAATGGGCGTGCCGGTGGTCTTGCCCTCGAATACGCCGGAGAGGATCTCCACCGTATCGGATTCGTGCCGCTGCGTCACATGGCGAGAGGTACCGGGCTTGCGCCTGTCCAGGTCCCGCTGAATGTCTTCAGTGGATAACTCCATCCCTGGCGGACAACCATCCACAACACAGCCGATAGCGGGACCGTGAGATTCACCAAAAGATGTAACGCAAAAAAGCCTGCCAAGGGTATTACCGGACATTTTATTTTCTCGCCAAATCAAGTTCCCAAGTTTAACATATCCTTCCCTCCCTCTATTTTGCCATCCAGTCGGGTGCCGGATGAATTGATTATGACAAAACCTGATCCTGACCAACTCAAGGGTCCCGGCGGTTTGACCTTGCGCCAGATTCATGAACAGGTGAAACTGAGCGCGGGCCGCGACCGACCAGAAAGACTACAGGAAAAATCCGCGCAGACGACCAACCTCAACCGCTGGCAACGGTTTGTCCGTTATATATGGGACAAGAATAAAGGAAAGCCATGAAGGCCGTACTGATGAATATCCCGGGTGGACCGGATGTATTGGCACCCGCCGATGTACCCATCCCTGCCCTCCCCGATCCATCCAGCGTACTGGTAAAACTTCATGCCGCAGGTGTGAACCCGATAGATGCCAAGGTACGCAAGCTCAATATGTATTATCCCGACAAACTGCCTTCAATTCTGGGCTGTGATGGTGCGGGCGTGGTGGAAGCGGTGGGGGGATCAGTCACGCGCGTGCACCCGGGCGATGAAGTATTTTTTTTCAACAATGGGCTGGGTGGATCACCTGGAACATATGCTGAATACACCGTGGTAAGGCAAGAATATCTGGCATTGAAACCAAAGGGTCTCTCCATGCTGGAAGCAGCCGCCATACCGCTTGCAATGATTACAGCGTGGGAGGCGCTGGTAAACCGTGGTGGCATGAGTAAAGGCCGGCCCGCGCTCATTCACGCGGGTGCAGGCGGCGTGGGTCATATTGCGATTCAGCTTGCCCGCTACTTGAATGCGCCGGTCGCCACGACCATATCATCCGCCCGCAAAGCGGAGTTTGTGCAATCGCTCGGAGTGGAACTGGCAATCAATTATACCGAACAGGATTTTGTGGAAACGGCGCTGAACTGGACGGAGGGACAGGGCGTAAGACTTGTCATGGATACGGTGGGCGGAGAAACTTTCTGTAAATCTTTCGCCGCAACCCGGCTATATGGCCGCGTAGTGACACTGCTCTCGACGACATGCGACATCAGGCACACCAATACCGCGCGGCTGCGCAACCTTACCGTGGGCTATGTGCAAATGACCGCTCCGCTTTATTTCGGTATTCACCGGGCACGTGTGGCACAGACGCGCATACTCGAGCATGGCGCCATGCTGCTCGAGCGAGGTTTAGTCAAAGCCCACATTAGCCATGCACTACCGTTGGAAAAAGCCGCCGAGGCGCACCGATTGATCGAAACCGGACATACCATTGGCAAAATAGTGTTGCAGATTGTCTGAACTATTATCCTGAATCCGGTGATTGGGCTCACCTTAAGAACCGGTGGCACAGTTATCACTCCTCAAATTGCCAGACTGACAAATGAGCGGTCAACTGCCGGATCCGGGATTATATATTCAACCATGGTCGCGAATTTTATTCACTTATCCGCGCTACCCGCGATAACATCTCGATTCCCCATGCCACCCCGAAGCCCGTAACGTCGCTGCCCACCGCTCCGAGTCCATCCTTGTTGCTGCTCGCCGACAGATCCATATGCAGCCAGGACACGTCGCCCACAAACCGACTGAGAAAGCGTGCGGCAATAATGTGGTCTGCCTCGCCTTCCAGGGTGCACTGCTTGATATCAGCGATCTTACTTTCCAGCTCCGCGTCATAATCGGCATCCATTGGAAACGCCCAGGTTCTCTCGCCACTCGCCTTCCCTGCCGCAAGCGCCTTCTGCGCCAGCTCTTCCCGGTTACTGAATATGCCGCTATAACGCGATCCCAGCGCCACGTGCATGCTGCCGGTCAGCGTCGCGAAATCAATCATCACATCAGGCTTGTGTCTACCCGCCAGCGACAAGGTGTCCGCCAGCACCATCCGGCCTTCGGCATCGGTATGGATAATCTCGATGGTGGTACCATCCAGCGCCGTTATGACATCGTTCTGCTTGTAGGCACGCGGGCTGATGTGGTTCTGGGCAATGGCGAGCCAGCAGTCGATGTTCACCGGCAGGTTGACGCGCGTTGCGGCCAACAAAATACCCAGGGCCACGGCGGATCCATTCATGTCCTCATGCATGCCGTGCATGTAGCGAGGCGGCTTCAAATTGTGGCCCCCGGTATCGAAGCAGATACCCTTGCCTACCAGCGCCACGGTTTTATGCGCACGCTTGATGCGCCGCTGCAAATGCACGATGGCGGCATCCTCCGGGTCGCTACCCTGGGCCACGGCGACAAATGCACCCGCACCCATCTTGCGCAGCGCCTTGACATCAAACTCCTGATACTTCCAACCTTCGTCCGCCGCAAGCTTCTTGATGTGTCTGCGATAAAGCCCGGGCGTCAATTCATTGGGTGGCAGCACCGTGAGTTCACGCGTGAGCAGGTTGCCTTCCGCCTTGGCCTGCGTCAAGGCAAAATTGTCCGCGTCTTTATATCCATGCAGCACGATTCTTGCCAATGGCTTCCTGCCCGGCTTTTTCCTGCTGGTTTTCCGCGATGGCAGCACACAGCCATTGATCCAGGCGGCATATACCGCCAGTTCCGCAAATGCACGCTTTTCGTCCGGGTTACCGTAAATCGCAAGATGCATTTCAATCGGATTTTCCTCCAATAGCAATTGCAACCCTTTGCGAACGGAGGTTTGTTGCCCGAATAGGGATTTGCCTGAATCCACCATGACCCATGCGCATAAAGCTCCGCTGTCGAGATTGGCAACCGCGGGTGTATCGTCCATTTCTCGAAGCCGCATCCTGCGTCGCGATAATAGTGATTGCAGTGCGTTCTTGCCCATAAAGTCAAATTTATCCAGATACTTATCCGAAACCCCTTCCAACTTTGGCAGCACTACCAGGATATGTGTTGCCTTGATGGGTTGACTTATAGGCGAAGCATTTTGTGTCAGCGTTGCAAGCATATCGGTGGCCTATCCTGTAAAATATAAGCTTGTTATTATATACACCATGCATCCGTTCCGGCCGCCGCCGCACCTAAGCCTCGGATATTTTTCCGTCATCTGACCTCTATGCGCCAGTATCTCGACTTAATGCGCCATGTGCTCACGCACGGGCACAAGAAATCCGATCGTACGGGCACCGGCACGCTTTCGGTATTCGGCCACCAGATGCGTTTCAGTTTATCTGAAGGATTTCCGCTGGTGACCACCAAGAAATGTCATCTGAAATCCATTATTTATGAATTGCTGTGGTTTTTGCGAGGCGACACCAATATCAGGTACCTCAAGGAGAATGGTGTTTCCATCTGGGACGAATGGGCTGACGAAAATGGCGATCTGGGCCCTATATATGGCCGGCAGTGGAGATCCTGGCCGGATGTGGAGAGACAGGGAATCGATCAGATAAGCGAGGTAATCGAGCAGATCAGGCATACTCCCGACTCACGCCGCATGGTCGTCTCATCCTGGAACGTAAGTGAGTTGAATAAAATGAAATTGTCACCGTGCCATGCCCTATTTCAGTTCTACGTTGCTGATGGCAAGCTTTCATGCCAGCTATACCAGCGCAGTGCCGATATCTTTCTGGGCGTTCCGTTCAATATCGCCTCCTACGCGCTGCTCGTGCTGATGGTGGCACAAGTATGCAATCTGAAACCTGGAGATTTCGTGCACACCTTGGGCGATGCCCACCTTTACCTCAATCACCTGACACAGGCTCAGGAACAGCTAGGCCGGGAACCGAGGACACTGCCGGCGATGAATTTGAATCCGGCGATCGATAGTATCTTTGGATTCAAATATGAAGATTTCACACTGGAAGGTTATGACCCCTATCCGGCAATCAAAGCGACTGTCGCGGTATGACCCCCCGCCGTCTTTCCATTTTGGTGGCCATGGCCCAAAATCGTGTTATCGGCAAGGATAATGCGTTGCCTTGGCGGCTGCCCCCTGATCTGAAGCGCTTCAAGGCGCTTACCATGGGGCATCCCATCATCATGGGCCGGAAAACCTACGAATCCATCGGCAGGCCGTTACCGGGCCGCACCAGCATTATTGTTACACGGCAGCCCGATTATAAGATCGAGGGTGCTATTGTAGTGGGCTCGTTGGCGACCGCACTGAGGACCTGCTACGAATGCGCTGATACGGCCGAGAGCTTCATTATCGGCGGGGCAGAAATATTCCAGCAAGGTTTGACGGTCTGCGACCGATTGTATATTACCGAGATTCAGAAAGATTTTGATGGTGACGTGCTATTTCCCAAATTCAATCGAGGCGAATGGCGCGAAACCTCGCGCGAGAAGCATCATTTGGATGATGATGGATTGGAATATCATTTTGTCGTGCTGGACCGCAAGTGGAATTAACCCAGTATCCATTCGGACGCGAGATGATGGCGCGGAAGGTTGCGAAAAAATTTTCCCGGTAGGGAGAAGTCCATAGCTTGATCTATGGACGCTCAGCAAGCGGCGAAAATAGCTGGCGGGTGAAGCATCAGGATAAGGATACACCTGCCGCTTGGGCATGAACGCCTAAACAAAAACGGCGGGACACATCTTCATTGCGCCCGCCGTCTGTCTTTCCACAATCCTGTTTGATCCTGGCTACAACACCATCACATCCGGTAACGGAAAACCGTTGAAGTTGCTGGCATAGGCCGTAGTGTAGGCGCCGGCGTTGGGAATATAGATGAAATCGCCTTCCTGAATATCCTCGGGCAACATTTCGTCGCGCATCAGAATGTCCACCGAATCGCACGTCGGCCCGGCGACGGACCAGGGAATAGCTTGTCCCGAGCGATCGGAAAGAATTTCATAGCGCAGACCTTCCGTCACTTCGATCACGCCACCAAACATCCCTGCATCCCAATACATCCAGCGTTTGCCATTGCGGGTGGCTGTCCCCACCACGCGGCAGACGAAATACGCGGCGTCGGACACTAGATAACGCCCCGGCTCGGCCATGACACGAATGCCCTCAGGCAGGTCCGCGATGGCCGTATTCACGACTTCCGCTATTATTTCAATCGAGGGAATGGGCTTGATATGGCGTACGGGATAACCGCCACCGATATTGAGTAAGCGCGGAGTCAACCCGGCATGGTGCATATCGGCAAAAACTTTCTGGGCTCGCTCGATACCCACCCGCCAGTTCTGCGGATTGCGGCACTGAGAGCCTACATGAAAAGTCACCCCGGCAAGGTCGGCCTTAAGTTTTGCCGCTTCGTTAATAATGCCTTCGATCTCTGCTGCGTGCGTGCCAAACTTGCCTGCCAGCGGCCAATCGCTACCAATGTTGGGTGTATCGATGCGCAAATACATTTTCGCATCCGGCTTGACGCTCACGATTTTACGCAGCTCTTCGACACTGTCCAGCACATACCATTCAACGCCTTTGGACGCCGCATACTCCAGATAAGCCCTTGATTTCATAGGGTTGCTGTAATATATCTCGACAGCGGGCACACCCAGGCTGAGCAGCAGATCCAGTTCGGCGATAGAGGCGATTTCAAAACCTACGCCCTCCTCGATCATGGTTCTCAGAACGCGTGGATCCGGATTGGCCTTGACGGCATAGTGTGGCTGCACGCGCGGCATGGCAGCTTTGAAACGGCGGGCTTTATTACGGATGATATTGCTGTCAACCAGCAGGAATGGCTTGCTGTAGCCCTTTTTCAGGGTCTCCTGGACATATTGAAAATCCAGGCTGACTTCGGGATGGGTGTCGAATACTGCTTCGGACTCTACTTTTTGCCGTAGAGCGGCATTACGCATTTGCATGAGATTCTCCTCGGGGAGGCGCTACGTTACGGGAATATGGATGTTTACCAAATCAGCCGTGTCAAAATAGTTTGCTTTGCTTTTCATGATGACCTCCTGTTCTTTATGTGGCGAAAAAAAGCGGATTATAGACCGCATTTTGCTGGAATCAAGCGTTTTTTTCTTATCTAAAAAAAATAATCGTGAATGCCCGAAATGCTGTGGAAGAATCTGTCCTGCATCATATTACCGTTGCTGACTCTGAACAAAGATATTGTAGGCATCGGACGTTTTATAACGACCAAATTTTGTGGTTTTCTGGAGATATCTTGAATATAAAGATGACTCCATTCCAAACCATTTTTTGACCGGACGAGGCCTTTCTCGATCCACAAACGAAATCAAATTTTTGGCAAGGTCACGCCATGCTGCCCCTGATATTTCCCTCCACGATCCTTATAAGAGGTTTCGCATACTTCGTCGGATTCAAAGAAAATTACCTGGGCCACTCCCTCATTCGCGT
This sequence comes from Nitrosospira sp. NpAV, assembly GCF_000832065.1. Lineage (GTDB taxonomy): Bacteria > Pseudomonadota > Gammaproteobacteria > Burkholderiales > Nitrosomonadaceae > Nitrosospira. Next base: position 6,483 of record NZ_JXQM01000012.1, on the reverse strand, counting down.
AAATCTTGGCAGGCAGCGGAGTAGTGTTTGAAAATTCCAGTGTGACATAGCCTTCCCATTCCGGCTCAAACGGCGTGACATTAACAATGATGCCGCAACGCGCATAGGTGGATTTTCCAAGGCAAATGGTCAGTACATTGCGCGGAATGCGGAAGTATTCGACGGTGCGCGCCAACGCAAATGAGTTGGGCGGGATAATGCAAATCTTATTCTTCACGTCGACGAATGAATTGGAATCAAAATTCTTGGGATCGACGATAGTGGAGTTGATATTGGTAAACAGCTTGAATTCATCCGAGCAGCGAATATCGTAACCATAACTCGATGTCCCATATGAAACGATCTTATGGCCATTCGCATGCTTGATCTGATTGGGCTCAAAGGGCTCGATCATATGATGCTCCGCCGCCATGCGACGAATCCATTTGTCAGACTTGATGGTCATTTGAAGTATTAAGGGCAGGAATATAAGCGAATTGTTAGGCGTGGACCGGCACGTCATCAAATCCGGTCCACCACAGGATCATCAGGTATCCTGAATCACTATGTTTGCAAATAATGCGGAGTGATCCAGCGACAACTCATCGATCTTGACTGCGAGACGGCGCGCAATGCCGCGATAGATCTCCGCTATGCGTCCATCGGGATCCGCCACCACCGTGGGAGTGCCGGCATCGGTGTGCTCGCGGATTCTGATATCGAGCGGCAGGGCTCCCAAAAACTCGACATCGTAATCTTTGCACATCTTTTCTCCACCACCCGCGCCGAAAATATGTTCCTCATGACCACACTGAGAACAAATATGGGTACTCATATTTTCGACAATGCCGACTATGGGAATACCGACTTTCTGGAACATTTTGAGTCCCTTGCGAGCATCCAGCAATGCGATATCCTGCGGGGTGGTGACAATAACCGCACCCGTAACCGGCACTTTCTGGGCAAGCGTCAACTGGATGTCACCGGTACCAGGCGGCATATCCACAATAAGGTAATCCACGTCATTCCAGCGCGTATCATTCAATAATTGCTGCAACGCCTGAGTGACCATCGGTCCGCGCCACACCATGGGTGTCTCCACATCGATCAGGAAACCAATGGACATGGCCTGGATGCCGTGCGCTTCCATCGATTCGATGCTCTTGCCATCAGGAGATTCGGGGCGACCGGTGATCCCCAGCATCTGGGGTTGTGAAGGGCCATAAATATCGGCGTCCAGAATGCCGACAGAAGCGCCTTCCGCAGCCAGCGCCAGCGCCAGATTTACCGCCGTGGCGGATTTGCCCACCCCACCCTTGCCGGAAGCCACTGCAATGATATTCTTCACCCCGGGAATGAGCTTCACTCCGCGCTGCACGCTGTGAGAAACAATCTTGCTCGTGATATTGACACTCACGTTACCACTGCCCGGAATGGTTTTGAGTTTGCCGGTCACCTGCTTGCGGATACTTTCGATCACGCTCTTCGCCGGATATCCGAGGACAATATCAAGTGAAATGTTATCGCCATCTATTTTGATGTTACGCGCCTCATTGCTAACCACATAATCCTTGCCGGTGCTCAGATCAGTAATTTCCTTGAGAGCGGATTGCACTTGCTGTTCGGTGATAGCCACTTTACTACTCCTTTACCCTGCGCCTGTGGAAGGAACACATAAATCACAACAAACTTAAAATATTAACAAATATCGGGGGTGTGAGTCTGTTGACTAAAAAATAAAAACGGGAACACAATGAAAAATGAATACGCAGCATAATCCCCGCATATTTAGTCCAGATAATTCATTAAGTGGCTCTGCGAACCCACCCGAGTGCTGGCGGTCTCTATTACCTTGCGCTCTAACGGATTATCCGGCTTTAAACGACAGCTTAATTTACCGGGAAAAAGCAAGGAATCTGGACGCTCCAGTGAATCGAGAGTTGGCTTCCTGCAGTTCTACAGACCGCGTAGCCTGCAGTTTGTTACAATTATGTTTGACAATTTCCATAGGCAATTGATGAACAAGCGAAAAATTCTCGTCACCTCCGCCCTGCCCTACGCCAACGGCAGCATCCATCTCGGACATCTGGTGGAATACATTCAGACCGACATCTGGGTGCGTTTCCAGAAAATGCAAGGGCACGAGGTGCATTACGTATGTGCCGATGACACGCATGGCACCCCGATCATGCTGCGCGCCGAGCAGGAGGGTATCACGCCCAAACAGTTGATAGATCGTGTATGGCATGAACATAAAACTGATTTCAATGGCTTTCACATCGGCTTCGACAATTACTACACTACGGATTCACCTGAGAACCGCCAATTTTGCGAAGACATCTATTCTCAGCTCGAAGCTAAGGGCTTAATCGCGAAACGCTCGGTCGAGCAGTTCTATGACCCTGTCAAGCAGATGTTCTTGCCTGATCGCTATATCAAAGGCGAATGTCCAAAGTGCCATGCCAAAGACCAATATGGCGACTCCTGCGAAGTTTGCGGCGCGACGTATTCATCCACCAATCTGGTTGATCCATACTCCGTCGTTTCCGGCGCGACTCCGGAACGAAAATCCTCAAAACATCACTTCTTCAAGCTTTCCGATCCGCGCTGCAAGGCATTCCTTGAGAAGTGGGTTTTTGAATCATTTGAAGGCCAATCCGGCACTACGCCGGAAGCAAAACGGCGACTTCAACCAGAAGCCGCCAATAAGATGAACGAGTGGCTTTCAGGTGGCCTCGTTGATTGGGATATTTCCCGCGATGCACCCTATTTTGGCTTTCCGATTCCCGGAACAGGTGGCAAGAAATTTTTCTATGTCTGGCTGGACGCCCCCGTGGGCTACTTCGGCAGTTTCAAGAATTACTTCGAACAGAAGCAGCGATCTCAAGCGGAAATCGACGAGTTTCTGCGGCCGGGCGGCAATACGGAAATGATGCATTTCATCGGGAAGGATATTCTCTACTTTCACGCCCTGTTTTGGCCCGCAATGCTGAAATTCTCCGGTTATCGCACCCCAACCCAAATTTACGCCCATGGATTTCTTACCGTCAACGGACAGAAGATGTCCAAGTCCCGTGGGACATTCATTACGGCGGAGAGCTATTTGAAACAGGGCTTGAATCCGGAATGGCTGCGCTATTACTATGCCGCCAAACTGAATGACAGCATGGAAGATATTGACCTCAATTTCGATGATTTCATTGCACGCATTAACAGCGATTTGGTAGGAAAATACATCAATATTGCCAGTAGGTGCTCCGGTTTCATTATTAAAAAATTTGGCGGCAAGCTTACCCACACTATTTCAGAAACCAGCAGAAAGTGGTTCAATCAGTTTCTTTTCTGCGAACTGGGTGAAGGAGATACTTTCCTCGGCCGCCACGTCTCGATTGCATACTTTTATGACCGCAGGGAATACGGAAAGGCGATAAGGGAAATAATGCTTGCGGCCGATGTGGCCAATCAATACGTGGACCGGATGAAGCCATGGGAGCTGGCAAGAAGCGGTGAGAACGACACCGAATTGCATGAAATATGTAGTGTGGCATTGAATATGTTCCGGATTTTGACCATTTATTTAAAACCGGTGCTGCCAAAACTTGCCATAGAAGCAGAGCGATTTCTCGGAGTAAATCCTTTTACCTGGAACGATGCGAATTCACAAAACAGATTATTGCCTGATGGTCATCAGATCAATAATTATGAACATCTTATGGCCCGTATCGATTCCAAACAGATCGAGACATTGATCAAGGTCAATAAGGAGAGCTTGCAGCCGACAACACAACCATCACAAACCAAACAACAAGTGCAAATCATGGAAGAAAAAAACTCCGCAACCCCACCCCCATCATCTTCCCCCGATGCAGCGAATGTAAAAGGTACCGCATCGGCAACCATCGCTATCGATGACTTCACCAAGATTGATCTCAGAGTGGCAAAAATCATTGATGCCGAACAGGTAGAAGGCGCAGATAAGTTGTTGAAACTCACTTTGGATATCGGTGCGGAGCAACGAACCGTATTTGCCGGTATAAAGTCTGCCTATGATCCCGCACAACTCAAAGGTCGTCTGACCATCATGGTGGCTAATCTTGCGCCGCGCAAGATGAAATTCGGTATGTCGGAAGGAATGGTGCTGGCAGCGGGAAATGGGAGCGACGGACCATATCTGCTTGCTCCCGATGAAGGAGCGCAGCCGGGAATGCGTGTGAAATAGCAGCTGTGCCAACCCGCTGACGTCCCGCCCATTTCCCCCAGAATGGAGACACTGCAAGAATATCCTTTGAGCAGCTTGCCGCCATACTCCATGGTCGTGTATTAGCAACTTGCATTTTGCAATACATTACGCTACGCTTCTACACTTTTGAATTGCAAGCGACAAACCAATCGCTTGGTCCAAAGAGATCATGGAGTTTCTTTATGTTGGTACTTTATCAATTCGAGCGTACCTGGGGTAATCCAAATCTAAGTCATTTCTGCTGCAAAATAGAAACATATCTAAGAATGGCAGGCATCGAATACACCATCAAGACGACGCTGCCATTATTGGCGCCAAAGGGCAAACTACCTTATATCGAAGACGGCGATCTAAAATTGGCGGATTCCCGTTTCATCATACAGCACCTTAAAACCCATTATAAGAATCTTGATCAACACTTGAATCCTGCAGAGTCGGCGCTGGCGCTAGCGATGCAGCGCTTGATTGAAGAACATCTATTCTGGGCCACGATGTATTCGCGTTGGCAATACACGGACGCAAACTGGCAAATCAATAAAAGAGCCATATTTGGAGTTCTGCCGCCGGTCATTCGCGATATAGCGGCGATCATCTACCGCTATAAGATCAATAAACAGATTTATGGGCACGGCACCGGCCGGCACACAGCGGAAGAAATTTTTGAGCTTGGCATGCTGGATATTGACGCATTATCCGCATGCCTGGGGGACAAAAAGTATTTCCTGGGAAATCAGCCGGTCAGCCTGGACGCCACGGCCTTCGGCTTTCTGATCAATACCCTTGGCTGCCCGATTGAATCCCCGCTCAAGGAATATAGTTTGTCGAAAGACAATCTGAGAAAGTATGTTAACCGGATCAAAGCGGAATATTATCCGGATTTACAATAGGAGTGGGTCGTTACCGAAGCGCAATTGACTCACCCGCCCTACACTGTGGAATTTCTTAACAGTATGAGAGGCATCATTGGAATATCGACCTGTTTCGCCAGCACAACCATGCGCCGACTCCGGCCGTACGTCAGTCGTCATGGAAACGCCCTTGAAGAGAAGATCAGTTCAAGGTATTTCTCAACCCGCTTGGCACATTCGTGGGGCGAAAGGTGCAATTTTGCGTGTAAATGGCTCCTGATTAGACATTATTGCAGGCCCCAATTATAGAAAGCTTGCCTGGAAGAGTGTTACTTCTTCAGCTCTGCGGCTTCTGATGCCATTTTTCTATGATAGATGGCTTCCTCCGCACATGCCTTTGCCGCCTGCTCATATTTTAGTATCAAAGCCCGGGTATGCGCTTCCAGATCGTGGGGTTGTCGATCGTACAGATAGTGTTTCTCCTCATAACGTTTTAGCAACTTTTTTTGTTCATTCGCTTTGGACTGCATTTCTTTCGCTGCCTCTTCGAAATGCTTTGCCAACGCAGCGTGTTCGCCAGATGTTCGTGTGTCTTGTTCGGCTTTAAGAACATCTGGACTTCGCCGAGCTTCATGAGCGCACCCAGCCAATAAGCAGCTGGCGACAAATAAAGCTGCGGAAAACGTTTTTATTTTTATCAATGACATTTTCTCTTTTACCTTATGAATTTTAGATACGATTCGGGAATACAATTAAATGACGGTGAAAAAATATAACGGAGTAACAATATATGTCAAGTTCTTATTCGCCGCGAACTTCCGCGCATGAAAAGATAACCGGCTCTCCGACGATGAGGAGTGTTCTAGACTTGTAGCATTTGGCTGTTCCAGAAACCCGGAGTATTTTCCGTAAAATTCTAGCCGTATATTTTTTTACTGGAACAGTTCCGCGTCCTGCTAATGAATCCCGCAATATCATCCCGTTCCTATCAATATAACGATAACGTTAACCTTAATTGATGCTCGGGCAGCTATTATTCAAGTATTAAAACTAACTGTAACTCGACTATTAAATTTCATTTAAAAAAAATTTGACATTTTCTGGACTTATGTTATGTTACATTTGTAATACCATATTATGTGTAGTGTCTTTCCGGATTAAAGGTGCATTAAGCAGGTTAGACAAGAATTGCAGGCAAGTTTACAATTTGACGTGTTTGAAGGCAGGAGACGTTCGTTTTAGAACGTGAATTAAGATTGTGGAAACTTTTCCCAAGCAGATCTTTTCTAATATCTGGGGCTCTGAACATTCGCCCCCCAGTAGTAAAAGGGACTCTGACCATCCGTCCGCAACAAGGCAACAAGGACTCTGAACATCCGTCCGCAGCAAGGCAGTAAGGACTCTGACCATCCGTCC
>NZ_JXQM01000317.1 GCF_000832065.1 Nitrosospira sp. NpAV | reverse complement strand
GCGTTGCATACGGCATCAACGATTCCGGGCAAGTGGTGGGATACAGTAGATACGCAAGTGATAATGATGATCACGCCTTCATCACCGGGCCCAATGGCGTAGGGATGATCGATCTTAATTCGATTGCGGATCTCCCAAGTGGGAGCAACCTAACCAGTGCTCAGGGGATCAATAATGAGGGGCAGGTGATTGCAACGATAGTCCTGGAGCACGCATCCTACGCACTGATGCTGGACGGATTGAGTCTGCTCGGCTTAATGGCCAGGCGCAACGGAGCGTCAGCTTAGAGGG
>NZ_JXQM01000316.1 GCF_000832065.1 Nitrosospira sp. NpAV | reverse complement strand
CTGCTCCAGGTGGCGCGGCTCGCGCAGGCGGGTCTGGGGATCGGGGTAGATTGTGGCGATCAGCCGGTCGCTGCTCTTCAAGAGGTCGAGCAGCATCTGCTTGTAGTAGTTGAGCAGCTCCAGGCCCGAGCGGCCGGTGAGATCCGGCGAGCGGGCGCCCTCCGGCAGGGCGTGGGCGTTGAGCAGCCCGGCCTGAGTGTTCTCGTACTCCATCTTGATGAACAGCAGCAGCACCAGCTCAGTGACGTAGTCCGAGTAGTTGATGCCGTCGTCGCGCAGCACGTCGCAGAGGTTCCACAGCTTCTGGACGATGTCGTTCTGGGTCATATCGTGTTCCGGTCGAGGCCGGCAGAGCCGGCCTTGTTTGAAGTTGAGGCTGAAAGTGAAACAAGCCGCGCCACAATGTGAATCAGCGTCAT
>NZ_JXQM01000315.1 GCF_000832065.1 Nitrosospira sp. NpAV | reverse complement strand
GACTCCGAACACCGAAAGGCAAGAATGTTGTCCTTCAATGAATAAAACCTCTTGGCATTATTCGATCTGGTGTACCGTTTTTCCCATGCAATCTGCGCCACAAAATTTGTGGCCCCAAAAATTTCATCACAACAATGACGCAGGCTAGCCACCTCTCCATCGTCAATGGTGATAGATATCAAACCATCATCTCGCAGCAGGTTTCGAGCGAGGCGCAGCCGGGAATACATCATGGTTAGCCAATCGGAATGGAATCGTCCATTTGCTGCGGTATTGGCAGCCAGTCGATTTCCATCTTCATCCACTTGATTCGAGCGGCGCAGGTATTCACCTGCATCCTCAGCAAAGTCATCTTCGTAGATGAAGTCATTGCCCGTGTTGTACGGCGGGTCAATGTAGATCATCTTCACCTTGCCCAGATACGTCTCCTGCAACAGCTTCAACGCATCCAGGTTGTCGCCTTCGATGAAC
>NZ_JXQM01000314.1 GCF_000832065.1 Nitrosospira sp. NpAV | reverse complement strand
AGATGTGTATAAGAGACAGCCCTACACCCTCTGTCAGGCCAAGGCGCAGCCAAGATTCAATATCCCGGTCAATCTGCATAGAAAAAAGAACTCATCCCGATAACAACTTTAAACAACTGAAAAGCTGTACTACAAAAATTAACACGCGGGCGAGTATAGTAACTTTGCACCACCTTGTCAGGGTGTTTTTACAACATCCACCACCTTGATTGACCGGGTACTCTGCATAATCAGCGCATAGGAAACTGTATCAAATACACGGAAAACCATCGCTAAAC
>NZ_JXQM01000313.1 GCF_000832065.1 Nitrosospira sp. NpAV | reverse complement strand
AACCAGTTTTCCACCGTTCAGTACGGTGAGGTGATGACAGGCATATTCCTGCATCATCTCCAGAGCCTTTTCCACTGAGATATCAAAGCCGATGGTTTGAGGCATAGGCGTCATTAAATCACGGACCTGTGTCATTTTCTGCCTCGTAATATTTCGACCAGAACATCCAGTGCGTCGGTTACTGTGAATATACCCTGCAGCTCTCCCTTTTCATCTGTCACCCATATACTACCTATTTTTTTCTCTGCCATTTCCAGAATAACATCTTCAATGGGAGTGTTACTCTGAAAAGTCACTGGATTGGATACCATC
>NZ_JXQM01000312.1 GCF_000832065.1 Nitrosospira sp. NpAV | reverse complement strand
CATCAGCAAGGGAGAAAAAAGCACGAATACTACCCACAAAATACTCTCACGGGGCAGATTGCGGAAACTCATCTTATTTTGCCAACCCATTACTCACAATGTCCAATACACCCGATGGTAATCTATTTATACCGCCGAGCAGTGCTCATGTAGTTAGCCACCCAGAACCGTAAGAACGAAGTTGTTTCACGGAAAATTTTTCTCGATACTGAGGGAGAAAAACCAGCCATGAATCCAGCTGCAAAAGCACACGCAATGGTGGATA
>NZ_JXQM01000311.1 GCF_000832065.1 Nitrosospira sp. NpAV | reverse complement strand
CAATTCACTATAATCAGCCGGAACCAATATTTCACCAGTATCCACTTCTCTGACCTCGCGCGTGACCGTAAAAATCTGGTTGATATACTTGGTTGTCAGTTGCGAAGCAGATAAAGCCAGGTTGGTAAATGAAGCCATGACAGCAAAAAAGGTTGCTTTGAGTTTCTCGGGGGCTGAATTCGCGATCCACGCCAGCATTGGAATCATGGCGATCTGCCCCAGCGGTGATTCCAGAGCTGTATCAATTACCGCAATAAAACGCGCATCGATGATTCCGCCCGTATGTGCTGCAGTCCATACATGCAA
>NZ_JXQM01000035.1 GCF_000832065.1 Nitrosospira sp. NpAV | reverse complement strand
GGAAAGGCCAATTTCCAAGAATTCCATACCGTTTACATTGACCCTAAGAGCTGGGAGCACTGGAAAAAAACAGGTAAATTTCGGGACGGCGCCATACTCATCAAGGAGATGACCAGTGTCGGCAGCAAGGCTGCAGCAAGCGGAAAGGGTTATTTCATGGGTGATTTCATTGGCCTGGAAGCGACAATAAAGAGCAAGCGCGAATTTCCCAATGAGCCCGGCAACTGGGGTTACTTCAGCTTCACTAACGAGGACCACAAATCCATAAAAAAGACCGCGAACCTGGAACCAACGGCGAATTGCAACGGCTGTCACGAGGCATCCGCGCAAGATGACTTCGTATTCACGCAATATTACCCTGTTCTCCGTGTTGGAAAGTCGAACCCGGAGAAGCGCGCATGATCGCGGATGGCTACCAGTTGTTGGCGGAACTCGGTGCGGTGGACGACACGGTGGACA
>NZ_JXQM01000310.1 GCF_000832065.1 Nitrosospira sp. NpAV | reverse complement strand
CTTTAGCAGTCATTTGTCTAAGGAAGATGAGGAGATCTCAAAGTCGGCGCTTTCTACTTTCAGAGCCAAAGAAGAGGAGATTGAAAGGAAGAAGATGGAGGTTAGAGAAAAAGTTCAGCTTCAGTTAGGCCGTGTTGAAGAGGAAACGAAACGTTTGGCCACGATTCGTGAGGAGCTTGAAGCACTGGCAGATCCTATGAGGAAGGAAGTTGCTGTGGTCCGAAAGAAGATTGATGCAGTTAACAAAGAATTGAAGCCACTAGGCCACACCTGCCAGAAAAAGGAAAGGGAATACAAGGAAGCCCTGGAGGCG
>NZ_JXQM01000309.1 GCF_000832065.1 Nitrosospira sp. NpAV | reverse complement strand
AGATCAAGCCCGAAACGGTTCCCGGTAAACAGCGGTAGGAGCGCTTTCATTCCGCGCTGCTTCAATTCTCCGGGTAGATATATCCGGCTGATCGTCTTGGTATAGAATAATCCCCGGCGTCTGATCCCCTGTTCGGCCGATTCCGAATCGATAAATTTGAGCATGTCCTTGGTGCCCAGATTCACGTCCTGATGGAAATTCTCGAAAATCCCGACTTCCCGCTCGACCGGAAGAAATAGCAGGCGCGAAAGCGAATCCG
>NZ_JXQM01000308.1 GCF_000832065.1 Nitrosospira sp. NpAV | reverse complement strand
GTTTTTCTTTTCCTTGAATTGGTACCTTTTGAAGGTTTCAAACTTGGGTCACCATTGGTAATGGAGGATTCTTCTTGAGAATGAGATAACTCGGATCGATCTTGTAATGGTTCAATTACCATTGCGTTCAATGAAGGACTGCTTGAAACACGGGGAATCTTGGGATTTGATGATAATGGATTAGATCTGTAAGGGGAAAGGGAAGGAGAAGGGGAAGAAGTATCATTGAGTCTGAGTTGACTCGTTCTGCCATTAAAG
>NZ_JXQM01000307.1 GCF_000832065.1 Nitrosospira sp. NpAV | reverse complement strand
AAAAAACTGTAGTAGTAATTCATTGGTTACATGTTGTCGTCCGTATTTGCGGTCCGGAACGGCCAACAAATCGAGCAAATCCTGAACCAAAAACCTTTCTCCTTCTTTGGTGGTGCTGCCTTGGTATCCCTCTTGGCAACGAGATCAGCCATGAACTCAACAACAGCCTGAGCACCCAATTTGATTACTTCTCTTGGTGGAACTTCCAAGGGAG
>NZ_JXQM01000306.1 GCF_000832065.1 Nitrosospira sp. NpAV | reverse complement strand
CCTCATCAAGCAACTTGATGAACGTCGGTCGGGACATGTTCATGAGGTCGGCACCTTCCTGCGTCGTCATTTCGGCATGCACAGGAATGAGCTTTACCGTATTGCCTTCTCCAAGCTCCGTTAAGATATCAACCAGCAAGCGAAGCGCACTAACTGGCACTTCGACCTGATGGGCTGTTCCGTCTTTACTCGTGATAGCGACCTGCTGCGTTGCGGCTTGTGTTTCGACATAAGCAGCAAGCTCGCGACTGGAAAACTTC
>NZ_JXQM01000305.1 GCF_000832065.1 Nitrosospira sp. NpAV | reverse complement strand
TTGCTGCATATGATATGTACTTATGTGGTTTTACAGTTTTTAAACAAACTCCTAGTGACTCGACTTTGTTCAAGTATTCTTCCATCCGTAAGCTCAAAAATGGAGCAATTAGGGTAACATGAAAACAAAATAAAAGATCTCAGAATCGCCTTTTGATGAAGTCTGATGATCCTAGTCGGTAGCTTGTATATAAAGGGTAAGCTAATCTCTCATGTATATGTTTTAGAATATTACTTGTTCAAGCGACCTGTTTGTCTGATAACTGGTTGCAATTTACCATGGTGAATCAGTCATCGGTGCCGAAGTAACGATCACCAAACTCACCCATGCCTGGTATGACACGAAGTTCCTCATTTAGTGCAACATCAATTTCTGAAGTAACAATTTTCAGTGAGG
>NZ_JXQM01000304.1 GCF_000832065.1 Nitrosospira sp. NpAV | reverse complement strand
TACCCCCTTGCAATGCCAGATAAGCGGCTAGTGATTCAGATTGAACTGTTGAAGCGCTTTTTAACCTGGAATGGATCCCACTGGACATCCTTTATAATCATTATTGTTGTTGGTGGATTGGCTGCTATCTCAGCTTCATTAATCCCATTAATAGCAGGGCAATTATTTACTCAAATATTACCCGGAGGTAACCGGCAGTTACTGCAATCACTTCCTTTGATATTGGTGGTACTCTTGTTAGTAATCGTTATCGCCAGTTGGTCAGGATATTATGTGATTCATCGCTTGCTTGATGGGCTCATACTGGATATACGTGTGGAAATATTCAAGAAATTACTG
>NZ_JXQM01000303.1 GCF_000832065.1 Nitrosospira sp. NpAV | reverse complement strand
TTTCAAGCCTTTTGATGAACTCTTTGTTGACTTCAAGGATTTTAATGTGGAAGCTCTAGAGAAGTTTGTTGAAGAATCTAGCATTCCTCTTGTGACTCTCTTTAACAATGACCCAAGCAATCACCCCTTCATTATCAAATTCTATAACAGTCCCCTTGCGAAGGCTATGTTGTTTGCAAATTTGAGCAATGAAGGAGTTGATTCCTTAAAATCTAAATTTCGTGAAGTTGCTGAGCAATACAAAGGACAGGGTATCGGTTTCCTTTTGGGAGATCTTGAGGCTAGTCAAGCTGCCTTCCAGTATTTTGGAGTTCAAGAAAGCCAAGTACCTCTCATCATCATTCTGGAGAATGATGGGAAGAAGTATTTGAAGCCAAACTTGGAGGCTGATCACATT
>NZ_JXQM01000302.1 GCF_000832065.1 Nitrosospira sp. NpAV | reverse complement strand
GCGAGGATGAAACGAAGGGTGTTTATGTTGCCAAGCTTGAAGAGCTTAAGAAGCAAGGGGATCCTATTGAAGAACGTTACAAAGAGTATATGGAGAGGGGAACTGTCATTGATCAACTTGCTTACTGTATTAACAGTTACAGGGAGGCAGCAATGTCAAATGATCCCAACTTTGATCACCTCGAACTTGCTGAAAAGCAAAAGGTCTTGAATGAGTGCG
>NZ_JXQM01000034.1 GCF_000832065.1 Nitrosospira sp. NpAV | reverse complement strand
GAAGGAGAACGCACACTGGGCTCCTTTTCAGGCGCAATCCAGTTGTCCCAGTAACTAGACCTACCATACAACGGAGAAGGTGCGGGAGTGATAGCTTCTGGCGGCGGGGGCGGCGGCGGCGCTGTGGGTGCCATGGTGATCGGAGCGTCTGGGCCAGGGGCCTGGACATGAGGTTCAGGCGCGGGGCCATTAGCAGCCGGTGGCTGCGCCATGCTTTCGTTAACGCCCAAGCCAAAAAGCATCAGCATAACAATGATTCTAAACCGGTAAGTACTCATTTTATATATACCTCCACGGTTATCTACGCTATCGCGTAGATGATGCGTTGATATCGTCTTTTTGGGATTTATTAAATATTTTCCTCTCTTCCATTACGTAAGGGTAATGTCACTCAGTCCCGACTCATTAATCCCGCATGAAATTGCAATCGGTTGATCTATAAGGTTTTGCGCATGCGTATTGACATTAATAATATAGTTGAGTAAAATATATAATCCCACCAGTGTTCCTTCTAGTCTTGCATAAACATAGCTTCCCTATTTGATAGGGCGTATTTTAAATAAGCAACTTTTAATTATCTGTGCGGTAACACGCTTAGTGGGTCTAACCGGCGTGGAAGATAAAAGAGAGTCTCAAAGCCCCCTAATGCGCGGCTCGTTGCAGCGAATAACTATTCACTGTCTATCTGCAAGATGCTGTGCGTGAGCAGCGAGTAATGGGTCGAGTAACACAAAGGAGCCTCACCTTCGGGCTCTCACGCAACGGTATGTGAATCTCTCGTTCATACCGCTCCTATCGTTCAGACGTTCCAGCGTAGGTGATGGGCCAAGAGGCAAGGTGGTTGCGCTGTGTTCACTTGTCGAACGCATAGTGAAGGAAAAGACTTGCCAACAAAGGACTGATGACCCCGCCTCGCGGCGTGCCCCTGCCCCTCGGCAGGCAAGTTCCATCTTCCAATCATCGTATCGGCGCGCCTTGAGCCATCTTTCGATGGCTCGCCACATCTAATCGGAATATCCGGCACTCGTCCTCCATTCTTCCCTGGAATAGTAGCGCACATCGCCCAGAGGCACGATTACCAAGCCGCCCTCGGTTACGTGATATTTCTCCCGATCGCGTGCAAGATCGAAACCGATTTCCGTACCCGGAGGAATCACGTTATGCCGGTCAACGATCGCGTGACGCAGCTTCGCTCCACGCCCGATGCGTACATAATCCATGATGATGCAGTCTTCGATCTGCGCACCCGGCTCAACCGTGACTTCCCTTCGGAGGATCGAATTGCGTATTTTCGCGTGTCTTATGATGTTCGCCGCACCCAACAGGACATTGTCGAGTTCGCCTTGCATTACCCAGGAGGTCGGTCCCTGGTAATAGCTGGAAAAAATCGGCCATTGTGGGTTGAAAAGATCAAAGCGCGGCTCCAGGCCGAGCATGTCCTGATGCGCCTCGAAATAAGTATCCAGCGTTCCCACATCGCGCCAGTAGCTTTTTTCCTCATAGGGCTTGGTATCAGGCACTACGTTGGTTGCAAAGTTGTAGGCAAACACCCGATGGGACTGGGACAGGCGCGGGAGCACATGATGGCCGAAATCAGTCGCGCCATCCTTGTGCGCATCTTCCAGCGCCGTCCTCAGGAAGTCCGCGTTGAACAGATAATTGCCCATGGATGCGTATGCGTGTTGCGGATCGTTTGGCATCGGCTTCGCTTTTTCGGGCTTCTCCTGAAAGCCGGTAACGCGTCCCGACGAATCGGTTTCGATAATGCCGAAATTCGAACCCTGCTCCAGCGGCACGGGAAGCGCGGCCACGCTGATATCCGCGCCGTTCTCGCGATGGAAGCGTACCATCTGCTGGATATCCATGCGATAGATATGGTCCGCGCCGAAGACCGCCACCAGGTCCGGCCGGTGCATGTCCATTAGATTCAGGCTTTGGTACACGGCATCCGACGTGCCGCCGAAGAGTGTACGGTCCGGTGTCATCTGCGGCGGCACCACCGTGACGAACTGCTCGGAAAATAGGGTGGAAACCGTCCATGCCTTGCGGATATGTTCGATGAGGGATTGCGGTTTGTATTGGACCAGGAGATAAATTGAACGAATGTCGGAGTTCACCAGATTGGTGAGGACGAAATCCACGATACGATAGCGGCTGCCGAACGGAACCGCCGGTTTACAACGATCTGCCGTCAATGGCCGCAGGCGCGAACCCTCGCCACCGGCCATGACAAAGGCCATGACTTTTTTCCGGTCTCTTCTTTCCCGCATATCGTAGTTCACCGTTCATACCTCCTGGTCAACACGCTAATTCTGTTATAGCCCATATTCCCGCGGTTTTCTGCTAGAGTGGGAACCAATAAGTCGAAAAATTCGCATCCTATTCCTTTACTCAATCCATGCCCATCGTTCCTGCCCTTCATACGCTCCATACGCCTGCGGGAAGCCGGGTATCGCTGCAAAGCCGGTGGTTCCAGTGAAAGTCTGGCCCGGAAATCCCTATCCGCTCGGAGCCACCTATGATGGTTCGGGAACAAACTTCTCGCTGTTTTCGGAAGTTGCCGAGCGTGTCGAGCTTTGCCTGTTCGATAAACTGGGTTGCGAAATCCGGACTGATCTGCCTGAGAATGCGGGTCATTGCTGGCATGGCTACTTTCCTGGCGTCGGGCCGGGACAGCGCTATGGTTTTCGGGTACATGGGCCGTGGGCGCCCGAGCAAGGCAACCGCTGCAATCCAGCCAAGCTTTTGCTCGATCCCTATGCCAAGGGCATTGACGGCGAGATTCGCTGGGACGAAGCAGTATTCCCTTACCCCTTCGCAGACCCAAATGCGCGCAATGATGAGGACAGCGCTTCCTTCATGCCCAAATGCGTCGTCCTGCAACCTTTCTTCGATTGGTCGGGGGACCGCCAGCTGCAACGGCCCTGGCACGAAACCGTTATCTATGAACTGCATGTCAAGGGGTTTACGGCACAGCATCCGGACATCCCGCTCGAATTGCGAGGCACCTACGCAGGCCTCGCGCATCCCGCCGCCATCGGACATTTGAAGCAGCTCGGCATCACGGCGGTAGAGTTGATGCCGGTGCATTATTTTGTGCATGAGAAACACTTGATCGACCAGGGTTTACGCAACTACTGGGGCTACAATTCCATTTCCTATTTCGCGCCGCATAACGACTATGCGGCCGATAAATCCCCAGGCGCCGCCAGCGCTGAATTCAAGCAGATGGTTAAGGCCCTGCACCAGGCCGGCATAGAAGTCATCCTCGACGTGGTTTACAACCACACCGCGGAGGGTAATCATCTTGGGCCGGTACTCTGCTTCAAAGGCATCGACAATGCCTATTATTACCAATTGGTGGCGGACGATCGTCGCCATTATATGGACTACAGCGGCACCGGCAATGGCTTCAATATGCGACAGCCCCATGTGCTGCAACTGATCATGGATTCGTTGCGTTACTGGGTGCTGGAAATGCATGTGGATGGCTTCCGCTTCGATCTGGCCTCCGCTCTGGCGCGCGAATTGCATGAAGTGCAAAAATTGTCCGCCTTCTTCGACCTCATTCAGCAGGATCCGGTCATCAGCCAGATCAAGCTGATTGCCGAACCCTGGGATCTCGGCGAAGGCGGTTATCAGGTTGGCAATTTCCCGCCGGGCTGGTCGGAATGGAACGGCAAGTATCGCGACTGTCTGCGAGATTTCTGGCGCGGCCATGAAGAGACGCTAAGCGAGTTCGCGCACCGTTTCACCGGTAGCCCGGATCTCTATGCCGGCAACTCGCGCAACCCTTTTGCCAGCATCAATTTTGTCACCGCGCACGACGGCTTCACGCTCCACGATCTGGTGTCCTACAATGACAAGCACAATCCGGCCAACGGCGAAGATAATCGCGATGGCAGCGACGACAATCGTTCCTGGAACTGCGGCGTCGAGGGTCCCACCGACGATGCCGGTGTGCTTGCGCTCCGCGCCCGGCAGCAGCGCAATTTTCTGGTCACGCTCATGTTGTCGCAAGGCGTGCCCATGCTGCTCGCGGGAGATGAATTCAGCCGTACGCAGCAAGGTAACAACAATGCCTATTGCCAGGACAACGATATTTCCTGGATTGACTGGGGCCGAATTGATCAGGATTTATATGAATTCACCAAGCGGCTCGTCGCTTTCCGCCACGTCCATCCGGCCTTTCGCCGCCGCCGCTGGTTTCAGGGTCGGGCCATTCATGGTGCGGACTATAGCGACATTGCCTGGTTCAGTCACACCGGCGAACAGGCGAGCGAGGAGCCATGGGGTGGATGGCTCGCCAAAAGCCTGGGAATTTTCATCAATGGCGAAACTATTCCCAACCCCAACGCCCGCGGCGAACCGGTTACCGACAACAGTTTCTACCTTATCTTCAATGCTCACTACGAAGGGCTGGATTTCATCCTGCCTGCGACTCGCTGGGGTCGAAGCTGGCTGCATGTGCTCGATACTGTCCAGGGTTGGGCCGAGGATGCCACACCGCTTCAGGCTGGCGCCAGGCTGACGGTGGCGCCGCGGTCGATAGTGCTGTTGCTGCGGCAGGACTGACTGGCTCGTAGCGGATGTTACCCGGTGGACACCGTAACCGTGTACCGGAACGTGCCTCTCAAGGGGGGGCGGTTTGCCGCCCTTTAATTTCCCTTTCGCCAAATGCCCCTGATTCGACAGAGTACCCAGCAGCAATCCATGCATCGACGCCGCCGGCCAATGGCCGCACGTGGCTGTAACCCATTTGCATAAGCTGCTTTGCGACCCGTGCGGCAGAAGCCTCATTCGGGCACGCGCAATACACAACGACTTCGCCATCATACGTGGCGCCGAGGGCAGGAAGGGTCAAGTTTTCGACCGACATCGTTATCGCACCCGGAATACGGTTTTCATCTTGAGAGAGCGTGGAACGCACATCAATGATGGTGGGCGCAGCGCCTTGCTGCAGCAACTGGTGAAGTTCATCGACCGATATACGCGCCATGCGCAACGATTTCAGAAAGCGGTCACGTTGCCACCATTTTCTCGCGATAAACGCGAGCAGCGCTATGCCGATCAAGACTAAACCCCACATGCCCAGATGTTGGAGGACGTTCAACAGGTCATCTATGGTCGTACTAAATAGCGAACCCAGATAAATCGCCGATCCAGCCCAAAGCGCAGCGCCCACGCTGTCGAAGAATATAAAACTGGTGCGCTTTGTCCCGAGGGCGCCAGCGAGCGCACTGGCGATCGAGGCGAAGCCAGGAATAAACTTGGCAACCAGCAAAGACGAAGCTCCCCAACGCAGATACACCAATTCGGTCTGCCTCACGCATGAGTCCGGTGACAGCGAAATACGGCAAAGCGTCCCCATTACCTTTCGTCCATAACGTCTTCCCGCCAGGTACCACGTGAAATCGGCGATTAAAGCGGCAAGCACGGCGATGAACAATAGCAAAGGCGCCGAATAGCTGGTACGTTCCAGCAAGGCGCCGGTGACGACCAACATGGGGTAAGCCGGCAGTGGCGCACCCAATTGTTCGATGAGCACATTGAAGAATACGACGGTAAGGCCGTATTGTTCGACCAGGTGTAAAAGAGAATTCATCGTAGCCTCAAATGCAATACCTGTTGAAAGAGATTGGCTTGATAGGCAGATCAATAGCCAAGCCAAGGCAAGGTGAGTACCACCAAAGGTGCGCCATCGTCATCGTATTCATGGACACCTCAAAACCGCGCGTGTCCGGCTTCCTAGTCATGTTGCGCCTGGGCGATTCGGCTTTGCTGTGGCCGATGAAATTCGACTAGAGCGGAATTTTCTCGGTGAACAGCTCGCCGCCGAGTAGAATGACCCGGCTACCGGCCGTCAGATGTAGCTCGAAGTGCTCACCCTGCGTCCTAGATAGGCCCAGTTCATCGGCGGCAAACTGTTAGAGCGCTGAATAGGTCAATTCCCAGCAAAGACGAATACAACTTAGCCGTGCGCAATGGATCTTCACGAAGTTTCATTGCGACCGTCCCCTGTGCCGTGCGCCCGCAATAGCGCATAGGGAAATGTCCCGAATAGCTGAGCCAGGGAAAATCCATGCGTTCCGGCCAGTGTCTGCAAGCTGAAGGCTTCGCCGGTCAATATGTTGTCCCATTTCTCGTGCATGCGTTCCGGCGGTAATTCGAGCCAGGTGTCGCCCCACACGGATTTACCGACCGGCATCCGGCCATGTTCTCCCAGCAGCCCCCCCAGCAGGCGCGGTACCATGACCAGCAGGGTCTCATCCCCGAGATGCCGGGCGAAGGCGCATACTTGCTGCGCGCGCGCTCCGTGCGCTTTCAACGGCAGATAGCCGCCGTCACGGAAAAGCAGTTCGCATTCGCGGCGGAATGTCAGCGTCCGCCAAGTCAGATAGAGCTTGATCCGGCCATCCTCCGGGTTCTCGATCAGATGTTGCGCGCACGTCGCCGCACCTTTTTCGGCATGCATGGTCTTGATTGCCCGCAATGCCGCATGCCGCGCCGCATAGTCCACCGTGCGCCGGTTGTCCGGGTCTACTAGGCTGAAGTCCCATACTTCATTGCCCTGATAGATGTCGGGTACGCCCGGTGAAGTGAGTTTGAGCAGCAATTGCGACAGGCTGTTGAAAGCGCCCACGCGTGCAATGCGCTCCTGGAACGGCAAAAAATCACGCAAGAACAGATTGGCGTGCCCGGAGGAGAGCAGCGCGCGTACGAAATCGCGCACCGCCTCTTCATATACGGTGTTTGGATTGATCCAAGAACTATGTTCCTTCGCCTCGCGCCCAACCTTCAGCATGTAGCCTTCCACGCGCTCGGAGAGCCGTGCCAGCTCCACCGGGTCTGGCGTGCCGGACTGAGCCGGGCTGGTAGACCATACTCCAAGCAGTGTCTGGTAAAGCAGATATTCGTCGTTGCGGCTCGGCGCGTACCCCGTCTCCAGTTTGCGGCGGCTGCCGCGGTTGAGTTTGCTCCAGCGGGAAAGTGCGCGATTCCATTCGTCCGGCATCTCGGAGAGTACACTGATACGCGCCCGTACATCCTCGGAGCGTTTGTTGTCGTGGGTTGATGTGGCCAGCAGGGCGTGCGGCCAGCGGCGTGCCCGCTCCTGATTTTCCCGGTGGAATGCCGCCAGTGATACGCCAAAGCGCTGCGGCTCGCCGCCGACCTCGTTCAAGGATACCAGCCGGTTGTACTGATAGAAGGTTGTGTCTTCCACCGCCTTGGCTGTCACCGGGCTGGTGTACTGCTGAAACTTCATGGCGAAGGCGCACACCGCATCATGCTGCGCCTCGCCCTTCCCCTGGGCATGGAGCGCCAGCAGCACATCATGCACAAAATCGAAAATGCTGGTGTCCGCCGTCTGGCTGCGCTTCTTCGCGACTCCGACGGCCCAATCCACATAACGGGTGTCTTCCGCTGAAGCTTCGCAACCGGTGATATAGGTACGATAGACCGGGAAGCTCGCCACGATCTCGGCCAGGGCGCCGCGCAGGCTGTTGAAGGTGAAATCGCAGGTACGGCGGTTGCTTTTTGCGATGCGTGTCAGTTGAGTGGCCAGCACCTGCAGTTCCCCCGCCAGCGAGGTTTCCATGATCAGGTGCTTGTTTGCCCGCACGATCCTGTCCAGGTCGGGGCGTTCCCGGATGAAGCCTTGATAGAGCCGGGTAAAATGATCGGCGGCGGCGCCGTCGACAAGGAGTCCGCCACAAACCGCCGCGAAGTCATAGCCGGTGGTGCCGTGGATCGGCCATGACTCCGGAAGATGTTCATGGGACGCGAGAATCTTTTCCACCACCATATACAGGCACTTGGGGTTCTCTTCCGCTGTTTGGGGAGACAGCGCCGCCGCCATCGCCTGCAAGCGCCCGAAATACTCCTCCGGTGCGTACAAGCCGTCCGGATGATCGATGCGCAGCCCGTTCACATCACCGCGCGCCAGCAACTCGCGCACCAGATGGTGTGTATGCTCGAACACCTCCGGATCTTCCATGCGCAGCGCCGCCAGCTCATTGATATCGAAGAAACGGCGATAATTGATCTCATCCGCCGCCGCGCGCCAGAAAGCCAGACGGTAGGCCTGGGCCTCCAGCAGTTCATGCAGCGGATCAAAATTTATTGTATCCGGTGCTGTGCCATTGAAGGTTGCCACATTTTCCTGGATGAACTGTGCGATATCGGCGCTGCTGGCAAATAGCGAGCCCAGGTGGCGCTTGTGCATTTCCTTGTCGCGGGCGCGTTCCGCGATCGCGCCGGGAGACGCGCCGTCGCGCGGCGGCAGATGGCTAAAGGCCGTGATCAGGGATTGGAGCTGCAGAAAGTCGGCGTGCTCACCCCCCAGTCGTGTCCGCAGGCGTTCCAGGCCGTGACCCAGGATGCGCGGATACTCCCGTGGGTCGACCGGGAAACGGTGTTCGTAATAGAACATACTGAATGCGCCTTGTTCCGCGTTGAACACAAGTTTGAGTTCGCCGCTCTCCAGAATCGCGCCGTAGTGGTCGCCAAGCACCGGCAGCAGAATCCGGCCCGGCAGGTCCCCGCCAAGAAGATACCAGTCGATATCGAAATAGCTGGCGAACCGGGACGCCGGGCCATTCTCGAGCACATCCAGCCACCAGACGTTGTCGGTGCCCATGATGCCCATGTGATTGGGTACCACGTCCATGATCTGGCCCATTCCATGCCGTTTCAATGCGGCGACAAATTGTTCGAAGTCTTCGGTGCTGGCGATCTCCGGATTAAGGCCGCCATGATCGGTAATGTCATAGCCGTGGCGACTGCCGGGGCGGGCCCTGAGCAGCGGCGACAAGTAGCAATGACTGATCCCCAGCTCATCCAGATAGGGAAGCAGGGCGGTTGCCTGCTTCAGGTCGAAGTCACGATTCAATTGCAGCCGGTAAGTCGCCCGGGGGATCCACAGCTTCACCTCTCTCTTGATTTCGCCCCCGCCGGGGCCTGGTACGTGCAATACCGGCCGCTCCCGGCGCAGGGCGAGCGCTATCCCTTGCAGGAAGGCGCTGCCTTGCCATTCCTCCAGATTGAGCGGCATCTTGAGCCGCCAGCAAGGGTAGGCTGGCTCCACCGTGCCTGGCACATTCGGCTGCTCACGCACGCCGAAACCATCTTCCATCTGTACCAGCAGCAGTTTGGATGGTGCGCGCGCCAGATAGGTATACACTGCCGCCGCCAGCTCCGCCGTCATCTCCGGGAAACCGACCTGATGTAAGCCGCTGCCTGCCGGCAGCACGCCTTCGCTTTCCAGCGCCACCAATATCTGCGCGCGATCCGCGGCGCGCTCGACGATCTGCCGATTCCATGCGTCATCGTCAGGAAACAGATGCCGTTCCTGGCGCAAGTCGATATCCAGCCCTTGCCAGAATCCGGCCAAGGTCGGCAAATCATGCGTCGTCACCGCTGTTACGGCATTCACCGGATACTCCTTTGGCGGCTTCAGCCGACCGTCCCCGCGCCGCTCGAAATACAGCAGCCGTGTCGACATCACGTTCATGGGTTGTAAGGCCTGGCGCACCTCGTCCGGTACGGTGCCCAAATCCTCTCCCACCACCAGGCATTGGTTGCGCTGACTTTCCAGGGCGAGAATACCCAGCAAATCCTCGAACGGATAGCATACGTAGGCGCCTTCCGCAGCAGGCAGATCACGTGAGACCCAGAACAGGCGGCGTAAACCCATGATATGGTCCTGCCGCAATGCTCCCGAATCGCGCATGTTGGCGCGCAGCATCTCAATAAAAGGCGCGTAGGCCGCATCAGTCAGTTGGTGGGGAATCCAGGGGGGTAGACCCCAGTTCTGGCCGAGAAGATTGAAGTCGTCCGGCGGCGCTCCGGCACTGGCGTCCAGCGCAAAGAGTTCCCGCCGTGCCCAGGTGGCACCGCCGCCATCCGCGACGCCAATCGCCAAATCCATCATCATGCCTATGCTGAGTCCCAATTCCGAGGAGCGCGTCCCGGCGGCGCTTAGCTGTCTTGAAGCCTGCCACTGCAGGTATTCGAAGAATTCCACCCGGTCGAGGCGGGCATCAAGAAAAACCGCCACCTCCGGCGCATGCGGGTCGCGGTAGGCTTCCGGCCATGCGGGCCAGCCCCACGCCGTGCTATCCTGCGCGCGGAAATGCTCCTGCAGCGCCTCGAACAGTGCCTGTTTGCGCAGGCTCTCGCCACGTTCGGCTTGGAAACCGCGGAAGGCGCGCGCCCGGATGGTATCGCGGGCCAAGTGCCGGGCGCGAAAATGCCGGTACAGATATTCCAGGACTTTGGATTTCGCCTCCGCGGCACCGCGATAATCCACCTGTTCAGCGGCGCGAAGCGCGCGCAGTTGCGCCTGGAACTGGGGCGCGGCCACGATCGCGCGCGCCTCCTCGCACTCGGCAAAATCGGCAATGGCCTCCACATCCAGGTAAAGTGTGTTGAACCAGGCACGATTGGAGGGGCTGTATGGGCTCGCATGCTCCGGGGCGTCCGGGAATAGCGCGTGAAGCGGATTGAGCAGCAGCGTACTTGCGCCCGCCTGGGCGCAGAATTCGATCAGGCGGCGCAAGTCGCTGAAGTCTCCGATGCCATAATTATGCTCGGAGCGGATACCGTAGAGCTGAGCCGCGAAACCCCATACCCGCCCTTCGCCCTGAATCGCCGGCGGTTCGTAGCACACGGCGGGCGCGACTATCATGGGCATCTCGCCAGTGAGGCCATGCCCATCCGCCGGTTTAATCGAGAAGCGGTGATAGCCCGGTTCCACGATAAGATCCAGTACCAGCATCCGCCGCGCTAATTCCCGGCCGTCGAGTTGGCAGCGCTCCGCTTCGTGCAGCGCTGCCGGAGTGAACTCGCCTCTGTCCTCGGCGCCGGATTCTCTGCGCAGGCACCAGCGATAGACCCGCTTATCCTCGCACACCGGCAGGGCGATAGCGATGCGGTGCGGCCGCTGCGATTCGCGCACCACCTGTACCGGCGATAACGGCCGTTCCCACTTGCGCCGCTCGAAAGCATGCAGCGATGCGGCGGTTTCTTCCCGGGTATTCGCCGCTACCCCCATGGCGGCGAGCAGGGCGCGCTTCGCAGCCTCGGAAGTGTAATGGGCGTTGCCCCAGATATCGCTGTACCATGGCAACACTCCATACCGGTCGCATAATTGGTCAAGCGGATCGCTCATGCATCTCCTTTAGGCCGGATATTTCACGATGGTGGGTGGCGCAAACCGGATTTCATCCTATTCAGTGGCGATTTTTGGGGTGCGGGTTATGATTCCGGGCTCGGACGGTGTTTCGAGCATCCACACTACGGACCATGGGGCGAGGATGTCTTCCGTTACCGCTGCCGAGGCGAATACGGTCTGTCCGGCTGGAACGGTTCCTTGAATGTCCTTCCCCGAAAAATTTGCCAGCAGCCGCAGTGTCGAACCGTCGCCGAGCTGCCACCCCACCCGCAGGCCACCTGGCGCGAACACCTCGAATTCCGCAGGGTGCCCTTCCATGCCGCGCAGGCGTGGCACAATCACCTCTCGCCGCAACGTCAACAGGCGCCGGTAATATGCCAGCCAGTCCGCTGGCGCATCGTCCTTGAGCGAATGCCAATCCAGTTTCGAGATAAGAAAGGATTGAATGGCATTTGGGTCAGGTATGGCCGCCTGCGTCGCCGGATCGGCGAAGCGCGCGAACCGGGCAAATTCGCGCCGGCGGCCTTGCGTTACCGCTGTGCGTAGCTCATCACCGAAATCGCAGAAGAATTGAAAAGGCGACTTCGCGGCGAATTCCTCGCCCATGAACAGCATGGGGATGCCCGGCGCCAGCAGATAGACAGCTGTCGCCGCGCGCACGGCGTGCGCCGGCGCAATATGCGTGATGCGCTCGCCGAACGCGCGATTGCCCACCTGATCGTGACATTGCAGGAAGCACACAAAGGCTTGTGGCGGCAGGTGCGCGCTGGTCTCGCCGCGCCTTGCATGGTCGCGATAGGCGGATGCTTCTCCCTGGTAAGCAAATCCTTCCGCCAGGCAGCGTCCGAGATGGCGGATCGGTTCATCGGCGTAGTCCGCGTAATATCCATCCGTCTCGCCGGTGGCGAGAACGTGCAGCGCATGGTGGACGTCGTCATTCCATTGGGCGGTATACTGGGTGACATTGGGTGCCGAGCTTTGGGTGATACAGGGGCCGCGACCGAGATAGCGCACTTCGTTGGCGTCGTTCTCCAGAATCAGATGCACTTGGCGTTCGGGGCCGATGCTTGCATGCACACGCTCCGCCAGCTCGGTGAGGATGTGTGGTTTGGAAGCATCGATGATTGCATGCACCGCATCCAGGCGCAGGCCATCGAAGTGATATTCGTGCAGCCAGTATAGTGCATTGTGGATGAAGAATTCGCGCACATTCCGGCTGCACGGGCCGTCGAAATTGATTGCCGCGCCCCATGGAGTATGGTGGCGCTCGGTAAAGAATTCTTTCGCGTAGACGTGAAGATAATTCCCTTCCGGCCCGAAGTGGTTGTACACCACGTCCAGCAGCACCATCAGGCCTCTTGCATGGGCGGCCTGAATCAATGCCTTGAGGTCTTCCGGACGGCCGTAGCGGCTAGTCGGCGCATAGGGCAGTACGCCATCATAGCCCCAGTTGCGCGTACCCGGAAAATCAGCTACCGGCATCAGTTCGATCGCCGTTACACCCAGTTCCGCCAGGTAGTCCAGCCGTTCCGCCACCCCCGCGAAGGTTCCCGCAGGCGAGAACGTACCCACATGCAGTTCGTAGATCACAGTCTCTTCCCAAGGGCGCCCGCGCCACGCTGCGTCTTGCCAGTCGAAGTTTGCCGGATCGATCACCTCGCTTGCGCCATGCACATTGTCCGGATTGAAGCGCGAGGCCGGGTCCGGCACACGCAGGCCTCCGTTCACCTCGAACTGATAGCGTGTTCCGACGCCAACATGAGGCGCCGTAAGTTCGAACCAGCCACCTCCGCGCGCAAGCATGGGCAGGGCTTGCTCATGCCGCGCCCGCTCGTGAGAGACGCACAGGGCCGCCTGTTCGCAGCCGGGCGCCCATAGACGGAAGCGTACACCCTGTTGCGTGATCTGCGTGCCATAAGGCATGTCATGGGATCGTGTAAGCAAACTTACCTCTATCGTCTTCGCTGGCAGAGCTGGATCAGACGCTGCATGGCGGGATGGGCCGATTTCGAACGCTGCGTGAGCGCGCGGGTCACGTCAGTGGCGGCTTTCTCCACCATGAACAGTGTAACCAGCGTATCCGCGGCCCGTGCGTCGGACGGAAACAAGGCATGTGCTTTCATCGCCCTGCGATAGCTCTTGAATAAATCGCGGCTTGCCAGCGCTTGCCAGTTATCCACCTGCTGCTGCAGCGCACTGCCTGTTTCGGGGGAATTGGCCGTTACATGATCCAAGGCTGCCGCCGCTACCTCCGAAAATGAAAGCAGCATCCCCGCTACATCGCGCAGCGGCGTGTGCTTCCAGCGGCGCTCCGTCCAGTCCCGTCCAGGCTCGCCACCGTAGTTGGTAATCAGGAAATCGTTGTTTGACAACCATACCTGGCCGAGATGATAGTCACCGTGATAACGCGCTTTAGCGGCCCCAGCTCCCTCAGGGTACGCTGCCGTATGCATGACGCGCCGGTAGAGCCGGGGCCGGGCCGCCACCAGACTGTTACCGAGCGCCTGCGCCGCCTCGGGTAGCCGCGGCAATTCCGTTTCCAGCAACTCGTACATCATGCCCAGCTGTATGTGTGCGCTGTTCACCCATGCGGTGACGTCGTCCCCGGTGACGGGCTCGCTGCCAAATGCCCCGGTGGCGTCCGGTAGCGCGAGCGCTTGATGAAATTCCGCAGTGCGCAGCCCCAGGGTCCTGATCAGTTCCATGTAGGCGGCATGGCGCGCGTCCGGCGGGTGCTCTGGCCTTGCCAGGCACTCGTCCAGGAAGCGCTCCAGATAGTCCAGCGTATACGCCCAAGCATTGCCCTGGTTTTTCCCGTAGCGCTCCAGGATCGCCAGCGTGGCGCGATGACCCTCGCCATCCGAGTACTCCACCGTGCCCGCCAGTTGAGTCATGTGGGTAAACTTTGCCGTCTCGGTGAGAAATCGCGACACCTCCAGCTCTGGGTGTACTCCCGGAAGCAGCCACCGGTAGCCCTTCAACACCAGATGGTCACCCAGATTCACCACCAGGCGTCCGCGCTCGGATACGGTACGTGTCACCGTCGCCCCATCCGCTGGATACGTGAAGCCGGGAAAAGCAAGAGTCGCCTCGAATCGCAACTGCCCGCTGCCAAACGCAACGGTTGAACCAGCCTCCATGCTCGATACCACCGCATGGCAGAATCCATCGTCCCAGAATGCATCGAACAGGATCCCTATGCGCGCGCGCCGCCGCACCTTGGCCAGCGTGGCATGCAGCAGCGCGTTGATACGGCTTTCGTCGTCATCCTCCCACGCCAGTGCCAGCGGGATGGCGTAGCGATGCGATTCGCCATTGGTGAGTGTCAACACCGCGGTGGCCAGCAGCCAACTGCCGGATTCCGTGGACCACTCGCTCATTTCGCCAAGCTCGAATTTCTCCGTCGCCGCATCTTTATCCAGGAACCATGGCTGGGAACGGAAGTAGCGCGGAATGATCTGGCGCTCCAATTGGTCCCGCGCGCGGCGCACCATCAGCTGGTTCACGCCCTCGCGGTCTTCCGTATGGCCAAAAAGGGTATGCCACCCCAGATCTACCAGTATCAGCACGGGCAGATCCGGCGGTACCGGGCGCTCTTCGTGCCAGACCGGCGCGTCCACATCCGTGGCCAGGCGGAAGGCATAGAACCCGTGGCCGCTCAAGGTGAGCAGATACGGCAATTGGCCGACGGGGGGGAATTTGCTGCGGCCCATCAATTCCACCGGCACCCGGCCCTTGAAAGGGCTCAAATCCAATTCCACCGCCTGTGGCGCGCGTGACAAATTGGCCACGCACAGGATGATTTCATCCTCGTACTCGCGCAGATAGGCAAGTATCTTGCGATTGCCCGGCCGCAGAAAACTGAGCGTGCCACGGCCGAAGGCGCGTTGCGCCTTGCGCATGGCAATCAGCCGCCGCATCCAGTTGAGCAGCGAGGAAGCATTGCGCTGTTGCGACTCGACATTGACCGCGCCGAAGCCGTAAACGGGATCGACGATGGGCGGTTGAAACAGGCTGTCAGGATCGGCGGTGGAAAAGCCGCCGTTAAGCCCTCCGCGCCACTGCATGGGCGTGCGGACACCGTTGCGGTCGCCGAGCAGAAAATTGTCGCCCATGCCGATCTCGTCGCCGTAATAGAGGATGGGCGAGCCCGGCATGGTCATGAGCAGCAGGCTCATCAGCTCAATGCGGTGCCGGTCGTTCTCCAGCAGCGGCGCGAGCCGGCGGCAGATGCCAAGATTGAGGCGTGCGTCAGGATCGATCGCATAGGTCTGGTTGAGATAGTCCCGTTCGCGATCGGTGACCATCTCCAGGGTCAGTTCGTCGTGATTGCGCAGGAACACCGCCCACTGGCAGTTATCCGGGATGTCCGGGGTCTGCTCCATGATTTCCACGACCGGATGGCGGTCCTCCTGCGCAATGGCCATGTACATGCGCGGCATGAGCGGAAAATGAAAAGCCATGTGGCACTCGTCGCCGCCGCCAAAATACTCGCGCACGTCTTCCGGCCACTGATTTGCCTCCGCCAGGAATATGCGGTTACGGTAGTTGTTATCCAGTTCGGCGCGCATGCGTCTGATCACCGCGTGGGTTTCGGGCAGGTTTTCGTTGCTGGTGCCCTCGCGCTCGCACAAATAGGGCATTGCATCGAGGCGCATGCCATCCACCCCGGCGTCGAGCCAAAACCTCATTACATGCATGATCGCCTTGAATACATGCGGATTGGCAAAATTCAGGTCCGGCTGGTGCGAGAAAAAACGGTGCCAGTAGTAGGCTTGGGCTTCCTCGTCCCATGTCCAGTTGGATTTCTCCGTGTCGCTGAAGATGATGCGGGTTCCGCCGTATTTGGAATCGGTATCGCTCCAGACATAGAAGTCCCGCTTGCTTGAACCCGGGGGGGAACGCCGCGCCGCCTGGAACCAGGGATGCTGATCGGACGTATGGTTGATAACCAGTTCGGTGATCACGCGCAAGCCACGGCGATGCGCTTCGCCGATGAATTTGTGAAAATCCGCCATTTCGCCGACAGCCGGGTGGATATTATGATAATCTGCGATATCATAGCCGTCATCGCGTCCCGGCGATGGATAGAACGGCAGCAGCCAGAGCGTATTCACACCCAGCTCCTGCAGATAGTCGAGCTTGGAGATCAGGCCCGGAAAATCTCCGATGCCATCATTGTTGCTGTCAAAGAATGTCTTGACGTGCAGTTCATAGATGATGGCATCCTTGTACCACAGCGGGTTGTCTTCTTGTTCCATAGCGTGCTTTCTTTTTGTGCTGGATTCGGCGCATTTCGCTTTTGTGCAAGCCTATGGTAGGGCATTTACCCGCTCCGCGCCATGTTCAGGTTGAGCGGAGGCCGAAAGGTGCAATGGAATACTTGCCCAACTTATCAATGATGACGCTCTCTTATTGCGGAATATGTGCGGTAGCGTACGGAGATTCTCGATGAATGTCGCGATATTAACTTCATATTTAGCGCATGCGGCCGATAGTCGGGGACAGAGGCATCTGGTAAAACAGTGATGGGTATGCGCGGATCAAACTCTGGCCTGGGTATCGAGGCTTGTCAGCTACCGGATTTGGATTAGCAGGTCCGAGTCGATCTGGATTTTTGTCGCTGTAGCGAATAGCGGCTTACTTTACGGTTTTTTGGAACGTCCGCAGCTTCAATTATGTTATTCAGTGATATGAGCGATATTGGCTTGCCAGGGACACTCCATGGAGTGGATGGCGGCACCATGCCCCAGGTAAGCGCCGGATATACCTCTCGCGAAGAACTCAGTCTCGCCGCTTCGCAAGGCCTGTACAGTCCGTCAAACGAGCACGACGCTTGCGGCGTCGGTTTCGTCGCCCACATCAAGGGTGTGAAGACTCATGGCATTGTCCAACAAGGCCTCAGAATCCTCAAGAATCTCGACCATCGCGGTGCGGTAGGCGCCGACAAGCTCATGGGCGACGGTGCCGGCATCCTCATCCAAATCCCCGATGAGTTCTACCGCGCTGAAATGGCGTCACAAGGGGTTACGCTGCCATCACCCGGCGGGTACGGCGTCGGCATGATCTTCTTGCCGAAGGAACATGCCTCGCGGCTGGCCTGCGTTCAGGAGGTCGAGCGGGCGATCAGGGCGGAAGGGCAGGTGTGCCTGGGTTGGCGCGACCTCCCGGTCGACAAGGACATGCCGATGTCACCGACGGTGCGGGCCAAGGAACCTATCATACGCCAGGTTTTTATCGGTAGTGGGCCGGACGTGATCGTGCCGGATGCCCTGGAGCGCAAACTCTACGTGATTCGCAAAACAGCATCGAGCGCGATTCAGGCACTGAAGCTTACGCATGGCCGTGAGTACTATGTGCCGAGCATGAGTTGCCGCACGGTCATTTATAAGGGCCTGTTGCTGGCGGACCAGGTAGGCAGGTACTACACGGATCTACGGGACCCGCGGGTAGTCTCCGCGCTGGCACTCATTCACCAGCGCTTTTCGACCAACACCTTCCCCCAGTGGTCGCTGGCCCATCCCTACCGCATGGTGGCGCATAACGGCGAGATCAACACCGTCAAGGGCAACTTCAACTGGATGCGCGCACGTGAGGGCGTAATGAAATCGCCCGTATTGGGCGACGATTTGAAAAAGCTTTACCCGATCAGCCTGGAAGGCAAGTCCGACACGGCGATCTTCGACAACGTGCTGGAATTGCTGACGATGAACGGCTATCCGCTTGCCCATGCCGCCATGATGATGATCCCGGAGGCCTGGGAGCAGCATGCCAGCATGGACGCGCGCCGCCGTGCGTTTTACGAGTACCATGCTGCCATGCTGGAGCCTTGGGACGGTCCGGCCGCGATGGTCTTTACCGATGGACGCCAGATTGGTGCCACGCTCGACCGCAACGGCCTTCGGCCGGCGCGCTATATCATCACGGATGATGACCTGGTCGTGATGGCTTCCGAATCGGGCGTGCTGCCGATTCCCGAAAGCAGAATCATCAAGAAGTGGCGTCTTCAGCCCGGTAAGATGTTGCTGATCGACCTCGATCAGGGCCGCATTATCGATGACGAAGAACTGAAGAACCGGCTCGCTTCGGCCAAGCCTTACCGCCAATGGATAGAGAGCGTGCGCGTCAAGTTGAGGGACATACCGGTCGAGCGCGAATCACCCGCCTATGACGAAGCCTTGCTCGATCGCCAGCAAGCCTTTGGCTACACGCAGGAGGATCTGAAGTTCCTGCTCAGCCCGATGGTTATCGGCAGCGAGGAAGGAGTCGGTTCAATGGGCAACGACTCTCCACTTGCGGTGCTATCCAACAAGAATAAGCTGCTCTACAATTATTTCAAGCAACTCTTCGCCCAAGTCACCAACCCGCCGATCGACCCGATCCGCGAAGCGATCGTGATGTCGCTCGTGTCATTCATCGGACCCAAACCCAACCTGCTCGATATCAATGCCATCAATCCGCCGGTACGGCTGGAGGTACTCCAGCCGATTCTAGACTTCGATGATATGGCGCGGCTGCGCTATATCGAGAAGCACACGGCCGGGAGGTTCAAGTGCCATGAGGTGGATATTACCTACCCGCTCGAGTGGGGTGGTAAAGCCGTTGAAGCCAGGCTTGCGTCGCTGTGTGCCGAGAGCGTGGATGCAATCAAGTCTGGCCACAATATTCTGATCATCAGCGACCGCCGGATGAATCGCGACCATGTTGCAATCCCCGTTCTGCTCGCGCTGTCCGCGATTCATCAGCATCTGGTGCGCGCAGGCTTGCGCACTGCCGCTGGCTTGGTAGTTGAAACGGGCTCGGCGCGCGAGGTCCACCACTTCGCCGTGCTGGCGGGTTACGGCGCCGAGGCGGTGCATCCCTACCTCGCGATGGAAACCCTGGTTGCCCTGTGCAAGGAGCTGCCTGGCAACCTTACTGCAGAGGAGGTGATCCATCGTTATGTCAAGGCAATCGGCAAGGGTTTGTCGAAGATCATGTCCAAAATGGGCGTGTCGACCTATATGAGCTATTGCGGCGCGCAGCTTTTCGAGGCCATCGGCCTGGACAAACCACTGGTCGACAAGTTCTTCTGCGGAACCGCCAGCCAGATCGGTGGCATAGGCGTGTTCCAGGTTGCCGAGGAAACGATCCGCATGCACCGGCAGGCATTCGGCGATGACCCTGTATTGGCGGACATGCTCGACGCTGGCGGGGAATATGCCTGGCGAGTGCGTGGTGAAGAACACATGTGGACACCCGACGCGATTGCCAAGCTGCAGCATAGCACGCGCGCCAATAAATTCGAAACCTACCAGGAGTATGCGCGGATCATCAATGATCAGTCGCAGCGTCACTTGACCCTGCGTGGCCTGTTCGAGTTCAAAATCCAGCCGGGTAATGCGATCCCGCTCAGTGAGGTCGAGCCGGCCGCGGAAATCGTCAAGCGATTTGCCACCGGCGCAATGTCGCTGGGCTCGATTTCAACCGAGGCGCACGCAACGCTTGCTGTGGCGATGAGCCGCATCGGCGGCAAGAGCAACACCGGCGAGGGAGGCGAAGATCCGGCCCGGTATCGTGATGAGCTCAAAGGCATCCCCATGAAGGAGGATACCCGGCTCAGCGGTGTGATGGGCTCCGCGGTCGCGGCCGACTATGCGCTGGAGGGGGGCGACTCGCTGCGCAGCAGGATCAAGCAAGTGGCCTCAGGCCGTTTCGGCGTGACGACCGAGTATCTGGTCTCGGCCGACCAGATCCAGATCAAGATGGCGCAGGGCGCCAAGCCCGGCGAGGGTGGCCAACTGCCGGGAGGCAAGGTGTCCGATTACATCGGCATGCTGCGCCACTCGGTGCCCGGTGTCGGCCTGATTTCGCCGCCGCCCCACCACGATATTTACTCGATCGAAGACTTGGCCCAGCTTATCCACGATTTGAAGAACGTGAACCGGCGTGCCAGCATCAGCGTCAAGCTGGTTAGCGAGGTGGGTGTCGGCACCGTTGCGGCAGGCGTCGCCAAGGCCAAGGCAGACCATGTGGTGATCGCTGGCCACGATGGCGGCACCGGCGCCTCGCCCTGGACTTCGATCAAGCACGCCGGCACACCCTGGGAGCTGGGGTTGGCCGAGACGCAGCAGACCCTCGTGCTGAACCGCTTGCGCTCCCGTATTCGCGTGCAGGTAGACGGCCAAATCAAGACTGGCCGCGATGTCGTCATGGGCGCCCTGCTGGGTGCCGACGAATTCGGCTTCGCGACGGCGCCACTCGTGGTCGAAGGCTGCATCATGATGCGCAAATGCCACCTTAATACCTGCCCGGTAGGCGTAGCGACGCAAGATCCGGTGCTGCGTGCCAAGTTCGAGGGCCGGCCCGAGCATGTCGTCAATTTTTTCTTCTTCATCGCCGAAGAAGCGCGCCAAATCATGGCGCAGCTGGGTGTCCGCAGATTCGACGACCTGATCGGCCGCTCCGAGTTGCTCGACACCAGCAAGGGTGTCGCCAACTGGAAGGCACGCGGCCTGGACTTCAGCCGCATCTTCCATCAGTCTGCCGCGCCTTCCAGCGTGCCGCGCCGCCAGACCGAAGAGCAATATCACGGCCTTGCCTGCGCGCTCGACGTCCGGCTGATCGAGAAAGCCATGCCCGCACTCGAGCGCGGCGAGAAGGTGCAGCTCATCGAGGAAGTCCGCAATGTCAACCGCAGCGTCGGCGCCATGTTGTCAGGAGAGGTGGTGCGCCGCCATCCCGCAGGCCTGCCGGACCAGACCATATTCATGCAGATGGAGGGTACGGGTGGCCAGAGCTTCGGCGCTTTCCTCGCCAAAGGCATCACCATCCACCTGATTGGTGACGCCAACGACTACACGGGCAAGGGCCTGTCGGGCGGCCGCATTGCCATTCGTCCCAGTACCCAGTTCCGGGGCGAAGCAACCAGTAACATCGTCGTCGGCAATACCGTGCTTTACGGGGCAACCAGCGGCGAAGCCTTCTTCCGCGGTGTTGCCGGCGAACGCTTCGCGGTGCGGTTGTCGGGCGCGACCGCGGTAGTGGAAGGCACCGGAGATCATGGGTGCGAATATATGACCGGCGGCACGGTAGTTGTGCTGGGACGGACAGGCCGCAACTTCGCCGCGGGCATGAGCGGTGGCATTGCTTACGTGTATGATGACGATGGCCAGTTCGCGCAGCGATGCAATACCTCGATGGTGTCGCTGGAGCAGGTAGAGAGCGCCATCGACCAGGAGGCGAGCGTTGATCGCCGTTTCTGGCACCAGGGTCAAGCCGATGAAGTATTGCTCAAGAAGCTGCTCGAAGATCATCATGCATCTACGGGCTCGCTGCGCGCGCGGCACATCCTGGATCAATGGACTGAATGCCGCAGCCGCTTCGTCAAGGTCTTCCCGAACGAGTACAAGCGCGCGCTGGGCGAGCTGAACGCATCCAAGAGTGATCAGTATGTCGTCGTCGGTACGAAATTGCCTGAAAACAGAAGCAGCGCTGTTTTCGGCGGAATGACAGCAGCCGCAAAGTAGCGTCCCTCCGGGTGACCCCGGATTTTGCCCGGCTTTGCGTCCCGATTTCCAATGTAGCAACACGGAGCCCACGCACCATGGGAAAAGATACCGGCTTCATGGAGTATAAACGGCTGGAGGAGAGCCATGCCCCGGTTGCCGAGCGCGTCAAGAACTACCGGGAATTCATCATCAGTCTGAATGAGGCCGATGCCAAGGTGCAGAGTGCGCGTTGCATGGATTGCGGCACGCCATTCTGCAACAGCGGTTGTCCGGTCAATAACATCATTCCGGACTTCAATGACCTGGTGTATAAAGCCGACTGGAAGAATGCCTGGACCGTGCTCGACTCGACCAACAATTTCCCCGAGTTCACGGGCCGCATTTGCCCGGCCCCTTGTGAAGCCGCATGCACGCTGAACATCAATGATGACCCGGTGGGCATCAAAAGTATCGAGCGCGCCATCATCGATCGTGCCTGGGCCGAAGGGTGGGTCGTTCCGCGTCCGGCAAAGATCAGAACCGGCAAGCGCGTGGCGGTGGTGGGTTCAGGTCCCGCCGGCATGGCGGCCGCGCAACAACTGGCGCGCGCAGGACATGATGTTACCGTGTTCGAGAAGAACGATGCGATCGGCGGCCTGCTGCGCTACGGTATCCCCGACTTCAAGATGGAGAAGTCGCGCATCGACCGCCGCGTCGAGCAGATGCGGGCCGAGGGCGTGGTGTTCCGCACCGGTGTGATGGTCGGTGCGCTGCCCGAAGGCAGCAAGATTATCAATTGGGCAACGGAAGTGATCGCTCCCGCTCGGCTCAAGGTGGAATTCGATGCGGTGCTGCTCGCTGGTGGCGCCGAGCAGTCGCGCGACCTGCCCGTGCCTGGACGCGAACTCGAAGGCATCCATTTTGCGATGGAGTTCCTGCCGCCGCAAAACAAGGTCAACGCCGGTGGCAAGGTAGGGGATCAGTTGCGCGCTGATGGCAAGCACGTTGTGATCATTGGCGGCGGCGATACCGGCAGTGATTGTGTGGGCACCTGCAACCGGCACGGCGCAAAAAGCGTGACGCAGTTCGAGTTGCTGCCCATACCGCCTGAACGCGAGCACAAACCCCTGGTATGGCCCTACTGGCCGATCAAGCTGCGTACCTCGTCAAGCCACGAAGAGGGCTGCGAACGTGAGTTCGCGATTGCCACCAAGGCGTTCATTCCCGGTGAGGGCAGGGACAAGGGCAGGGTCGTTGCGCTGAGATCGGTTCGGGTTGAATGGCAGGGGGGCAAGATGGTTGAAATACCGGACACCGAGAAAATCATGCCTGCCGATCTGGTGTTGCTCGCCATGGGTTTCGTCAGCCCGGTGACGACCGTGCTCGATGCTTTTGGCGTCGCCAAGGATGCACGCGGCAATGCGCGTGCCACGACCGATGCCGCCGGCGGTTACAAGACCGATGTCGACAAGGTTTTCGCGGCTGGCGACATGCGCCGCGGCCAGTCACTAGTGGTCTGGGCGATCCGTGAGGGCCGCCAGGCGGCACGCGCGGTTGACGAGTACCTGATGGGTGAGAGCACGTTGCCACGCTAGCAGCCGACGGGCTGCTAGCGTGGCGAATAGCAGCAAGAGGTAAACTTTTTTGCATTCCATAATTGAAATTCTGATCTGGAGGAAAAAATGATCGCAACCGATGTTCTTAAAATGATCCAGGACAACGAAGTCAAATTCGTTGATCTGCGTTTTACCGATACCCGCGGCAAGGAACAGCACGTGACGCTTCCGGCCCATGCCTTGGATGCGGAC
>NZ_JXQM01000301.1 GCF_000832065.1 Nitrosospira sp. NpAV | reverse complement strand
GGGAAAACAACGCCCGTGGTCGGCGGATGTCTCACCATCGCCGTGCCGATAACGCGCCCGCTGCCCGGCAGAAAATGGAGCACCTCACCCGGCACGCCTGCTTCGTGCATCAGTTGTATCGCGGTATAGGCGGCGAGTGAGGTGCGCTCGGCGGGTTTCGCCAACACGCTGTTACCCGCCGCGAGTGCACCCGCGACCTGGCCTGTGAAGATCGCAACCGGAAAGTTCCACGGGCTGATCGCTACGAACACACCGCGTCCATGTAAACTGAGCTCGTTGCGCTCGCCGGTCGGACCCGGCATCACTTTTGGTTCGGCGAAGTCGGCGCGCGCGAGCCCCGCATAGTAACGCAGAAAGTCGATTGCCTCGCGCACGTCGGCGAGCGCGTTTGACACTGTCTTGCCGGCTTCGCGTACGCAAAGTGCAATCAGCACCGCCATGTCGCGCTCGAACAGATCGGCCGCGCGTTCAAGAATCTCTGCGCGCCTGACAC
>NZ_JXQM01000300.1 GCF_000832065.1 Nitrosospira sp. NpAV | reverse complement strand
CGACTCCAATGTTCCAAAAATCAATTGGGATACCCGATAAGAAGAAGGGAGAGGAGATGATTGCGGCTTCAGCAGTGTTGAAAGGCACTGTATTGGAGCCTGAAGATTTTGCACATGCAGCACTGTATTTGGCAAGTGATGAGGCTAAATTTATTAGTGGTGTCAACTTACCAATCGATGGAGGGTATAGTCTCAGCAACCAGTCATGGAAGATGG
>NZ_JXQM01000299.1 GCF_000832065.1 Nitrosospira sp. NpAV | reverse complement strand
GAAATCTTTAGTGAATGATTCTTTCTGTCCTTTAAGACCAGCATCATCGCCCCCGTAAGCCGAAATGTTAGGTCTCGGTTCAAAATCTTCTGCAAAAGATGATGATTTATCTCCTTTTAGATTAGCGTCATCACCGTAAGCTGAAATGTTTGGCCTTGGTTCGAACTCCTCATTAACAGTAATCTTCTCTTCCTTAAGCTCAATGTTACCTGATGTATGGCACTTGGTTTTCTCATCGGGGTTGGCAACGGCAGCCTCAATCCGAACAAGCTCTTGGAGTGCCTCAGGCATAGGCTGATCTTTCATTACAGCTCCCCAGTACTCTCCAGCATCTTTCCTAGCTGCTGCAATGGTGTCTACAAACAGGAGAAGTGAGAGGAATGCAAAGAAAGGAAGGAAAGATTTC
>NZ_JXQM01000298.1 GCF_000832065.1 Nitrosospira sp. NpAV | reverse complement strand
ATTACCACATCGCTGGGTGCATTAGTCTTATCATCGTCAACGTGCACGTCTCGTAGAGCGAACTTGTCTTCCGTAATCCGTTCGAGTTCGGCTTGGATGTCCATTCCGGCTTTCAGCTGTTCAAGGCTAACCGTATCAGCAACCTGGAAATCCATGCTCATGGCCGGCCAATTCCAAGCCGCGATGGGGGCATGGGATAGCGTCACCATGCCATGATCCGGCATGACATCTTCGATGCGTGCTGGCACCCATACGGTCTC
>NZ_JXQM01000297.1 GCF_000832065.1 Nitrosospira sp. NpAV | reverse complement strand
CTGGCAGTCGACCTGGCGGCCACGCAGTTCCTCCAGCAGCTCGGGAAAGCGCTCGAGGGCGGCGGGCAGGTTGCGGGCATCGATGCTGACGGCGATCGAGGAGCGCAGCGAGCGGTCATCCTGCAGTTCATCGACCAGCGGGCCGAGCAGCATGGCCGGCAGGTTGTCGATGGCATAGTCGCCCAGGTCTTCCAGCGCCTGCAGCGCGATCGACTTGCCGGAGCCTGACCGGCCACTGATGATC
>NZ_JXQM01000296.1 GCF_000832065.1 Nitrosospira sp. NpAV | reverse complement strand
AGGCCGGGGGAACACGAGGGGCCAAGATGATTGGCGGAGCGGAAAGGATCAAGATCCACGGTGACTGGTTTCCTGTCAAAGCCAGATTGGAAGTGTTGAGTGGGCTTTCCGGGCACGGGGATTTCGCAGAGATTGAACAGTGGCTTGCTCAGAGTGACCTGGCCCCCGAAACGCCGATCAACCTGATTCACGGTGATCCGGAGGCGCTGGCGGCGCTGAGGGATCACTTGCG
>NZ_JXQM01000295.1 GCF_000832065.1 Nitrosospira sp. NpAV | reverse complement strand
GCTCTTCCGATCTCTTGGAGAAGCCCGGCGTATTGGCCTCCACCAGGAACAGGCTGGTGCCCTTGGCACCGGCCTTGGGGTCGGTCTTGGCCACGACGATCACCAGATCGGCCAACCAGCCGTTGGTGATGAAGGTCTTCGAGCCATTGATCACGTATTCGTCGCCATCGAGCACCGCAGTGGTCTTCACGCCCTGCAGGTCGGAGCCGGCACCCGGCTCGGTCATGGCAATGGCGGTGACCATCTCGCCGCTCAC
>NZ_JXQM01000294.1 GCF_000832065.1 Nitrosospira sp. NpAV | reverse complement strand
AAAATTGAAGCTTGCACACTCCAACAATGGCTACCGAAACAGTAGGGTCTTTGCCTCCTACATTGGAAGCTAATGCTGGGCAACCTCCATTGTTTGATGGAACTACCAGGTTGTATACTTCTTATCCTTGCCCTTTTGCACAACGTGTGTGGATCACCAGGAATTATAAGGGATTGCAAGATGAGATTAAGTTTGTTCCTTTGAACCTTCAAAATAGACCTGCTTGGTACAAGGAAAAAGTTTACCCTGTAAACAAGGTGCCGTCCTTGGAACATAATGGCAAAGTCATTGGGGAG
>NZ_JXQM01000033.1 GCF_000832065.1 Nitrosospira sp. NpAV | reverse complement strand
CTTTGCCATGTTGTGCCCTTTACTTAATGACGGTTATTTCTTATTAATAACTGCTTCGGCTACGCTTTTCGGCGCCTCGGAGTAATGCTTGAATTCCATGGTGTATGTCGCGCGCCCCTGAGTTGCGGAACGCAATGCGGTTGAGTAGCCGAACATTTCCGCCAATGGAACTTCAGCGCGTATTACTTTGAGGCCGGGTAGATCATCCATGCCTTGAATCATGCCGCGACGGGAGGACAGATCGCCCACCACGTTACCCATAAAGTCCGCCGGCGTTTCCACTTCCACTGCCATCATCGGTTCCAGCAGTACCGGATTGGCTTTGCGCATGCCATCCTTGAATGCCATTGAAGCCGCCATCTTGAAGGCATTCTCGTTGGAATCCACATCGTGGTAGGAACCATCAAACAGCGTGACTTTGACATCCACTACCGGAAAGCCCGCCAATACACCATTGGGAAGGGTATCGCGCAAGCCTTTTTCCACCGCCGGAATGTATTCGCGCGGCACTGTTCCGCCTTTGATGGCGTCAACAAACTCAAAACCTTTACCCGCTTCATGCGGTTCCATTTTCAGCCAGACATGACCGTACTGCCCGCGTCCGCCGGATTGTTTGATGAATTTACCCTCGATCTCCACCGGCTTCCTGATGGCTTCGCGATAAGCTACCTGAGGCGCACCGACGTTGGCCTCCACCCCGAATTCGCGCTTCATGCGGTCTACAATAATTTCCAGATGCAATTCGCCCATGCCGGAGATGATGGTCTGCCCAGATTCTTCGTCGGTGCGCACACGGAAAGACGGATCTTCCTGAGCCAGGCGATTCAATGCGATGCCCATTTTTTCCTGATCGAGTTTTGTCTTGGGCTCGACCGCAACATGAATGACCGGTTCAGGAAATATCATCCGCTCCAGCGTGATGACATCACTGGGGTCGCATAGCGTATCGCCGGTGACGGCTTCCTTCAAACCCACCGCCGCAGCGATATCCCCAGCACGGACTTCCTTGATTTCTTCCCGCTGGTTCGCATGCATTTGCAGCAATCTTCCGATTCGCTCCTTCCGTCCCTTAACCGGATTGTAGATGGTATCGCCGGATGCCACCACACCGGAATAAACGCGGAAAAAAATCAACTGACCCACGTAAGGATCCGTTGCAATCTTGAAGGCCAGGCCGGCGAATGGCTCTTCGTCGTTTGCATGACGCTCACCGGGTTCGCCATTCTCTTTCTCGCCGTTAATCGCACGAATATCTACCGGCGAAGGCAAGTAATCGAGGACGGCATCCAGCATGGCTTGCACGCCCTTATTCTTGAATGCCGAACCGCAAAGCATGGGCACGATTTCGTTGCTGATGGTACGAATGCGCAGCCCCTTTTTGATATCGTCAATGGACAAATCCCCTTCTTCGAGATATTTATTCATCAACTCTTCATTCGCTTCAGCCGCAGTCTCCAGCATCTTTTCACGCCATTGCTTGGCGCTTTCCAATAAATCGGCAGGGATATCGCGCTCATCGAATCTCATTCCTTGACTCGCTTCATCCCAGTAGATAGCCTTCATCTTGATGAGATCGATGACCCCCTCAAACTTTTCTTCCGCGCCTATCGGCAATTGAACAGGCACCGGGTGAGCTTTCAGGCGCGTTTGTATCTGTTCATAGACGCGCATGAAATTGGCACCCGCACGATCCATCTTATTAACAAAGGCCAGTCGCGGAACCTTGTATTTATTAGCCTGGCGCCATACGGTTTCCGTCTGAGGCTGCACGCCGCCGACCGCACAGAACACGGTACAAGCGCCATCCAGGACGCGCAGAGACCGTTCCACCTCGATAGTGAAATCAACGTGGCCCGGGGTATCGATGATATTAATGCGATGGTCGAGATAATTACCTTCCATCCCTTTCCAAAAACACGTAGTAGCAGCGGACGTGATGGTAATACCGCGCTCTTGCTCCTGCTCCATCCAGTCCATCGTTGCTGCGCCGTCATGTACCTCACCAAGCTTGTGAGATACACCTGTATAAAACAGGATGCGTTCAGTAGTCGTAGTTTTACCGGCGTCTATATGCGCCATTACGCCGATATTCCGGTAACGCTCAATGGGTGTTTTTCTTGCCACGGTATATTAAACCTTAATATTTTGAATACTAGGACGCCAGAAAGCATCGATGAATAACGGAAATCGACCCTTCAATCGGGAGCAACGCCTCAAGAATTCGAGCCGAACTGTCTCTACCTTTGCCCGGCACTCAGAACCGGTAATGAGCGAATGCCTTGTTGGCTTCCGCCATGCGATGAACTTCCTCACGCTTCTTGACCGCACCGCCCCGCCCCTCGGCTGCCTCAGCCAGTTCCCCGGCCAGACGGGCGCCCATGGATTTCTCGGCTCGTTTACGAGCAGCATCGCGCAACCAGCGCATTGCCAAGGCGTTACGCCGAACCGAACGCACCTCTACCGGAACCTGATAGTTCGCACCCCCAACACGGCGGCTCTTTACTTCCACCATTGGACGGACGTTAGATAGGGCCTGCGTAAAAACTTCTACCGGATCCTTTCCGGTTTTCTTCTGAATTTGATCCATAGCGCCATATATGATTCTCTCCGCCACGGATTTCTTACCACGCGTCATAAGTACATTGACGAATTTCGCCACTTCCGTATTGTGATACTTGGGATCAGGCAAAATTTCGCGTTTGGGTACTTCTCTGCGTCTTGGCATTTTCTTACCTCGGTGTGTATTGGGTTAGCTTAGGGGGTCTAAATCTCAAACCGCTCTGCTTAGGCTGCTTTCGGTTTTTTTGCACCGTACTTGGAACGGGCCTGTTTACGATCTTTTACCCCAGCCGTATCCAAACTACCGCGTACCGTGTGATAACGAACGCCGGGCAAATCTTTGACGCGACCACCGCGAATCAGTACTACCGAGTGTTCCTGCAGATTATGCCCCTCTCCACCGATATAACTGGATACTTCAAAACCATTGGTCAGGCGTACCCGTGCGACCTTACGCAAAGCCGAATTCGGTTTTTTCGGCGTGGTGGTGTAAACCCGGGTACAGACCCCCCTCTTCTGAGGACTATTACCCAGCGCCGGAACTTTACTCTTTACGCGCCTCGCCGCTCTGGGCTTACGTACTAACTGACTGATTGTCGGCATCTTATTTCCTAAAAAACCGGGACGGTGATATAACTGCTCCACTGCCCGCATGAATTGTGGCTTTATGCCGTCGTTCGGGTATTCTTGCCTAGGGGCGGCTAAAAAGACTGCGAATTCTATGGGGTTTATGCTGTCATGTCAAGCCAGTGCCTTCGACACCGAATAAAAGAATTTCCGTACTCCAGAATAGATAATGGGTCTTTTTCGCCGTCGTTGCTTCCGTGAAGGAACAAGTCATGTCCCCGCAATCAACCCTGTCCATTCAGCGCGACGCGGAATGCGATTATTTTCCATTTTCCAGCCAGGTAGCGTCCTGCAGCAAAACGGACGGGGTATAGTTCCGGAGAACGGATTTCTTAATCCGCCCATGAGAAGACAGCCAAGCAAATTTAACTCAGATAATCCATTAGGCAACCCGAACCCACCCAAATACAGGTGGGTCTAAGCAGTCGCCGCGCGACCCTCTCGCCGCTTTGCGGTGAGTGCGTGGTTGCCTAACTTCTTTAACACTTCCCATGCCGGCCCGGGAAATTTGTGCAGCTTAACCAGCACGTCCTCAAGCGCCTCCAGAAACCAATCCACGTCAGTATCGCTGATATTCAAGGGTGGCAGTAGTTTGATGATGGGCATGGCGTGACCCGCTACCTGGGTAAGGATATGATGGTCGTCCAGAAGCGGGAGAACAATCGCCTGGGCAAAGAGGTTTTCGTCCATTCTGTTAACCATGGTCCAGGCTGCCTTTAGCGACATGGATTCCGGCGGACCAAACTCGACAGCGATCATCAGGCCACGCTGGCGCACCCCCTTCAGAAACTCGAAGCGTGGCACCATTGCCTCAATACCGCTGCGAAAGCGGTCACCGAGTATATTCGCGCGCTCGGCAAGATTCTCGTCGTCCAGAACGGCAAGCGATGCCAGTCCCGCTGCCATTGCCATGTTACCCATACCGAAGGTGGAAGCATGAACAATAGCACGATGCATCGTATCATAGACGCTATCGTATACCGCACGGCGAGTGATGGTTGCTCCTACCGGAATGTAACCACCCGAGAGCGCCTTCGAGAGACAGACGACATCGGGCTGCAGGCCTTCGACCCACTGGCTGGCCAGGAAACGTCCGCTACGGCCCATGCCTGACTGAATTTCGTCGCAAATCATCAGCGTGCCATATTTGCGGCATAATTCCTGTGCGCCAAGGAGATACTCGTTGCTGGCAATATTGACACCCTTACCCTGGATCGGCTCAAGGACAAAGGCAGCGACATCGCCCAGAGCGAGACGCGCCTCAAGCCCGGCAAGATCGCCGAGCTTTACTTCCGAGCTGCCGGGAAGCATCGGTTCGAAACCCCTGCGGAAACTTGGCTCCCCATTCAATGACAGGGCTCCCATGGTAAGACCGTGAAATGCCTTCGCAAGATGAGTCGTGCTGGGCCGACCCGTATATGCACGCGCAAATTTGATCGCCGCTTCGATGGCCTCGGTGCCCGAGTTGCTGAAATAAACAGTATCCAGACCAGGCGGCATACGCTTCACGAGTTCTCGAGCCAATGTGGCGGCGAGCGGAGGAGCATCGAAGCCGACCCATCCGGGAAAATCGGAGTCCAGCACTTGCTGCAATGCCCCGCGAATGGCCGGATGACGTCGACCAAAGTTGAAGACACCCCAATTGGTAAGGAAATCCAGATAGCGCGTGCCCGTTTCGTCCCAGAGATAAGCACCTTCACCACGCACCCATGAGCGGTTGAATCCGAGTGTACGCAACACCTTGACAAACACCGGATTCACATGCTCTTCGTAAAGCTCGAAGTTCTTGCCTCGGGTCTCGGCAAATATTGCATTGATATCAATCGGCATAATTCAGCTCTTCCGTAACTGTTCCAAGGATACGAATCCGGAGTGCGGGTCCGGGTTTTCTAGCTGTAGAGATTCTTTTCATGGGTTGTAAGCTATCTTCTAACTGGCGCAAGATTCTTGTTTACCCTCTGATAGTACTGGATTTTTTCCACATTACTCGCTCATTTATGAAACAATTAGGCGCGGATACCAAGTCTGCACAAGTCTGCTAGACATCTCACTGCCATAATAAGCTATTTCCATGGCAGTCGGCTGATTCAATACTGATCAACATTTAGACAGTATATCCGCTGTCCCGCATTTCGCCAGCGTCTTCTTCGCTAAAACCAAGGCTTTCGCCGGCGTTCAACATCTGCCTTTGCTTCTTCCGGGTACTGTGAAAAGCCAGACCGGTACCTGCGGGAATAAGCCGTCCGACAATGACATTTTCCTTGAGGCCGCGCAGATCATCCTTTTTGCCCATAATTGCCGCCTCGGTGAGCACACGCGTGGTTTCCTGGAAGGAAGCGGCCGAGATAAACGAATCAGTGGAGAGCGACGCTTTGGTGATACCCAGCAACATGAATTCGTACATGGCTGCTTTTTTATCCTCAGCTATCGCCTGCTCGTTCTCAGCCAGCATATCCGCCCGTTCCACCTGCTCACCCGGAATAAAGCGCGTATCGCCTGAATCAGCGATCTGTACGCGACGCAACATCTGGCGCACGATTACCTCAATGTGCTTATCGTTGATCTTGACACCTTGCAGACGATACACATCCTGAACCTCGTCGGTGATGTAGCGTGCCAGTGCTTCCACCCCCAATAGGCGCAAAATATCATGCGGATCAGCTGGCCCGTCGACGATACTTTCTCCCTTATTCACCACTTGACCGTCATGGGCCGTGACATGCTTGTCCTTGGGGATCAGGTACTCATGGGAGATCCCATCCAGATCAGTTATCACAAGGCGTTGTTTACCTTTCGTATCTTTTCCAAACGACACGATACCGGTTACTTCCGCGAGTACACCGGCATCTTTGGGCGAGCGGGCTTCAAACAGTTCCGCCACGCGTGGCAGACCACCCGTAATGTCGCGGGTTTTGGAACTTTCCTGCGGAATACGAGCCAGCACTTCGCCTACGCTAACCTGTTGCCCATCTCGCACCGTAATAATTGAACCCACCTGAAAAGTGATGTTGACGGATAAATTACCGCCCGCAAGCCTTACTTCCTTTTCATCATCATCGAGAAGCTTCACCAATGGGCGCAAACCTTTGGTTTGTGCCACTCCACGACGT
The DNA here is from genome assembly GCF_000832065.1 of Nitrosospira sp. NpAV. Taxonomy (GTDB): domain Bacteria; phylum Pseudomonadota; class Gammaproteobacteria; order Burkholderiales; family Nitrosomonadaceae; genus Nitrosospira. The sequence goes on along the minus strand of NZ_JXQM01000033.1, from coordinate 11,396 downwards.
TTTGGATCGATCACCACGAGTGTGGACAATCCGGTTACTTCGTCTATCTGTTTAGCTACCGTCACACCCTCTTCAACGTTCTCAAAGCGAACTTTGCCGGCATATTCTGTGATGATGGGGCGCGTATGCGGGTCCCATGCCGCCAATATCTGCCCCGCCTTTACGACTTCTCCGTCTCGAATGAGCAGTGTAGCTCCGTAGGGCGCTTTGTGTCGCTCACGTTCGCGACCGTTATCGTCATGGATCACCACTTCTCCGCTACGGGAGATCGCGATCAGCTCATTGCGAGAGTTGGTAACGTAACGCATGGTGGGCGAATAACGCACAATACCATTTGACTTGCTCTCCACTTGGCTTGCCACCGCTGTTCTGGAAGCGGCTCCCCCGATATGGAACGTACGCATGGTCAGTTGGGTGCCCGGCTCACCGATCGACTGGGCTGCAATGACCCCTACAGCCTCGCCTACGTTTACCGGCGTACCCCGTCCCAGATCACGTCCGTAACATTTGGCACACAGACCATAGCGGGTTTCGCAGGTAAGCGGTGTACGCACCTTCACTTCATCGATACCCAGCGATTCGATGGTATCAACCGCATTCTCGTCCAACAGCACACCTGCCGGATAAATCACCTCCTGATGCTCCGGATTGACGACGTCATTCGCTACCACTCGCCCCAGAATGCGTTCACGCAGCGCTTCAATGACTTCACCTCCCTCGACTAGCGCCTTCATTACAACGCCGTTATTCGTGCCGCAGTCCTCCTGGGTTACCACAAGATCCTGAGTCACATCCACCAGACGCCGGGTCAGATAGCCGGAATTGGCGGTCTTCAGTGCTGTATCGGCCAAGCCTTTGCGAGCGCCATGCGTGGAGATAAAATACTGCAGCACGTTTAATCCTTCACGGAAATTCGCTGTAATGGGCGTCTCGATAATTGAGCCATCGGGCTTGGCCATTAAGCCGCGCATCCCTGCCAACTGGCGAATCTGCGCCGCTGATCCGCGCGCGCCCGAGTCGGCCATCATGTAAATCGAATTGAAGGATTCCTGTATCAGCGGTTTGCCTTTTTTGTCTTTCTTTGCTTCGCCGGTTAGCAGATCATGCACCGGCTCAACACCGAGTTGATCCATCATGGCCTTGGCCACTTGGTCACCGGCACGACCCCATATATCCACAACCTTATTGTAGCGCTCACCCTGAGTGACCAAACCGGAGGTATATTGCATCTCGATCTCCTGCACCTCCTTTTCGGATGCGCTGATGATGTCGTTCTTTTGTACCGGTGTCAGCATATCGTCCAAGCAGATTGAGATTCCGGCACGGGTGGCATAGGTAAAGCCGGAATACATCAGTTTGTCAGCAAATATCACCGTTTCGCGAAGTCCGCAACGACGAAAGCTCGCATTAATAAGCTTGGAGATCTCTTTTTTCTTGAGCGCTTTGTTAATCAGGGGAAAAGGCAGGCCAGCGGGAAGAATTTCAGACAGCAACGCACGCCCCACAGTGGTTTCATAACGCGTGGTTTTTTCACGGCGCTCCCCATCGGCGTCCACCTCATATTCCTTGATCCGTACCATTATCCTGGCATTCAGCTCAATAACGCGACTCTCATAAGCGCGGGATACTTCGCCGATATTGGCAAACGACATGCCTTCGCCCAGCGCATTGATCTTTTCCCGGGTGGTGTAGTACAACCCCAGCACGATATCCTGCGACGGCACGATAATGGGTTCTCCATTTGCCGGCGACAAGACATTATTGGTGGACATCATGAGAGTACGGCATTCCATCTGCGCTTCCAACGACAGCGGCACATGAACCGCCATCTGGTCACCGTCAAAGTCGGCGTTGAATGCCGCACACACCAATGGATGCAATTGGATCGCCTTGCCTTCTATCAGCACCGGCTCGAATGCCTGAATACCCAACCGATGCAGTGTCGGTGCCCGATTCAGCATCACCGGGTGCTCGCGAATGACATCTTCCAGGATGTCCCATACAACGGGGCTTTCGTTTTCGACCTCGCGCTTGGCGGCCTTGATGGTGCTGGCGATACCCATTATCTCCAGTTTGTTAAAAATGAACGGCTTGAACAATTCCAGCGCCATTTTCTTCGGCAGGCCGCATTGATGCAGTTTGAGCTGCGGACCCACCACGATCACCGACCGGCCGGAATAATCCACCCGCTTGCCGAGCAGATTCTGGCGAAAACGTCCGCCTTTTCCCTTGATCATATCGGCAAGCGATTTCAACGGCCGCTTGTTGGCACCCGTCATGGCCTTGCCACGCCGGCCGTTATCCAGCAATGAGTCCACCGCTTCCTGTAGCATGCGCTTTTCGTTACGCACAATGATTTCCGGCGCCTTCAACTCAAGCAGACGCTTGAGCCGGTTGTTGCGATTGATGACGCGGCGATATAAATCATTCAGATCGGAAGTGGCGAAACGCCCGCCATCCAGCGGCACCAGGGGGCGCAACTCGGGCGGCAGCACGGGCAACACCGCCAAAACCATCCACTCCGGCTTGATACCGGATTTGTTGAACGCCTCCAGCACCTTTAGACGCTTGGAGATCTTCTTCATCTTCGTTTCGGAACCGGTTGCTCCCATCTCGCGCCGAAGACTGTCAATCTCGACACGGATGTTGAGGTTGCTCAACAAGTCGCGGATACCTTCCGCACCCATGCTGGCACGAAAGTCGTCCCCGTATTCTTCCGTCTTGGCGCGATAGTCGTCATCCGTCAGCAACTGACATCGCGCCAGCGGCGTCATGCCGGGGTCGGTGACCACGTACGCCTCAAAGTAAAGTACTCGCTCGATATCACGCAAAGTCATATCCAGCACCATACCAAGACGTGACGGCAGCGATTTCAGAAACCAGATATGTGCCACCGGAGAAGCCAGTTCAATGTGACCCATACGTTCGCGCCGAACCTTCGAGAGCGTAACTTCGACTCCGCATTTCTCGCAGATCACGCCACGATGTTTCAGGCGCTTATACTTTCCGCACAGACATTCGTAATCCTTTACCGGCCCAAAGATTTTTGCGCAGAACAACCCATCCCGTTCCGGTTTGAACGTACGGTAATTGATAGTCTCTGGTTTCTTTACTTCACCATAGGACCAGGAACGTATTTTTTCCGGGGAAGCCAGGCCGATCTTAATTGAATCGAACTCTTCTTTCTGAGTAACTTGTTTGAATAAATCGAGCAGTGCTTTCATTTGTCACTCCTGTTGATCAGGGCCGATACAAAAATCATCTGGTTAGAGAGGCGGAAACAAAAGGGATATTTAATATTTGTTCCCAATCGTACCGTACAATAAAACCGCTAATGCCGATCCAGATCAATATCCATCGCCAGTGATCGGATTTCCTTCACCAGCACATTGAATGACTCCGGCATACCGGCATCGATCTTGTGGTCGCCTTTGACTATGCTCTCGTACACCTTGGTTCGCCCGTTTACATCATCCGACTTGACCGTCAGCATCTCCTGCAAGGTATAGGAAGCGCCGTATGCTTCCAACGCCCAAACCTCCATTTCACCAAAACGCTGTCCGCCGAACTGTGCCTTGCCACCGAGCGGCTGTTGGGTTACCAGACTGTAGGGACCGGTGGAGCGCGCATGCATTTTATCGTCTACCAGGTGATGCAGCTTCAGCACATGCATATAACCCACCGTGACAGGACGATCGAAGGCTTCACCCGTTCGACCATCGTATAGTGTCACCTGTCCCGATCGCGGGAGACCGGCGAGCTCCAGCATATCCTTGATTTCATGTTCGGTGGCCCCATCGAATACGGGGGTGGCGAAAGGCACGCCATCTTTGAGATTCCCTGCCAGATCCACGATTTCCTCATCGGTTAGCGAGGCAATATCCTCTTGCTTGCCGCTCGTGTTGTAAATCTTGTCAAGCAGCTTCCGAACATCGGCAATCTTGCTGTCAGCCTGAAGCATATCACCGATTTTTCTGCCGAGCCCTTTTGCTGCCCATCCAAGATGGGTCTCCAGAATCTGGCCGACATTCATGCGCGAGGGGACACCCAGGGGATTCAATACCACATCGACCGGAGTCCCATCGGCCATGTAGGGCATATCCTCCACGGGCACAATCTTGGAAATCACGCCTTTATTGCCGTGGCGTCCCGCCATTTTGTCCCCGGGCTGCAGACGCCGTTTTACCGCCACGTAAACCTTGACCATTTTCTGTACGCCCGGTGGCAGTTCATCGCCTTGGGTAAGCTTCTTTTTCTTTTCTTCAAAAGCAATGTCAAATGCCTTGCGTTTCTGTGCCAGACCCTCATCGATCTGTTCCAGTTGCAGGCTTGTTTCTTCATCGGCAAGCCGGATATCGAACCAATGGTACGGATCGATACTGTCCAGATATTCCTTGGTGATTTGTGCGCCCTTGACGAGTTTTTTTGGCCCTCCGGTTGCTGACTTGCCCTTGAGCAAGCGCTCGATACGCTCGAATGCATCGGCTTCCACGATCCGCATTTGATCAGCCAGATCTTTCTTGTAGCGTTTCAATTCATCGTCGATAATCTGCTGGGCACGCTTATCGCGCTCGATTCCTTCCCGAGTGAATACCTGCACGTCGATCACCGTCCCGGAGATACCCGATGGCACGCGTAGCGATGTATCCTTGACGTCGGAAGCCTTCTCGCCAAAAATCGCGCGCAATAGCTTTTCTTCGGGAGTCAACTGGGTTTCGCCCTTGGGAGTGACTTTACCGACCAGCACGTCACCCGCTTCCACTTCGGCACCGATGTGAACGATGCCAGAGGCATCGAGGCGTCCAAGTTGCACCTCGGAAAGATTGGAAATATCCCCCGTGATTTCTTCCGTCCCAAGTTTGGTATCCCGGCTTACCACCGATAATTCCTCGATATGGATGGACGTGAAGCGGTCTTCGGCGACAATGTGTTCAGAAATGAGAATTGAATCCTCAAAGTTGTAGCCATTCCAGGGCATGAAGGCAACCAACATGTTTTGCCCCAGCGCCAGCTCACCCTTATCGGTAGAAGCCCCGTCGGCTACTACGTCGCCTCGCGCAATCACATCTCCCACTTTCACCAGCGGGCGCTGGTTGATGTTGGTGTTCTGGTTCGAGCGAGTGTATTTAATCAGATTATAGATATCCACGCCTACTTCGCCGACCCGGGTTTCAATGTCGTGCACTCGCACCACAATACGGCTTGCATCTACATAGTCCACCACGCCACCGCGCACCGCCTGTACCGCGGTTCCGGAGTCCACCGCCACGACACGTTCGATGCCGGTACCCACCAGCGATTTTTCTGCGCGAAGACAAGGCACTGCCTGTCGCTGCATATTGGATCCCATGAGTGCGCGATTGGCATCATCATGTTCCAGAAATGGAATCAATGAAGCGGCTACCGATACGATCTGCGCCGGCGCCACATCCATGTACTCGATCCGATCCGGGGTCGCCAGAGTAAATTCATTCTTGTGACGGCAGGAGACAATGTCGTTGGTGAACTTGCCTTGGCGATTCAGCTCCGCATTCGCCTGGGCAATCACATACTGACCCTCCTCAATTGCCGAAAGATAGTCAATTTCATCGGTGACGCTTCCATTCTTCACGTTGCGGTAGGGTGTTTCCATGAACCCATACTCATTGGTGCGGGCATAGAGCGCCAGTGAATTAATCAAGCCAATATTGGGACCCTCGGGCGTTTCAATGGGACATACGCGACCATAGTGAGTGGGATGCACATCGCGCACCTCAAACCCCGCACGCTCGCGCGTCAGTCCACCCGGTCCCAGCGCCGAAACACGGCGTTTGTGGGTAATTTCGGAAAGAGGGTTGGTCTGATCCATGAATTGCGACAATTGACTGGAACCGAAGAACTCGCGCACCGCGGCTGATACCGGCTTCGCGTTAATCAAGTCATGGGGCATCAGATTATCGGACTCAGCCTGACTGAGACGTTCTTTCACTGCCCGTTCGACTCGCACCAATCCTGAACGAAACTGGTTTTCCGCAAGTTCGCCAACAGAACGGACGCGGCGATTACCAAGGTGATCGATATCATCGATCTCGCCGCGGCCATTGCGCAATTCGACCAGAATCTTGATGACCGCGATGATATCCTCGTTCGATAAGGTGGTAGAACCGTCCAGTTCATTCCTGCCCACCCGGCGATTGAATTTCATCCGCCCCACTACAGAGAGATCATATCGTTCCGGGGCATAGAACAACCCGTTGAACAGCGCCTTGACCGCCTCTTCGGTAGGCGGTTCGCCCGGACGCATCATACGGTAGATGGCCACTTGCGCGGCCATCTGATCAACGGTTTCGTCTATTCTCATCGTTTGCGAGATGTACGCACCCTGATCGAGATCATTCGTATAAATAGTTTGAATCTCTTCTATATTGGCTTCGTAAAGTTTGGCAAGCATAACTTCCGTAATTTCGTCGTTAGCCAGCGCCACCACTTCGCCTGTTTCCTTATCCACGACGTTATGCCCCAGTACCCGGCCCAGCAGGAAATCTTCCGGTACCGCGAGCTTGTCGATACCCGCTTGTTGCATTTCCCGTACATGCTTCACGGTTATGCGTTTATCTTTCTGAACGATAACTTTTCCACTTTTAGTGGCAATATCAAAGCGCGCAATGTCGCCGCGCAAGCGCTCCGGTATCAATTCAAAAAGAATGCCTTTTTTAGACAACTGAAAAGTATCGAAGGAAAAAAAGCTCTCAAGAATTTGCTCCGGCGTATACCCGATTGCTTTCAGCAATGCGGTAATCGGCATCTTGCGGCGGCGATCGACGCGAAAATACAAGTAATCCTTAGGGTCGAACTCGAAATCGAGCCATGAACCCCGATATGGGATGATGCGTGCGGAAAAAAGCAACTTTCCGGACGAGTGCGTTTTACCGCGGTCATGTTCGAAGAATACCCCGGGAGAACGGTGCAATTGAGACACGATAACCCGCTCGGTTCCATTAATGACAAATGATCCTGTGCCGGTCATGAGCGGAATCTCGCCCATGTAAACTTCCTGCTCCTTCACCTCCCTCACGGTTGGTTTGGAAGCTTCCTTATCCATAATCGTCAACCGCACTTTGGCGCGCAACGGAGAAGCGTAAGTAAGCCCACGCTGCTGACATTCCTTGACATCGAAGGGAGGAGTACCCAGTACATAATTAACGAAATCAAGGCGGGCATTCCGGGAGTGGCTCTCGATCGGAAAAATCGAGATAAACGCTGCCTGCAATCCCTGGGTGGCGCGTTGATCAGGCTCAACCTCGGCTTGCAGGAAAGCCGCATACGATTCGATTTGAGTAGCGAGAAGAAACGGGATCGGCAAGACGCTGGCGCGCTTGGCGAAACTTTTACGGATACGTTTTTTCTCGGTAAACGAATAGCTCATGGAATCTCCGGGAGGTCAAAAAACGGGGTGGACAGAAAATGGAGGCAAAGTATCTGTTTTTAAGCTACCGTGCGAAGTGTTCTGCGACACAAAAATCGGACATCCAAACGTTAAATTCAAAAGTTAAAACGCCATATCCTGACGGTGGCGTTTTACACGCCCACCGTCAGTTGGCTTTATTGCATGACTTCTATTTAATCTCGCCGGTTGCTCCGGCTTCGGCAAGTTGTTTCTGAATGGCTTCAGCATCCGCTTTGGGAATGCCTTCCTTGACCGCCTTCGGTGCGCCGTCAACCAAATCTTTTGCTTCTTTCAGGCCCAGGCCGGTAATAGCGCGCACCACCTTGATCACATTGACTTTGCTTTCACCCACCGCGGTCAGAATCACGGAAAATTCCGTTTGCTCTTCCACCGCGGCAGCAGCGGCGCCTGCCGCGGGTGCGGCCGACGCAACGGCCACGGCTGCGGCGGAAACACCGAATTTCTCTTCCATTTCCTTGATGAGCTGGGAGAGCTCCAGCACCGTCATATTTGCAATCGACTCTAGAATTTCTGCTTTGGCTATCGCCATGATTTTCTCCTGATAAATTTAAGCTTCTAATTATGTTACGGTTTCAAACGACCTGAAACCGGCTAAGCGGATTGTTTCTGATCCCGTACGGCTGCAAGGCCACGCACAAAACTGGTCGGAACCTCGTTGAGGGTCCTCACAAAATTGGCAATGGGTGCCTGCATCGTGCCCAGCAGCTTCGAAAGCAATACTTCGCGGCTCGGAAGAGAGGCTAAATCCGCGATCTCCTTACTGGACATCACAAGATTTGCCATGCTGCCGCCTTTGATGACGAATTTATCATTGCCTTTGGAAAATTCGTACATCACTTTTGCCGCTGCTACCGGATCACTTGCGATACCATAGGCTAACGGTCCCACCATATACTCGGAGAGCCCGGTAAATGGAGTATCGGTAACCGCGCGCCGCGCGAGCGAATTCTTGAGCACCCGGAAATATATGCCCGATTGCCGCGCCTTCGCCCGCAATTGGGTCATATGTCCGACACCAAGTCCGCGGTACTCCGCAATAATAATGGCCTGGGCCTTCGCCACTTGGGTACTGACTTCGGCGACAACCGCTTTTTTCTCTTCTAAATTTAGACTCAAGGCACATTCTCCATCAGTTAAATGCGATACTGATTTAGTATTGAGTCATGATAAAACTCGCAACTTGTCTCAACATCGCGAACCGGCGACCTTAAATCAGGAGATAAATCCATTCCTGTTTTTTGGGTACGCCATCTACGCTGGGCGCTTGAAATGGCAGCAAGTCAGAAGCGCAAAGTAGACAATCACCATACGCTCGAACTATTTCCATCTCTCTCGATTAAGTTCTCAACGATCACCTGGCCCGGTAAATATCATTACAACGTTATTACCGTCCTTTCTTCGCTAAGTAACCCCGGCGGTCTTTGACAACCCGTCAGATCGGAAAAATAGCTTCCCTGACGGCCCAAAGCCTTACAAATTCACATGGATACTTCTATTCTTACCGCATACTGGTCTGATCCACCCGGACCCCTATCCCCATCGTGCTGGAAACCGATATTTTTCTTAGATAAACACCTTTGGATGTGGGGGGTTTAGATTTGTTGAGCGCGTCCACCAGTGCCCGCATGTTTTCTTGCAAGGAATCCACGCTAAACGAAGCGCGACCTATGGTGCACTGGACAATGCCGGCTTTATCAGCGCGATATTGCACTTGGCCTGCTCTCGCGTTTTTTACCGCACCCACGATATCCGGTGTCACCGTTCCCACTTTCGGGTTAGGCATCAGACCGCGTGGACCCAGTATTTGCCCCAATTGACCTACGATACGCATGGCATCGGGACTGGCAATAGCGACATCAAAATTGATATTGCCTGCTTTGATTTGTTCCGCCAGGTCCTCGAATCCAACTATGTCGGCACCCGCTGCAAGGGCTTCCTTAGCCTTATCTCCCTGGGCAAATACGGCTACACGCACGGTTTTTCCGGTTCCCGCGGGCAGAACCACCGAACCCCGCACCGACTGGTCGGATTTTTTCGCATCGATGCCGAGATTGACCGCGACATCAATGGATTCATCAAATTTTGCGGTAGCCGTTTCCTTAATGATTTTGAGCGCATCCGGTAGCGGATAGGATTTAGTACGATCCGTTTTGGCGGTGATTGCCTTGAAACGTTTAGATATGTGCGCCACGCTATATGCCCTCCACGTCAACACCCATACTGCGGGCGCTGCCGGCAATGGTACGGACTGCGGCATCCATATCGGCCGCAGTCAAATCAGGCATTTTTGCCTGAGCAATCTCTTCCGCTTGCTTCCGCGTCAATTTTCCAATTTTATCGGTGTGAGGCTTGGGACTGCCCTTACCCAGCCCAACCGCTTTCTTGATCAGCACCGTCGCGGGCGTGGTCTTCATGGTAAATGTGAAGCTCTTGTCGGCATACGCGGTAATTACCACCGGTACCGGCAAGCCAACTTCCATTTTCTGGGTAGCCGCGTTGAACGCCTTGCAGAACTCCATAATGTTGAGTCCCCTTTGACCCAGCGCGGGGCCAATGGGCGGGCTAGGATTAGCCTTGCCCGCCGGCACTTGAAGCTTGATATAGCCGATTATTTTTTTTGCCACAATGATTCTCCTCTCGGGTGCAAACGAACGCTATCGCGCTCTCCCCAGCTAATAAACAACATAGGTGCGATACCCGATACCGGCACGGGCTCGCCTCTAATTACAATTCTCAAGCCTTTTCGACTTGACTGAAATCCAATTCCACCGGGGTGGGCCGGCCAAAAATGGAAACCGACACCCTGATCTTGCTTTTATCATAATTAACATCTTCCACATTGCCATGGAAATCCGTGAATGGACCTTCCTTGACTCTTACCGCTTCACCCGCTTCAAAGAGAATCTTAGGTTTGGGCTTTTCCACTCCCTCCTGAATCTGATGGAGGATATTTTCCACTTCCTTTTCGCTGATTGGTGTCGGTTTCATCGCCGAACCGCCGATAAAGCCGGTGACCTTGGCAGTATTCTTGACCAAATGCCATGTTTCGTCAGTCATTTCCATTTCGACCAGCACGTAGCCAGGAAAGAATTTTCGTTCACTAAGATTCTTCTGGCCGCCTTTCATCTCAACCACTTCTTCTACCGGAACCAGTATTTGACCAAATTTGTCCTGCATTCCGGCGCGACTGATTCGCTCTTTTAACGCACGTTGTACACTCTTCTCAAATCCGGAATAGGCGTGAACCACAAACCATTTTTTATCCATCACCCTTCCTGTCCCATGAGATACTTCACCGCCAGCAGCAACCCGGCGTCCACCATCCATAAAAATATGGCCATCACCAGAACAAAGGCAAATACAATGCCCGTTGTTTGCACTGTTTCTTTACGACTTGGCCATACTACTTTCTTGGTTTCTTCCGAGGACTCTCTGCTGAATGCATAAAATTGTTTACCTTGAGCGGTAAACCCTACCGTTACCGCCGCCAGAACGAGACCTGACAGCACGGCAATGACACGAATCACCATGGCGCTATCTCGAAGGTAATAAAAACCGACAATACCCGAGATCAACAGCAGAAGCGCGAATCCCAACTTGATCTTATCCACTCTGTCCCACTCTGCCTTTTATGCTTGTCAATAAATGAAGCGCGCAGAACCGAATATGCAAATTGCAAATTCGGTCCACGGAGCTATCATGGTTCAATCCGCTTGTGTCATTATGAATGTTGCATTCATCGGAATACGCGATGACTGATGGTTTTTAATGACATCCTTGTCTTGGCAGGCCAGGAGGGCATCGAACCCCCAACCTTCGGTTTTGGAGACCGACGCTCTGCCAATTGAGCTACTGGCCTATATTTCCTTCAAAAACAAAGATGAAAATCAGGAAACTCATGCGTCAAGTATAAGAACGGCTACCGCTACTCAATAATCTTTGCCACCAC
>NZ_JXQM01000293.1 GCF_000832065.1 Nitrosospira sp. NpAV | reverse complement strand
GGGGTTTTGAGACAAGGCTGAGGGTATTTTTCTTCAAGGATTCCAACAATTACATCAGAATCAGCCACCCATTTGTCATCAAACTTCACCACTGGTACTTTCCCTTCTGGACTTATCTCCAAAAACCATTGAGGTTTGTCACTGATATTGATAAGGTGCATGTTGTAGGAAATCTTCTTTTCCTCCAAAGTAAGAAGAGCTCTCTGGGAGAATGGACAGTCTCCAAGAACATTAGGGGCACCAACAGCAGCCTTGACACAGATCTCCAAAGCCATCTTTTTTTTCCTTTGAGCTTTCTGGGTTTGAAAGTTGAGATGAAGTAG
>NZ_JXQM01000292.1 GCF_000832065.1 Nitrosospira sp. NpAV | reverse complement strand
TCAGGGCGATGCCGATCCCCAGCGGCACCTCGATGGCCAGCACGGTCAGCGAGAAGGCAAACTGACGGAGCACGGCCGCCTGCAGGGCCGGGTCGTTGAGCATCTCCTTGAACCACTCGGTACCCGTGAAGAAGCGCGTATTGGCATCGAAGACGTCCTGGACCGAGTAGTTGACCACGGTCATCAGCGGGATGACGGCCGAGAAGGCCACCAGCAGCAGCATCGGCAGAATCAGCCACCAGGCCCGGTT
>NZ_JXQM01000291.1 GCF_000832065.1 Nitrosospira sp. NpAV | reverse complement strand
TTCAGAGTGTGGCGCGATTTGAGGCTGAAGTGGTTGCTATGACAGCAGATCTACTTGGCTGTAAAGAGAAGGCTTCTGGAGGACAAGTTTGTGGAAACATGACATCAGGAGGAACTGAGAGCATATTGTTAGCAGTGAAAACATCTCGGGATTACATGAAGGCGAAGAAGGGAATTACAAGGCCAGAAATGATAATAGCTGAATCTGCACATTCAGCATATGACAAGTTTGTGGAAACATGACATCAGGAGGAACTGAGAGCATATTATTAGCAGTGAAAACATCTCGGGATTACATGAAGGCGAAGAAGGGAATTACAAG
>NZ_JXQM01000290.1 GCF_000832065.1 Nitrosospira sp. NpAV | reverse complement strand
CTGGTTGCAAGTGTGGCAATGGCTGTGGAGGATGCAAGATGTTCCCTGACATAATAGAGAAGACTACAACTGAGACTATTGTTCTTGGTGTGACAACTCAGAAAATGCACTTTGAGGGATCTGAGATGGGAGTTGGGGTTGAGAATGGATGCAAGTGTGGAGACAACTGCACTTGCAACCCTTGCAATTGTAAATAAGAGGGGGGGAAAATGAACAACAAAGAGAAGCAG
>NZ_JXQM01000289.1 GCF_000832065.1 Nitrosospira sp. NpAV | reverse complement strand
CGCAACGAGTTGCTGGATGCCGAGCAAGGTATTTCAGAAACCGATAGTGCTATTCGTGAGAGTGTGATAAACCAACTGATTGGTCTTTATATTCCTGCACAAAGTATAGAAGAACAATGGGATGTTCCTGGGTTAGAGAAAGCTTTGGCCAGTGAATTTCTCTTGCGAATTCCCGTGCAGGAATGGTTGGAAGCTGATAGTGAACTGCATGAAGAAAATCTGCGTAGCCGTATCATGGAATCTGTGAACACCAGCTATCAGGGTAAAGTCGAACAAGTGGGTGCATCAATCATGAATCAATATGAGCGTATGGTGATGTTGCACAGTATAGATTCTGTCTCTT
>NZ_JXQM01000288.1 GCF_000832065.1 Nitrosospira sp. NpAV | reverse complement strand
AAACATGGTCCCAATAAGGCCCATACGAACTTATACCTTCATAAAACAATTCGAACGCTTCATCAAGTTGAATGGGTTGAGTATTGCGGGAGTTGCAGTGCCGTGCAATGAAATGATACAATGAAACAAATGTATCTTTGGGGTCCCTGCAAATGTAAATAAGTTTACAACCAGAATCAATTATAGATCTGGGTAAGAAAGAATAAGGAAG
>NZ_JXQM01000287.1 GCF_000832065.1 Nitrosospira sp. NpAV | reverse complement strand
ACAACCCTGAGAAGATTCCATTCGTCCCCATCTCTGGTTTTGAGGGTGACAACATGATTGAGAGGTCTACCAACTTGGATTGGTACAAGGGTCCTACTCTTCTTGAGGCTCTTGACCAGATCAATGAGCCCAAGAGGCCTTCAGACAAGCCTCTCCGTCTACCACTTCAGGATGTGTACAAGATTGGTGGTATTGGAACTGTCCCAGTTGGTCGTGTTGAAACTGGTGTCTTGAAGCCTGGTATGGTTGTGACCTTTGGTCCTTCTGGTCTGACCACTGAAGTTAAGTCTGTTGAGATGCACCATGAAGCTCTTTCGGAGGCGCTTCCTGGTGATAATGTTGGGTTCAATGTTAAAAACGTTGCTGTTAAGGATCTCAAGCGTGGTTTTGTTGCATCCAACTCCAAGGATGACCCTGCT
>NZ_JXQM01000286.1 GCF_000832065.1 Nitrosospira sp. NpAV | reverse complement strand
CCGCATTCACATCTTTGGGCACAACATCTCCTCGGTACATAAGGCAGCAAGCCATGTACTTCCCATGGCGTGGGTCACATTTGGCCATCATTGAAGAGGGTTCAAAAGCACTGTTGGTTATCTCAGCCACCGATAGCTGCTCATGGTAAGCCTTCTCAGCTGAAATGACAGGGGCATAAGAAGAAAGCATAAAGTGGATCCTGGGATATGGGACCAGGTTAGTCTGGAACTCAGTCACATCCACATTCAGGGCTCCATCAAACCTCAAA
>NZ_JXQM01000285.1 GCF_000832065.1 Nitrosospira sp. NpAV | reverse complement strand
GATTTTCGTAACAAAGTGTGTTTCAGGAATCATTGATTTCTTCATTATGCCTCTTTTCATTATTATGTTACTATTCATGGTTTTCAGCGACAATTATGTGAACCAAATCCCACCCTATATGTAGAGCATAAAAGGTCTGGGAGTTGATTTTGCAGGAATGCAAATTTGTTTCCTTACGCCTCACCCATGTCTGCATTCCTAGCCGAAATTGATTCCTTGGGCCAGCGGTAACTCACTCCCGTAGTTTATTGTGCAGGTTGACCGTCGCATGTATTGTTTCCAAGAATC
>NZ_JXQM01000284.1 GCF_000832065.1 Nitrosospira sp. NpAV | reverse complement strand
CCACTGCAGCAGGCCCAGATGGAGCCATCAAATGACCAGTCTCTGAGCCACTAGACGAGTATTTCCCCTTCTTTGCGTGTTGGTAACGAGACTTATTTTGATGTTGTCCTTGCTGATGATGCTGCTGGTACTGCTGATGATGCCCGGTAGAAGCACCTCCACCAAACCCGCCTTTCGTCTGTTTTGGCCCATCAATGGCCTTCTGGCAATGCAAAACATGACCTTCAAAATTCTTATGAGGCTCCTCTAAGGCCTTCCTTGCACTCTCAATTGACCTGTAGACAAAAAGTGCAAAGCCTTTCGGTTTCCCTGTATGCTTATCAAGCC
>NZ_JXQM01000032.1 GCF_000832065.1 Nitrosospira sp. NpAV | reverse complement strand
CGATGGCGCAACGCTACTTTTTGTTCTAAGCCATATGCTCACTTTAAACGCCAAGATAGCGCATGCGGACGTGGTTTCCGCGCAGCTCGTACTCCCTTACGAGCTGCGCGAGAACAGCCGCCTGCGCACCACGCTGGAGTCGGGAGAGGAAGTCGCTATTTTTACCGCGCGCGGGACCGTATTGCGCAACAACGATTTACTCCAAGGCGATGATGGTCGGGTGGTGCAAATCGTCGCCGCGGACGAGCCCACCTACCGAATTACCTGCCGTTCTCCGCACGACCTGTTGCGTTGCGCGTTCCACCTGGGCAATCGTCATACGCAGACGCAGGTGGGAGAAGGTTTTCTGCGCATCTGTCAGGACAGCGTACTGAAGGAAATGCTGGAGGGTTTGGGGGCGAGCGTAGTGGAAGAAAGCGCGCAGTTTGAACCGGAAGCGGGTGCCTACAGCGGCGGAGGCCATCATCACACTGATGAGGATCATCATGGGCATTCACATGGCCACTCACATGGTCACGGCCCATTGGCCCCCATTCCGGTGCATCAGAAGATTCATCGTGCAATCGACTCGAAGCGATAGCAGGAGATGACAATGCATAGCACCGCACTCCTTCGTTTGCTGCAGCTTGCAAGCCCGTCTCTGCCCATCGGCGCATATACCTATTCGCAGGGATTGGAAGCAGCCATCGAAGCGGGTATGGTCAAGGACGAGGGTTCAGCCCGTGCCTGGATCACCGAGTCGCTGGGCGTCGTCGCGGATTTTGAAGCGCCGGTATTGTGGCGGCTGTTGAAGGCTTTCTCGGCACGGGACGAGGCGGCGGTTACGCGGTGGACGGAATGCTTCGTTGCAGCCCGCGATACCGCCGAGTTCCGTGCCGAAACCATACAAATGGGATACTCGCTGGGAAAATTGGTGATCGAGTTGAAGATTGCAGATGACTCATTGCTGAATATACTGTCAAGTCAGCCTGAAATACCGCTGCCCACTGCATTTGCCTGTGCTGCGGAGGCACTGGCCGTGCCGCATGAGGCCGCGTTGCTTGCACTGTTATTCTCCATGATAGAGAACCAGGTACTGGCGTGCGTGAAATCCATTCCACTAGGGCAGGTTTCGGGCCAGCGATTGCTGCTTTCGCTGCACCCCGCGCTTGAAGCCGCAGCAAGCCATGCCCAGCGTCTTGAAGACGACGAATTATGCAACTGGGCGCCAGGATTGTCCTTGTTATCGATGCAGCATGAAGTGCAGTACAGCCGGATCTATCGGTCCTAAATCCGTTTTGTTTGAAACAAAATTATTGACTGGAAATAAAATGCAAAAATCATCTAATCCCTTGCGTGTTGGAATAGGCGGGCCGGTCGGCTCAGGAAAAACGGCGTTGTGCGAAGTGTTGAGCAAGAAGATGCGCGACCGCTATGAAATGGCAGTCATTACCAACGATATCTACACCAAGGAGGATATGGAAATCCTGCTGCGCGCCGAGGCGCTACCCGCCGAGCGCCTGATGGGTGTCGAAACCGGCGGTTGTCCGCATACCGCCATCAGAGAGGATGCATCGATAAACCTGGAAGCCATTGCGCGCATGACCGCGGATTTCCCCAACCTGGATCTCATTCTGGTCGAATCCGGCGGTGACAATCTTGCATCGACTTTCAGCCCCGAGCTTTCCGACCTTACCATCTATGTCATTGATGTTGCCGCGGGTGAAAAGATTCCGCGCAAGGGCGGGCCAGGCATCACGCGTTCCGCATTGCTGGTCATCAACAAGATCGATCTTGCGCCCTATGTGGGAGCAAACCTGGAAGTGATGGCGCGCGATGCGAAGAGGATGCGCGGCGAGCGTCCGTTTGTGTTTACCAATTTGCATACGGGTGAGGGGGTGGAGCAGATCATCGAATTCATCGTAAAACAGGGATTACTGGATGAAGTCAAAGCACAGCAGTCCCATAGTCGCGCAAGCGCCTAGGTGTTTCCTTGCGGAGGATTTGAGAAAGATCAGGTTTTCAGTCGAATTACCAGGATGACCGTACTTTCTGAATAGCCACGATACTAAAAATAGCTTTTTATCATAAAAACGCTGGAGGTAATTATAATGGAATGGTCATTAACGATAGACAAGGCGATGCCCCGCCCGTTGCGCGTGATTCTGAGAGGCGTGGGCCAGGTATTTTTCTGCTGCAATGCGGTGACCGGACTCATTTTCCTGGTGGCGCTTTTTATCGGCGGGGTAACCGCGGGCGCAGCGGCAACCGTGGGGGTGATAAGCAGTACCGTCGCAGCTTATTTCCTCGGTTTTTCCGAAGATGATATCGATGCAGGGCTGTATGGATTCAATGGTACGCTGGTCGGCCCCTGCCTGTTTCTGTTCCTGGAACATTCTCCACAACTCTGGTTATATGTGGTACTTGCCTCGGTCCTGTCGAGTGTCGTCCTAGCGGCGCTGATGAGGATTCTTGGGCCCTACAAGATTCCGGCCTCGACATCTCCCTTTGTGCTGACCTCCTGGATGTTCCTGGTCGCCGTCTATGCGTTCGACAGTTTCTCACGAGGTCCTGTCTTACCGCCTCCGGGCACGCCGGCCGTCGTAGCGGATGCCATGGCGATTCCGGCTGACATGTGGTTTACCGCCCTCACCAAAGGGGTTGCCGAGGTGATGTTCGCGGACAGCGTCATTGTCGGGATTCTATTTTTAACCGGTATTGCCATCGTCTCCTTGCGGGGCGCATTGATGGCGGTGGGGGGCACGATTATCGGCGTGGGGTTTCCGATTCTGCTGGGGGCGAACCAGGGGATGATCGAGATGGGGCTCTACTCATTCAACCCGGTTCTGACCATGATGGCGGTGGGATGGGTTTTTCTGAAACCCGATGGCAGAAGCGCGGTTCTGGCGGTCCTGGCGGGCTTTCTTACCGTGATTTGCCAGGCGGGGCTTGCGAGCTTCCTTGCGCCCATAGGTCTGCCCACACTTACTTTCCCGTTTGTTCTGGTGATGTGGATGTTCCTGTTTGCCGCAGAAAAGTCAAAATACTGGGCGGAGGCCAGCGCATAGCGAATGAGGCTTAGGTGGATCGAGCTGCCCATCAGGGACCGATCAAGCTAATAGATCGGTCTTCCCGATTTGAAGGCTATATACGCGTCTAACACTATAAGGATTTTTCCTTTCCGGTACAGATTTGCTCGAAACAAGAAGTTGTTTCCTAGCTATGAAATGAAGGAATTTCATGATCAATTCTGGCCTGCTTGTAGGCACCTTTCCACTCCGGTATCGGCAGGTCAACCAGATCCTCAAACGTCAACCGGTCCTGATGAGGTATGGGCATGATAATCAAGGTTTTTCTGGCTGATGACCATAGACTCTTCCGGGATGGGCTGAAACGGATTCTTGGCGAAACAGCCGATATCGTAGTCGCTGGCGAAGCGACCGATGGCCTCGACGCCCTGGAAAAAATGCGCCAGG
The DNA here is from genome assembly GCF_000832065.1 of Nitrosospira sp. NpAV. Lineage (GTDB taxonomy): Bacteria > Pseudomonadota > Gammaproteobacteria > Burkholderiales > Nitrosomonadaceae > Nitrosospira. The sequence goes on along the minus strand of NZ_JXQM01000032.1, from coordinate 4,393 downwards.
GTGGATGGGATGTGGCATTGCTGGATGTCAACATGCCGGGCATGAATGGACTGGAAGTGCTGAAGCGGATAATGAGCGATAATGCCAAGCATCAAATACTGATGCTAAGCACGTATCATGAGGATGAATACGCCATCAGGACGATACGCGCCGGCGCATCCGCCTATCTTACCAAGAACAGCCCCACCGATCTGCTGATATCCGTAATCCGGCGCCTGGCGAAGGGAGGACGATACATAGACCCGGAACTGGCGGAGAAACTGTTGTTCGATCTCGGTCCAACTTCAGCGATTCTGCCCCATTCCACCCTTTCCGATCGGGAGTTTAACGTCCTCAAGCTTATTGCTGCCGGGGTATCCTTAACAGAAATCTCGCAGAAACTGGGATTAAGCTCGAAAACCGTGAGCACTTACCGCGCCCGCGTTCTGGAAAAAATGCATATGCAGAACAATGCTCAATTGGTCCGCTATGTAACCGAGCACGATTTGCTGGAGTAGGCCGGGCTATGCCAACCCATTTCCGGCAGGTCCATTTACCCGACGTCCAAACCAGTCCAGACCCTTAGTCGTCGCAGCCCACGCGCCTCGGCATGCCTCCCGAGCACTTGTGTCCCAAGCATTTTCTTTTTTAGTCTGGGCGGGCTACCGTGAGTACTACGGTACGGCCACACGCTCGTATTTATAATCATCAGTTCATCTCCCTATCCTATCGGGTCCGGTTGACATTGCATAGGAAGGCGACTCGAATACTGATGATTCCGGCATAAACGCGCACATCGGCAAGCCGGAGTTGGTCACGAAACCCCTTCGCATACCTTCACCGGCAGGCGCACCTTGACCACGGTTCCTTGTCGCGGCATACTGGAAATATCGATGCTGCCCCCCAGTACCGCTGCCCGTTCACGCATTCCAACCAGGCCGAATGATTTTTTCCTAGCGGCAGCTGTCGCATCAAACCCTTTACCGTTGTCGCGTACCTCAATCAAGAGGTCATCCGCGTCCTGCGACAAAATAATCTCGACACGGTTTGCCCCGGCATGACGGGTTACATTGGTCAGGGATTCCTGCACAATCCTGAATATCGCCACGGTCTGATCTTCATCCAGCTCAACGGGCTCCTCCATCAACCGCAGCACGCAGCTTACGCCGCTATGTTTCCTGAACTCATCGGTCAATTTCTTGAGGGCCGATATGATTCCCAACTCCAGCGAGGCCGGGCGTAGATGCTCAGCCACATTGCGCACGCTCTGATCCGCTTTATCCACCAGCTCCGACATGTTGCGCCTAATGATTTCCACTCTTTTTCTATTATCTTCCACACCCTTTAGCAGCGAGATTTCCAGGTGCAATGCCGCCAGGAGCTGGCCCAGCTCATCGTGAATCTCGCGGGCAATGTACTTACGGTCTTCTTCCCGCATCCGTTCCACGTGCGCCGCAAATTCCCGTATTGCGGCATCGCGCACCCGCAGTTCCCGCTCTACCAAGATGCGTGCCTCCGCCTGTTTGCGTTCCAGCCATTTTCCCAGATCATCCCCGATGGCATCGATCAGATTCTGCTCATCGGGCAGCAGGAAAGGCTGATCTTCGCGGTAAAATACGATTATCCAGCCGTAGGCCTTGCCGTATACCATGATCTGCTTTCGTAACCGGCGCGCATGATCCTTATCATACTGATGGGAGACAAACTGCTTGCCGTCGAGCTCTATTTTGATGCTGGAGATATGCGGAAACTGCATCGCCGCGATCAAGTGCACAAAAATGGTGCCGCAAACTTCCTCCAGCGACCCTGCTTCCATACCACGCCGGATTGAATAGAAACAATTGATCTCCTTCAATCGCTCGCGTAACGACCCTTCGGCCCGTTTGAGTTTGATGATTTCATGTTCAATGGCTTCCGCCATGGTATTGAAATCGGAACCGAGCTCGGCGATTTCGTTGTGTGTGGAAATGTCGCAGCGGGTAGAGTAGCTGCCCTGTGCGATGCTGCTCGCCTGGCGGCTGAGATAATCGAGCGGATGCAGGATATTGCGACGCATGTAGGCAGCGGCCACCGCCACGACGAGCAGTGCACTGCAAAGCACCCCCGGTATCAGCAGGATCTGCTGCTGGAACTTCGACTGTAAATTCCTCATGGTGGTTTGGGTGCGATGATCCAGCTCTCGCATGAATTGGCTGATGGGCGCCATGATCCTGGCTTTCTCGGCGGTATAGCGTTCGCCAAACAGCAAGTCGATGGCAAAATCGCGGTCAGGCGCGCGCGGCAGGGTTAAATTTCCATGCCCATCGTCGTACAAGCCCTTTATGGCAGCGAAGGCCTGTTTTTCCAGATTAACCAGATTGTCGGAATTCCTCTGCGATTGCCGCAGCAAATCAAGCTCCTGTTCGCTAAATCCTTCACGGCGCATCAAGTCCATCAAGGAGACGGCACTACCCTGCGTGGGTGACGGCTGCATGTTTACATCCCAGTAGCTGATCGGATAATCCGGGGGGCGGGGCAGTTTGCCATTACGGATGTCGAGGATCTCGAAAAAGAATTGTTCATAGATCGGGTCACCAGTGGTGACGTAGCTGCGAGCCATCTTGGTGAGATCCTCGGAGCTCTGGAACAGCTCATTTGCGAGCTGCAGGGATCTGTATTGCTGGCGTTCAGCGGCAGTGATCTCATCCAGCGTGTCCAGCACCTGGGAAGAAAGAAAGATCAGCAGGCTAAGTCCTAGCACCGTGACGATAAGGCAGAAATTGGTGAAAACGCCAATTCGCATGGTTTTCCCTCGTGTCTGGTTAAATCACCGCTACTTTGTACCTATGGTTTTCCAATCGGCAGTGGTTCAAGCACGCCGACGGTAAGCGCTCCTTATGACGGAGAACTCAAACCTGGCAGTTCTTTTCTCTTTATAAATCGAGCGGCAACGGCAGCTTCGTCGGAGATCAGGCCCCTTCATGGTCTTTGCCATTTTCTTGTCCCCTTCATCCCGCAATCCCGGTTTAGGAAGACTGTACCTGAGCGGACAAAGGGAAAATGAACAGACGTCAGCGTGCACATTTGTCAGAACAATCCGGACTTCCTGGGTTAGTTCCCGGTTTTCGACCAGATGCATGAAACTTTAGCATACGTAGTTGGCATGTCTGTCAACGAATGCCGAAACATGATGTAGGAAACATATGAACGTCATGTCAGGTAACCCCTACATCTTTTTTGCCGGCGTTTGATGAAAACATTGTGTATCCAGAAACCGGCGGAATATATGTCAATAGGATAGTGTATCTGCGGTCAGGCTATCCAAGGTAGATCGCGCAACAATCGTTCTAGCCGTTAGAAAAGTTTCGCATGGCGGCCGATCGTCGGCAGGAAGATATTGTTGGCCGATTGGCAGGTGTGGAGGCACTCTCCGTTGCGCAGATCCAGGTGCCATTATCAATGGAGATATGTCATATGCATTGTAATCCGGTGCCCCCGGAGTGTATGATGATTATAGGATGGATAGCGATTCACATATGACGTAGGTATTTATTGTGCATGCTCGGCAACGGACGGAATTTCCAATCTTTCGGCAATATAGGGTATGCAAAGATATCGCAAGAGCTATAACAACGCGCCGCTCATGTGGGGGAAACGAAAGATATCTGTAGGAAATATCGAGACAGGGTGTAGGAATGAAATGAACAGCCTGTAAGGAATTTCCTGCATCTTTTCCAATTAATCGATGATAGTCTTTTTCCAAGTCATCGAAGATCAGGTTGACTAAGAAGTCGAGCCATCAGTTGGAAGTGGTAGACGGACTCGATGCACTTAATGATATATAGGAGTTCATCGTCATGAAAAAGAAAGCAGGCAAATTTGTAGTAATTCTGTCAATGCTCGGTTTGCTGGCATCCTGTGCACAGATGGCGCCTTTCGAAGCGCGGAATGCCGATACACGCAGAGTTGCGGAGAATGCCAGGACCTATTCGGACCACGATACCGTGGCCAGGCAATATGAAGTTACAGCTAAGGCATTGCTGGCAGAGGTGGAAAAACAAAAGAAACTGCTGGAGCACTATGAAGATAAGAGCTATCTCTATGGCAAGCGGGCGCAGGATATACGGTCGCACACCTTGGCTTTATTGCGCAAATATGAGAAGGCTGCGGAGGAAACGGTAAAGCAGGCTGCTTTTCATCAGAAAATCTCATCGGAGCTTGCAGGAAACGATCATGCCAAACGGGTTAATTAACACAAAATGAATTTTCAGAGATGAAATATTTTGGAAAAGGAAAGTACAAAATGGCCGATTATAAATCCATTCCAGCTGAAAATTCCTTGCGAAAAAATGACATCTGGAAAAAGACGAATAATTTCTGTATCCAGATGGTGTTGCTGGGGCTATTGGCGATTGGTTTTCTGTCATTATCTTCG
>NZ_JXQM01000283.1 GCF_000832065.1 Nitrosospira sp. NpAV | reverse complement strand
GCTCTTCCGATCTCAATCGCGATGCGAAAAAAATCTATTACTACAACGCCATGGGATGCATCGACTACCATGACACGGAAAAGCAAAGGGGGCTTTTCAAAGTGGCCAAATACATGACCAAGATCGACGAATACGCCGCCATGATGGTTAACGGCAGGACCTTTCAGACCAGCCGTAAACCGGTCCTACCGCAGGGGCCTCGCATGGGTCGCCCTCGGCAATCGGCAATGGCCTGGCCCTGCGTCGAA
>NZ_JXQM01000282.1 GCF_000832065.1 Nitrosospira sp. NpAV | reverse complement strand
AAGAGATCTTTCTTTTTCCTCTGTATTTGCTATGTCGATTTCTTCTAAAAAAATGATCTAGGATCCTTTCTCTTTTTTTAATATCCGTGTATACGGATTGAGGAAATAAAAACAAAAATCAAAGAAGAAAACGATCTAAAATCCCCTTAAAAATTGATTTCGAATTGATTTTTCTCTTTCAATATGCGTGTGTATTTCTGTGAAAAAAGATCCCATTTACATCGTTT
>NZ_JXQM01000281.1 GCF_000832065.1 Nitrosospira sp. NpAV | reverse complement strand
CATCAGCTTTACGCAGTAACTCCTTCAGTTGGTCACGGTTCACGTATTTAGCCTCTGCTACCTCATCAGGGTTTGGATGAACGTTAACATCTCGGACAATGAATAGGAGGTAATCAAGTTCATGCTCGCCCCACTTGCCGTCAGAAGGTGCCTTGTACAGCATGCGGCTCAGTGGGACGAACTGATCAACAGGAACATCTTCAGGAGGAATACCGAGCTCATCCAAAAGCTTCCTTTGGGCAGCATTCCTCACCCCAAGATGATTCTCCGAAATAAGCTCAGATTCACGATATAAAGG
>NZ_JXQM01000280.1 GCF_000832065.1 Nitrosospira sp. NpAV | reverse complement strand
TAAAATCGTGGAACTGAAGAATGCCTATCAGAGTACTTTGTTACTTGATGAAGCACATTCACTCGGTGTCCTTGGAAAGACCGGGGAGGGGCTGGTAGAAAAAACAGGAATGATTAATGAGGTTGATTTTATAACCGGAACTTTCAGTAAGAGTCTGTGCGGCATCGGCGGTTTTTGCGTGAGTAACCATCCTCAGCTTGTTCAGCTGCGGTACATAAGTCATCCTTATATATTTACGGCTTCTCCTTCTCCGGCGACTATTGCTTCGACACGCGCTGCTTTAAAGTTGTTGCATGATGGTTATTTAT
>NZ_JXQM01000279.1 GCF_000832065.1 Nitrosospira sp. NpAV | reverse complement strand
CACACACTCTGCATTACCAAAACAACATTGTTACACAAAGCTGTTACACAAAAACATCAATAATAGGTAAAGACTGTCATTTTTAACACACCTGCAAAGATCCCGATGCCATGTTGGAACATTCTTGTATGTCAACCGGGCAGTTACATCAAACATGATTATGGCGCATTGCCCATGGATATAGTAACCATCTCTGAGACCACCGAACTTCTCCTGT
>NZ_JXQM01000278.1 GCF_000832065.1 Nitrosospira sp. NpAV | reverse complement strand
CTGCCATGATTCTGCCCAATCGGTCTTGAGCTACCTGCGCCTAAAAGAGGACGATTTTGTCGTGGTGGTATTAAATTTTACTCCCGTCCCCCGCGCTAATTACCGTCTCGGGGTCCCTAAAGCCGGCGTCTATGTAGAGTACTTCAACTCGGATTCTAGCTACTATGGCGGCAGCAACATGGGCAATAGCCAAGATATCCAAGCCGATGAGATTAGCTGGATGGGACGTC
>NZ_JXQM01000277.1 GCF_000832065.1 Nitrosospira sp. NpAV | reverse complement strand
GATTTAACGGATGCTCATATAAAAGCATTTGTATTTCATTGATTCTGCTGTTCCAGATCGAATTATCATTCCCGTGAGGTAGAAGATTATTTATATTTTGACCAACCACCTCACTCAAGAGAAATGTTTGCAGCTCAGGTATTTCACTACACTGCAGATACCAGCGGTCAGAATGAAGGGGCAGCAGGGTCAAACCATCATCTGAAATTAACTCATTAATACTATCGGTAAATGAAATTGCCTCCTTTAGGGAAATATTCAAAATGTGGTTATCGCCCAAAAGTATATGGTTGTTTTTAATCCGGAGATGAACTGGGTCAATGCGCTGTCTCTTAT
>NZ_JXQM01000276.1 GCF_000832065.1 Nitrosospira sp. NpAV | reverse complement strand
TAACAAGTGCACATTGCTTCCTGATCTCGCCTTCGGATCCAGTCTTAACATTAATCCGACCCATTTTCTCCATAGCTTTGCCAAACTCATCAAAGAAGAACTGTGTGGGGCTGGAAAGGAGCTGGTTGATGAAAGCCAAGCTAGTTGAATCAGTGGTTAAAGCAGCATCGGACTGGAAAAGACCCCTTCTTTTGAGCAAGAGTGAGTAGTAGCTAAGATCGAAGGTTTTCCGACTCCCAG
>NZ_JXQM01000031.1 GCF_000832065.1 Nitrosospira sp. NpAV | reverse complement strand
GAGAACAGCCGCCTGCGCACCACGCTGGAGTCGGGAGAGGAAGTCGCTATTTTTACCGCGCGTGGATCACGGCCACCGCATGGAAGTTTCTGGAATGGTGAAAGCAATGGGTAAAACCCCTATTGCGGGACCCGGCGCCAGCTGCAGCTCAGCATATCCTGAGCGCGAGGAACGTGGCAACCTCAAAAAGGTTGCCACGTACGGGCGCGTAAAGTCATGCCACGACTGCCGGCATGAAGGGGTATTTTATTTTGCGGAAAACTCCCTTGTCTGGGAACAAACGAGATATTGCAGAAAAGGGGGCAAATATGGCAGGTGTTGCGCGTTGTATCAACATAAATGGATATGTAAATGAAATTCATAAGCCTGCAATGCAGCCTGAAATAAGCATATGAGTGCTAGACAACAAAAGCTTGGGTAACCATGATGCAGCCAGCCTCCCTATTAGGCCGGCTGCGCTTCCCGGCGCTCGAAGACCACGAGCGCCGGGGCTGTCACCGTTGAGATCAAGGCGCAGCGTTTTTCCAGCCATGCGAGCGTTTAGATTTTTCCTCGCGGAGGATTTCGAAAAGATCGGATTTTCAGTCGAATTACCGGGATGACATACTTTCTGGATAGTCATATTACTAAAAATAGCTCGTTATCATAAAGAAACACAGGAGGGAATTAAAATGGAATGGTCACTAACGATAGATAGGGCAATGCCCCGCCCGTTACGCGTGGTTCTGAGGGGCGTGGGACAGGTATTTTTCTGCTGCAATGCAGTAACGGGATTCATTTTCCTGGTGGCGCTTTTTATCGGCGGGGTAACCGCGGGCGCAGCGGCAACCGTGGGGGTGATAAGCAGTACCGTTACCGCTTATCTCCTCGGTTTTTCCGAAGATGATGTCGATGCAGGGTTGTACGGATTCAATGGCACACTGGTCGGCCCCTGCCTGTTTCTGTTCCTGGAGAATTCTCCGCAGCTATGGCTGTATGTGGTCCTTGCCTCGGCCCTGTCAAGTATCGTGCTGGCGGCCTTGATGAGGATTCTCGGGCCCTACAAGATTCCGGCCTCGACGTCCCCCTTTGTGCTGACCTCCTGGATGTTCCTGGTCGCGGTCTATGCGTTCGACAGTTTCTCACGGGGTCCCGTTTTGCCGCCTGCCGGCACGCCGGCCGTGGTAGCGGATGCCATGGCGATTCCGGCTGAGATGTGGTTTACCGCCCTCACCAAAGGGGTTGCCGAAGTGATGTTCGCGGACAGCATCATCGTCGGCATTCTGTTTTTAACCGGCATCGCCATCGTGTCCTTGCGGGGCGCGTTGATGGCGGTGGGGGGTACGATTATCGGCGTGGGGTTTCCGATTCTGCTGGGTGCGAATCAGGGCATGATCGAGATGGGGTTGTATTCATTCAACCCGGTCCTGACTATGATGGCCGTAGGGTGGGTTTTTTTGAACCCGGATGGCAAAAGCGCAGCGCTGGCGGTCCTGGCGGGCTTTCTTACCGTGATTTGCCAGGCGGGGCTTGCGAGCTTCCTTGCGCCCATAGGCCTGCCTACGCTTACCTTCCCATTTGTTCTGGTGATGTGGATGTTCCTGTTTGCCGCAGGAAAATCAAAATATTGGGCGGAGGCCGACGCATAGAGATAAACGCTTAATGGCTATCGGCCCCTCCCCTCATGTCAAGTTGCCCATCAGGGGCCGATTAGCCACCCGTTCGATCCTCCAGCCTTCGAGGAGATATGCGGCCTATTTAACGAAACGAAAAATTTTTACGCTATCAAGACGTTCAGGTGCTTTAAATCCGGAATGCTGAGGCGGTTCTCAATATCTTCAGTCATTATTCATGATCAATTTTTATGCGACATAAAAATCTCATGTTTACCCAACCTCAAATGTTTCATTTTGCCAGGGGCACAAGGCTTGCAGAGTTAAGGTGCAGATGTGCGCTTACCCAAAGTCAGCTGGGTGAGCTTTGCGGCGTCACCAAAGCCATTATTTCACAATGGGAAAGCGGTATTTCCAAGCCGGAACTCAGCAAGCTTATAGCGCTTCGTTCAAAACTCGATTTCTCCCTTGCGTGGCTGCTTACCGGCGTTGAAAGTAAAAATGGCACCGATCCTATGCGCGAGATCCAAGGGGAGAGTTTTTTTGATGGACCGTAGCTGTGGATAACTGATTGGCAACGGCCATAAGCCTACAAACTCGCCAATGGATATCTCCTGTCAGCGTGTGAGGGTGAATTCCCGGGGGAAAGCCAGATCAACTCTTCCGGTTTTAAGGCTATACACGCCGCCCACCACAAGAAGCTTCTTGTCCGCCACTAATTTACTCAAAATCGGCGGTTGTTTCTTCAGTTTGTCCACGTTGCGGACGACATTCATTTTGACCGCATTGTCATAACGATCACCTGGCATATTTTTTACTGCCCTGACCGCAGGCAGCAATGCGCTCGCCAGGGTTTGAATGTGACCGGGAAATTGCTCATTTTTATCGAGAGCATTGATGGCAGCCTTGACAGCGCCGCAGCTCTCATGACCGAGCACCATGATCAGCGGCGTATGCAATATGGCAGCCGCGTACTCGAGCGTAGCCACAAAATCGGTGGTTAAATAATTGCCGGCAACGCGAGCCACAAAAAGATCGCCACGCTGTTCATCAAAGCAGAATTCAGGGCTGACTCTTGAATCGGAGCAACTTAAAATACAGGCATAGGGGTTCTGTCCTGAAACCAGGGCCTCCCGGTCTTCGCTGAAATCCAAAGGCGTGGATTGTCCAGTGGCATAGCGCTCGTTGCCTTCCATCAATCGGTCTAGCGCCTGCTCAGGGGTCATGATGTTTTCCGGAAGGGGCGGGGCTTTGACGTTGGCAGCGAAAGACGTCCTTCCGGCTGTTCCGGCAATGCCCAAAGCCAGCGCGGAAGCCGCGGCCAGCTTCAGAAAATGACGCTTGCCTGGGTCCTGCTCAGGTTCTCCCTTTTTTTTATCATATAGCTCGCACATATCAAAAGCGCACTGGGTTGGCCTGGTAATCAGGTAAGAGGATTGCTGTGGATATGCTCCGCAGCCGTAGGGGAGTGCCGCACTTGCTTGATCTCTACCGGAACCATGTGCAATTTACCATGCCGCACCCCGCGTGCGGACATGACAAGATTGGCAAAGTTTTTTACCTGCCCAACCGGTCCGCGGAGAATGGCGACTTCGAGACAATCGTTATGGTCCATATGCACATGCATACTGGAGAGAATGAGATCGTGGTGATCATGTTGTACCGCCGCGATACGGTTGGCCAGATCGTTCTCGTGATGATTGTAGATATAGTTGAGCGTGGCGACACAGTGACCTTCATTCCAATCCTTCAATCGCTCGGTTTCCAGTTTCTCACGTATAAGGTCGCGCATCGCCTCCGAGCGGTTGGTATAGCCGCGTGTATTCATCAAATCGTCGAACTGTTTAGAGAGCTGGGTATCCAGCGAAATGGTGAGACGTTCCATGCTATTCGGGGAATATAGAAGATAACCAATCAAGGCCGCAATTGCGGAACTATAATCATTTTATTATAAGCGATTATGGCGATGGAAAGAAATAATCCACATAGAATGCTCAGCCTGCGAAATCAAGTCATGCCGGGGCCGTTTCATCGTGAGTGCCACCATTCAGTTTCTGCCGGATTCCGTGAGTGTTCCCGCGGATAATCGTTTGGATAATGGAAAACGACAGACTACCCATCTTCTATTTGGAATAGCCAATCTCCGGATGGTTGGAAATTGGAGGTAGCGAAGAAAACCATAGCGAATAGTAAATGCTCTTGGCACTACTACGGGGACACATCAGACATTTCAGGGATACAAAGAAAAAGCCCGGTGGGGTAGGTACCGGGCAAAGATCTCCTACAGAGAGATTCTGGAAAGAATTTAATGATGAGATAAGCGTTAAACGACGAACCCTTCTTCGTTATGGTGCTTAATCACTATATTCTAGTTGTCAAAAGCGAATGTATAGGTCATATTATCATAAGTATGAAAAAATAGTAATACTTATGCTTCAATAAACGGCTTATAAAAGGGAAATGCGCAGGACAGGGTATACGCTAGATTTTGAGCTAGGAAAGGTAGAAGAACATGAGCGTGTTCTGGATGAGGTTTTGGTCTCTTTGAGCATGCATGCGATGAAGAGGGAACTAAAGGAAAGTGATTATCTGGACGGGGGCGCATTGTGGGAGACGTTGCCCAAAGTTACACAGGAATTAATCAGGAATTTCAATCAGATACCAAAAGAAACGAGACCCGAAATGCTGGAACAGCTGCGTGGGATCTTAAAGAAAGATATGGAGGGTCCCCGTAGACTTATTAAACTATTTAAGGCTTAGTGATGGTGGACGGGTTTTCCTCGTGGAAAGACGAGGCAGTGAAACCACAGGGTAGCTTGTCGTTTTCCATTGACGGAATGAGTAACTCAGCCTGCATAAGCTTGATCCAATATAAGAGGTGAAGGAATGGAGGAAGTACGACGGTAACAATAGGGATTGACACTGATTGCTTATGTCGTCAATGCAGTAGACTTCCCTATCCCGGCTCTTGCTATGCTTCTATTTTTTGCAAGCCACGCTATCGAAGATTCAAAAGTTAGCGATAAGGCTGACGCGGAATGAACGGGTTTCCATAGGATGAAAGTGTTTGTCATCCACGCCGGCGGCCGGTTCGCCGGGGAGTCTGGACGTGTAGAAGTAGTCGATCGCATGTCCGTGCGTGTTCAACAGATTGAAACCTTGCAATATCACCCGCACCTTTTTGTCGATCTTGAAACCGATCTGGCCATTAAGCGTCATGGTATTGTCGGAATGAACGCTGTTATCCTCGGTTAACGGACGTTTACCGAAATAGCGGAACTGCATGCTACCAAAAAGAGGCCCGATGTTATCGATCGCAACCGCTACCTTGCCAACGCCCTGAATCGCGCCTGGAATATGATTCCCAGCAGGGTCCGAGCCGGTGAAGCGAGCTTTAGCCAGGGCATAGTCCACATCAACCGTCAACCAGTTATTGGGCATATAAAACGCGGAGACCTCTACCCCCTCGCGTTTGCTTGGACGGCTTGGCTCAGTGGTGCCAGCGTCGCCGACGAACAACAATTCAGAATCCATATCCAGCCGAAAAAATGCCACCGAGCCCTGGAGTCCGGGAAGGATCGCAGTGCGAAACCCGGTCTCATACCCCGTGGAGCGTACAAGAGGCGTGACCCTTCCCACGGCGTCGCCGGACTTGGGATCTATCGTAGTGGTGGTGCCGCGGGCATCATTGCTATGAAAGCTGCTTCCATAGTTGATGTAAAACTCGGTTTTGACCCATGGACCGAAGATGAAACTGAGCTTGGGATTAGTCATGCTGTCGTATTGCTGACCAGAGTTGACGCTGTTGTTGCTCTTGACATCGAACCAGTAATAATCACTTCGCACGCCGGTTACGCTGCGAAACTTCTCCAGCCATTGCACGCTGTTCTGGTAATACAACCCCACGCTATTCTCAACAATATGATCCCTGCGCGTAGTCGATAGCGTTTGCCGTTGCTTGGTGCTCAAGAGGCCATTATCGATAAAGTCGTTTTGAAACTGGACACCCACCGTATTTTCCACTGCAAAGCCAGCAATATTATTTACCCATGCGTGGCTCAGATTGAATGCCGACTGAAAGCGCTTGTCGAGCTGCGAAAATTGATCGCCGTTTACGGGGTCGTCCAGGAAGTAGGTAAAATTCGAAAAAAGAGCGAGGTTACTGTGAACCATATAAAGGTTTGCCTTGGTAATTCCGTAATCACTGGCGTGTTGCAGCGCACTGGACAGGCTGAAGCGGTGTGATTCACCGCCATCGCTGGGATCAATGGCACCGAGCCGTGGAACGAATCCACTGGCTACGCCGCGTTGGGGGATTTGATCGGTGGAGTTCCAGTTGGCCCCATACCCCATTGCGGTAATATTGAAGCGAGTATTACCCGTGTTTTGGCTATAGCGCAGCACCGTATTGAATTTTTTATAATTTTCTGCCGTGACCCATGGCCCATCCTTTGTGAGGAGTTCACCGGCAAAAAGAAGGGTACCGGGCCCAAAATCCCGGGATTTGGCCACCAGCCCCCGCATGTAGCCCTGGTTACCTACGGTATAATTGGCAATACCTACCGGCAATTTATCCACATAGCCAATGCTGACAGCACCGGCCGATGAGAAATCGCCTTGATCGGCGTAGTACGGGCCCTTCTGGTATTGAAGCCCGGACGCAAGTTCGGGAATCAGGAAATTGAGATCGGCATATCCCTGACCATGTCCGTGGGTGCGCTGGTTAACCAGCATGCCGTCGACCGATATCCGGAGGTCGGTGCCATGGTCGAGATTGAAGCCCCGTGCAAAATACTGGTTTGCTTTTCCCTCACCACTGTGTTGAGAGACAATCAATCCCGGAACGGTTTCAAGTAGTTCTCCCGGACGATAAACCACGCGCTGATCGAGCTGCTGCTTGAGAACTGTGCCCTCATTGGCTGAATTTGCCGATCCGATCAGATTGTTGGTTCTGCCTTTTACCACCACCTCATTGAGCGTTGGCACCCCAGCAGAGTGGGTTACACACGGCACCCATAGGACAATACCCATAAGCAGGCGGAAAATTGATGCGGGGATTAAAGTTGTGGCCCGGAATATTAATGCGTTGGCCTGAAGAAATGTAAGCCCATATTTCAGTCTTCGGTGATTCGTGGTTACCCGAAGACCAGTAAGAATTAAATCTTTGTTTTCTTTCGTGCTGTCGAGATATTTCAACGGAATGGTAAATAGCATGATTAGGGATCGGTTATTATTGGCATTATATCGTTAAGAAGTATTATTATTTATGAATACGTATGAAATCTGGCGAAAGAAAGACGCCTGCCTGTCGGGACTAGGGTAATGTAAAGTCAACATAACCACGCACCGTGTCAGGCATTCCTTACATATCTCATATTTGAACTGGAGTATAGTATGAGATATTTAAAATTCATCATACTAGTAACGGAAAAGTTCCCGGTATGATGTGAAGGAGAATCTTCATAAGATTGTAAGACGAAAATTAAAAAGTTCATACATTATAGTCATGGTGCGTACCGTTTTGTCAAACTACTTATCATGTTTCTTGTTTATCAGCTCAGAAGGCAAGCGGGCTTTGCTGCCCCGCCGATGAGATATAAGGGGGAGAGGAATGAAATCAGTCTGCTTCGGCACCAAGTTCTTATGGGTCTCGATCATCTTTTTCTTTTCGCAGGTGTCATATTCCGCGGATACGGATAAAAGAATCAATGTTGTTACCACAGTTGCTCCCATTACCAACATTGTGCGAAATGTCGGTGGGCGATATATAGACGTGACGGGGATTGTTCCTGATGGAACGGACTCCCATACTTTCGAACCGGTTCCTTCGGACGCAAAAATCCTCGCGGCGGCGGACATCATTATCGTGAATGGGCTCGACCTTGAGCTGCCCACGGTGAAACTGGCGGAAAAGGTTAAAAGGACGAAAACCCCGATTGTGCGGCTGGGTGATCGCACATTGCGGAAGGAGGACTGGCGGTATGATTTCAGTTTTCCTCGTGAGCATGGCCATCCCAATCCGCACCTGTGGCCCAACATCGCGCTGGCAATGCGCTATGCCGAGATCACCCGGGATAGTCTGACCGCGCTCGATCCGAAGAACAAGGAGGGCTATGTTGCCAATACGACGGCTTATCTAGCCCGGCTCCAGAAGCTGGACGACGCCATCTTTGATTGTGTGAAGAGCATCCCCGAAAAGAATCGCAAGCTGGTCACCTATCACGACTCCTTTGCCTATTTTGCCCCCCGTTATGGCATGAAGGTCATCGCGGCCATTCAACCATCGAGCTTTTCCGAGCCCCGCCCGCAAGAGATGATCCGCATCATCAAGCAGGTCAATAAGGAAAAGGTGCCGGCCATTTTTGGTTCCGAGGTTTTTCCGAGCAAGGCGGCGGAGCAGATTGCCCGCGAAACCGGGGCAAGGTTTATCGATCAACTTTCGGATGACGAACTTCCCGCTCCACCCCATGACTCCTTTATTGGCATGATGGTCAATAACATGGCGGTCATGACGGAGGCGCTAGGCGGCAACGCTGATTGCGTGGCGAATACCGACACCCGTAATATCACACCCTGATTACATGAGTTCCGCCGTTTACTTAAGCAATGTCACCGCTGGCTATGCGCATAATGTTGTGTTTACGCGCCTGTCGCTGGAAATTGGCGCTGGCCGCTTCGCGGGCATCGTTGGCCCCACGGGGTGCGGCAAGACCACCCTGCTTAAAACCATATTAGGTACGCATCCTGTCTTTTCGGGCAGCGTCCTTTTGAACGGTCAGCCCGTGGACAGCGTGCCACCGGGTGCTATCGGCTACGTCCCGCAGTTGGGCAGCGTGGATTGGAGTTTTCCGGTTACGGTGGAAGAAGTCATCATGATGGGTCTCTACACCAATCGGCGAATCTGGCCCTGGGCCAGCAAAGAGGAACGTGAACGTATTCATGATCTTGCCCACCGACTCGGTATTTATGACTGCCTGCAGCACCATATCGTGCATACCTCCGGCGGTCAGCGCCAGCGCGCGTTCCTTGCGCGCGCGTTGATAAATAATCCAAAACTGCTGGTGCTGGATGAGCCGACCTCCGGTGTTGATATCAAAACCCAGCATGAGGTATTGCATTTGCTGGGCGATATCAATAATGACGGCATTACCATTTTGCTCACGACGCATGATCTTAATGCCGTTGCTTCACATCTCCCCTGGGTGATTTGCTTCAATCACGGCATTGTGGCGCAGGGGAAGCCGCGTGACATCTTTACCAACGAGATACTGACCAGGACCTACGGCGGTGACCTTGTCATAGTCCGGCACGAGGGGCACTATCTGATCGCCAACAACACGCCTTTACACCTTACGAGCGGCCTTTCTTAAATGGAATTCCTGCTGGAACCCCTGGAGTATGAGTTTTTTCGGCATGGCTTGCTGGCCGCGCTGATGGTGGGGTCGTTATGCGGCGTGATAGGCGTTTACGTGATACTGCGCGGCATGAGTTATGTGGGTCACGGGTTGTCGCATGCGGCGTTTGGTGGCGCCGTCGTGGGCTTTACACTCAACTTCAATTTCTATGCCGGCGCGGGTGCAATGGGCCTGCTGGCTGCACTATTGATCAACCGGATCACCAGGAACGGGAAAATCAAGTCGGATGCCGCCATCGGTATCGTAACCACAGCCATGTTCGCTCTGGGCGTGATCATTATCAGCCGGGTACGGACTTTTACCCAAAGCTTCGAGGCGGCACTATTCGGCAATATTCTGGGTATTACCGGCGAGGACCTTCTGGTTATCGGATTGGTCACCGCCTCCACCATGACCGCCATGTTTTTCATGTACAGACCCCTGCTTTTCTCCACTTTCGATAATGAAGCGGCGCGAGTGTTCGGCATCAGAACGGGGATCGTGCAGTTGATATTTTCTATGCTCCTGACGCTGTCCATCATTGCTTCGATGAATGTCGTCGGCGTCACCATGATCGCCGCCACGCTTATCGCACCCGCGGTAACAGCGCGCATGATGACGGATAGTTTCAGCCGTATGCTGATTTATTCGACTATCATGGGTGCGATAACCGGCGTGGCGGGCATGTATCTGAGTTACATCCTTAATGCGGCCTCGGGAGCGACCATTGTGCTGTTTGGCGCGCTGTTGTTTTGCCTATCGCTGCTGATCAAGTTTATTCGTGAAAAATTCATGTTGCGCGTCAACCTTCATCGTCATGGTGACCTGATTCATACCCATCCACATGGGCAGGGGCATGGCGTGCCAAATGATAGGCCTGAAAACGGTAAAACGAATGCGGATCAGCCGGCTCAAGAAAATAGGTAATCTCGACCGGGTACCTATCCGTATCCGTTCCGCGCGATCTCAACGTGTCCTTCAAAGCTTGCCATCCTCGGTATCAGGCCGATCCATGATTCCTTGTATCGTGCATCGGATTTCTGCGTTGTACCAGAGTCCAATTGCCACAATTAGCAGAATGCGTAGGATGTGATTACCGCCGAGCTGCCGGTTGCAGCTCCCGACCACAGGAAAATCATGCACAGGATCATTGGAAGGGTGTTGCTGAAAGATACGCTTTTCTATTTGAGTAATCGAACAGGCATAATTATCGGCCTGTTTGGGCGGATATGGTTCCGTCCCTTGTGTTACAAACTATACCGCGTCGTTCAAGGAGTGCGGGAATGGTGCGATGGCATCCGGCAACGTCAACGTCAGGCTTCGGGCGAGGCTGAAGGACTGGGCTCGATCTACGACAAGCGCAAATGGATGGAAGCCTATTATGGAAAACCGAACAAGGCAACGAGTGGATGCTCCGGAATGGGTATGCATAATACATAGAGCGTCCTCATGGCGCGCGATATCGGTCCAGGAATACAATAATCGTCGTTGCATATCGCGTCGTCGATGGGTTGATCAATTCCTTGAGGTTCCGCCGGGCGGTTCGCGCGAACTCTGACGGGGATTTACGCCGGATATTTCCGTGTGCGTTGCATCAGGCTTTCGAACTCATCCACGGGTACCGGTTTCGAGAACAGGTTGCCTTGCCCGTAATCACATCCCGAAAGAGCCAGCAGACCACGCTGTTCTTCCGTCTCTATCCCTTCGGCGATTACCTTGATACCGAGTTTGTGCGCCATCACAATGATCGCCTCGCATAATGCTAAATCGTTGGAATCAGATGACAAACTTTGCACGAAGGATTGATCTATCTTGAGGTAGTCGATATCAAACCTCTTGAGATAGCCAAGGGAGGAATAACCGGTACCGAAATCGTCCATGGAAACTCGAACCCCCGCATTTCTGAAGGCAAGCAGTTTGGATGTCACGGCGGGACTGGCATCCATCAATAGGCCTTCGGTGATTTCAATGGCGAGGCTCTGTCCCGGTAATTCCAACTCACGCAGGAATTCAAGCCATGTTTTATGGAGATCAGCATCCTTGCGATACTGCACGGGGGAAGTATTGATACTGATCTGAAATTCAGCGCAGTGCGACCTTCGCCAATCCTTCACTTGCCGTACCGCCGTCCGGAAAACCCAATCACCGATATCCACGATCATTCGGGTTTCCTCGGCGATGGAAATGAAATCCGCGGGATTTACCAGACCAAGCTTCGGATGGTGCCAGCGCAGCAATGCCTCCGCCTTATGAACAATGCCGCTCGCAAGTTCCAGGATGGGCTGGTAATAGAGCTGAAACTGACCACCGGCAAGGGCGCCACGTAAATCACTGGCTAGCCGCATGCGGGTCTGGGCAGCTTCATGCAGGGTATGGGTAAAATAACTGGCGCAGTTTCGGCCTTGATTCTTGGCGGCATACATTGCCTGGTCGCCGTTTCTCACCAGCGCTTCCATGTCGCTAGCATCCTGCGGGTAAAACGTGACGCCTATGCTGGCTGATACGTAGGCCACTTCATTTCCCAGCCGGAACGGCTCGGCCATTTTGTGCAGGATGTCCCGGACAACGCGGTTGATGCTGATGGTATTATTCAGCCCGCCCAGAATCACGGTGAATTCGTCGCCGCCCAGGCGTGCCACGGTATCGATCCCGCGTATGCAACTGTTCAGGCGCCAGGCTGCTTCCTTGAGCAAGAGATCGCCGATGTTATGTCCATACGTGTCGTTGACTTCCTTGAAATGGTCCAGGTCAAGAAGAATCAGCGCGATCGATGATCCGGTACGGCTGGCTTTCTTGATTTCCTGCTCCAGACGGTTGTGAAACATATAACGGTTGGGCAGACTGGTTAGAGAATCGAAGTTGGCCTGTTCCCAGATCAGTTCATCAGTCTTCTTCTTTAGGGTAATGTCCGAGAACAAAGTGATCCATCGATGCACCGAACCCTCTTCATCATAGATAGCGTTAACCTTGCGCCACTCGGAATAGATTTCCGTGTTTTTGCGACAGCCTGTTATTTCTCCCTCCCAATGGCCAGTGGTCTCAAGCGAAGTTCGTATTGCCTGGAAAAAAAATTCATCGTGAAGGCCGCTGTCGAGAATGCCGGGATTCTTTCCCAGCACTTCATCGGGGGTGTAGCCGGTCACCCTGGTAAAGGCCGGATTAACGCTGATAATGATATTGTCCGCATTGGTCACCATCATCGCCTCGCTACTGTTCTCGAACACCATGGTGCCCTGGCGCATGGATTCTTCGGCCAATTTGAGCGCGGTGACATCTCGCTCAATTGCCGAAGCCATGGAGTTGAATGTGTTACCGAGCTCAGCCAATTCATTTTTTGTATCGATATCGCAGCGCGCGGTGTAGTCACCCTGTGTGAGCTGGATTGCCTGGCCACGAAGTTGAACAAGTGGCCGCAATAGGGTGCGGCGCGTATAGAAGATAGTCACCACAAGCGCAAACAACGCCATGACGATAAACACCATGACCAGCAGAATTTGCTGATGCAGGCGGGCGAGTTCGTCGTTGACTTTCGTCTGCGTTCGCATATTAATCAATTCCGTAAATTGCTGGATTGGCGCCATGATGGCGGCTTTCCCGGCGACATACCGCTCTCCGAACAGCAGCTCGATGGCAAATTCCTGATTCGGCGCCCGGTGGACGACAAAGTTGCCATGACCGTCGTCATAGAGTCCGTTTAAAGCCGCAATCGCCTGTTTTTCCAGGCGGGTCAATTTATCGGAATTCGTTTTGGCTTCCCGCATCAGGGCAATCTCCTGGTCGCTAAAGCCTTCGTTATCCATTATTTCCAACAAAGAAACGGCTTTGCCTTGCTCGGCAACGGAATCTTTTCCCGCATCCATAAGGTGCCAATAAGTCGCTGAATAGTGTAGGGGACGTGGCTTGACGCCTTCACGGATATCCAGTATCTCGAAAAAATGACGCTTATAAACCGGATTGCCGGTGGTCACATAGGTGCGTGCCATACGGGTGAGGTCTTCGGAATTTTGGAACAACTCGCCAGCAAGGAGCAGGGAACGGTAACGATGGCGTTCGCTGATGGCAATATCATTCTGAATGCCAAATGCCTGATAAACCATTGCTCCGATCGCAGTGAGAAGCAGCATCAGGATGATGGTGAAAAATTTTATAAAAAAACTTATTTTCATGGAATCCTTTCATGATTCGTGAAAGAGGATCTCAAGTTCCCATTAAGGGTGACCGTATTCTTATCTAGCAATAACGGTAATTAATCTCGTTTCAGACCTAAGCAGTCAAGTTCAGGAATGCGCTGATTCCGAGCACTGTGAGAGAGAGAACTTGCCCGGTGACTTTGCGCTGATGATCAACGCACGCCGCCATCAAAGTAACTCCTGTCATAAAACAGGATAATTGTACTGGATTGTACTAGAGAGTTTGCTCATTTAATCCATCCGGCATGAAGAATATTTCAAGTGCCCGGATGGAGGGCGGCTGTGGCGGATGGCCGCCATGGCGGGTCAACGATGAAATTGTACCGGTATCCCGCGTCACTTTGTGGCCTAAGCTTCCGTTACCCATTTAATCCGAATTGAGAACGTCAGTTTAAGTTTTCGGCAATCCCTTAATTCGTCGAGGGGCATACCAAGCGCGCCATGGTTGTTGAAGCGGATTCCGGGTCAAGCCCCGGAATGGTGGGGTTCATGGTATTTCCTTGACGGATGAGTTGCCCTGGAAGCTATTGCCGGCCAGGTATCACCACTCTTCCTTCAAATGGCTGTAGTTGATGGACTTCATTTTGATGGTGTGTCGATAGCAATATTTCCGCATTATGTACCGGATTTTTTACCCGCGACCGGGACATGTTGAGAAGTACCATATATTTTGTGCCGTGGAATATTCGAGAGTATGCCAATATCGCCTTACTGCATAATTCATGTGCGATCTCAAGACTTCCACTATTTAACGCGGGTGTTGCATTCCGAAGGCGAATCACTTTTTTGTAAAAATTGAGAAGCGAACAAGGCTCCGCCAACTGCTTCTCTACGTTTATATCCTTAAAGTTCTCAGCCACGGGCAGCCAGGGTTTCGCCGAATCGGTACAAAAGCCCGCATTCGATTTTTCATTCCATAACATGGGCGTGCGGCATTCATCGCGATTAAGTATCTCGATACTCCGGTCGATCAGGAATTGGGGGAGCCATCCATGCTGAATGGCTATTGCGTCTTTTCCCTGTTTCAAGGGAATCCTTACTCTGGGTATACCGATCTCATCCCCAAAATAAGTGAACGGTATGCCTCTGCATGTGAACTGAAACAACGCCAGCAGCTTGGCTTTTTCAATACTTCCTCCCAAGCGGGTAATGACACGCGTTCGGTCGTGGTTGGCGAAAACAAGGGTAGGTATCAGGGGGTCCGGAAAATGCTTCTCGAACGTCATTAACATCTCACGGTAACTCTTCGCTTTAAACGGTGTTGAAATGGCCTTGAAAAGGAAGATGGCGTTCAAGCCATTCCTGCCATTGTTGTAGCAGAATTTTTTGATCAGTTCTTCCTCGCCATGCGATTCGCCAATCAGGATTCTCTTGGGGTTATCGAACTCGTCCACCACGTTTCTTAGCTCGGTGGCGAATTCAAAGCTCTTTTCCTGAAGAAAATTGTTTTTCAGATTCTGAAAAAAAATGGTCAGCGATTTATCCGATGGTATCAATCGTAAACTGGGAGGGTTGCTTCGCAAATCCGGATCTTCATAGATGGCGCTGATGATATCCAGCCGGAAACCATCTACTCCTTTGTTGAGCCAGAATCTGGCAACATCGAACATGGCCTGTTTTACTTCAGGATTACGGTAGTTCAAGTCGGGCTGGAACGGCAGGAAGGCCGTGTAATTAAACTGCTTACGTTCGGGATAATAGGTCCAGGCTTTGTTGCCTGCCATGGCACGCCAATTATTCGGAGGTTTCGTGCCTTTTTTTCCCTTTCCATCTTTCCAGATATACCAGTCGGCTTTGGGGTTATTGCGGGAGCTTGCCGATTCCTTGAACCAGGCATGCTCATCGGAAGTGTGATTCAACACCAGGTCGAATACGAGCTTCATGTTTCTGCGATGCAGCTCTTGCACCAGCTTCTCAAACAGCGCCATATTTCCATACTGAGGAGAGATGGAATGATAGTCGCTGATATCGTACCCGAAATCTTTTTGCGGACTTTGCGTGAAAGGAGAAATCCAGATTGTTTCGAAACCAAGATCCTGGAGGTAATCGAGTTTTTCGATAATCCCCTGAATATCCCCGATGCCGTCGCCGTTAGTATCGTAAAACGAGCGTGGATAGATGTGATAAACCGTGGTTTTCTTCCACCACTCCGCGTCCGGATTAGTGGAGGAAATGGATTCCGAGCAATCCGTCGGCCTAACCATGTTTAAACGGGTTTTTGGCGAAAGAATGGTTGAAATGTAATTATCGTCCCGAATATGGATCTATTTTCTTCCAGGCAAGTCTCTATAGACAGTAAGAGTCTAGCGGAGGTTCATATAAGTCCCCCAGCTATCCAGGGAGCTCGGTGGTCAATCGAGCACAAGATGTCGGGACGGGCTCAGCTATAGGGCGATGCTCCTGAAGCTTCGGTATTCTTTTGTTATGGGATGCGGCTCGCTGTAGCAGCGCACCAAACGCCTCTGATGTGATAGGTTTTCCCAGCAGAAACCCCTGCATTTCATCACACATCATGCCCTTCAATTTCATGAGCTGCGAATCCGTTTCAACGCCTTCGGCCACTACGTCCATCTCAAGCGTATGGGCAAGTTTAATGATGGCGGAGACGATGGCGCTGCCTTCATGACCATATTCATCCAGGCCATTGGTGAAGAAACGGTCTATCTTCAATTGCTTGGCGCGAAAACGTTGCAGATAGGCAAGGCTTGAATAGCCGGTCCCGAAATCGTCGATGGCGATATCAAAGCCGTTCGCCTGGAACTCGTGGATCACTTTGATGGTTGTGGGGGCATCCTGCATCGCCACGGTCTCGGTGATTTCGAACATGATTTGTTCGCATGGGATTTGTTCGGTCCGGACGATATCGAGCATCGTTGCGACCAGATTGGATTGCATCAATTGCCGGGGCGACAAATTGATTGCCACCTTGATCGCCGGCAGATCGTTTTCAAGCCAATGACGCATTTTGCGGCATGTTTCACGCATGACCCAATAGCCTATCTGGACGATCTGCCCGGAGCGTTCGGCGATCGGGATGAACTCCATCGGGGGCACGAGGCCCAACTCCGGATGATGCAGGCGGAGCAGCGCTTCCGCACCTGCCAGCTCGCCATTGTTGCCACGGAATTTTGGCTGGAAGTGCAGGGAAAAATAGCCGGCTCCGAACGCTTCCTGCAAGGCCTGTTGAATCTGTAAAGTGCGGGTAGCCGCTGCATTCATGCTTGCTTCGTAGAACCGGTACATGCTGCGTCCGTCACGTTTTGATTCATACATTGCAGCGTCTGCATGCTGCAGCAGCATTTCGACGGTATCACCGTCTTGCGGAAAAAGAGAGATGCCGATGCTCGGCATCACCTGCAATGGCTGGTTATCGGCCCATGCGCCTTGGCGCATGCGGTTGAGGATGCTTTCCGCTATTGCCGAGGCATCGTCCGGTGACGCAAGGTTTTCGAGCAACACCACGAATTCGTCACCGCCCAACCGGGCAACAGTATCGCCGCCGCGCACGCAGTGCAGCAACCTCTGGCCGAATGCTTTCAAGACTTCATCGCCGACCGAGTGCCCAAGCGAGTCATTGATGACCTTGAACCCGTCGAGATCCATGAAGAGAATAGCAAATATGTTTTGGCGGTGCCGGGATGCGTGAATCGCGCGTTCGATCTGCTCCATAAGCGCCCGGCGGTTGGGCAGTTCCGTCAACGTGTCGAACGTCGCCAGGCGGACGACCTGGCCGCTGAGACGAGATATCGCATCGAAGCGCGACAATACGAGCGTGACGATCAGGATCGCAAACGTGAACACGATGATCGTAGTGGCGAGCCATTCAGAATTGATGTCGTTGGCTGCGGTACTCACGGAATTGAGCGGGAAATGTGCGGCAGCCATCCCAGTATAGTGCATACCGCAAATCGCGATGCCCATGACGAAAGCTGCACCGATGCGTTGGGCAGCCATGTGGCTTTGACCTTCGTCACGAAGCTTTTGCGCAAGCCACAACGCCGCGGTGGCTGCGGCGATGGCAATGACAATCGAGAGAACGAATAATGCGGGTTCGTAGCGGATGCCAGGTTGTATCCGCAGGGCGGCCATGCCGGTGTAATGCATGCAGGCGATACCAACGCCCATCAGGGTGCCGCCGGTAATGAGATGCAAAAGTGCCAGTTTCGCTCGCGTGACGATATACAGCACGAAATAGGAGAGTAGTATGGCGACCGCGAGTGAGTAGCTGGTAGTTGCCAAATCATAGCCGAGCGGGATCGGTAGCGAATGGGCGAGCATCCCGATGAAATGCATCGACCAGATACCAATGCCCATTGCCACTGCACCACCGGCGAGCCACGCTTGGCGAAGCCTGAATCGTGTCATTAGAGAAATACGGCCGGACAGATCGAGCGCCGTATAGGATGCGAACGTGGCCACAACCAACGAGAGCAACACAAGCCATACATTGTAAGTGCTGTGCATGTGGATTCCGATAGTAAGTTGTCTACAAGACTTATTATCGGCAGCGCCAGTATTTTCTTTAGGAGCGGAGGGAGTACGGCAATCACTCGCTTGTTCTCTTCCTGTAGTGTTTGTAACAGGCGCTGGAGCGGGCGAATGGTGGGGACCGGCATTCTCGGAGCACTTCGTGACGATGGCACCTTGATTGAGGCTTGGACTTCGGTCAGGCGCCTCAAGACAAAGGACGGATCAAACATGCCGCCGCAAGACGGCGGCGCAACCGGGCGGTGAATTCCAGGTGAGTCTTGTAGACGAGAGTCTAGCGGCTCATATAACTCCCCCCGGCTACCCAGGGGCTCGTCGAGGAGAGTTGATCAGACAAGGTTTTGGCTGGCTTCTACTTGCCAAGTGATGCTTTTACCTGCTTGGCGTGTTCGGTATGGGCGACAAATGCAGGCCGCACCTTGACCAGTAGCGCTTTCAACTCTTCATTCTTGGCATTGGGGATAAGTGTCTTGTCGACCGCATCGAGTACCTGCTCATGATAGGCGACCTCATGATCGATATAGGCCTTATCGAATTCAGCACCGCTCAGTTTCTTGAGATTCGCGATATTTTTTACGCCACCCGACTTCAGGCTCTCGCTGGTTGGATTATCTTGGGGTGTCACTTTCAACTTGGTTACAAGTTCCACCGCCTGTTTGTTCACATCGGCGTGATCCGTGACCATGCGATGAGCGAATGCCTTGACATCCGCATTGGATGCCTTGGATTCGGCCAGTTTGCCGGCATCGATATCGACCTGATTGGCGGCCACGACAATGGCGGCAATTTGCGCATCGTTGGGAGCGGCTGCCTGGGCTACGGATACAAACATGGGAGCAACCAAGGCAACCGCGAGCATGAGCGTGCTATTTTTCATAAATCCTCCATAAAAGTTGGTCGAAAGCAAAAAAATCTCTCTTGAGACTGTATCAATTCGCCTACTGTCGACAGCTAACCCTACGATTATATGCCGCCGTCCCTTGTGGAATTACGAAGACCCAATCCAGCAAAGAGACGAGCTTCTCAGTCTCAAGATCTATACGACCCCTCGATCCGTATATGAGTTCAATGCCGCCGTGATATTTTTAAGGAGAAAGTCCTTTTCTTTAATAGGGTTATAACCTCATTTTCAGTATCTCCCCCACTGCCCGGATACGCGGTATTTCCTCCGTGCGACTCCAATCTCCTTGACTGGCGAAGACGCACTCCGGAACGCATGCTGGCTGCAGATCGACCTTTCCAAATAGTACGTTTACGAATGCTGCCGATAACTTCCCGCTAAATCCTCACCCGGATTTTCCCTGAATCTGGCGAGCGCAGCCCCAACGCTGTACTTTGGTCCGATGGTGAAAAAAAATCTACCCGGTAACATAGTACTCATTGTTGTTGGCTCGGATGTTCCATGGATTGACGCGTGTCCTTGCTGGTTTTTGTTTCGTAGAGAAATTTTACTCAGTCGAGCGTATGAATAACTATATCACTCTTCCACAAGATATCCCTACGAAACAATCTCCTGCGCAATTATCAGGTGAATTTGTGAAGCATCCGGGTTGGATTGGTTTGAACGATTACTATTTTCTCTTTTCGCCGACGTTAAACTTATAAGAATAAGATGATATGAAGAGCTTAAGTACGGCGTTGTCGGTGGTGGCACTACTGCCGGAACCGTTGGCGGCCAATGCTACATTAATCGATCCTGTTCCCTATAGTTCGTTTGCCGGCAGTCCGTCCGCGCGTGCTTTATTTGATTATTTTGAACTTGAGCACCCGGAGGATTGCCTGTCCAATGTTTCGGATGGTCTCGCGCCGCATGGGGTGGCATCACGCTCCGCCAGCCGGGGCGACTGGATCAATGCAGACCGGAGTCCACCAAATGGTTCCGGAGCATCGGGCCATACATGGTATTTCAATGGCGTTTCCAGCATAACATTTACTTTCAGCACGGCATTACTCGGTGCATTGCCCAACCATGCGGGCCTGATCTGGACTGACCTCGGCCTTGCCAACGTTCGAAAAGGTTTCGATAGCATACTCTTTGAAGCCTTCGAT
Organism: Nitrosospira sp. NpAV; assembly: GCF_000832065.1. GTDB lineage: Bacteria > Pseudomonadota > Gammaproteobacteria > Burkholderiales > Nitrosomonadaceae > Nitrosospira. Next base: position 9,008 of record NZ_JXQM01000031.1, on the reverse strand, counting down.
ACGGCGCATAACCTGCTTGGGATAATTGGTCCATCCGCATTGGGTGATGGTCTGTTTGCGGGACAAACGGCGGAGGACCGCTTTTTTGGCGTCACCAGCGCGAGCGGGATCGGGTCCGTGCGCATAAGCCTGCTTCATAGTACGGAACAGGGACTAGACAACCTGCAATATGATTTAGCGAAGCTCATGCCGTTTTCTGCCGACCCCGATCCCGCCAACACGCTTGCTGTGCTTGTCGTCGGCCGTGCGGGGGATGGATTCACGCGGCGGCATTTGCAGGGCTGATTTTATTTGATCGGATCAGCTTGGAATTGTTGTGATGAGGCGTGGAAAAATTACTTATCTCGCCGGGTAGTCTGTCCGGCTTAAAGATGATCGCCGAATCAGCCATCCGCGTGCTCTTTTCCAATGAGACTACGTTTGCGGGCATAACTGAAATAGATGACCAGACCGGCCGCAGCCCAGTAGAGGAACAATCGTATCGTTTCCCAACCCAGGCTGATGAACAGCAGAAGGCATCCACCCACGGCCAACGGACCCACGGCCCAAAGCGCGGGCGTCCTGAAGGGGCGATGGCGATCGGGCTCGCGGCGGCGCAGCGCCATCACGCTCAGGGCGACCATGAAGAATGCGAACAGAGTGCCGGAGTTCGATACATCGGCAAGCATGGCGACAGGGAACATCGCCGCGAACAAGGCCACGGCCGTCCCCGTGATCAGGGTAACGACATACGGCGTGTGAAAACGCGCATGGATATTCGAGAAGGACTCGGGCATGAGGCCATCACGCGACATGGTGAACAAGACACGGGTTTGCCCGTAAATCATCATTAGAACCACCGAGGGGAGGGCAATAATGGCGGCGGAAGCCACCCAGTTGCCAATAACGGGGTAACCCACTGCACGCAGCACGAAGGCCAAAGGTTCCTTGGATTGCGATAGCTCACCCCCAGGCTGGGCACCGACAGCACCCACCGCCGCATAGGCGACGATCAGATAAAAAATCGTGCAGATACCCAATGATCCTATCAGTCCAATCGGTACATTACGGTTGGGATTACGGGTTTCTTCGGCCGCGGTCGATACCGCATCGAAGCCGATGTAGGCAAAAAAGATGGAAGCGGCCGCGCCCAGCACTCCGACTCCAGAAGCCGGGGTACCCCAGCCATTGGGCAGCATGGGCTCGAAGTTGATTGCATTGACAGCCGGCAGGGCCAGAACGATAAATGCGGTGAGCGCGATGATCTTGACAATCACCAGGACGGTAGTGAATCTGGCACTTTTTGCGGTGCCGATGATCAGGAGGAAAGTGACGAAAAGTGAGACCAGAAATGCCAGCAGATTGAAGCCACCGGCGGAGGTTGTGCCATCCGCCAGGACAATGGTGTCGCGCGGCCCGGCAGTCAGGGTCAAGGGTAGGCCATAGCCGATCTCATGCAGAAAGCCGTTAATGTACCCGGACCAGCCGACAGCTACGGCTGCCGCCGCGACCGCATACTCCAGAATAAGCGCCCAGCCTACCATCCAGGCGATCAGCTCGCCAAATACCGCGTAAGAGTAGGTATAGGCCGATCCTGCCACCGGCACGATGGCGGCGATCTCGGAATATACCAGGGCCGCCAATGCACAAATTAATCCGGCTATGACAAAAGAATACATCATGCCGGGACCCGCCTTCTCGGCCGCGACGGAGGTCAGCACAAAGATACCCGTGCCGATGATGGCTCCGATACCCAGCATGGTGAGATCAAACGCCCCCAGTTGGCGTTTGAGTCCTTTCGTTTTGGCTGACTCCAGTATGTGATCCAGGGATTTGACGCGATCAAACAGCATCTTGTTCTTTCGTCCAAAAAACCGCAGCAACAGACTCCATTATTTTTTCTTCTTGTAGCCGGGCAACGAGGGAGTGCGCCACAGATACCAGGATAAGCTTTATCAACCGCGCCCAATCTTCGTCGATTAACGAGAGGGGGTCAATGGCAAGTTGATAGCTATCGGCCCGTGATTTCGTATCTGTCATAAAACGGCGATCTTTAGATACCAGAGATTATGTGGAATGGCTAAACATGGCGTCCCTATCGGATCTGCGCAAGACGACCCGTCAACCATGACCGGATCCCGGTGCATCGCCGCTTGGTAGCGTGTGAAAATAGCCCGATGATGGGCTGCGCTTTGCTCCCCATCCTACTAAAGGCCGTATAGAGGCACATTTTTTTTGTTTTGAATCAGGTTCCCGTGCGTATCGATCCTATGTGCGCAACCCGGCCGGCATGTGGTACGGCAGGAGAGCCGCAGGATCGGCAAGGTTGAGCAACCAGCGAGTGAATGATATCACTTGCCCACCCGATAATCCTATGAGAGCAATCTGATTTCCACGGTTTCAATAGAAATGTAAGATGCCCGGATGGCAACATGCGCTTGAAGGGGGCTTCCGTCCTTGCCGGAAGAATGTCTGCGAGATTTTGGTAACGGGTCAGGTACCGCAAGATACGGAGGCCAAGGCGGAATGCCCAGACCGGTGATAGTGCAAGCTATTTCTGATAGGCTACCGATGGTTTCCGCTTATCAATTATTTCAACTGGCCCTAGATCGGCCGCAGTAGGATGCTTGATGATGGAGCCGGGATATCAGCGGCTTTGGCGCGGTTCACGCCGCATGTCCGATCTGGCGTCGGACATGCTCAACGTGGGCGGCAATTATTACCCTTGCAAACGGAGGATTATCATGAGCGAGATTCACGGATGGGCTGCGCATGGCGCAAAACAGAAGCTGGAGCCATTCACCTACGATGCCGGGCCGTTGGGTCCGGAGGAGGTGGAGGTCGCCGTCGAGTATTGCGGTCTTTGCCATTCCGATCTTTCGATTCTCAACAACGACTGGGGCTTGTCCCGATATCCGGTCATACTGGGACACGAGGCGGTGGGACGGATCGCCGCGGCGGGTGACCATGTCAAAGGATTGCACATCGGGCAGTGCGTCGGCATCGGGTGGAGCGCCGCTAGCTGCATGCACTGCCATGAGTGCATGACCGGCAATCACAATCTTTGTCCGGAAGTGGGGGCGACCATCATCGGGCATCACGGCGGTTTTGCCGACAGGCTGAGAGCGCATTGGGTGTGGGTGATTCCTCTGCCCGACGCGCTCGATATTTCCTCCGCGGGCCCGTTGCTTTGCGGCGGGATCACGGTGTTTGCCCCGTTGCTTGCGTATGGTGTGAAGCCGACGGATCGCGTGGGAATTGTGGGCATCGGCGGTCTGGGCCACCTTGCCCTTAAATTCGCCAATGCCTGGGGTTGCGAGGTGACGGCCTTCACGTCCAGCATGTCGAAGACTGAAGAGCTGCGGGGATTGGGGGCGCATCGTGTTGTATCGAGCCGCGACAACGCTGAAATTCTCAAGGCGGCCAATTCGCTCGATTTTCTGCTTATCACCGTGAATACTCCACTCGATTGGAGCACGCTGCTCAAGACGCTGAAACCGAATGGCCGCATGCACGTCGTCGGGGCGGTGCTGGAGCCGATGCCAATTGCCGCCTTCGATCTGATCATGAGCCAGAAAAGCATTTCAGGATCCCCAACCGGCGGACCTGCGGCTATCTCGGCCATGCTGGATTTCGCGGCGCGTCACCATATTGCGCCGCAGGTCGAGCATTTTCCGTTGAGCAAGGTCAATGATGCGATCGAACATCTTGCGGCAGGCAAGGCGCGATATCGGGTGGTTCTGGATGTCGCATGAAGGAGCAGGCGGTTCTCATGGGCTGAAGCGGAGCGGGTCGGACGGTGGGTGTTTCACGGAAACGTGCAAGACGGTCGGCAGAAATAGAATTTGAAAGCAAGACTCGGAGTGCGGCAGTTTGCCGGCGTGGGTAAAGTAGGAACTGTTATCCATTATGCACACTCTGAAGGAGCACATCATGAATCTATCAGCGAAAAAGGCGCAGCTCGCCGCCAGTACCGTCAACGATCCTCGCTGGGCTTCGGTCGCCGCGCGCAATCCGGAAGCTGATGGCAGCTTTTATTATGCGGTCAAAACCACTGGAGTTTATTGCCGCCCTTCATGCGCGGCCCGCCTGGCACGACCCGAGAATATCGGCTTCTACACCACGCGCGAGGAAGCCGAGAAGGCCGGTTTCCGGCCTTGCAAGCGCTGCCAACCGGACCGGCCTTCGCTGCTTGAGCAATATGCAGCCAAGGTCACGCAGGCATGCCGTATCATCGAAACATCGGAAACCGCGCCGGGTCTGGAGGACCTAGCAAGGTATGTAGGGGCAAGCCCCTATCATTTTCACCGGGTGTTCAGGCAGATCACCGGATTGACGCCAAAACAATACGCGGCGGCGCAGCGCGAGAAGCGGGTGCGTCATGAACTTGGTTATGGTGGCGCTGACGGTACGGTGACCGATGCCATTTTCGACGCCGGCTATAGTTCCAACAGCCGCTTCTATGAGAAATCGAACAAGATTCTGGGCATGACGCCCAGCCGCTACCGCGCCGGCGGTGCCGACGCGGAAATCCGTTTTGCCATCGGTGAATGTTCGCTCGGATCGATACTCGTGGCGCAAAGCGAGCGGGGCATCTGCGCCATTTTTCTGGGCGATGACCCCGGCAAGTTGGCACGGGACCTGCAGGACAGCTTTCCCCACGCCAACCTGATTGGCGGTGACGGTGATTTCGAACAGCTGGTTGCCAACGTAGTGGGTTTTATCGAAGCGCCGGACATCGGTCTGGACCTGCCGCTGGATATTCGCGGCACCACGTTTCAGCAACGTGTATGGCAGGTGCTGCGCGAAATCCCGGTGGGTGAAACCGCGAGCTATACCGATATTGCCAAGCGTATCGGCTCACCCAAGGCGATGCGTGCGGTGGCGCAGGCGTGTGCCACGAATGCATTGGCGGTTGCCATTCCGTGCCATCGCGTAGTACGGCACGATGGCGCCCTATCCGGCTATCGCTGGGGTGTGGAACGCAAGCGTGCGCTGCTGGAAAAGGAGGCGGAAGGGGTGGCACAGGCATGAATACGCTCATCAACGAGGCGGTTGCGATGATTCCAGCCAGGGATTTTTCCCGCCGGGTAAAAGTCCTCGACTGGAAGCGGATATCGGACGATCTGGATGCGCACGGATGCGCGGTGATCGAAAATCTCATCACCGCCGAAGAATGCGGCACGCTGGCCGGGCTGTATGCGATGGATGACATTTTCCGCAGCCGGGTCGTGATGGAGCGCCATGGCTTTGGCCGCGGCGAGTACAAGTATTTCCGCTATCCACTACCCGGCATCGTTGCCGAACTGCGGACGCTGATATATCCGCGGCTGGTGCCGATTGCCAACCGCTGGAACGAAGCGATGGGAATTGACGTGCGCTATCCGGCGAAGCATATCGATTTCATCAAGCGATGTCATGCTGCGGGCCAGCTTCGTCCCACGCCATTACTATTGCAATATGGAGCGGGGGACTATAATTGCCTGCATCAGGATTTATACGGCGAACACATTTTTCCGATTCAGATCACCATTTTACTGTCCGAGCCGGGCCGGGATTTTACGGGTGGCGAGTTTGTGGTGACCGAGCAGCGGCCGCGCATGCAGTCGCGCGCCGAAGTTGTTCCGCTCACACAGGGTGATGCGGTAGCGTTTGCCGTCCATCACCGTCCGGTGCAGGGTGCACGTGGCATATTCCGGGTCAACCTGCGGCATGGCGTGAGCCGCCTGCGCTCGGGCCATCGTCATACGGCAGGTCTCATTTTTCACGATGCAGCTTGAAAAGGATGAACGCATGACACCGGATCTGTTCGAATTCGAAGAACGAGAGCAACAGCAGGCATGGCGCGAGCAATTATGCCCGGGTGCGGTGGTGCTGCATGGTTTCGCGGTGCAGGATGAAGCAGCTGTCTTCGCGGCGCTGCTTGGCGTCACCAGCGAAGCGCCATTTCGCCATCTGATCACGCCGGGCGGTTTCCGCATGTCGGTTGCGATGCTCAACTGTGGTGCCTACGGATGGGTGTCGGATCGCAACGGTTACCGCTACGATGCGATAGACCCGGAAAGCGGCAAGCCCTGGCCACGCATGCCGGATGTGTTCCTGAAACTGGCGCGAGACGCCGCGGCAAGCGGGGAATTCGAGGGTTTCGAACCCGACGCGTGCCTCATCAATCGCTATGAGCCGGGAGCCCGGTTGTCGCTGCATCAGGATAAGGACGAGCGCGGCTTGGATGCGCCTATTGTCTCCGTTTCACTGGGGCTTCCGGCGGTTTTTTTATGGGGTGGTTTGCGACGGGAAGACAAATCGGTACGCGTGCCATTGATGCATGGCGACGTCATGGTATGGGGTGGACCCGCAAGGCTGCGCTATCACGGGGTCCTGCCGCTCAAGGAAGGAAATCATCATTTAACGGGCGGTTATCGGATCAATCTGACTTTTCGTAAAGCGACCTAGATGCTTGCCGCTTCTTTATCCGGCTTCACACGTTCAATGAGTCATAGGTATAGAATTCACTGATATCCAGCATTTCCGCCGGAGTAGCCGTGCCGGACAACAGGGAATTCAAGGTGTCGTCGAGCCGGTGGCCCCGCAGGCTGGCGGGCGCGGATTGCACCGGCACATAAACACGGCCGTGGCCGCCCGGCGGGGGCTGCATCCAGCGCTCCCAAATGCGATCTACATTGCAGTGATTAAGATAAAACACAGGATCATTGGGAGAGGTGGAAGGCGACATGTCTCCCCCAACGAACACATGGACACGGTTATGCAGGCTCGGAGGCGGAATCTGCGGCTGGCTTTGCCAGCCTTCGACGAGATTGCGAAAGCCGGGAGAAGCGGTACTCCAGGGAGCCGCGTCATAAACAGGCTGACTGACTGCAGTAGCCGTGTGGGCTTTCCTCGGCAAGCGGGCCGTTTGGGTACCCAATTGCCGGCGCAGACCCCGGTTTACCTGAACCAGCTGCCCGGTCGCACCGCTTACGGCAATACGAATGCGCCAGGAATCTGGATTGGCGGGATCGAACGCGAACGGACCGGTGGTTACCGGTGCCCCGGTGCCCCCCATGCAGTTGCCGGCCCAGATCTGCGCGCTTTGTTGACGAGCGGGTGATAATTGACCATCTTGCGCCCAGTCCCAGTACGGCAATCCAAAGGTCAAATCATTGCCGAGCACGCGCTGGAGATTCATTTCCAGTTGCAGCAGCATAAAGCGGTGCCATGGAAGAAATACCGGACCGCGGTGGGCGGCGTTCCGGTCGCCCTGCGTGGGCGGAGTAAATGTTGTCATCGCCACATGATGCCAAACCACAAACAGATCATAAGTGCTGACTGGCTGGGAGGGGCCACTGATGCCCAGGTCTGAAGTCGTGGGTCCAGGGAATTCATTCTTCAATAATTTTACGCCCTGAATATACTTGTCGCGCGCGGTCGCGCTGGTCAGGATGTTTTCTCGTATGGCCATGACATTCTCCTGTGTCTACTTATTACAGATGATCCATTAGGCAGCTCATTAGGCGGTTCTCCGGCCTACCTGAGTGCTGGCGGTGGCGGCTGACTTGCGGCCTTTTCCGCTTGTCCGGCGTTTATAGACCAAGCTATAGGCTTTTCCCAGCTCGTAAAACCGCCTCGCAATCTGCTCGCCATCATCTCGCGTCCTAATGGATTATCCAGGCTTATGATTATGACCAGCATGGGTTTTCTTGCCGGTTTTTTTGGTGGGGGCCGACGACGATGCCGATTTGGTACGAAGCTTGGTTTTGGCCGTATGACCGCCATGTGCAACAGGCTTGTTCTTGGCAGCAGTAAAATCGTCAGGAAAGACATCGATCAGTTGCTTGACCATGTCGAGTGCGGAAGCGAAACTCATATTCGGTATCGGGTGATAATGAACGTTTCCATCGTCGGTGACCCCCATATGTCCAGTGACCGGCGTGCCATCGACTTCTATCCGATAGGTCGTGCGAACGACGATATGGTGGCCTTCGTAATCCGCCTCGCGGATGGTCTCGGATGCCGCATGATGATGCCCCTGGGTTTCTTCCACCTTAGGGGCATGCTTCTTCACATATGAAGCTATCGACTTTGCAGTCGGCCGCGTCACGGGGTTTTTGGTTGGCATTGGATCACCTCCTCATGAAATTCTAATTACTTAACGGAACCCGCGGGCGCGCGCCGCTTCCTTTCTCAGCTGGAAAATAGAGCGGTAAGATCGGGTGCTCACCGTGCTGTATCCCATGATGTCATGAGTCAGACGATAACCTGCGTCGCATCCTCGTGATCATCCCGATTTTGCCGTAACGCGTTCCACGAAGGATTCATTCAGAGATCCCTTAAGACACGATAAACTGGGCCGTCCCTCTCAGCCTGACAATGGAATAAAGTTGCTGTGGACCAGGGGGCGGTCCCGCAATCGTCGTGGGTGCTGTGGTCGTGATTCCGGGGACGCTGATGCGCGTTCCCGTGGACTGGGGCATTACCGTAACGGTAGACAGAATCAGGGAAAAAGTGACGGTTCTCAGATCTGGAATGGCTTCCAGTGTCACCGTAATCAATTGACCCGCCTCGGTATCCAGGATGCGAATTTCTTCGCCCCGGAAAGAGCGGCTGATCTGATTATCGTGATAATTCAAAATCGGGCCTCCCAGAATGCTCGTGGTTGAGTAGGTGACGTGAATGGCGCCCCGGCTGAGCTCAAACAGGTTGGCTTGTGTAAATCCTTCCATGATCGGTTCTCCTCGTAAAGATGATCCGCCAAGTTGCTGACTCATTGTCACGGTAATTCGGCAACTCCGAATCAGCGTCTGCTACTTACTATAGATAAGAGTCTTGAAAAAGCAAGGAACAACTGCGGGCGGGAGATTCCGAAAGTTCCGGTCTCCATGCGGAAGAACGTGATCGGCTAGGGATAAGACCAGGGCCGGGAGACTCGCTTTGGCTGAGCTCAGTACACGTCCCGATCTCTGAAGACCACCATGATGGTTTTGAGGATAATGTGCAGATCGAGCCGCAGGGACCAGTTGCGCAGGTAGTCG